>CAYSFU010000005.1:0-93549 GCA_964430555.1 uncultured Nitrospira sp. | reverse complement strand
CTTGCGCGACGATTTCCGCTTCCCGCTCATGCTGCTTGGCGTTGAGGACGTTGTGTTTCACGCCATTACGGCTGAGCAGGCCTGCAATTTTTTCAGATTTCTCGATGGAAATGGTGCCGACGAGCACCGGTTGTCCGCGTTCATGGCATTCTTTGATCTCTTCGACGATCGCCAAAAACTTCTCTTTCTCGGTGCGGTACACGACGTCAGCATAGTCCTGACGGATCATCTGACGGTTGGTCGGCACGACGTTGACATCGAGGTTATAGATCTTGGCGAACTCGGCGGCTTCGGTGTCGGCTGTGCCGGTCATACCGCTCAGCTTATTGTACATGCGGAAATAGTTCTGGAAGGTTACGGATGCGAGGGTCTGATTCTCGTTGGCGATCTTCACCCCTTCTTTGGCCTCGACGGCTTGATGCAAGCCGTCGCTCCAGCGCCGACCCGGCATCAACCGTCCCGTGAACTCGTCCACAATAATGACTTCGCCGTCCTTCACCACATAATCCACGTCGCGTTTATAGAGCGTGTAGGCCTGCAGGGCTTTGACTACGTGATGGACCATGTCCATATTGGCCGGATCATAGAGATTGTCCACGCCCAGCAGCTTTTCGACCCGAGCATTGCCGTCTTCGGTCAAAGCCGCTGTCTTGGTCTTCTCTTCAATGGTGTAGTCCGTCTCAGCCTTCAGCTGGGGAATGATCGCGTTGATCCGGTAATACAGGTCCGTGGTCTGATCGGTTTGGCCGGAAATGATCAATGGTGTGCGGGCTTCGTCGATCAAAATGCTGTCAACTTCGTCCACGATCGCGAAGTTCAGCTCTCGTTGAACGCACTGGTTCAACGCTGTGACGACCAGGTTGTCGCGAAGATAGTCGAATCCATATTCGTTGTTCGTCCCATAGGTAATGTCGGCCCGATAGGCTTCAGGCCTGGTGCAGGGACGCAGGTGCTGTAGTCGTTTGTCGGATGCCTCGTAGGTCGGATCGTACATGAAGGAAGCATCGTGTTGAATGATACCCGTGGAGAGTCCCAGCGCATGGTAGAGCTGAGCCATCCACTGGGCGTCGCGCTTTGCCAGGTAATCGTTGACGGTGACGAGATGGACGCCTTTGCCTTCCAAGGCATTGAGGTAGACGGGCAACGTTGCCACCAGGGTCTTCCCTTCGCCGGTTTTCATCTCGGCGATGCGCCCGCGGTGGAGGATCATGCCGCCGATCAGCTGCACATCGAAATGCCGCATGTTGAGCTTGCGGCGCGACATCTCTCGGCACACGGCGAACGCTTCAGGTAGAATGTCGTCGAGGGACTGACCGGCATCAAGCCGCTTTTTAAAGTCTTGGGTTTTGTCTGCTAAGGCTTCATCGGAAAGGGGTGTCAGACCGGGTTCCAAAGCATTGATCTGTTCCACGATCGGTCGCAGAGCTTTGATTTCACGATCATTTTTGCTGCCGAAGATGAGGTTGAGTACTTGCGTAACCATAGTAATAAGATAACAACGAGAGAGTGGTTGATAAAGCGACAGTCCTGCAAAATAATCCGTGCAGTATACAGCATCTTCCCGGGGAAATCCTACTCGATCCTTGCCGCGGGGTACGGCGGCTTGACAGACATTATCTTCATCACCTAGGATTTATCTATAGTGTGTATATGCAGTTTTCTGGGTGCTTTGGTTAATATGTGCACATGAAGAAGTATTTCCTGATGAGTGATGCCTTCCGTAAGGGCCTTTCCATTTCACTGGTGCTGTGTGTACTGGTGATCGGCGGATTAGCCCATGCGCAGTCTGCGGAGCATGCTGGTCATCATGCGAAGCATCAAGCGGCGACACACGGGACCGTGCTGTGTTCATGGATGTGCGCCGCCGGCACGGTGGTAGACGCTGATGTCGTCTTGATTGAGGCTGAACGTAACCTCATCGCGTTGCTTCCGATCCAACATTCGAGAGACTCTTTCTCCGCACCTTCTCGCACCTTCTCCAGCCGCGCTCCTCCGTTCTTTTCATTCTAGGCGTCGTCAAAGTCACCGGTACAACTGTCACTGTTCTCGTCATGGCTGTTCCGGAGGCCATAGGCGAAGGTATTTCATCCAACGAGCATCTATCGCAGTGGGCTCTGTGTTCAGCAAAGGAGATTGATGGATATGAATCAGCCCAGCAGCAAAAGAAAGCGTATATGGCAAAGGGCACTGATTACAGGCTTCATGCTGATCATGAGCACCGGTCTGGTCTGGGCGATGGGCTCACGGGTTCCTGTCGTCGGGACATCGGTGGAAGACTTTCGATTGGTCGATCTGGACGGCAAATCACAAAGCCTCAGTCAATATCGTGGCAAGGTGGTGCTCGTGAATTTCTGGGCCACCTGGTGCAAGCCCTGTACGACGGAAATGCCGGCGATGCAGGCCACCTACGACAGGCTTCGGGAAAAGGGGTTTGTGGTGCTGGCTATCAATGAACTGGAAGACGACGTCAAGGTGCGTGAGCATATCAAGCAGCATGGTCACACGTTCCCGGTGCTCATGGATCGAGAGAATAAAGTGGCGAACCAGTTCGGCGTCTTCGGTCTACCCGTCAGTGTGTTTATTGATGAGAAAGGCGTCGTTCGCGAATATATCAAAGGCGGGCTCTTGACCGAACAGATCATTCTGGACACTGTCGCCCGTATCCAAGCGCAGGAACCGGTGAAGGCTGCATCGTTGCAATAAGAAGAGCGAGATGGTGAAGCCATTGAACCTAAAACGCCCCGTACTGGTTTGGACTCTGTTGGTCTGCATCGTCTTGATGAATGCGATGATGGCTGCGCCCAGCGTCAGCCATGCCGAACACCATAGCGATCACCATACGGGCACCCATTCAACTGGAATCTGCGCATGGCTCTGTGCCGCAGGGCAGGGTATTGAGTCTTCGACTGTCGAACTGACCTCATCGCTTCAACTTATTGAGCCGGTGGTCGTGTATCCTTTCACAAGAGTCTTCAGTCTTGTTTTGTTTGACTTCTTTCTTCGCGGACCTCCTCCCTCCTTACGATAGTCTCTTGCTTCTTTAACAACCGTCTCGCGGTAGGGTCCGATACACAGGTCCTATCGATGTGACTAAACAGAAAGCCGTGGAACCATGATGCGCAAGATCTGGTGCTCTATTGTATTCAGTGGTGGTGCTGTCGGAATGGCTCTGTTGATGTTGTGGCCATCTTCGGTCATCGCCTCTTGCGGCTCGGTCAGTTGCTTTGTCGTGATCGGCACGCAACAACAAGTGCCGATGAAGGGGCTGCTGACCGTCAATGCGATTTACAACTGGACTCCCATGGAGGCGCCGCCCGGCGACGGCGGACGCATCCCCTTTGCCAACCAGGGAGCGCGGACGTTGACGTTGGCTAATCTGAATGTGAACAGGATCGAGACTACGACGCGCACCGCGACGCTGGATCTGAACTATGGCCTGACGGAGCGTCTCGGCATCCAAGTCTCGATTCCGTACAAGCATGTGGAGTCGGATGCGCAAATCGGAGGGCTCACACCGGTGCCGTACAGCGAACGAGGGCTCGGCGATATCCGTGCGACGCTGAAATATAACGTGCTGCCCACGTTGCGCAGCATGGTGGTGCTGGGCGTGGGGGTCGATTTCCCGACAGGCAGCTACGGTCGTTTCGCGCAGGGCAACACGTTGGCCGAATCGACGCTGCAAATCGGGCGAGGGAATTTCGGTGTGGTCCCCATGATTTATCAGACATATGAACTGATTCCTCATCGAGTGAGCCAGTTTGCGCTGGCGAGTTATCGGTACACGGCAAAGAACAGCGATGGGTACAAGTTCGGCGACGAAGTGAACGCGAGCTTGGGGGTCAATGTCGTTCCGCTCGAGAGTACGCCGTGGTTGGTCTTGACTCAACAGGTCAACTTTCGATGGATGCAGAACGATGCCATGGACGCCTCGCTCTTTCAGTTTAATCCGGGGACCGGCGCATCGATCCTGCTCGATCCAGCCGTCAAGTTCCGAGCGGTGCCGACGACCGGCTCGACCTATGTCGCCTATTCGCCGGGCATTATGGTGAATGCGTTTAATTTTGCCTCGTTTTATTTTATTGCTCAAATTCCCGTCCATCGCGACTTCAACGGCAATCTGGAGCAGCAGATCAGCTACATCTTTGGAGTAACCAAGTCGTTTCAAGTATTCGGTGGATCGTCGTAGAGGCGGGGTTTCATGAGCGGAGCATGATGACGGGATCGAGACGAGTCATGGGAAGCGAGCGGCATCACATTCGATTTGTTCGCGCGCTGGCAGGTTGTTGTGCGGTTCTCTGGTTGGCGGGCTCCTTATCCGTCACGCAGGGAAATCTGACGCCGCAATGGACGACACCGCATTGCCCGCAAGGACAAGCACCGAGCGCGAAGCATAGTCATTGTGTGTGGCACTGTGACGGGATCGAAGCTCATCCCTCAAGCGGACGAAGCGGTGCGTGGATCGTTGTTCCAAACGGGTATGTGAGGAATCCTGGTGAAAAAGGTCTTTTTCTCGCAATGGTTCACATGGAGATCGTTCCTCGCGGGCCGCCAGGGTTCCTGTTTGAGCGTATGTAGAGCCTGTGAAGATTTGAAGTGAAGAGTGCTTCCACAGTGAGAGCTGATGAGCAACAAGGAAGGAATGTTTCATGGAAACGATCATCAAGAATAGGTCTTCTTTATTTTATACCAAGGGCGGAATGCTGGGGCTTGCGCTGCTTGGGCTTGCCGCCTGTAGTTCTGGAGAGTCTACGTCCACATCAGGGACGCCGGCTCCCGGCGGCAGCGCAGGGGCGAGTGGTGCGCTCGTATTTGTGAACAATACCGGTGATAAGACGCTGACGAGCGTCGCATTGAAGGGAGATTCCGGCAATGCGGTGGTCAACACGATCGACGCGGCGGAATTTGAAAACGTGACGCTGAGCGATATGCAGTTTTCAGATGGAAATTGGGTATTCGTCAACCTTCCAGCCGCGAACAAGACGGCCACCATTGATCCATTGACGGGCGCGACTCCGGTTCATGAGGTCAACCTTCCGGTTGGGACGCGTCCCGTGCACATCTATCGAGACAAAACAAACGGAGAGATTATTTGGGTGATGAACGATGGAGACAACACGGTCGGAACGACGACTCCGGGCGAAGATCTGATCAACTGCAATAACCCGACTCGTCCCGGAGGGGCAGTCCGAGGCGGATCAGTGACGATTCTCCATAACTCTCATCTTGGGCCAGGGGCGACGCCACCTAAGGTTGAGAAAACGGTATGCGTATTAGCCTCCGGCCATCACGTGACCGCGTTTTCATCCGGAGCCGGTGTTCCGAAGCGGGCGTTCGTTTCCAGCGAAGTGAGCGGGGAGATCGCGGTCATCGATAATGAGCCGAGTTCCTCACCGAAATGGACGATGATTCACCGTATCGATCTCTGCAAGTCAGCAAAAGAGTCGACGGTGCAGGCACCGAATACGCCTGCGACATGCAATCAAGAGAATGCGACCGGAACTACGGCGTTTACTCCGAACAATGCGGGTCCGCACGGGATTCGTTGGTCGAACTTCACGAAAAAAGTGTACAGCATCCAGGAAGGGTATGGGGAAATTGCGGAGATCGACCCGGCAACCTATGCGATTACCAAGACATTTGACCTGGCCGGGACCCCCTATACCTCGTACGGAATTTCTCCCGATGGCAAGTATCTTCTGTTGCGTGGCGAGACGACCGCGCCGCAAGGAACCAAGCTAGGTGTCATCGATCTCAGTGCTGCGACACCGGCCATTGCTGATTTGACCATTCCTGAACTGGATGGGACGTCGCCGGGCTCCTACAAGTTCTCACCGGATGGAAGACGCTTCTATATTTTAGCCGGGAATGGCGCGACCGCGATCAAGAAAGACAGACTGTTTGCCTTCGACTGGGCGACCGTGGCGCCTCCTGCACTCGCGCTGCTTCGTGAGATCCCATTGGTCTCGACCGGAGGGCATGGGTTCGATGTCTTGGCTCGAGGAGCCGGCGAAGCGAAATATCTGGCTGTGTCGAACGCCGCCCCGGCCAATTCGCTCACGATTATTAGTGCTGCGGATCATCAGGAGAAGCAGACGGTACCTGTCGGAGCCAATCCCGGTGGCGTGATGGTGTTTGACTCGGGGGCCGCGCTGGCCGGTAACCAGGCGACCAATTAGTCGAAGAGGGAAAAACTAGGGCAGCCGATCAGTGCATCAGAAAATCAATCGGCTGCCCATCAGCTATTCCCGATTTTTGGTGAGTGTAGGCAGTACGACAGTTGTCCGAGCCGGCTGCCTCCGGTTCGGACCAGCGCGGGGCGTCGGCGCACCTCCCTTGGCCGTCGCCCCCGCACTTTTACACGAGATTAGTGATCGTGAGTCGAGTGTGCCGGTAAACGAAGACTCGTAAGGAAGTCTGAGATGACATCAACGAATGATAATCAATTCTTTGTGCCTGCCTGGGGTGTTTCACTGACTCTGCATGGATTGATCGTTGGCTTGGCATTTGTCGTTGCCTCTCAGGTCAAGCCTAGCCTGCATGAGGAGGTGTTCAAGTGGGATATCGCGCTTGTCGAGGCAGCGAAACCTATCTCCTCGCTTGAGCCTGTTAAAGCCGTGATGACGCCGGTGCCGCAGACAACAAAGGTCGTGCCTCCGTCACGCCCGAAGCGAGTGTCGGACGTATCCCCTGCGGTAAAGCCGTTGGAGCAGACGCTCGAACCGCCGCCACCGATCGAGCAGAAGGTGGAGTCCCCTCAGGTACGTGAAGAACCGATGGAACAACGCATCGTTGAAACGACGACTCCAGTGGCTGAGCCAACTGTCGAAGACAAAATGGCTGAGCCGGTTGCGCCGGTGGCTTCATCCGAACCGACTGAGTCTCAACCGGTTCAGCAAGAGCCGGCGGTGGTTGCGTCGGCTCCTGTCTTGTCCTCTGAGGTTCCGATCTCACCGCAGAGAACAGTGGATGCTGTTGCGATGCCTGGCCCTGCAGTGAAAGCCGATAACCGATGGTTGGCGGAGTCACTCTGGCGGCGGGTGGCGGAACTGAAGCGCTATCCGAACGTGGCTCGCATGAACGGCCAAGAAGGGAAAGTGATTTTGAAAGCCGTCATTCGATCGGATGGGCACTTGGCGGATGTCTCCATTCAAAGAAGCTCAGGATATGAGGCTCTCGATATGGCGGCGATGGAGGCGGTGAAGCTTGCCTGCCCGCTTCATATGAAACATGCGATCGGAAAGCCGTTGATTGTCGTGAGTCTGCCGATTGTCTATAGCCTAGCCAACTGAGCATGGGCGAAATGGAAGTCATCAAGAATTCAAACAGGTTCACGATCATGAAGGGGGACCGATGAAGAGATTCACTGCCACACTCATGGTGATGTTGGCATCGCTGGGCGCGCTGTCGGCGCGGGCTGAGATGTCTGAGTCGGCCGTCCGGCTGGGAACCAAAACTATGACAGTGCATCACGCGAAGAGCGTGGTCGGGCCGTCGGTGCAGATTGATGAGCAAGGGTTCGTCTCAGTTACTTGGGTGGAAGAAGATAAAGAAACTCGCACGATTTTCTTCGCAAGGTCTGAACAAGCTGGTGGACCACTTGGAACTCCGGTCCCCGTCAACCGGCCGACCGAACAGGTCTATTATCGTCAAGAATCTCCCGCCGTCGCTGTTCGCGGAAATGAAGTGGTTGTGAGTTGGTCTCAGACTCACCCGAAAATCACACCGGAGAAGCCGTTTGCCGGAGAACTGCGGCTCAGCAAATCTGTGGACGGAGGACGAACGTTCGCACCGTCGGTGCGAGTGAATGATGACGGCCAAGTCATTCAGCATACGTTTGATTCGATTCGGATTGCGTCAGATGGAACCATCCATATGGCTTGGATTGACGGACGGGAAGGCAAAAAGGAACCGGGAACGTTCGTGGCGAGATCCAGGGATCAAGGGCGCACGGTCGAGAAAAACTTCAAAATCGACGATGAAACCTGTGTGTGCTGTCGAACGTCCGTCACGACATCTGCAGATGGAATCGTCTATGTTGCATGGCGAAAGATTTTTGAAGGGAATGTCCGTGAGACCGTTGTTTCGCGGTCGAGTGACGGCGGTGAGACATTCTCTCCGTCGGTCGTTGTCGGCCACGACGGGTGGGTCTATCCGGCCTGTCCTCATCGTCCGGCATCCTTAGGAGTGGATCACCAGGGTCGACTCTATGTCGTGTGGTACACCGAAGGCACCGAGGAAACTCCTGCCATCTACCTGGCCTATTCCGACGATCAAGGCAAGACGTTTTCAGACAAGCAACAACTCAATCGCTCCAAGGGCACCTTTCCGGATCATCCACAAATGGCTGTTGATCCGGCAGGCAGAATCGTTGTGATTTGGGAGGAACAATCGCCTGTCCGTCGAGAGGTGGTCGCCAGCTATTCCCTGGATCGAGGCCGGTCATTCACGGTGCCGGTCAAACTGAACGATAAAAACGGACAGACACCGACCGTAGCGGTGAATCAGCAAGGAACCGTGGTGATGGGCTGGAAGGAACATGCCATGCCGGCGCATCGGTTGGTTCTCCAAACCATGCAGTTTCCGGTGGTCGACGTGACGGCTGAAAAGGCTGGAGATCATGGACCGTAGAGTACGCAGTTTAGTGAGAGGATTATGGTTGACCGGGTGCCTGCTGATTTTGGGTGCAGGCGCTCCGCGACATGATGCCGCCGCAGTGAACGATACTTTTGCCGAGATGCGTGTCACACGAGTGGTATCCGGCTCTCCGCTCGCGTCATTCGACCTGAAGAATCTCGAAGGCGACATCGTTCGATCGAAGGAATTGGCAGGAAAGGTTGTGCTCCTGAATTTCTGGGCGACGTGGTGCGGACCCTGTAAGGAAGAAATGCCTTCGCTCGCCAAGCTTCAATCACAGTTCGACCCCATGCAGTTCCAGGTCGTGACGGTCACGACGGATATGCATCCGAAGGGGATCAAGCAGTTTCTCGATCATTTGGGTATCCATCTCCCTGTTCTGTTTGATGAGCATGAGGATGTCTCGCGGGCCTATATGGTGCGAGGCTTGCCGACGACGATTCTCATGATGCAAGACGGTCGTGCGGTCGGTCGTGCGGTCGGGCCAAGGGCATGGGATAGTGACGAGTCGGTGGCACTCGTCAAATACATGCTCGAAGGTCTGAAATGAAGCGCTGGTTTGCGCTGGTAGCGGTTGGGATGATCCTGCTCTACACGGCGCTTGCGCTGAGTGCGGCGGGTTGCGTCTCCATGCCGAAGGGGGAGCTCGCGCACGCGCATCACACTCCGCCTCATGCCGATCACTCTCCTTTCTGTACGTGGGCGTGCCAAGCGAATTCGACTGAGAGCATTCACACCGCGGTACCGCCTTTTGCGGGAATGGCTCTTGTGGCGACTCAGCGGCCTATTCGCGTCGTTCCACACACATACATTCTTGCCAGCGTTTCTCGATCTCGCGCTCCTCCTCGATAACTCTGTCCGAACTCACACGCAGTCGTAGGTCGGTGTGCACCGGCGGTCTCATGCGACCGTGCGTGGCCTGGTCTTGTTCAATCTCTGCCTCGATAAGGAGTCCGTGATGATGTTTGAATCGGTCGGTGTGTTTCGATGGGCCCGTGCGGTTGTCATTGGAATTGTGGCGATGGGGTGGGGCGGGAGCGGTCTCGCGTTGGCTCAGGATGCTTCGGTCGGCGATCTCTCTGCTTCACCGCGTGAGAAGGAGCTGCGTCACCAGCTGAAGACCATTCTGCAGGAATTGGATGAGATGCAACAAAAGAAAGAGAGTGTAAACCCCGACACCGAACGTCCGTCCATCATTGAGAAGAAAACGGAATCCATTTCTCCGGAGGGGACGGCGGAGGCCTCTTCCTCAACGGAGTCGGATTTTGATCTGTCCGATATGAGTATCGTCAGCAAGCGGTTTCAGAAGAGACCGGAAGGCGTCTCCATCGCGGCGACCGTCCCGTCGGAAACGGAATCACAGCCGACCAGAACCATGAAGGAGTCCATGGAATCGCTGCCCGGCGTCGTGTTGCGCCAGGCGAATGGGCCGCGGGATTTCAGCATCATGATACGCGGCCAGGGGGCCAAGACCTCTTTTGCCGTACGCGACATCAAAATCTACGAAGATGGGTTCGTTCAGACTCAATCGGATGGTCTCTCGCGATTGGATCTTCATGATCCCTGGTTCATGCGTAGTGTCGAGGTCACTCGGGGTGCCTCCTCCTCCTTGTACGACAATTATGCGTTAGGCGGTATGGTGCATTTCAGGACAAGGCGTGGCAGCGATATCCGTGGGGTGGAAACGTTCTTTTCCGGCGGGTCCTATGGATACCAGAAGTACGGCGTTGCCATCGGCCAAGAAACGGATCGATGGGATGTGTCGATGTTTGGAAGCCATGTATCAGAGGATGGGTATATCCGACACAGCAACTATAATACGCAGACGATCAATTTTAACGTCCGTTACAAGATCGACGACCGACAGAATTTCTACTTCAAGGCGATCAACAACTGGCTCAATACGAAAGTGCCGACGAGACTGACGCAGAGTCAGTTTTTCACCGATGAGCGGCAGGCGGGCGGAACACAGACTGCCTGTACGCCCGGTACGTTCAGCGGCGGGTGCGCCAACGCGCTTCTGCTCAATCAAAGCCGGGTCGATCGGCGCACAATCATCGGAGGGATCTACGAGCGGCAGATCGATGCGAATACCGTCTTGACGGTGGAAGCCGACTATGACGTCAAGGACATCCAGCAGTCATTTTCACAAGTTACCGAGAACACGAATCCCAACTATAAGAGCTACGCCGATCTCCGTCACGACGGACAGCTTGGGACGATGCCGTTGAAGAGTTATGTGGGATTCTTCGTGAATCAGCTGGAACAGAAGGGCAACGCATTTCAGAATCTTGCGGATGGGTTAGGCACGAAAGGAACATTGATCCAAAACAATCGAGGGACGATCTTCAACATCGGGGGCCGTATCCGAGAAGAACTCGAATTTCTTCCGAACTGGATATTTGCGGTCGGACTTGGATTTGAACAGTCTCGCCTGAGCGTCCACGCGACAAATTTTGATCCGACAAGCGGCGGTCTTGCTTCCCGCGCCAGCGCCAATCGGACCTTCTCCAACTGGGCGCCGGAAGGATCGATTACATGGAAACCATCGGCAGATTATCGCTATTGGATCAGGGCATCGACAGGATATGGGATTCCACAATTCAATAATCTGTTGCGAGATCCCGTGACGGGGCAGCCAGGAACGAACTTCAGCCTGAAGCCGCAGAAAAACCTGAACTTGGAAATCGGCACGGAAGCACGACTGCA
Organism: uncultured Nitrospira sp.; assembly: GCA_964430555.1. Lineage (GTDB taxonomy): Bacteria > Nitrospirota > Nitrospiria > Nitrospirales > Nitrospiraceae > Nitrospira_D. The sequence goes on along the minus strand of CAYSFU010000005.1, from coordinate 82,206 downwards.
TCCGACGCTGTTGGTCCATGTCGCGGCGTTTTATACGTTTTATAAAGATGAAATCATCACACAGGTTGTTACGGGTACGAACACGGCTTCGGTGAACGCGGACTCCTCCAGATATCGCGGCGTGGAAGTGTTCGCAGATTGGCGGCCGGTGTCCGGGTTGCGGGTTTCCGGCGCCTATACGCACATCGATTCGGAGTACATCAATTTCTCCGACAGAACGGCGACCGGATTTCTGGTCCGAGACGGAAAACAGGTGCCCAATGTGCCGACCGATATCTTGAACGGGAAGCTGGAGTACTATCATGCGCCGTTGGGATTGGGTGCGTGGGTCGAAGGCAATTATGCCAACAGCTATTTCCTGAACAACAGTAATACGTTTGGCTTTCCTTCCTACGTAATCGGGAACGTCAATGTCTATAAGAACATTGAGATCGGCACGTCGTCGTGGATCCGATTTGCGAAGATGTTCATTGAGATCGATAACGTGGCGGATACGAAGTATGCAGCCTCCGGTCAGGTGATCGGTGGCGAAACGCATGCCGCAGCGGCGGGACAACAGGTCTTCTTTACCGGCTATGGACGGGCGATTTACGGTGGCGTGACGTTGGGGCTGTTTTAGCAGAATGGGGTGAGAGGGCTTTGCGGGACATGCTTATTGGGGATTGCGAAATGTGTGATCGAGCCGAGGGTGATGGCATTCACGCTCGGCTCGATGCGGGGTGGAGGTGCTTCTCTTGGTCTCTCCATGCCTTTTCTCGGAAAGGAGCGCGCAATGCTTATGACTTGTGAAGCAGACAGAGTAACAATAGACATCATGAACAAAATGTTGCTGCGAGTCGGGGAAGCAGCTGAACTGCTCGCGGTCAGCCGTTGGACGATCTATCGATGGGTGGAGGAGGGCCGGCTGCGCGGAACGAAGATCGGGAAGGGAAGTTTGCGCATCTTTCGTGAGTCCGTCGTCGCCCTCATTGAACGCAATAAACGGGAGTCCTCTGAAGCGTTTTCATGAATTGAACGGTCATCGCAGTGCGAATGGATCGGTGCGCGCCGCAATTTGTGTAGCATTGGTGAGCAGGCGTCGGTAGACAAGTCGTCGGAGCTGCCGTATAGAGATGTCTATCATGATGAAGATAGTGAGACATTCCCGTATTTCCCATCAGAGCGTGTGTCTTGTTGTGCTTGTGACGGTGGTCTATAGCGCACTGCTCGTGATGGCAGCCGGCTGCGCGCTTGTCCATATGGACCAGTCTCACGGGCAGCCGCATCACCATGGTGAGCCAGGATCATCCTCACAGAACTCGCTCTGTGCATGGGCGTGCCAAGTGACGGCAGATACCACCGTGACGATCGGCTCTCCATCGACTGTCGCGGAACTGATCGTCAGGCTTCCCAATCTCGTTTTGGATCCACGGCTGGGTTTATTCTCTTCCTCGACGGCGCATTCTCGTGCGCCTCCATCAATTTCCTTCGTCAGGCTCGGATAAGCGATCGCCGGTCATTGTGTTTCTGGAAGCTGGCGCATATCCGGCCTCAGCGCATGCATTCTAAATGAATATCAGTAGGTATTGTCCGAGTAGGTGGCCCTCCCGCTCGGACCAAGCGCGGGGCGAAGGTTGGCTGCCTCCTCCTTTGCCCCGCCCTTTATTTCAGAGTGAGCAACTGGTATGAGATCAGTCCCCTCGCTCACTCCGGTTCCTAGGTAACGGACGAGCACATTCGCAGCAGCAGGAAAGACGCGCAAGGGACTCGAAGGAATCTGCTGTGATGCTTCTATGGCCTCGTGAGCGGGTGCATCGGTTATGTGTTCTTGAGATAGGCTCTAGCCAGCGCGTCCTTGATCGTGCTTCGGATGAGATGCCGTCCTGTTTCGATGTTCTCGCGCATGGCCTCGCGCGCGCCCAGCGCGTCCTTCATGATGATCCGATCCAGAATCTCCAGATGTTGGCGGCAGGTTCTCTCGGCGCGTTCCGAGTTTTCAAAATCCAGCATTCGAAATAACATCAAGCGCTCATTGATGGTTCGAAGGCTTCGAAGAAGGAAAGTGTTTCCTAGAGCCCGGGCGAGTGTGTCGTGAAAAAAGGTATCGAGGATTGCGAATTCTTCTGATTTCTTCAATGGTTCTTTCAGGAGTTCCGCCCAAGTGTGCTGCAGCTCATCCAGGTCGGTCTGGTGCTGTGAGGGTAAATCTTTCGTGGCCAACCGTTCGACGGTATAGAGTTCCAGCGCTTGGCGCACCTCATAGAGTTCCTCAATTTCCTCGGTGGTATATTGTTTGACCACATAACTTCGATTGGGCAGTTTTCTAATGAAACCATAGGAGGTCAGGACGCGAAGAGCCTCTCGAATCGGGCTGCGGCTCATCCCAAACCGTTTGCACAATCCGTCTTCGGTCAACCGATGTTCCGGCGGGTAGTGCCAGTGGACGATTTCTTCCTTCAGTGTCGACACGACGGACGAGCTGAGATTTGAAGAGGCACGTTTCTCCAGTGCCTTCTTCCGGCGGACCATCTTCTTCATGTGTGGGTCTCCATTGGGCTCGCTTCGATTCCCTAACTTTCTCATCACTATGGGGAGATTGCGTAGAATGACTCTATCATGACGGCCGACTTTTCTGCTTGGGCTTACCAATAATAAGGCCCGGGGTGCCAATAGGGAGACCAGTAGGGTCCCCAATAGGGACTGGGGCCGAGAGGCCGGCGGATGCGCGGAGGCTCTTCATCGTGTTCGCTCCAGACATGCAGACTGGTGACATACACGAGCGGATAGGTGTACTCAGTTTCATCGAGCGGCAAGGTGATGGAACCAGCCATTTCACCCGTTATGGTGATGAACGTGCCTGCTGGGATCGTCGCAGGGTCAAGAAACTTTTTTTGCAGTGCGACGAATCGGCCTTGTGAGGTGCCGAGATCCGTGGTCGGCTGAAGGGAGTCGGTGAATGGCAACTGGAGGATTTCAATCCTGGTTCCTTCTTTGAGCCGGCGCGCTTCCAGTACTTTGCCGCCGAATGTCACGGGCTGTCCATTGTAGGTCTCAGGGGCGGACTTGACTTGTGCAAACGTCAGGAGCGGCGGGCCGGATGGGACGGTCTCAGGTTGACCGCCGATCAAGGCACAACCGGATATGATGATTACAGAGCTAAGGATTGCAGCAAGGTATCGACGCATGGTTCCAATTATAACAAAGCACAAGGAGGCGCTCCATCCGTTATAATGGTCCTCGCCTAGTTAATTTGAGAAAGGAGTCGGAGACATGAAGAATCGGACGAGGTCGAGGTGGGCAGCGGCGGTTTGGGTGATAGGAATGGTGGGGCTGGTGCTTAGTCCCGTCAATGCGCAGGCAACCAAGCCAGAGCTGAAAGGGAAATTCGAGATTCTCAAGGATGAGACGTCCACCCATCGACCGGGGAAAGTCACCGTGATCGTGTTTGCGGATTTCTATTGTCCACATTGTCATCATTTTGAAGAGACGGGAGTGCCCCTGCTCATGAAAGAGTTCGGGAATCGAGTTGAAGTGACGATGGTCGGTTTCCCGGTAATTCAGGGGAAGCTGCCGACGCCCTTTGATATGTACGAGCAGGCCAAACTGATGGGGAAAGGCGATCAGATGAAGGCTGTCTTGTTTCGAACCATTCACAAGGAAAAACTCGACGGCGTGTTGGATCGCTCGATTCGTTCGTTGCTGATCAAGGAGGTGGGGTTGGATGTGGCGGCCTTCGAGGCTGGAATGGAGAGTGGAAAACCGGCGAAGCTGTTCGAAGAGGGCCGTCGGTGGGGTGAACGGATCAAGGTGTCTTCTACCCCCTCGATTCTGATTGACGGGAATATCAAGGTTGATGGTGTGAATATGACACCGGAAAATGTCGTGACCACCATTCGGAGCATTCTCGAGGCGGATGCGAAGAAATGAGAGGTGACACGTGATGACGAAAGAAGCCGGCAAGAACGAGATCATTCAACGGCTTCTCGAAAATGAGTCGGCCTTCAGACAGTTTGTTCGTCGCCGAGTGGGCGACGAGGCTCTTACAGACGACATTCTCCAGCAAAGCCTCATGCGGGCGGTCGAACGTTCCCACTCGGTGCAGAATGAGGAGAGCGCGTTGGCGTGGTTCTATCGCATTCTTCGCCATGCGATCGCCGACTATTATCGTTCCCAAGGGACTGAGACGCGTCGCAATCAGGCCTTTCTTCAGGAAGCCATCATTTCGGGAGACCATCAGGCACCGCCGCTGGATGAGATCAACGAGACGGCCTGCGCCTGTCTTCACGGGCTCCTCCCGCGTCTTCGTGGGAACTATGCGGAATTGATTAAACGGATTGATCTCAATGGAGAACTGCCGGGACGTGTGGCGAAGGACTTGAAGCTTTCGCAGAATAACCTGACGGTTCGTTTGCATAGAGCTCGCCGATCTCTTCGAGCCGCCCTTGAAGATGCCTGTGGGGTATGCAGCAAGCATGGCTGTCTCGACTGTACCTGCGGATAGCCGTCTGATTCGTGTGTACGCTTCGTGCGGCACCCCCTGAATCATTCTGATTTTTCAACGCGTTCGTTCCGTTCTGCGGTCGCACTGTAATATCTGACGGCTTCCTCCGTCTTTCATTCTGACGGGACATTGAGTGATCGTACCGGATAAGATGAAAGGAGGCCGTCACATGACGAAGACACCAGTGAGCTGCTGTTGTGGAGGGCCGTCTGTAGGAGGCACCATCATGAGCGAGAAGATCCAAAATACTCAGACTCCTTTGCATGCGCATGCCGCGTCCGCGATCGATCCCATCTGCGGGATGACGGTCGAGCCGTCCAAGGCGGCTGGGCGTCATGACTATAGAGGCACGACCTATTATTTCTGTGCGGTATCGTGCCTCGATCGATTTCGCGCCAATCCCGATCAGGCACTCAGCAAAAAGCCTGCGAATCCGATCATGATGCCTACTTCGCGGAAGCCCCTTCCCATGATGCAGCCGATCCAGACGGGCGAGATCGATCCTGTGTGCGGCATGACGGTGCAGCCTGCGACTGCGGCCGGCCGGTACGATTATAAGGGCAAGTCTTACTACTTCTGTGCCACGAGGTGTCTCGAGAAGTTCCGTGCGGAACCTGAGTATTATCTGACTCCGCCTGAACAGCGAGCACCGAAACCGGTGCCTATTCAATCCGACGGGCCTGTGACGTACATATGCCCGATGGATCCTGAGGTAAGCGAGACCAAGCCGGGAGCCTGCCCGATCTGTGGCATGGCCCTGGAGCCTGCCGATGTGTCTGTGGTCGCCACTCGAACGGAGTATACCTGCCCCATGCATCCGGAGATTGCACAGGCCGAGCCCGGCAGTTGCCCGATCTGCGGGATGGCCTTGGAGCCTCGCTCGGTAACGGTGGAAGAAGCCAATCCTGAGCTGATTGATATGACGCGGCGTTTCTGGCAGAGCGTGGTACTTGGCTTCCCTATCCTCGCGCTGATGATTTCCGATATGTTGCCGGGCCGTCCGTTGCAACAGCTTGTTTCAGAACGGGCATTGATGTGGTTTCAGTTTGTGCTGGCGACGCCGGTCGTGCTCTGGACCGGATGGCCCTTGCTCGAGCGAGCCTGGACGTCCATTATCACGCGGCATCTCAATATGTTTACCCTTATCGGACTTGGGACCGGTGCCGCGTATTTGTATAGTGTTGCCGCGACGCTTGCTCCGGAATTGTTTCCCGATTCCTTTCGTGTGCATGGCGGTGAATTAGCGGTCTATTTTGAGCCGGCTGTCGTCATCGTGGCGCTGGTGTTGTTAGGACAAGTCTTGGAATTACGGGCCAGAAGTCAAACCAGCAGTGCGCTCAAGGCGCTGTTAGGGCTTGCCCCCAAAACAGCAAAGATTGTTCGGTCCGATGACCGCGAGGAAGACATTCCCCTTGAACAGGTGCAGGTCGGGGATCGGCTGCGTGTCCGACCAGGAGAAAAGATTCCTGTGGACGGCGTGGTGCTGGAAGGGGCCAGTGTCGTTGATGAATCGATGGTCACAGGCGAGTCGATCCCAGTGGAAAAACAGTTAGGGCAGAAGGTGGTCGGCGCCACGGTGAATGGAACGGGAAGTTTTGTGATGCAGGCCGAGCGCGTCGGTCGAGAAACGTTGTTGGCGCAGATCGTACGGATGGTGAGTGAAGCGCAACGCACTCGCGCGCCGATTCAACGACTGGCCGATGTCGTGGCGGCGTATTTCGTGCCGATCGTGATCGCGGTTGCGGCGATTACTTTTGGGATCTGGGCGATCTACGGTCCCGAGCCGAGTATGGCGTACGCGTTGCTCAATGCGGTGGCGGTCTTGATCATCGCTTGCCCCTGTGCGCTTGGATTGGCGACGCCGATGTCGATCATGGTGGGGACCGGTCGTGGTGCAACGGCCGGTGTGCTCATTCGTAATGCCGAGGCATTGGAGACGTTGGCCAAGGTCGATGTGCTCGTAGTGGATAAGACGGGAACCTTGACGGAAGGTAAACCGCGTCTGGTGACAGTGAAGACTCTTTTGCCGATCACTGAAGAAGAACTGCTTCGACTGACGGCGGGTCTTGAACAGCACAGCGAACATCCGTTGGCGGCGGCCATCGTCGTCGGCGCGCAAGGCAAAAGTGTGACGCTGCCGAAGGCACACGACTTCCGATCTCTCACGGGAAAAGGCATCACCGGAAGCGTCGATGGGCATACAGTGGCCGTGGGGACTATTTCGTTGCTCAATGAGTTGGCCGTCGAAACACGTTCTCTTGCGGATCAAGCCGAGCCGCTCCGGCAGGAAGGGCAGACCGTCATATTTGCCGCGATCGACGGCAAGCCGGCAGGCCTGTTGGGAGTCGCCGATCCCATCAAAGCTTCAACGCCGGAAGCCATCGATCTCTTGCATCAAGAAGGATTGCGGATCGTGATGTTGACCGGTGACAGCAAGACGACCGCTCAGGCTGTGGCTCGGCGCCTTCAGATCGATGAGGTGCAGGCCGAGGTTCTTCCCGAACAAAAGACGGCGGTCGTCAAGCAATTGCAGGCCGAGGGCCATGTCGTTGCGATGGCCGGTGACGGCATCAACGATGCGCCGGCGTTGGCGCAAGCGCAGGTCGGAATTGCTATGGGAACCGGAACCGACGTGGCCATGGAAAGCGCGGGAGTCACGTTGGTCAAGGGCGATCTCCGAGCCATCGTTCGGGCGCGACGCTTGAGCCGCAGCACCATGCAGAATATCAAACAGAATCTGTTCTTTGCCTTCGTCTACAACATGCTTGGTGTGCCGATCGCTGCCGGCGTTCTGTATCCCTTCGTCGGCGTTCTGTTGAGCCCCATGATCGCGAGTGCCGCCATGACGTTCAGTTCGGTCTCCGTCATCGCGAATGCCTTGCGGTTACGTCGGATCGTGCTCTGACAACGTTCAGGAGATCGCTCTTTCGATGTTTGATGAGGTCATGTCGAGACGCCTCTTGCTGAAACGCGCAGGAGCGTTGGGGCTACTGGCCGCCGCGTACCCGCTTCTTCCTTCCTGTGCGAATCATCCGTTGCTCCGTCCCGCACACCCCGATCCAAATGCATCTACGCTCAGTGGTGAATTGATCGATTTGGTGATCAGTGAACGGTCCTTCACTGTGGATGGGCGAACCGGGACTGCCGCAACGATCAACGGCACGATCCCGAGCCCGCTCATTCGTTTGAAAGAAGGCCAAGAGGTCACCATTCGCGTCAGCAATCAGTTGATGGAGGTCTCATCGATTCACTGGCACGGAATACTCTTGCCCTCGTACATGGACGGAGTTCCTGGGGTGAGCTTCAGGGGCATTCAGCCGGGAGAGAGCTATCGCTACCGGTTCTCCGTCAAACAGAGCGGAACCTACTGGTATCACAGCCACTCCGGTGGTCAGGAATTACAAGGGATGTATGGGCCGATGATCTTGGACCCTGTCGAGCCAGATCCGTTTCGGTATGACCGGGAGTACATCGTCATGCTTTCGGAGTGGAGCGTTGAGTCTGCCGAGGTCATGATGGATCATCTCAAGAAATCTTCAGGCTATTACAACTTCCAAAAGCGTGATGCCCGGGAGTTTGTCTCGGACGCAAAACGGTGGGGAGTCTGGTCGGCGATGCGGAATTATGTGATGTGGGATGAGATGCGAATGGATCCGACCGACTTCGCCGACGTGACCGGCGCGACTTTCACGTTCTTGATGAATGGCCTGCCGCCGGCCGGGAATTGGACCGGGATCGTTCGGCCGGGTGAACGGGTGCGGCTGCGCTTCATCAATGCTGCCGCGATGACGTTTTATGACGTCCGCATTCCAGGACTGATCATGACGGTGGTCCAGGCAGACGGCCAAAATGTGCAGCCGGTTTCAGTGGAAGAGTTTCGCGTTGGCCCCGCAGAAACGTACGATGTACTGATTCAACCGACCGAGGATCGTGCGTACACAATCTTTGCCGAAACCATGGACCGTAGCGGGTATGCGTGCGGCACTCTTGCCCCTCGGCCTGGAATGCGAGGAGAAGTTCCCGAGCGGCGTACCCGTCCGCTGCGGACCATGGACGATATGGGAATGGTGCATCATGGCAACGGACATCATGCTCATGCTCCGGAATCACCGGCGTCAACGTCGACTCATAGCAAACCGACGGATCATGGCATGATGCATGGGGAACCATCGTCTGAGGCGAGCAGTGAGCAGCGGGGGTTCCAGCGCCATTCATCGATTCCAGGTACATTACCGGTGAAGCACGGGACCGATCATCATGGGACGGGGAATCAGACCGTCGCTGAGTATTCGAGTAATCGGATGCACGAACCTGGCCAAGGGCTGGAAGAAAGTGGGAGGTCCATCCTGGTCTACACCGACTTGAAGAGCCTTGTGCCGTACCCGGACCAACGAGCACCGGATCGGGAGATCGAGCTGCATCTCACCGGCCATATGCAACGGTACATGTGGGCATTCGATGGAAAGGCATACTCGGATGCGCCGGAACCGATACGATTTCGTGACGGCGAGCGAGTGCGGTTGACCTTTGTCAACGACACGATGATGGAGCATCCGCTTCACTTGCACGGGATGTGGATGTATCTCGAAAACGGTTCAGGTGCCTATCTTCCCCGGAAGCATACGGTCGTCGTCAAACCGGCTGAACGGTTGTCTGTCGTCGTCAGCGCCGATGCGCCAGGGCCTTGGGCCTTCCACTGTCATCTCCTTCTGCATATGGAAGCCGGGATGTTCCGCGTGGTTCAGGTGGATCCATAACCAGTCGGAAATGGGACCAGTGAGGCTAACGATCCGACACTGCTGGGGGAGGCTCGTCGTCTGTGTCCTGAGTCTAGGCGTGGGCGTGGGTTCCGTTGCAGCGGAATCCGGGCATGAGCATAGGTCTTTAGTTTCAGAAGACCCCATGATGGTCACGTTGCGTCAGACAGAGGATAAGCCTCAGGGGTATGAAGCTTCACAATCGGATTGGCCCAGTCCCGTGAACGACCAGGAACGACGGCTGTTCACATTGGTGGATGTTCTCGAGTATCGACCACGCACTGGGGGGAGCGGAAGCAACAGTGATTACCGTTGGGATTTTGAGGGTTGGTACGGCGGCGATCACAACCGACTGTGGTTCAAGAGCGAGGGACAGCGGGATACTGCGTTCAAGGCGGACTATGACGTGGACTTCCAATTGCTCTATGGACGCTTTCTCTGGAAGCATTATGACATTCAAGTCGGCACTCGAATGGAAACGCAGTCGTTTCGCGGCGGGAATGTGACGCGTGGCATGGGGGTGATCGGGGTACAGGGAATTGTGCCCTACAACTATGAGTTCGAATCGGCGCTGTTCATCGATCAGCGTGGCGCGGTTTCGGCTCGACTGTCCTACACAAAAGACTTTCTGCTCACACAACGGCTGATCCTTCAAGGGCGATTCGAAACAAATCTGGCGATCCAGCGCGTGGAAGAGTTTACGACCGGCTCAGGACTGAATAATCTTGAATTCGGCGGCCGCCTGCGGTACGAGATCCGCCGCAAGTTTGCGCCGTACATCGGCCTGTCATTCGACCGTAGCTTCGGTGAAACCGCGACACTGGTGCGTCGGCAAGGCGGAGATCCGAGCCAGATACGATTTGTAGTCGGTGTGAGGCTATGGTTCTGATGGAAGCGGGCCACAGTGGTTTTATCGACGGAAAAAGACTGTGCGCTTGCGGAAGCTTGATATGGGATTCTGCAGCAGGTTGATGCAGGTCGGGAGGTTTATGCCGTCAGCGCCGAAAAGTAGTGGACCATGATTTGAGGAATCTTGTGAAAATCGCGATCTGATGTGAGGACCGGTAGCCCGTGCTGCATGGCACTCGCGGCGATCCAGGCGTCGTTGCTACCGACCGGGGTGCCGCTCTTTTTGAGCGCAACATGAATGAGGGCATAACGTTCCGAGGTTTCTTCATCCACGCTCAGCACTCTGACGCGCGAGGATTCCAGAAAAATTCGTAATTCGCGCTCGTTGATGTCACGTTTCGCACCTTGGAGGAAACCGGCGCGGAGCTCACCGAGGACGATTGGACAGAGGAAGATCAGCTCGGCTTGCTGGAGAATCTCAACGACCTCAAGATGTCGTTTTTTGAACGCGATATACGCGGAGCTGTCCAGCAACAGACGGGTCATTTCCAGAGTTTCAAGTCAATTCTGCGGTGTTCAGCGAGAAGAGACTCGAATGCGACGGCTTCGTTCTCCGCCCAGGTACCGGCAAGGTGATCCAGATCATGGTAGCGGATCGGCACGTGTGTGTGCGTGCGTTTTCCCGACGATTCCTCCAACAGATCGATGACCGCCTTGTTCACGCTGGTCTTCTTCTGTTTAGCACGCCGTTGAACGGTGCGTGCGACCTCTGGGGGAAGGTTTCGTAGCGTAATCGCTTTCATAGGATCCTCATTGGTGCATCATGGTATGCATCATGGCGATGCACAGTATAACGCGGAGGAGAAGGCTCGTCAAACGGGTGTGAGGATGTGGGGATTGCGCATGGACAGCAGTGGCGAAGATGAAGCGGAGCAATATCGACGACCAGGGTATCCGGCAGAGCACCGCAGCTTGCGACAGCCGCATTGATCTCAAGAATGGTGACCATGAACAGGGAAAGAAGGCTAGGGATTGTTTCCCATCAAACGTCCGCCGCTCCTCAATTGATGACCATGGGTAATTGTGCTAGCCTTAAGTGAGTATGAAGGCAATGCGTCCGTCCCTCAGCGGTGTTCAGATCTCTGTCCTGACGTGGGCTTCCCTGTGGATGTTGGTGGCTCCATTGTTCCATGTGCATCCGGATGCCGATCACCTGCATGGAAAAGCGGGACATAACCACAGTGGAACCGTTCACGCGGTCTGGTCTCCAGACCTCGATTGCGAGATGGACGACCACGAGCCGGTTGTGGCCAAGCATGGTAATGCACATGGCGTCGACGCGAACTACCGTGCATCCGGGCATCGACATCTTGAAATCGGTTTCTCACTTCTGATCGATTCACTTGATAGAAAATCATTCCGATCCTTTATAACCCAGGAGCTTGGATGTTCGTCCATCATCGCGTTAGATGAAGGGGGAGCCGTCCGAATCCAAGAACACCTTCCGCTTGTGTTCTCGTCTCTGCAGCCTAGTCGCACGAGTGCGGCGCGTGCCCCACCCAATTCCCTTATCACCTAGATTTCGTTTTTATACGTTGAGTGACATCGTCACGGGCATCTGAACCGGATGAGATCGTTTCCAATCTCCGGCGGATCAGGCTGTCCCTGAAGGAGACTATGTATGATTCGGCACAGACTGATAATGGTGCTTATGCTGTATGGACTGGCCGGCACCGACTGGTTCACCGACATCGCGAGCGGAGCTGAACAATCAACTCGATCGTATTCGTTGACGGAAACCCTGGCGCTTGCGCTGAAGCACAACCCCATGATGAATGGCGCAGAAGCGACGCTGGAAGAATACCAAGGCCGGCGAGTCGCAGCCGCCGCGTATTTGAATCCTACCGTGAATGGAATGGTCGGACGGGGCGCGATTCGAGATCCACGCACTGGCGTCGCAATTGCAGAACGGACGATCACGGTCCAGCAACCATTGGAATGGCCGGGGAAGCGGGAGGCTCGACAGCGGGCTGCCGAGGCCGGAGTTTCTGGGGCGCTCGCCGGCATGGAGGAGACCAAGGTCGCTTTGACGGCAGAGGTCAAAGCGGCATTTTTCCAGCTGTTGTTCGCGCAAGAAGACGCGCAATTAGCCAAGGATAATCTCAATACGATCGAAGCCTTTGTCACGCTGGTCAAGGCAAGGGTCGAGACCAAAGAATCGCCGAAGTTTGAGCTCATCAAAGCAACGGTCGAACTGCAAAAAGCGCAAAAAGATTTGGCCAGAGCCGAGAACACGCTGCTGGTGGCTCGCACGAATCTGAATCGTGTGACAGGAAAAGCTCTGGACGAGCAATTTTCTGTTCATGGCGAATTTGAAGTAATCAGATCGGGTCTCGACCTTGCGGTGTTGACTGAGCAGGCTCTTGGACGTCACCCCGCGATGCGACGACAAGAGAAGGCGGTGGAACAAGCTCAATTTGCATTGGAGCACGAACGTGCGGCGCGCATCCCGAACATCTCGGTGATCGGGCAGTACCATCGGGAGGCCGGCGATGAATCCGTGGTGGCGGGACTCAGTGTGCCGGTTCCGATCTGGTATCAGCAACAGGGAGAAATCGGCGCGGCGATGGGGACGCATCATCGGGCACAAGCCGAACAGGTTCGAGTGCGACACGAGTTGGAGCAAGCGGTGATACAACATTTTCAAGCGATGCGAACTGCCCAACGGCAGATCCAGGTTTTCGACAAAGGGCTGCTCTTTCAAGCGAAAGAGGCGCTGGAGATCGCGCAATTCAGCTTTCGACACGGGGCAGCGAGTCTCCTGGAAGTCATCGACGCGCAGCGTGTCCATCGACAGATCCTTCTGGAGTTTGCTCAGGCTCATGCCGACTATTCGCTTGCGTTGGCTCGATTGGAACAGGCCGTCGGAGGGTTGCCATGATGGCCTATCGGAGCAATCGATTATCAAGAAGCGCGTGGTCTGTCGCCGGACTTGTGATGGCCGTCATCCTCTGCTCGTCTTGTCGACCCCAGCAAGACGATGCGCCGAAACCCTCGGTCTCGCCGGAGTCTCCACATGAGTCGGTGCCGTCCGGCATGATCGAACTTCCGGAAGGAAGTCCGACGCGGACGCAACTTCAAACGGCGCGAGCGAGCGTGCGCCCTATGCAGATCTCCTTAAAAGCGCAAGCGGGGAAGATTCTCCCGAATGAAAACCGACTGGCTCATCTCAGCCCGCGCGTTCCCGGCCGGATCGTGGCCGTGTACGCCAATCTTGGCGATCGCGTCAAGCCCGGCGAGCGATTGCTGTTGCTCGATAGTCCGGCGTTCGGAGAAGCGCAACTGGGCTATCGCAAAACCAGAACAGCGGTACGGGTCGCAGACCAATCGCTTGAACGGGCTCGCGCACTCTTGGAGCGTGGAGCCATCGGGGCAGGAGAGCATCAGCGGCGTGAGGCTGAGGCGGAAAATGCGAAGGCCGATCTCCACGAAGCCGAAGAAAAGTTGCATTTGCTGGGGATGACGGAGCGCGAAATCGAGAGACTGGGTGCCGAAACCTTGCCGCATGCCGAAGTGGCGCAAGTGTTCCTTCGGGCCCCGTTCTCCGGTGAAATCGTCGAGCGGAATGCAACGATCGGCGAAGTTATCGATTCCAACAAGATGGTGTTCGCCGTGGCGGACCTTTCGACCGTTTGGGTTCGTGCAGATTTCCCGGAGCAACAGATGGGAGGATTGCGGACAGGACTTGCCATCGAGGTACGGGTAGCGGCCTATTCCGATACCGTTTTTCAAGGCGCCATCAGTTACGTCGGCGCAATGGTCGATCCCATGACTCGAACGGTCATGGTGCGAGCCGATCTGCCCAACCCCGATCGGCGCTTACGCCCGGAAATGTTCGCCGACGTCACAGTCCTTATTCCGGAACGGTCGGTGCTGGCCGTACCGCGCATGGCCGTCCAGCAGGTCGGCAATCGGACTATCGTGTTTGCCGTTCAGAGTCACAATCGATTCGAATTGCGGGATGTTGTAATCGGGGAATCGTCGGGAGACCACATCGAAATCAAAAGTGGAGTGAACGAAGGTGACGAGGTGGTGACGCAGGGAAGCTATGCTTTGAAATCAGAGGTGCTTCGTGAGCAGATGCCGATGGAGGGGCCTCTTTAAAAATGGAAACGCTGCTCCGTATCTCGCTGGAACAACGGCTCATTGTGCTGCTTACGGTTGTGGTCTTGATCGTGGGTGGAGTCGTGGCGTTCACTCATCTGCCGATCGATGCCTTTCCTGACGTCACGCCGGTTCAAGTTCAAGTCATCACCCGCGCGCCTGCGCTCGCCCCACCGGAAATCGAACGACTCGTCACGTTTCCGCTTGAAGTCGAGTTGATCAACTTGCCGGGTAAGACAGAGTTGCGGTCGGTGTCGCGCTTTGGGATTTCGGTGATTACGGTTGTCTTCGAGGATACGGTTGATATTTATTTTGCTCGGCAGCTGGTCTTCGAACGGCTTGTGCAAGCTCGCTCTCGGCTTCCGCAGGGAGCCGAACCACTGCTTGGGCCGGTGAGCACCGGACTCAGCGAAGTGTTCATGTATGTGGTGGAAGGGCCATCACGGGATCTCCGGGATTTGCGGACACTGCACGATTGGGTGATCCGGCCCATGCTGCGGGCGGTGCCGGGTCTTGCCGATGTCGATACGTTGGGTGGATTAGCGAAGCAATATGAGGTGCTGGTCGATCCAAATAGGCTCACCAGTCTTGGCCTCACGTTGCGCCAAGTTCAATCAGCCGTGATGGAGAACAACCAGAACGCCGGGGGCAGCTATATCGAACGAGGCGGCGACAAGCTGGTGGTGACCGGGCAGGGGCTGGCTCGGTCTATCGAGGATTTGGAACGCATTGTAGTGGCGGCTCATCAGGGGACGCCGGTCTATCTGAGGGATGTGGCGCAGGTTCGCCAGGGACATGCGGTGAGGTTGGGAGGCGTCACGCGAGACGGAACGGGCGAGGTGCTTGAAGGGATTGCCGTGATGTTGCGGGAAGGGAACAGTCGCGAGGTGGTCTCTGCCGTTAAGGACAAGGTTGCGTTGATCAATCGTGTGTTGCCCACAGGCGTGACGATTTCGCCGTTCTACGATCGCATCGAGCTCGTGGCCAGGGCGCTCGCTACGGTCGAGCGAGCATTGTTGGAGGGCGCTGCGGTCGTGGTGTTGGTTCTGTATCTTTTCCTGAGAAATGTGCGCGGGTCGCTCGTCGTCGCCCTCATGCTGCCGCTGGCGACGTTGACCACGTTCCTGATTATGCAACGAATTGGCCTCTCGGCCAATCTGATGTCATTGGGTGGTTTAGCGATCTCGTTGGGCATGATCGTCGATGCGGCGATCGTGCAGGTCGAGAACGTGGAACGGCACTTGAGCGAACACTCGAACAGGCAGGTTGCTCTGAAGACCGTATCGGAGCGACTGCCCGTCGTTCTTCGTGCCGTGCTGGAGGTGCGCCGGCCGAGTCTCTTCGGGGAATTGATCATCGCTCTCACCTTTGTGCCGTTGTTGGCGCTGCAAGGTATCGAGGGCAAAATGTTCACTCCTCTGGCGGTGACGGTGGTGATCGTCTTGCTGAGTTCTCTGGTGCTCTCGATGACCGTCATTCCCGTCTTGGCCCTTCTCTTGATGCGACCGCGTCTTGCCAAAGAAGGCGGGGGCTTCTTGGCGCAGGGACGCCGATGGTATCGACGATTCTTGGAAGGGGCGATCCGGAAGACCGGACTCATGGTCATGGCTGCCGGCGGCCTACTTCTCGGAGGGATGGCGCTGATTCCTTTCATCGGTCGGGAGTTTGTGCCGGTCATGGACGAAGGAGCGATCGTCGTCAATTTGGTGCGGTTGCCGAGCATCAGTCTTAGTGAATCGCTCAAGATCTCCGGAGAGGTCGAGCGGTTGTTATTGGAGATTCCCGATGTGCGGTCGGTCGTCTCTCGAACCGGCGCCAATGAATTGGGCACGGACCCTATGGGAATGGAACTCAGCGATATGTATGTCTTGCTCAGGCCGGAATCCGAGTGGACGGTACGCAGTAAACATGAGATTGAAGAGCAGGTCCGCACACGGTTGGAACAGGTCCCCGGCATCGCCTTCGGGTTGTCACAGCCGATTGCGATGCGTGTGGATGAGTTGGTGTCCGGAGTCCGTTCTCAGGTGGCGGTGAAGTTGTTCGGTGAAGACCTCACCGTCTTGCGTGTAAAGGCGGATGAGATTGCTCGAGTGTTACGCCAAGTCCGGGGCCTTTCCGATCTGCGGGTCGAGCAAGTGTCGGGTCTGTACTATTTGAAGATCGAGATCAACCGATCCAAAGTGGCCCGCCATGGGATCAATGTGGCCGATATCACGAGGGTCATTGAAGCTGCCGGAGCCGGGCTCGAAGCCGGAGACGTGTTTGAAGGACAGTGGCGGTTCCCGATCATGGTGCGGTTTCCGGATGATCGACGGGCCGACGTTGAGTCGATTGCAGCCTTGTGGGTGACGGCTCCGGATGGCGCTCGCATTCCGCTGCGAGAGCTTGCCGATATTTATATCGCGGAAGGTCCGGCGCAAATCAGCCGGGAACAGGCCAGTCGCCGAATCGTTGTGGAAGCCAATGTAGTCGGGCGTGATCTCGTCGGCGCCGTCGAAGAGGCTCAGGTGGCAGTCGCCGACCTGGTGCCGCTGCCGTCCGGCTATTATGTGGCCTGGGAGGGACAGTTTGAGAATCAGCAGCATGCGATGGCTCGGTTGGCCCTTGTGGTCCCGCTCGTGATCGGCCTCATTTTTCTGCTCTTGTTCCTGACGTTCGGGAACCTTCGACAGGCGGCGTTGATCCTCCTTGCGATTCCCTTTGCCATGATCGGTGGACTTGCGGCCCTCTTGGTCGGCGGACTCTACCTCTCGGTTCCGGCGTCCGTGGGGTTCATCGCCCTCTTTGGCGTGGCCGTTCTCAACGGGGTGGTGAAGATCGCCTACATCAATCAACTACGAGCAGAGGGTCTGCCGTTGGATGAGGCCGTCTTGACCGGAATGGTGTTACGGCTCCGTCCGGTGCTCATGACCGCCCTTGTGGCCGCTCTTGGGCTTACGCCGCTGCTTCTGGCTAGTGGACCTGGTTCTGAAATTCAGCGACCATTGGCGACCGTCGTGATCGGTGGATTGATTTCATCGACCCTGTTGACGTTGTTTGTCTTGCCGGTGTTGTATCGGTGGATCGAGGAACGTGTCGAGAGAAGGACCCGGAGCATGGTCTGTTCATGATGCTCGATCGGGCTTGTTCGTGGAATATGAACACTGACGGCGAAGGAGAGCGTGATGTCGCTTCCTATGTCACTCGGGCTGTTTGTCCTCGCGGGTGTATGTGAAATCGGCGGCGGGTATTTGATATGGCTCGCAATCAGAGAACACCGGCACTGGCTGTATGTGCTTGTGGGCTCGGTGATCCTGATAGGCTACGGCCTGATTCCCACCTTGCAGCCGGCTCACTTCGGCCGCGTCTATGCGGCATACGGCGGCATGTTTATCGTGTTGTCCTTGCTCTGGGGCTGGGGCATCGACGGGGTTCGACCGGATCGCTATGATGCCATGGGGGCACTGCTCTGTTTGGGCGGCATGCTTGTCATGATGTATGCTCCCAGGGCATGACGGCGCTCGCGTGGAGCTTTAGGCGCGAGAGGGTTGTCGTCACGTATGGCGTCGTAGCCCTCAGAGTGAATTGTGAATGCGTGGGCTCATCGTGCGTGATAAGCTGGCGCTCGATCTTTCGATGATCTCGGAACAATAGGTCGGATAAAAGGCGTATCGGTGCAACGAAGCTCACGACGTGTCATGCAAGGTGTGGTCTGCGGAATCCTTGTCGGCTTGGCGGCCCCAGATATGGGATCGGCTGGGACACAACAGATCCCTGCAACGACTGGTCACGATTTGCAGAGGCAGGTTAAGGCGACCGCCAATAAAGTCATTCCTGCCGTGGTCAGCATTGCCTCTACCGTCATGGTACGTGATCAGTCGTTCAGCGACGAAACCTTGCCGTTCGGGCTGTTCAAAGAGCCGCCGGCACGCCGGCAGTACGGGCAAGGGTCGGGCGTGATCGTGACACCGGATGGGTACATCGTCACGAACAACCATGTGGTGGCGGATGCCGTCGATGTCGAAGTGATTTTGGCGGATCGTCGCCAATACAAAGGGAAGGTCGTCGCGACGGACCCGAAGACCGACGTGGCGGTGGTGAAGATCCATGCGACGAATCTCCCGACTGCGGCCTGGGGAGACTCAAGCCAGCTGGCCGTCGGCGACTTTGTGCTCGCGATCGGCAATCCCTTGGGATTGAGCCGTACCGTCACGTTCGGTATTGTGAGTGCGGTTGGGCGGGCCGACGTCGGCGTAGCGGATTTCGAAGACTTTATCCAGACGGATGCTCCGATCAATCCGGGGAACTCAGGTGGGGCCCTCGTCAATACTCAGGGGGAGCTGATCGGCATCAATACGGCGATTGCGAGTCCCACCGGCGGCAGTGTCGGCGTCGGGTTTGCGATTCCGAGCAATATGGCGCGTGCCGCCATGCAGAGTCTCATCAAAACGGGCCGCGTGGTGCGAGGATTTCTAGGCGCGTCGACGCAGGACGTCAGCTCTCCGTTAGGAAAGATCTTTCGCCTCCCGGACGTCAAGGGCGCGATCGTGACGGATGTGCATGCCAAGGGATCCGCCGAACGGGCCGGGTTGAAACGGGGCGATGTCGTGGTGCGCTTCGATGGGCGAGAGATTATGGACAGCGGCCAGCTTCGAAATCTTGTGGCGCAGGCATCGATCGGGAGCAAACATCGGGTGGATCTTATCCGAGAAGGCAAGCAATATCAGGCCGATTTGATCATTCAGGAAGCGCCGCGTGAACGGACGAAAAAAAGTCAGACGGCTTCGTCGACGGCATCGACGGTGCACCCGCTTGCGGGGGTGGTCTTCGATGATGTGACGCCTCCCTTGGCACGCCAGATGGATTTGCCGGTGAACAACGGCGTCGTTGTCACGGACATTGAAGAAGGTAGCCTCGCCGAAGTGTCCGGCTTGCAACCGGGTGACGTGGTGCTTGAGCTGAACCGCCAACACATCCACAGTTTTTCGAACCTCCAACGGCTCGCTGAGCCCATCAAACCCACGGATCTTGCCCTCTTGCTGGTAAACCGGCAGGGGAATGTCATGTACGTCCCGATCCAGGGAGAGTAGAGAAGAAGCTGCTGCCATAGGTAGGCAGAGTTTGCAAGATGTGGATTCTCTACAGGCTCAGAGATTATAGGTTCCGATAGTTCTTCACCGTTTCGTTCTCAATCACTTATAGAGGAGTCGGGAGTAAGCGAAGGACCGATGAAACCACGTCGGACAGGATAGTTCTGCCACAGTGGAGCCCAGTAGCTTCTGATGTGGTCGCTAGAACTCTTCTCTTGCAAGAAAAGTGTCCTGCCACTGCGGAGTTAGGATGTTATTGTGAGGCCATCGCCTGTCTCCATGCGGTTTCAATGGCTTTCCGAAGTATCGGCATGGAGTCGAGAGCTTCCAATTCGCGGCGTGCCGACCGAGCAAAAGCAATCGAATACTCAGCCACTGAGCTTGCCTAGACGGCGAAGACGATCTTTTACGGCATCCAGAGATTCTCGCGGCTCTCGGACTCGATTTTGTGCAACGACACTATCGTAAAAATCTTCCCACAGCTGCCCATGTCGCTTCAAATCAATGAGTACTGCGGTCTTCTGCCCTCGCTTGTTTGTAATAATATCGATGCCGCGCATGTTACCTCTAACTGGCGCCTCGTCGTTGATTAAAAAGTAACCTCAATCGCGTAAAAAGGCAAGGCGGTACTTTGGATAGAACCGATTGCAAGGCTTTCCTAGAGCGGACATGTTGGAGACCAAACACTTACTCAATCAGACGAGGGCGATGACCACCAGCGAGTTCATCAAGCTTTGCCTCAATATGAAGCGTATCAAGGTTGGCCGATGGATAGATTGTTCGCCAGACCGTCACCGGTTCATTGGACCGGGGGACCCAGGAGATGCTTGTTAAAGCCGACGTAGAGCCGGTACACCCCGTCTCCACGCGACCATTCACGCATCGAGCTGTCGACGACAATCACGTAGGTGCCGGGCTCAAGCTCCTCCGGAAACAATGCCGCCACGCCTGCTCGGTGTGAGTGTCCTGTTTTGAGCGGTGTTCCATCGGCACTCAGAAGATAGACGGCCGGTTGCCACGGTGCACGGGTGAAACCAACCTTCCCTGACCCAAAGGCGGTATTTGCCGCCACTGCGATCTCAATCCGTTCGGGCTTCGTCAACGTGAACGTAAAGAACTGGTCCGGCCCATCCAATCCCTGGGGAATGCCGAATTCGTTTCCTCGGTCTAGGAGACGACCGGTGAGTACCACGCTCTCGGTCACTCGATCGGCAGTGGCGAGGCTCTTCCCGCCGCGAAGCGATACAGTCGTTGATTCTGTGCCGCAGACAGCCCACGTGCGTTCTCGGTCGTGTCGACTTGTCACTTGGCATATTGTTTCATGGGCCGGACAACTCGCCGCCTCGTCGCCGGGACGAGTTACCTGCGCGTAGCCGTATCGGGGTGCATGTGGAGCGACAACGGTGTGGGGTGCTTGCTCGGGAGGCAGGATATCGTCGGTGTCCAGGGTTGTGGCCCCGGAGAGGAGACAATTGACGAGTGCGATGAATCGTGCCTGTTGCTCGAGCGCTGGCCAGGGACAGTGGCCCTGGCGGGGTACGCAGGTTTGGTCTGATTGGTATTCGACCTTGAGCAGAAGCGTTTTGGGTCTGAGTTCGCAGCCGAGCAAGAGAGATGTCAGGATACAGACGACACTGATCCCTACTCGAAGCCGTCTCTTGTCTCTTACGCAAATTGAATCGATCTGTCCAATAGTGTCACATGTCATTGGGAGTCCTCACGCTGATGGGTCGGTGCATCCGATACGGGAGTTGTTCTCGACATGTAGTCCAGATGCACCGAGAGTGTCGTGAAATAGTGCAACATGCTACGAACAATATCGAAATGGTCGGACAACAAATCGAAGAACTCTTCTCGCCCGATCTCGAGCGCCATCATAGGACTGCTCGCGGTCGCAACCATTTTTCTGGATCCATTTTCATACAAATCGCCCCATCCGAACGCTTCCTTCTCTTTGATCAGGAGCTCGTGCGAGCCGCTTCGTAGCGACACCGTTCCTTCCACCACAATGTATACGGCATCAATGCGGTCGCCTTCCGTAAAAATGAGGTCACCTTTCTCGAAGCGGACCTCGCGAGCCAGGGCGGCAATATTGACGAGATGCTCGATCTCCGTGTGGAGAAACATCTCGACTCCTTGCAACAGCAATACTTTTTCAATTGTGGTGAGCATTGGGCTCCTGTTGGGCAAGGGGTGATGTTCCCTTCTCAAGCTGATTCAACGCTAGGGCGGCCGTGTCTCTGACCAAGGGGTCGGGATCATCGGCAGCCTGTTGCACATCTGCGGTGAGGAGGGTACACCCCCATTCTCCCGCTAAATAGAGCGCACAGGTCTTAAACCACGGATCCTGCCGCTGGATCAACCAGGACAACAGGTCCTCGCGCGAAGGCCATTCGAGCGCAAACAATCGCTGACCGGTCTCCACGATCTGGTCTTGCGGCCATTGATCGATGATGGGAATCAGGGACGGCTTCAAATCGGATGGTAGAAGGTTGTCCATGAATTCCACCGCGAGAGCCCGGAGCCGTGGATGATCGACCATGAGCCCGAAATAGGCATCGCGGATGTCTCGAATAGGCAATCGTAGACCCAGCAGCCGGAAGATCATTTCAAAGTGAAACTCTTGCCGTTCGTGCAAGGATCGTTGAAACAGCTTTGCTCCGTGGCTGTCGTCGTCGATCCATGGATGGTGGAGCAGAAGCAGCACTTCATATAGATGCCGAATCTCCGTTCTCAGTTGGATATCGATGTCTGTCGGATCGAGCGTTAAATCCGGGTTCACCCAGCGGATGTTATTCAGGGCCTTCAAGACTTCGTACCGAAGCAGCCGGTCCTCGTGATGAAGATTACGCAGGAGAATGTGAATAGCGACCTCTCCCGCCATCTCGGTGATGATCGGCGGCAAGCGCCGGCGGACCACGATGGGTTCCTGAGGATCGGCGAGTATGTCCGCCATGTTCCCCAGGATCCTGCTTCCATAACGGATCAGCGCTTTTTTCGCTTCTCCCCTGGTGCTTCGTCCGGCCAGGAGACCGGCAAGCAGCGGCACGAGTTCTCTCCGTTGGAGAAGGCCGGCGGCCTTGGCGGCGAGATGAACCACCTCGTCGTCATTATCTTCTAGAAGCAAAATCACCACTTCGGACCTGATGGCGTCCGGCTGGATCCAGCGGAGCGCTTTGGCAGCCTCTCGGCGTCGTTCTCTGCCGTGAGGGCCATGGTCGTGGATCATGGAGCTTAATAACTGCTCTCCCTTCGCCCGAAGATCGGATGTCGAGCCGTTCAGTGAGGCGACCATCGCGACGGTCGCAATCCGTGGATCGTCGGCCGCCATCCATTCATTCAGCCGTGCGTCCGACTCCCCACGATGCGCCCGGATGAATCGCATCGCATCTGTTCGAATCTCCATATCGGAATCGTTCATGCTCTCCCTCAGCACGGGCACAAGCGCGCGATCGTTGGTGTCCATGAGGAGATGGAGGGCGGCGGCTCGGACCGTAGATGACGGATGAATCAGCAAGGCCTTCAGGGCCGGTAGATAAGGGCGAACGTTCGTCTGTTCGAGGAATTTCAAGATGTAGAGCGTGATCGCATCGCTCGAGTCGCGGAGTGTCTGTGTCAAAAGTGCCACGGTGTGCGGATCGGAAAGATTGAGAATCGGTGAGGTCAAATCCAGCTGTCTCTGCTCCAGCGAATGACGCAAGGAACGCACGTACTGTTTTCGGCTGGCCACCGCCAATGGGATCCATAGACCGAGTAGTCCGATGGTCAAAAAGCTGATCTGCGCCGTGGACAGCGAGAGGACACCGGTGGCGATAAGAAGGAGAAGGCCTCCGATCCCGCCCGCGACTCGCTCCGCAGTGGGATCAATCAGAGGCTTGGTGGCGGCTTTTATCTCGCTCGGCAACGGTAAATACAGGAGTTCCAACCCCGATTTGTTGATGGAGTACCGAAGCGTCCCTTCAAGGAGCTTCGCGATGACTGCCGACTTGAGCCCCGGGGCCACGGCAATGGCAAGGGAGCCGGCCAGCAAGCCGACCGGGAGACACAGCAACGCCGTGCCCAGTCCCAGTGTGCTGAGGATCCGTCCGGTGAAGAAGACCTGCGCGACGAACGATGTCGCGCTGACCAAGGCCGAGAAGATTCCCATGAAACCGGTCAAGTCGTCCATGGAGGGAAATGACTGCTTGGCAATGACCTTGAATTGATAATCGACCAGTATCACGACGATCTCAGCGATGCCGATGAGTCCGGCGATCATGAGCAGTTGAGGGGTGGACCGGATGGTGGCTAAAATTGGAATTGCAGGTGACGCAGGCGCTCCGGATCGAAGCGACGCGGCCGGTGTGTTGGAAGGGCCGTCTATCGGCTCGGTCGAGCGACTGACGGCCCACGCCAAACCGCTGCACAAGAGGTATCCCCCCGCGGCAATGACCAACAAACTTTCAGTCCCGATCCAGACGGCGGCTTTTGCCGTGACCATCCCTCCGACCAAGCCTCCAAGAATGGCTCCCGCACCGACCAGACCGAAAAGCCGTTTCGCTTCTCGTGTATTGAAGACACAGTTTGCGAGGAGCCAATACTGCGACAGGGTCAGAAGACCGACGACGCCTGCCCAGACATAGAAGACATAGAAGAGCCAGGGAGACCCCAATCGGAAAAGCCACCAGAAGATAAGGAGATTGGACACGACGAGGAGAAGCGTCCCGTGAAGCAGCGCCGGCAAGCCGACGCGTGATGACAGCTTGGCATGACCCCATGCCACGATTCCCACGATGGCCGCGACCAGCATATAGACATACGGCAACTGTTCGGGCCCAAGTTTGACCAGGAAGAGCGAATCGCGCACCGCCTTCACGATCACATACGCCAGGATGAGCAGAAAAATATAGGCGAACATCAGACCGGTTTTCTGATATTCACCGCTTCTGATGTCGAGTGTTCTGTCGATCAGATGTTTGACGTCCATGATCTCGATCTGTGCCGGTGCTGCTAGGACATATAGTCGAGGCCTGCCAAGCTCAGGCGCCTACTGAGATGGTCTGCATGAATGAAGACTTTGACAGCTTTGCTCCATTGCACACCTCCGTCATAGCTGGTCTGGATGCTGATGGAGGCGATGGAATCTTCTTTGTCGTGAGGCGATGCCGCGCGATTTTCCGCTGTATCGATCAACTTGTCGAGCGGGATCCACGGCGCTTCCGCGAGCACCTCGACTACGTCCCGACCACCCGGTGGCTTGATGGAATACCGGTATACCACGCGAGATGAGGACTCATAGCCATGCGCGAGCGCCAGATTCTCAAACGATAGCGTCTGCTCTCCGGACGCCGCTTTGACGAGTTTGAAGCGATCGAGGGGGTTGATGAGATTGAAGTAGTGGCGGCCGATCTTGTCTCGGCGCGCTTTCAGCACGTCCGCCACATATCGCTCCGCACGTGGATCGGTGAACTCTCCTGTCCGGACGATGGTCTCGATATCCTCATCGGTGAACGACGTCACGATCTTCGCTCCCCAGTAGGCATCGCGTGCCGTTGTCCGAAGGAATGCAGGATTCGGATAGGTCGGACGCCAGCGCTCCGGGTTGAAATATTCCGATTCAAAATACCCGGCGGAAGGATATGTCATCTTGAGCGGAATTTCCCATGGCTTCACATACAATCCCCCCGCGATCATGGAGTGCCCGCTGGTCGCGAAATCGAGAAAGTATTCGTTCCCAAACCGTGGAAGCTGCGGATCGGCGTTGTCGGCTCCGAGCGTCGAGGAAAAGTCGATCAGATAATGCGTGAGATATTTCGCCTCCGGATCGTACATGTCGAGGGCATTCGGAGCCTTTGTGTCGGTATGGTTTAAGAACGCGGCAATCACCCGGAAGCCTCGTAACTCCCGCCTGTTTTCATGACGGATCCGATCATTGGGGTCGTCCTCTCGTTGTCCGTTGTAGAGGAATGGTCCCTTGGGAATGCCGGGTAAAAACTTGCTGGCCACGGCCCGAATCGTTCCGTCCGGCCTGTGCGGGATACGCTCAAAGATCGCGGTGATATCCTCCTTCGTCATCGGACGCGGAACATGGTAGCGACCGCTGAACATGGCCTTCGCCCCGATCGTAATGCGTGCGGGATCGATATCGACCAGATAATGCTCCGGCACGTTGTACCCAGCCGCATGCAAAAAACGCGAAGAGATCACTTCCGAAGCCGTCGTCATTTCAGGATGCAACGGCGGGTCAAACTTGAGCAGATACACGTCGCGCTTCTGGTCGCGAATGACGAACCCCGGCGTGGTCCCTAAACTTGCTTTTCCGCTGATCGCTTCCAAGGGGCCGCTCAGGTCCGGCGGGTTTTGAGTGTGCGCGGAACCACCCGCGAGATCTTCTTTCGAGAGGCGAGTGACGGCGTGTCGATTCGTGAACCATGTCGAATTGGGGACTTCATCGAAGGCATTGATGTTTTGAGACTCGAGTGGATCCGCGAGACCAAGCCATGTTCCGATCGTTCGGGATGAAGCACCGAGATTGAACAATTGCCTGGCCCGGTAGAACATCATCTTGTCGGCTCCATCCCACATCGTCCATTGACCCTCGATTTCCTCTTTCGGCTCCGGTATGGGCCGCCGATCATCGGCCTGCCAGAGGATGGGTCGTTGTGTGGCCGGTGGGCTGTAGCAGCTTGTGATGCTCAAAACCCACAGGGCTGCGCTCCACCAGGCGAAGGTCCGGACTGGTTGTGTCGTATGTTGTAAGCCGACTTGTAATCGCCTCATGATCCGCTCTCCTTAAAGTCCAAGGTCATTAGGGCGAAACCTGACGAAAGAAACACGGCAAGAAGCGTGTGAAGCGGCACTTTTTCGTGTAGTGGTCTGAAGATGGGTCATGAGGATATCCGTCGACACGTGTGCGATCATCTTTGTATAGATACGCCAACCCCACTCCGGTAATTCGAGGACCATACGTTGGCCGATGCTCTCCGCCCGCGCGTCGTTCCTTCGCGCTGTTCGCTGATGGGTACATATCTCTAATTGCCAAACCCGAGTAGGGCTGCTTTCCGCCGGCTGAACTCCAGATTGCCGCGGATCAGCGTCAACACACCATCTTCGCTCATGGCAACTTGAATCCGAAGACCGAACTTGTCGTCTGATACGAATCGGAGTCCCCCGCCGGCGGAATAGCGAAACTGCTTCAGGGCGATATTCTCATAGCTGTGAAAGACCTGGCCTTCGTCGAAAAAGATACTTCCCTCCACATCCTGCCACACCGGAAACCGCCATTCGATATTGAAGAGCAGGGCGCCTTGGTCTTGCCAACGCCCTCGATCGAATCCGCGCAGGCCGTTATTCAGGTCCAAGAGGTTCAGCTCATAGAAAGGAATTGTGCCTCCTCCCACACCGTCTTGCTTCGTCAGGTGTGCGCGCAACAACAGCACTCGGTTACCGCGAAAGACAGGAATGTACCGCTGGAGTTCCGCTCGGTAGCCGAGGTAGCGGAACTGATTGCGATCCACTTGATCGGTATAGGTAAACACCGTTTCCGCGAACCAGCCGGTGGTCGGCCTAAAGAGGTTGTCGCGTGAGTCGTACCGGAGGCTTGGCTCGACGGCGAGCGCAGTCATGGAGCTGTTGTTGCCCGTCACAAAGGTAGGTGTTCCCGGAAGTCGATCCGACGGCTTGGCATCCGCAATGATGAGGCGCCCCGTGATGGCTGCGCTCCAATCGCCGAATAGTTTCCGCTCTATGGTGGCATCCCAATTCAGTTGGCTCAGCTTGTAATTCGTTCCATCATTTTCGCCCGCACGATTTCCGCCACGGAAAAAACGTCCCTCATCAAAATCCATTAAAAACGCATTTGTTTCAAAGCTCCATTGAGAGCCGAAGATGGAGGGATCTCGGTAAAACACCTCTCCCACTTGATTGCCGCGTGCGGCGTAGATATATGAGGCTCGGGCCTGTTTCCCTTGATGGAAAAGATTGTTTTCGAACGCGGTCAGACCGATACCGCTGCTGAGCGTTCCACCGATGGAAAATCGGGGATAGACTCCGCCGGTCCGCTCATCATTGAGGAAAAAGTCCATAGCGCGATTCATCAGATCATGTTTTTCGTAGGCGATGATGAGTTTTTTGAACGGATAGGCCAGCCCTGCCCAGGCATATTCCGGCGTGGCCAGAAGCTTGTAGGGCCACCGGTTCTCCGTATCCTCAGGCTCGGTGGTCTCTGGTTTCTCGTGAGGGCGTTGTCGAGGCTCATCCTGCGGGGGCTGGGTGGATTCCACCTGCCGGTCAGGTTTGTGCAGTCCTGCAACCTCTGTCGGTCGGGTCGCACAAGCCGCTTGTTGAATCATCATCAGGGCCAGCAGGCTCCACAGAAATGCAGAGGCAACGTCGTACTTGTGGAGTGGTCGTATCGTCATCATATCGTTCTCCCCTGCATAACTGCTTCGGTCGCTTCTCCTGGTTCGGCGCATGTTTTCATCAGAACCGAACCTGAACCGTGAGGCCGAATCCTCCTCTTGCATCCGGTACGTAGGGGAACACATTCCATCTTTGAGTCGCTCCGGACTGCTTATGACGCCAGCTCAGGGCTTTTCCAATGACGAATCCGAGCGCCGCTCCGGCAAAGACATCCGATGAAAAGTGCTCATTCTCATAAATCCGTGCCAATGAAATCAACGTTGCGGTCGTGTATGCCAGGAAGGGGATCGGTTGCGGATAGGCGTCCGCGAATACGGCAGCCATGGCAAAGCTCCTGGCTGCGTGGCTCGATGGGAATGATGTATCGAATCCGTGGAAGGGGTCGAATGAATGGGTGCCGTCCTCATCATTGGGTCTGGCCCGCCCCACGGTAAACTTGGTCAGCCCCGAGATTCCCTCCACAAACAATTGAGATTCCAGACTCACGAGGGCGGTTCTGAGTAGTTTGTTGCCGTCTTCGCGTTCTCGTAATAACCACCCGACTCCGATCAATGCCATGTTCGCTCCCAAGACAGTCTGGGCATCCCCGATCGTCGCCAAGGTGTTCGCCGTGTCATTGCCCGCTCCGGAGCGGTTCTCTTGAAAGGCGCGCTGGATGGTCGTGTCCGCCGCCATCAGCCCACCGATCGTGGCGCCGACACCTCCGGCGATCAACGCGCTCTTCCCATCGATCCGAAGGGGAGAGGTCAAGAGATAGGTCGCATCGTCGATGACAGTCTTGCCCAGGGCACCCATCTCCCTGAGCAATGGGCGCTCCGCATGCGTCGTGTCCTGACGCGCTACATCTCCGGCGGCTCCTTCGTTCTCCTCCGGTAACGGTGGGCAAGGCCCGATCAATTCCGGAGGACAGGTTCCGGCGATAGAAGGACAGGGCAGCATCACCGCCACAACAAGAAGAGTATGAAAAAGAAATCTCACGATGGGGCCTCATCTCCATCCCGATAGGGAGAGGCGTGATGAGCGTGGCCACCTCTTTACCCATAAGAAACGGTGTAACGAACGTCTGTCGCTGTACGAGTGTTGTTGAGTAGCGCATGTTTGATCGACGGGTACTATGCAGCGACGGGACGAGAAGGAGGGAACCGATAGACAATCAAGGAGTACGTGCAAGGGAACCTCGCGAACATTTCCAACGGTTCCCCACGGCTTAGTTGTGTGAAGCCTAGCGGCTTGCCGTGGAGAGCTTCATTCATCAAAAGTATGCCGCGTCGGTATCCTGTGATGTGTTCTTTTTATTGAGAGACATTCATAGGATGCTGAGGACGCGCTGAAATTTCTTCTGAAGGCTCGGGAGAGCGATGTCGTTACCGCTGTCGAACGACGACCGTGACCGCAACCTTCATGGCGGCACCATAGCTCACACCAAAGTCATCAATCAAGATCTAACGCCCAGTCTTGATTGGCTCAATATCTGACACGGCGCCATCATCTGTGCGTGGTCAGAGTGGAAACAACTGAAGATCAAAGGCTCGTTCGGTGAACCAGACGAGTGCGATGACAATCACGGCGAGTGATCCGCCGGTGAGGACCAGTCGCGGGTAGGACCAAGAATGGCGGATCAGATAGGCCAATGGTAAGAAGGCCGTGACGATGGCGAGCTGGCCGATTTCTACACCGACGTTGAAGCTGATGAGGCTCAGTAATAGGGCGTTCTGAGGTAGTCCGAGATCCGTGAGCACGGCCGCAAATCCAAACCCATGAATGAGGCCGAATCCAAACGCTACGATCCAACGGCGAGTTGTCACTCTCGGGTACAGATTACCGATTCCCGCGAACACAACCGAGGCTGCGATGATGGATTCTATCCATCGAGAGGGGAGCTGGACGGCATCCAGAGTAGCCAGGCCCAAGGTCAAAGAATGAGCCACGGTAAAGGCTGTGACGATACTGACAACGCTCCAACAGACGGATGAAAACTCACCAGCCGCGTGCCACGCATTGTCTGTTCGGACGAGTACGGCGGGTAGCAACAGGGCAAGGAGGAACAGCACATGGTCGAATCCCAGCCAAATATGCCAGATGCCTTCATGAATGAACCGGCGACTTTCATCCCAGCGTGATCGCTTTGCGATGGAGAATTCCTGGAGCGGAGATTCTTGGCTGAAAATGGCGGGGCTGGTATGTTCGTCCCGGGTGAGGCGCAGGAGCCCTTTATGCTGGGCATCGATATCGAACAAGAGGTGGTATTCCACTCCAAGTCGTTCGATGGCCCTGCCGCAATCGGCGCGGAAACGAAGCACGGCATAAGCTCCATCCGTATGGTGGTCGATCAGGTGTTCCGATAGGTGCGTCGTGCAGGTTTCGTGATCGGTTGAGAGGGTGAGGTGAGATAGGGCGTAGGCGCTGATTTCGTCATGCTTGTTTCGAACCTCTCCCCAAGTCAGTTGCCCATCTCCATCATGATCCAAACGGATGGGATCAGCGAGATCGCGGAGGGCGATGTCCCATTGCCCCTCAATGTAATCGTGCTGGACTGACAGCGAGAGATAGCTGTCGCTGGGCTTGTGGGCCCACGCCGGAAGACTCAGGAAGAACCAGGTCATGACGAGTAGGAGACGCATCAGAATCGTAGCTCCTGAATGTGTTGTGCGAGTCGTTGAAGCTGCTGATCTTCAACATGGTTGGTCTTCAGCCAATCGAGCGCCGGTTGAGCAGCCGCTCGGTTGTCGGCGGCGAACGCGCATTCGAGGAGAATCCTGGCGTCGGCTGGTTCTCGCTGTACGCGCCAATTGGCCTGAGCTAGCAGCAGCGCTCGGTGCACATCGTGTAACAAGGCCAGCGTGAACCGCGCTTCTTCGCGAACGTGGACGGCGGTGCCCCGCGCTCGACTCGCGGCAAAGCGAGCGGAGAGTTCGGCTGTGTGACTGGTTGCTGTGGCAAGGCCCAATGCCTGTTCTGCAAGTGCAAGTCGCAACAGTAATCCATCGGTGGTGGTCTCATGTCGGATCATGGAGATCACTTCTCGATAGCGACCCTGATCGAGCAGGAAATCCGCGTAGGTTCCGAGTAAATACTGGTCTTTGATCCCGACCGTGAACGCTTCGGAGAAGGATTGCTCAGCTTCTTGTGGAGTTCCGGTGCGGGCTGCGATTTCAGCCAGGATGGTCGCCATCCAAATCCGTTCGCGACCGGCGAGGTTAGGATCATCCAACACCTGCCGGAGCAGCTCTCGGCTTTTCTCTGATTGGCCGGTTACGCCGGCGATATCGCTTAGGCACCCAAGCAAGACGTGAGAGGCTGTCACCCGTGCAAGATGCCGACAGGCTCGGCGTGCTTCGTCATACCGAGCCTGAACTTGGAGAATCGAGGCTTTGGTGAGCCATGCCTGGGCATTGGTTGGAGACATGGCCAGCAGCTGATCCAAGTCAGCCAAGGCCTGGTCGAAGTCATGCGCGTTTTGTTTGATCGTGGCACGTAAGAGGAGCACAGCAGCCGGCGGTGCGGTCACGTTCCACCAAGGATTGAGAACCGCCTGAGCGTGGCCGAGGAACCGAGGATCGCCTTCTGACCGGCCTTGTTCGATGTAGCGAGTGGCCAACAGGACAGCCGATGCAAGATTCTGAGGATTTCGGCGCACGTCCGCACGGAGCGTATGGAGTTCGCGTGCAAGAGGATCGGCTGCTTTGAAACTGAGTCGTTCAAGAACCTGCGCATCGTCCGTTGGATGATAGGGGTCAGCGGAGGTGGTGCCGGTCTTACTCAGCGTCATCCAGCCAAGCAGGGCAAGTATCACAAACTGCCAGGGTCGAGTCATGGGGTTTCCCTCATACAGGTCAGCGCGAGATTGCCTTCACGATGACGACAGTCAGGCTCTATGAGCGAGCAGGTGCCGCGATGATGCGCGGCACCCGCTCGGTGCTGCTAGAACGCTTCTCGTGGGTCGATATGCCGACGGTCCCTTCCATCGAACGGTGTGGGCAGGAAGGGGAATTCCGTGGCGATGCCGTTGGCCGTCTTATTGCCGCCGACCGCGCCGATGTTGAAATTGACCCCATCGCCAAGATTCAGCGTCGCGGGATTGGTCAAAATCCCGGCGACGACGCGCAAGGCCACATCGGTGACATCGTCGTTTGGTCTTCGCCCATTCGGCCAACCGGCTTTATCCGGAGTCGCATTGCCACTTGCGTCATGCGCCAGGGGGCCGAGTCGTTTCTGTCCTGCGGCCGGAGTCGGTCTGGCGTCCAGGTCGACTCGAAGCAAATCGGCGAGGGTTTCGTTGGATTTCCCTGCCCCGCAGATCGAGGGACCGGGCGCATAGCGAAGCAGGGCATTGACGAGATCGTCTCGGTTCGTCGTAGGAAATCCGGTGCCGAACACGGCATTCAGCGCCGTCGCGAGCGCCGAGGTGCAGTAGAACGGGGTAAACTCGTTCTCGTCCTCCGCATCCGTTGCGTTCCACTTGTCCTTCATATTCGTGGGGATGACCAGCTCGTTGACGAGGGGATTGCCCATCCGCGCCACTTGGGTAAAGCGGGCGCTGCCGTCACGATCGCCGTTTTTCTTGATCACGCTGACTTTCGGCCGGCTGGTGCTGGCATAGGCGCCGAGGACCTTATTGCCGTTCGGGCCGAGCAACTCGTCGATCGGAATCTCCAGCGCGATGGTATTGACGTTGAAGCCGCTGAAGGTATCGGCGGTACCGGCGCCGGGTGCCCCGACCATTAGTGCATCATTGGCATCGTCGGCATCGGACAGAATCGGCGAGATGTGTAGATTCAAGGTGTCGAAGGTCCCTCCAAGATCGATATAAAAGGTTTCATCCCGCTGACCGGCAAAGACCCTTCCTCCGTTCTTCAGAGGATAGATGCCCTTCTCGGCGAGCTCCTCGTATCTCGGCATGGTTCGTGGGCCGACATTCGAGGGGACGGCGTACATGGCTCCGGTTCCGAGGTCCTTCGGACGTTGGCCGTAGCGAACTTCCGCGACCGTATAACTCTGGCGGAGCAACAACCCTTCCGAGCCGTTGCCGGCAAGGGCGGTGATCGGCGGCAAGGCGACATACGACAAAGGAAACACGTTTCCCGGTTGTCGAATCTCCGTCTTGAATCGGATTTGGTAGACGATGTTCGCGGCAATATTGTTCTTGTTGTTGTCGATATGAATTTCATACAGCACGTCGTCCGCGAAGTTGAAGTAGTTGGGGCCGGAGCCCGGTTCTTGGCTCGGGATGACGTTCATGATCAGAACGGCGTGATCGGGATCTTGCCAGCTGCGGAAGAAATAAAAATCGGTAATATCAGCTGCAGGATCATTGGAGATCAGCGGAGCTTCCCGATGGCTGGCCGCGAAGACCGGTGTGGCTAAACAGATCGTGAGGATCGTCAGGATGAGCGATCGAATGTGAACGAACATGGGTTCCTCCTAAAGGTCGATCCGCCGAGGGCGGATTGGGTTATAGGTCCGGCAACGGAGTTGGGAGAGGCTCTGATTCCGCCTGACTGACCAGCGCGGCTTCTTGCGAGGTCAGATCGTCGGATTGCGGAACGCGCTGCTCCTCTACTTCGGCAGTCGGTCCACTCGACGCGAGAATGGGCACATCGTCGCTTCCGCTGCAGCCGGACAAGAGTCCGACGATGCAGAGCATTCCAAGAGATGAACGAGCGTGGAATTTCTTCATGGACGCATTCCTTTCATTTAAAATGATGGTGTATGTTCTATCCGCTGAATCTGCCGACGGCTTGTTCTCCATTACGAGTCCTGTGTGAGTTTGGATCTATGCGAAAAGGGGGGCGATTCAGCGGGCAGCTGTGGAGTTGAGGTCTCCGCAAAAACAGCGTACAACTGGGCGCCATTCAGCAATCCAATCTTCCCCTTGTGCTCGTAGAGGTACAGGGGGGAAGGCGCGATGCTTGTCATGTCGGTTGAAACCACCACGTTGGATCGAGATCAAGAATGGGTCAGGCTGATTGCCATGACGGCGCAGGGCGATCAGGCGGCACTCGCTACGCTGTATGACCGCACCAGCCCGCAAGTCTTCGGGCTGATCCACAAAATTCTGAACAATCGGGAAGCGGCGGAAGAAGTCACTCTGGACGTCTACACGCAAGTGTGGCGACAGGCGCATACCTACGATCATACGCGAGGGGCTCCGGGCGCCTGGCTGATGACGTTGGCCCGTACGCGGGCGATCGACCGCTTTCGTGCCGGGGCGGTCGAACTTGCTCGAGTGGAATCGTTGGATGCGGTCGAGTGGTTTGCCAGTACCGATGACACTCCGGAACAGGATGTGGAAGGTCAAGAACGTCGGCGGTATGTGCAGCAGGCCCTGGCGATGTTGACGCCTGAGCAGCGACAGGCGATTGCACTGGCCTATTTTTATGGTCTCAGCCAAAGCGAGATTGCGGCCAAACTGCAACTGCCCTTGGGAACGGTGAAAACACGAGTCAGGCTCGGCATGATCAAACTACGCGAGGCGCTCGCACCCTACGAAGCAGGTTTGCGGCTATGACCGGGACGAAGTTGCCGGATGAATTGGAAGAGCAAGCGATGCTCTATGCCTTGGGCATGATGCCTCCGGATGATCGGCAAGCCTTTCTGTCGAGGCTCCAAGGCGAAGAAGACTTCTTGCGTCAAACGGTCATGGCCTATCAAGTCGTCGAAGCCGCGTTGTCCTCGACCGTTGTCCCTCGTCCTCCTGATCCGATGCTGCGCGACCGACTCGTGAAAAGGATTGCTCAAGAACGTGCTCATGAGACCGCGCAGTTTCAGGTGGCTGCCGACGTCTTGGCCTCAACTATTGCCCCGGTCTTTCCATCGGCCTCTCTGAAGGAACGGCTGATGGTCCGCCTTGGAGATCAGACGGAGGTTCAGCTCAATCTTCAACATGCGCCAACCGCCGATTCACCGGCTCAGCGGCGCGCACGCGCGTGGCGGCATCTCTTCCTGACGGCCTATGCGTCGTTACGGCTTTGTTGGAAGGCCAGCACGCATCTCCTGCGCACGTGTTTTAATTTTCCTGCACAGACTGATCGGTCAAAAGACCTCGGCAGCAAGGGCCTCCTGAAGGGACTGACCTTCATTGCAGAGCGTGAAGGTGTCTGGCGAGAGCTTGAGCCCGGAGTGATGGTGAAGGTTCTTGCACTCGATGCGGTGTCTCGAAGGACGACCGCTCTTCTCCGATTCTCTCCCGGCACTCGCTATGCTCCGCATCGGCATACTGAAGTGGAAGAGCTTCTTGTTTTGCAAGGTGGATGCTCGATTGCCGGTCGTGCCATGACGGTGGGAGACTATCATCGTGCCGAAGCGGGGACGGAACACTACGATACCTCGACCGATGAGGGCTGCTTGCTGCTCGCAATTTCCTCTCCCATGAATGAGTTATTGTCCGAGTGAATGCCCGGATACCACGGTGTTTGTTTCTCGCAGATCCGGTTATCCCTCTTTTTCCGTAAACCAATCAGCACATGAATAATCGGTTGACATTATTTGCGCATCAGTGCTACTAAAATAAAGTTCGTGCTACTCCAAGAAGGAGGGCTGTGATGAAAAAGCTGGTTCGCTTCGGGGTGTCGCTGGACCACCATCTGTTGGACGCCTTCGATCAACATATCGAGCGTCGAAAATATACCAACCGGTCGGAAGCGTTACGCGATCTCATCCGCAATAATTTGGTCGGTCAGGAGTGGGATGAGAATAAAGAAACAGTGGGGACCATCACCTTTGTCTATGACCACCATGTGCGGGATTTGACGAGCAAGTTAACCGATATTCAGCACGACTATCACGGGCAGATTTTGTCCGGCATGCATGTGCATCTCGACCATGACCATTGCCTGGAAGTCCTCGTCGTGAAGGGGAAAGGATCGGATATCAGGAAGGTGGCCGACGCCCTCGTGTCGGTCAAGGGCGTGAAACACGGTCAATTGACGATGACGACGACGGGAAAGACGCTCGGATAATGGAGATGTTTGAACGAGGACTTCAGGCTCAAGCCTGGAGCGCATCGGCGATCGTCCATGGCACTGCCGTGATGCTTGCGATCTGGCTGGCTGCCGAAATGAAGCCGCATGCGCCGCAGGAAGTTTTCCGCTGGGATGTTTCGGTGGCTGAAGCGGTGCCGGAGCGTCAGGCTGACCAAAAGACGCAGAGGGCTCAACCACCTGCATCGGCGCCCACTCCGCAACGAATGCCCCCTGCCGTCACATCGACTTCTGCGGTGTTACACAAGCATCAATCTCGGCCGGCAGACTCTGTTGCTGTGGACCCGCAACCGAGTTCCTCCATGACACAGGTTCATCAGCACCCAGTTGCCGATCAGGGCGTTCTGAACAGCGCCGAATCATATGCTCCTGAGGAAATCACATCGTCGACTGTGCTGCCCGAGCCGACTGTGCAAGTCCCAGTGAAAGAGATGATGGAAGCTGAGCCTCCCATCGTGACGCAAGAGCCAGCATCCTCGCTTGTTGCATCGCTACCACAAACAAAAACTGAACCGGCAGATCATATCCTCGACAACGCTGAAGCTGCGTCGGAGAAGATTGTGCCTTCTCCCGTGCCCCTTGAGTCGGTTGCGCTGCCGACGGCAGCAGTGCCTCGAACGCGACCGTCTCCTGTTGATTATCGCTGGTTGATCGACTCCATCGGGTCTCGGCTGATGGAATTAAAACAGTACCCCCTGGTGGCTCGGAGCAATGGAATAGAGGGCAAAGTGCTTTTACGCGCCGTCATTCAAGCCGACGGGCAGGTGGTTGACGTTCGAGTCCAGAAAAGCTCCGGTTATGAAGAGCTGGATCTGGCGGCAATTGAGACGATGCAGCGGGCCAGCCCGTTCCGCTTATCGCATGAGTTGGGGCGAACGCAAATCGCCGTCACGATTCCGTTGGTCTATACACTCGCTCGATAACCCATCATGAGGCACGCTATGAATCAAGTGGTGTCCTACGGTCATCGCGATGGAACGGTAGATGGTGCAGAGGCCTATCGCGTGTGCGTCATCGATGGGCGGGGTGGAGGATTGGGCGCACGTCTTGTGACGGGACTGATTGCAAAACTGGGGCATCACTATGACATCGTTGGATTAGGCACGAATGTCGTTGCGGCTGAGGCCATGAGGCAAGCCGGAGCCTCGAGCGTCGTCACGGGAAACAAGCCGATTATGGATGCAGTTGCAAAGGCGCAGGTGGTCGTGGGCACGCTGAATGCGGTGTTGCCCGGCGCCATGATGGGAGAAATTACTCTGGAAATTGCCACTGCTCTGCTGTCATCGAGGGCCAAGAAGGTTCTCTTGCCGGTCAATCGATCGCAGATCGAAGTGATCGGATCTGAAGATCAGACACTCGATCAACTAATTGTCCAATCATTGGATCGAGTCCGTTCTCTCGTCGCCGCGGCCGCTCCAGTCTAGGCCCGGCCTCTCTTCGTCAAACACCACAGTCAGACCACGAGGGTCTGTGCCGGCCGATGAGCAGGCTGTTACCGGATCACCGTGGGTATCTCATCTGCCCACATGCGCATATGAGGTGGACGCGGATGCGACATCATCCATTCTTGCTTGCCGTCATCATCACGAGTAGTGCCTTCATAGGACCAGCCTGGTCCCATGATCCTGATGAACCGGACCTGGAGGTCCCGGAAGTTGCCATCGTCGCCGAAAGGCCAGTCGCGGCTTCTTCCCAACAGTTCATTCCGGATAAGGAAATTGTGTTGCAACCTCAGGGAAGACCGGCGCAGGTGCTACGGTTGATTCCCGGGTTTGTCGCCGTCGAACATTCCGGCGGCGCCGGAAAAGCCGATCAATATTTTCTGCGTGGCTTCGATGCCGATCATGGAACCGATGTCGCATTCATGCTCGACGGCATGCCGATCAATCTCCGTTCACACGCGCATGGACAGGGGTACACGGACCTCAATTTCATCATTCCCGAGACTCTGGCCGGCGTCGATGTGCATAAAGGGTCGTATCTACCTGAGTACGGTGACTTTTCCACGGCGGGTGTGGTGAATTTCAAAACTCGCGACGTCGTTCAGGAAGGAATTGTGCAGGGAGCGGGAGGGGAATATCATACGCAGCGGTACATGCTGATGTTTTCGCCGACGAAAGGTCGGGTACGGACGTTGGTTGCAGGTGAAGGGTATTACTCCAACGGCCCCTACATCAGCGAC
This sequence comes from uncultured Nitrospira sp., assembly GCA_964430555.1. GTDB lineage: Bacteria > Nitrospirota > Nitrospiria > Nitrospirales > Nitrospiraceae > Nitrospira_D. The sequence continues at coordinate 44,326 of CAYSFU010000005.1, read as the reverse complement.
AATCAATATCATCGCGTGAATTTATTTGGAAAGCTGACGACCAACTTCACCGGGCGGGACGAACTCAGTATGCAGGCGACGTTTCTGCAGTCTCGATGGGATGGATCCGGCGAGATTCCATTCAGGGCTGTGACGACTCGGCTCATCGATCGCTTCGGATCGATCGATCCGAACGAAGGCGGCAACACACTTCGCACGACCGGGAAACTGAATTATCACTATGACACGACGACCAACGGCCAATTCTTTGCCAATGCCTACGGTCAATACTATCGGCTCGATCTCTTGACCAACTTTACCTTCTTTCTCAACGATCCAGTGAATGGTGATGGATTTGTCCAGTATGATCGTCGTGTAATCTATGGCGGTGACATCGGGTACAAGCAACGAGTCGATCTCCTCGGTGTTCCCATTGTCGGAACGGCGGGAGTGCAAGTCAGGGCGGATGATATCAGCCTCCGATTGGGCACGCAGAGGATGAGAGCCCTAACCGGGACGACGGTGGACAGCAAAATCTTTCAAGCGTCGTATTCACCGTTCGTCAAACTGGAAGCCCAGCCTTTTTCATGGATGCGACTGGCCGGAGGAGTGCGCAGCGAATTTTTCACGTTTAATGTGGAGAACCGCTGTACCACGTGTGCCGAACAACCAGCCGGGTATGCCACGTCCAGCATCGTGCTCCCCAAAATGAGTGTGGTGTTGGGGCCATGGCTTCGAACGGAACTGTTCTTAAACTATGGCGAAGGGTTTCACAGTAACGATGCGCGATCGGCGATATCACTTGGAGCGTCGCCGCTTGCTCGTGGACGAAATTATGAAATCGGCATCCGATCCAAACCATGGGGCCCGGAAGGGCTTGAGTTCACCGCCACGGCGTGGCGGCTCGATCTGAAATCTGAACTGGTGTTTGTTGGAGACGAAGGGACGACGGAAGTTCGTGGCGCCAGCAGGCGACAAGGATTTGAAGTCGCCGCCAGGGGCAAAGTGTGGGGACCGCTCTATGTCAACGGTAGCTTTACCTGGACACATGCAGAATTTCGAAACGGCGATGCCATCCCGCTGGCGCCGGAATATACCGCCTATGGCGCGGCCATTCTTCAATGGCCTGAGGGCTTGACTACACAACTGCAAGCCACCTATCTCGGCGTTCGGCCGCTCATCGAAGATCGGAGCATCAAGTCCCCATCGTGGATCACCTTTGATCTCTCGCAACGGTATCGCATCCCGGTGAAATTGCCGCATGGACGAATGGAGGCGTTTCTCTTCGTCCAAAACCTGTTCAATACCAAATGGGAGCAAGCCATCTTCGCGTTCGATTCGCGTTTGCGAAACGAGCCGGCAGGGGTGACGGACATTCATTTCGTGCCGGGCAATCCGAGAACCGTCATGGGAGGGGTGGCTTGGTATTTTTAGGAGTTGTGTGAGGGATCACCGTCTGGTAGGTAAGAGAATCATGGCTTGGATCGACGCAGGGGTGTGACAGGCAAGCCTGGCTCTTAACGCAGGAAGGATATCTCCATCATGAAACCAACTTCTATTTCACAATTCATCGACCATCATTATCGACATTTCAACGCTGCGGCAATGAAAGACGCGGCGCATGCATATAAAGCTCACCTGGACAGGGGGGGAGCGATGTTGGTGACGCTGGCCGGGGCGATGAGCACGGCCGAGTTGGGTTTGTCGCTGGCCGAGATGATACGTCGCGACAAGGTCCACGCAATTTGCTGCACGGGAGCCAATCTTGAGGAGGATTTGTTCAACCTCGTGGCGCAGAAGCATTACGAGCGTATTCCACGCTATCGGGAATTGACCGCGCAGGACGAACAGGCGTTGCTGAATCGACATCTGAATCGAGTGACCGATACCTGTATCCCCGAAGCTGAAGCCATGCGCCGGATTGAAGCGGCGGTGGCGACTGAATGGGCTGCGGCGGATCGTGCGGGGACGAGGGCGTTTCCTCACGAGTTTCTCTATCGGCTTTTGGTCAGCGGTGTGCTCAAGGAGCACTATCAAATCGACCCCAGCGACAGTTGGATGTGCGCGGCAGCAGAGCGAAATCTGCCCATGTTCGTTCCCGGCTGGGAAGATTCCACGTTGGGAAATATGTACGCGGCGCACTGCATGACGGGAACGATCAAGAATGTTCACACGGTGCGATCCGGCGTCGAATACATGATGCGTTTGGCCGACTGGTATCCGAAGACGGCGGATGTCCCGTCGCTCGGATTTTTTCAAATCGGAGGGGGCATTGCCGGCGACTTTCCCATCTGTGTCGTTCCCATGCTGAGTCAAGATCTTCGAAAGGAACACGTCCCGCTGTGGGGATACTTTTGCCAGATCGGCGATTCGACCACGAGCTATGGATCGTATTCCGGAGCCGTTCCGAACGAGAAAATTACATGGGGAAAGCTCGGCATCGATACGCCGAAGTTCATCATCGAGTCCGATGCGACGATCGTGGCGCCGTTGATCTTTGCTTATGTCCTCGGTTGGTAGATGCGTGCGCTATGGCCGCCCACATTTTATCGGAACGTTACTTCACGCGTCCCACGTTGACGGTTGCGCGATCGTTGATCGGCAAGTACCTGGTGCGCGAAAACGGGAAGGGGGCCATTGCCGGGAAAATCATCGAGGTCGAAGCCTATATCGGAACTCAGGACAAGGCGTGTCATGCATCAAAAGGGCGAACGGCAAGGACCGAGGTTCTGTTCGGTCCGCCGGGGATCTCGTATGTCTATTTGATTTACGGCATGTACCACATGTTGAATGTCGTGACAGAGCGGATCGAGTTTCCCGCCGCCGTATTAATCCGAGCCATTGAAGTGGATGGTGTCGTGATAGACGGTCCTGGAAAGCTCTGCCGTGAGCTGGGCATCGACCGGTCATTGCATCAGATCAACATGACGGAGAGACGATCCATCTGGTTTGAAGATCGGGGTAAGAGGATCGTCGACAGCCAGATCGGAACGTTTCCACGAATCGGCGTGGATTATGCGGGACTGTGGGCGAAAAAACCGTGGCGGTTCCGGTTAATCGAGGCAGACGGTAGTCAGGACGATTCTCGTAGCCGACACAACAACAAGGGGAAATCATTCTAAAGGACTTCCCCTTGTTGGATCCATCGTTCGAACAAGTGCTTAGTCGATTTTTCGGTCGCCCGTGATCTTTGTCGCAGACGTGACGGGCGGGGCGATCTGGATCTGAGGTCCTTCTACGGTCGGAAGCCGACCGGCTCCCTGTCCTTCGGTGATTCGTGCATTATCGGTCTTGACCAGCTTTTGTTCGGCATTCTGGACCGAATCCGCCGACTTCAGCAAAGTGGAGGTTCCATGTGCGTCCGGCTGGCCGGGGTCGTTGGCCGTCGGCTGGCCGTTCACCGGACTCCCGCTATTCTTCATCGGATAGCCTTCATGTTTGGGAAGCAGCGCTGGGTTGGCTGAAGCCATGGAAAGACCAAACAAGACTGCGGAGGCTGTGGCAACTACAGCAGTGACCAGTTTCATACTCGTTCTCCCTTTGAGATAGAAGAGTGAATGAGGTTTACAACATGACAGAGATTTTTCCAACATGACGACACCGATCGAATCATAGCGATGGGCAGCCGTTTCTGTCAAACACGCACACATTATCGAGAACCGTCCAGTTGCTGTCCTCCGAGTGTCGAGAGTCGATGGAGGATGAATCGAGCGGGATAGGCCCGAGTCAACCAGGACGGCGGGGAGGTCGTCGTCCTCGCCCACGGTGACGGAACGCTGGGCCGCGACTGACACCGGGGAGGCGGATGGTGACGGTGGTACCTTCTCCGGGCGCGCTCCCGATCGCAATCGTTCCGTGGTGTTCCTCGATGATTTTCTTTACGCTGGGCAGTCCTAACCCGATACCGGACCGCTTGGTCGTGAAAAACGGCTCGAAGACTTTATCCACGATGTCAGATGGAATCGGGGCACCGTTATTCTGAATGAGAATCTGCACCTCGAATCCTCGTCCGGCTCGATGCTGTGTGACGGCGATGGTGAGGTGGCCTCCGGGAGACATGGCCTCACACGCGTTTCGAAAAATGCTCAAGAAGGCTTGCTGGAGCTTCGCCTCGTCCCCACGCACGGGTGCGATGACATTGGCATATTCCTTGGCCACTTGAATGCGCGTGGCTTCAAGGTCGGTGCCGACCACCACCAACGCGCTCTCGAGCACTTCCGGAATTCGGCAGAGATGTCGATTCAACTCAAGCGGCTTGGCGAAATCGAGAATCTCGTTGAGGATCGCCTCGATCCTGATCAAGTCGCGCATGGCATTTTCCACCCGCGTCTGAGGATCGAAGTCAAGAATTCCTTCACCGGTCACTTCTTCCAGTTGTGATCGAATGGACGCCAAGGGTTCACGGATTTCCGTCGCCAAGAATGCGCTGAATTCTCCGATTGCCGATTGCCGCTCTTGCTTTCTGATACTCGGCTCGGAAGGTGCCGACGAAACGGGTTGGGGGCTTGGCGATCCAGCCTCTGCGGGTTGGGCTGGGGAAGGAGCCTGCGGCGCCGGTGCCTGCAAGAGATCGGCAAGCTTGACGATGATAGGCTCCAGCGTGCGGGCATCAGTCGTTTGGTAACGTTCAGGGTCCTTCGCTCCTAGCGTCAGCGTGCCGCCGACTTGTCCCTTGACGAAAAAGGGAATGACGAGGGACGACTGAAATCGATCCTTAAAGAGATGTTTGTGATCGAGGAAGCGGCCTTGAGTGGAGGCCAGGTCATGATCCACGCGCGGTTTGCGATGGCGAACCGCCCAGCCTGCGGCTGAACTGTCCAGCGTGAGGCGCTGCCCGGGCTTGAGATCTTTTTTTGCGTCACGTTGATCGACTTTGACATCGCCGACAACTCCCAACACTTCCATGTTCCCGGCCAACGGGTCGTAATAACAGGCCCAGGCTCGGTCATACGCCACATATTGATTGGCTTCGGTCAGGACCATCTCGATTTTGTGTTGAAGTTCCGGCGAGAAGTGCTTGATCATCGGCGGAAACAGATCCCCGGTCGCCTGCTGGGGAGGAGGCGCTGCTTCCTGGGTGACGTAGGGACGACTCAACACGACATTCGTATTGAAGAGTCCTTCACGATCCAGCGCTTTGGTCATGCCCTCGCACATCTGTTCAAGCTGGGCCTTGTCCTTCTTCGAAAAGGCGGCGCCTTCTTTGCGTCCGATCACCAGACAGCCGTACACACGATTGAGATGGCGCAAGGGAACGACGAGCAATGATTTGGCGCCGGGCGTGATCAGCCGCAACCGAACGCTGCGTCCGCCGTCCGGTTCCTGCGTGGTCGGCGTCAGGGCGGCAGCGCGTTGATGAGCAAGGGTTCGGAGGATGGCCTGGACGTCTCGTGATGTGAACCCGCGGGCGGCATGTTCGACGAGAGGGCCGTGTTCTTGATGAAAAATGGCCGCCAACACGGTGTCTGAGCCGATCTCATTGATCGCGGCATTCAACGTCCGTTGAAGAAGCGTATCCGGTGCTGGCTTTGTTTGAGGAGTCGCTGTGGTCATACGTTCTAGTGCAAGCGGGGGCATTGTAGCCGGATCGGTGGCGAATAGCTACTCTCTCAAAAATCATCCCTGCCCTTCACTCCACTCGCACCACCAGGTGTGGAACAGGATGAATATTCCGGAGGGGCCATGCGCATCAATCCCTGGGCATTTTGTCGGGATCGAGCTCAACCAACCGTAGGCGACCGTTGCCGATATGGTCGGTCTTATACGTGCGAGGACCGATCTGGATGGTGCCGATCAGGAGATTGCCGGTGATGACAAACGTGAAGTCGCCTTGCACAGGCGGCTTGAGAATCCCGCGGATGACGGCGGTATCATTGATTCGAGAGACCGTGGACGAGACGTCAAGCTCAGGGTTTGCATTGTCGAAGAGTTCGATGGTGATTCGGGGGAGGGGTCTGGCTCCTGCATCTTTTAAGATGTGAAGAAGTGGAAGGTCGAGTTCAATGTCTCGTTCGCGAAGCATCCAGGGCTTCCGAGGATTTGGCAGTTGGGCGACAAGGGGAGGACGCGGGACCGTGTGCCATAAGCCTTTTGGCTCAGGCAGCTCGTCGGCCCACGCGATCTGTCCGATCACGCTCCCCAAGAGAAGGGCAAGGAGAAGAGGCCGGGCTCGTTCAACGACTGATCGTGTTCTTGCGTCACACATCGTGTTGCTTCATCTCGACATGGCGCTGAGACCTGTATCGTATGCAAAGCAGGGAGGACCGAAACTCGGTCCCCCCTGCATCCTATCAGTTAGGGCGTCGGCGCAGGAGTCTTTCCGCGCAATTTTCCCGGAGCGTCTTGTCGAGGTTTGTCACGAGAGCTGTCATCCGCGTCGTCATCCGTGTCATCGTCTGCATCATCCCTGAGGTCGTCACGAGCGTCCGCACGAGCGTCTCTAGATTCATTGGCCGTCGTGGCGGCGGAGGTCGTGGTCCCCGTGCGCCATGCGGCGATGACGTTTCGAACCTCGTTCATCGAACGGGCATTGTCCGCAGAGTTCGAGGGGTTGATTCTGTGATCGATGCCCGACGGTCGGCCGTTGATCAAGATCTTCGGGTTGGAAAAATACTTTACGCGTGGGCATGACACCGTCGGACAGGGGTAGGCCATGATGGTTCGGAATTTTCCGATGGTATCCCGGTATCCATAGGAATAGGGATAGACTCCGGTGCCACCGCTCGCGCGATCATGTGCATTACCCATATTGTGACCGAGTTCGTGCGTCAGCGTATTATTGGCCACACAGTCTCGATCAGTCACGCTGAAGGCCCAATTAGCAAAACTGGCTCTGGGGCCGTTCGTCATGACATAGGCGATACCGCAGTAGCTGCCACCGTTGTCCACAATGAGCGCCACCATATCGGCCTTGTATTGATTACGCCAGGTGTGGACCTGATCCATGAAGCCATCGCTCGTGCTGCGGAGACGGACCAGATCGGTATTGATGTTGCCTGTTTCCGTGTAGGCGATTTCAGCTGCGCGGACCAGTCTGAGCCGCATAGCAATTTGGCTGTTTTGGTAGGCCTGATTGGCCAGATCAACACCCATCGCGATCAATGCGTTCATGGCGGCCTGACCGCCTTGCTTGACTCGCGCGGTTGAGGTGTACACCACCAAAAGGTCGACCATCGCGTTTGTCGTGGCGGCTGCGGTGGCCACAGTGTCGGTCGCGGACGTTATAGTGGACTGCCACAGCTCTGGCTCTGGAGCGGGAGGGTCCGCAGACGTTCCATCATCCGGTACCACCAGTGGGTGGTGATCCGGACGCATCGCGTCGTCGTCGATTTCAACGAGACGATGACGGTTATCCTCGGCTGGTTCAATTTTGTAGAGTCGTCGGCCCAAGACAATCGTCCCAGCCATCTTCTTTCCGCGCACGGCCAAGGTGACGTCGCTGTCCTGGTCGCCTCGTACCCGTCCACGCCAGACCTTCGCTTTGTTGCCATGAACTTCAGGTTCATCCAGTTCCAACAGTTGAGTGCCGGCTTCGAACAAATCCAGGGAGACCTCCTGTTTCGATTCCTTGCGGGCACGTTTCATGGCTTCCAACGCAGCGGGGTTGAGCCCGATCGTGCGGTGTCGACGCACCCATCGCTTCGAGATTTGAGGCGACGGGAACGCTTGGTCGATGGCAGCGGGGATATCGTTTGGACTCTCAGCAAAGAGCGGGACCGGCGATCCTGTCGATGCGTAGAGTTCGGCAGAGGGAATGGCGAGGGCTGTGGCGCAGAGACAGAAAATCATCGCGTGCGGAGACCACAACGATTTGCGATGTCGTCGATGCTCTCTTAATGATTGCGGCAATGGCGGAATCGGCTTCATGTAACCTCCCCGGTGTGTAAATGGACCAATGGAGGTATTCCAGAGCAAGGCGCATGCCGATTTATGAGATGAACTGTCAGGAACACTCATGAGTACGTAACTTCTTCAATGCCAAGCTTGTTTGGCCCTGATACCGGGAGGGCTCGTTGCAAGGCGGAGCTGAACACGGTGCACAGGCTGTAAGAAACGCAGGGCTGGTCCTACACGATCATCTGTTCCGTCAATGGGAGAGCTGTCTCATTGTGAAACAGACGCTCGTCCGTGGCGTTGATGAAGAAACAGGTTTCTGTGTCCCGAGTTGCGCATAGCCTTCACCAGGGCATTGCAGTTGATCCACTTACGCATGCCAGTGCGACATCTCCCAGGTTGATTCGAATCAAAACCGATACGGCCTGCTGTCTTCTCATGGCGGCCGGTCTTCTCGCTCGATCATTGCGTGAGTGTCGGCAGGGACGAACCTTCATTCAGGTGGGGAAGAGTTTCCACGCACATAACCTGTCGGGCCGGTTATTGCCTTGTAGGGTCGAAGCGCTGTCCTCTGCGGTTTCCCCGCCACCCGGTTGTTCAAATCGGAAGGTGTGGGGGCTCAATCCGGATTGATGATCTTGGGTGGTCGACGTGGTTCCTCTTGCAGATCAGGCGGGAGGCGGCGATCGACCGTCCAGCTGTTGAGGATTGTTGTGACGAAGCTGATGATCAACGCACCGCCGACAGAGGCCCAGAATCCTGAGACCGTGAACCCCTTGACGAAAAATGCGGTCAGCTCAAGGAGCAGTGCGTTCAGCACCACTAGAAAAAGTCCGAGCGTAAAGACGATCAACGGCAATGTAAGCAGAAACAGGATGGGGCGAAGGATGAGGTTTAAGAAGGTCAAGACCAGCACCGCTGCCATACCGGCGCCGAAACTGTTGGCCTCCAATCCGGGAACAATGGCGATGGCCAGAAAGACGGCGATGCCGGTGATGAATACCCGCATAAAGGCTTGGCGTAGCCCTCCGTGAAAGGGTGATTCGTGGACGGCTCGTGCAAATCGAATAGTCGACATGGCTTATTGTGGTGATGGTGGTGGTGGCGGCAGGATGCCGCCAGGTGAATAATGCACGACCGTTGCCGTGACTTTCTTGCTTTTCTCATCCCTTGACGCTTCAATGATGACGCGGTCGCCGACGGCGGGTGGGTCGAGTGATTTTGGGTTGTTCTTGTTCTTGTATTTCACCTGCTTGGTCAGCAGGACTGATATGATCTGCCCTTTCGCAGTTTTCACGTCGATGTGCTTCTCATCGATGGCGGTCACGACGCCCAGCACGTGCAGGAGCTCAGGCATGGGGCCTAACGCCATCAAGCAGATCGACAAGATTGGGAGCAGCAGGACACTGCTTGCGGCAGATCGACGGGAGCGTGGTCTCGTCGCACGATGGCAATCAGTTGAACTCTGTCGTGGTTGTTCGGAGTTGCCTGAGTGTGAGTACGTGGTCCTGTCCATTTCACTGGTTCCCATTGGCCGAGGCTTCTCCGACTATACAAATTCTTTGGCCTGAATGTCACCTCACGATTCGGTGAGATGAGGCCGATGGCGAATAGAAAGGCGGGCGATCAAGATGAGAAGAACTGGAAGATGCATCAGCAACCCGCTGAGACCCATGAACGTTTCACCGATCCAAAACGTCATGGCAAGATTGAAGGCTAAGACTCCGTAATATAAGCCGATTCCAAGTAGGAGTCGCTGCGTAATCGATGGGGATGGCGCGAGTGACGCGAGGCGGCGGTCTAATGGGAAGTATATCGCCAGCGAAATCAACCCGACAACTACCCAGCCTACATAGTTCTCAAAGGGGACACCGAAGTGCCATCCTGGATCGGGGTAGAAATAGATTTTCCCCAAGAACCAACGGTCTCCGCGCAAGGCCACCGGATCGATCACCATATCGATGAACGCAAACAGAACGGCTGTCAGGCCGTAGGCCGCCCAGCTTGTGCGAGCCTCAAGGCCAAAATGCAGCGCCCTGAGCGAAGAATAGACGATGCCGGGAGAGGACGCAGGTGGGAGTAGTAATCCGAGCGCCACGCAGTACGAAGCGAACAACAAGAAACTGAATGAGATGGAGTCCATGAACGGCACATCGAAAAAATAGAGTTCTTGCCCAAGGGTCGAACCATTATAGAAGTACCAGCCGAACGGAATGCCGGTCCTGGTCGAGGAAAACTCACAGACAAAGGCTGTGGTCCAACTGACCAGCCAGAACCGCCAGGTTCGCGGCCAGCCGATCAGCGTGACGGCGGAAAAGAGAAAGGCGGCAAGAAAAATAAAGACATACGGACGAAGGACGATTGTCTTGAAAAAGAGGACGACGGGTTCCATTCAATGGGAGTTCGGGGCGGTTGTCATGCGTACCCGTGAGATTTGAACCACCGGACGGCCTTGCCCAGTGCAACGTCCGGAGGATGCTGCGGCAGGCCGAGTTCTCGGATTGCTTTGCTGCAATCATAGTGCATCTTGTACTTGGCCATCTTCACACCTTCCAACGGAATGCGTGGCGGGAGGCCGGTCATATTGGCCAACCACTGATTGAGGTAGGCGAGTGGAAGCACGGCACCCCGTGGGAGTTTCACAGCCGGAGCCTTGAGCCCGGTCAATCGGCTGAGGATCTCAAACACTTCACGCAGGAGCAGATTGGTAGCGCCGAGAATATACCGCTCGCCCTGGCGTCCCTTCTCCATCGCGAGCAGATGCCCGGCCGCGACGTCATCGACATCGATGATGTTCATGCCGGTTTCGATATAGGCCGGCATCCGCCCCTTCATGAAGTCGACAATCACCTGGCCCGTCGGTGTCGGCTTGATATCGCCCTCTCCGACCGGAGCGCTGGGGTTGACGATGACCACCGGGAGTCCCTCCTTGGCCAGCTTGTGCACCTCTTGTTCCGCCAAATATTTTGAACGCTTATAGTGACCGGCCATCTGTTCAAGCGAGACCGGTGTTTCTTCCGTTCCAAGTCCGCCTCCCGGCGGCAAGCCGATGGCTCCGATAGTGCTGCAATAGACCGTCCGTTCCACACCGACCTCGCGTGCGGCCTCCAGCAGATTTCTGGTACCGGTCACGTTGACGTCATAAAAAATGGAGGGGTGTTTGGCCCAGAGGGCATAGTGCGCAGCGACATGGTAGAGGTGGCGACAGTCTCTGAGCGCGATATGAAGTGATGCGGGGTCGCGCAAATCCCCTGCGACCCGCTCAACCGGAAGGCCGACGAGATTGGCGAGATCGGCGTCAGGGCGAGCCAAGACACGCACGTCGACACCGGCCCGCACGAGGGCCCGCGCGACCGCCGCCCCGACAAACCCGGTCGCACCTGTGACGAGCGCTTTATTCCGACACTCAGCACTCATGTCTCATCACCTGAGGCTAGTTCTTTCTGGAGGTGATATAGCGCGCAATTTCGCGCAGAGGGTCGGCCGAGGGGCCGAATGATGATAAGCGGGTGACCGCACGGGCGACACAGTCATCGGCCAGTTTCTTGGCGCCATCGACTCCGTAGAACGTGGGATAGGTTTTCTTCCCACGTTCGGCATCGGTGTTGGGATTCTTCCCAAGCTCTTCGCGTGTGCCGGTGACGTTCAGCACATCATCGGCGATTTGAAAGGCGAGGCCGATATCTTCAGCATAACCGGTCATGTCGTCGAGCTGTCGGTCGTTGGCTCCAGCGGCAATAGCGCCCATGCGAACCGCGGCACGAATCAGCATGCCGGTCTTGTGCTTGTGGATGTTCTGAAGGGTCGGGAGGTCGATGTCCTTCTTTTCAGCCTGGATGTCGAACACCTGGCCGCCTACCATGCCAAGGTTGCCGGACCCAACGGCCAATTCTTGAATGATGCGGACCTGCCGGATGGGGTCGCATCCTTTCATAAGATCCGGCCGGCTGATTACATCGAAGGCCATCGTCAGCAGTGCGTCCCCGGCGAGAATGGCCATGGCTTCGCCGTAGACTTTATGGCTCGTCGGTTTGCCTCGACGAAAGTCGTCGTTGTCCATTGAGGGAAGATCATCGTGAATCAATGAATAGGTATGGATGAGCTCCAGCGAGCAGGCGACGGCCATGAGGCCAGGGGGTGGCTGGCCCAACGCGTCCGCTGCCGCGATCGCCAGAATGGGGCGCACCCGTTTCCCGCCCGCCATCAGGCTATAGCGCAGGCTCTCATGTAGAGTCGTCGGCGGAGTCACAGACGGCGGCGCGACAAGATCGAGAAATTGATCCACGTCGATCCGCTTCCGTTCAAGATAGTCGGCGATGTTCATGACGTTCGTCTTTCTATCTAATCGGCCAATTCGCGCGGAGAGTAACAAAGGAGGAGGGACGAGTCAAACAGGGTGGACGATAGACGATGAACTGGACGGGGAAGCCTGGATGCTGACGGCTCACCATCAGCGTGGAACATGGAAGGGGGAAAGGGGGCCGACTCGCAAGGCTTGAACACCGTATTGGAGTCAGGTCTTGAACTGTGCATTCTCGATCATCACCGATCTTGCCGCCGTCTGAAGGCTGAAGCCAGTTCAGAAACAACTCCAACTTCGCCTCGCCTCACGGAGTCAATGTTGGTCGATAATACCCGACGGATTCTTGTAGACCGGTTGGCGGACTTGGCGACTTGACGTGCAGTAGCCAGGGGAGGCCCCTGCGCGCTGTGCTACAGAGCGGTCGCTGTTGATGGTCATGCACGATACAAAATCTGATCCCAAACTTCTCTTATTCCTGCCGACGTTCTGAGATGAAGGATCGTGATGAAAACAGGGGGAGGTCGCTCCCGGGTCGCCGCAACGAGATAATTGACGGCTGTGTCAATCCAAAGTAGACTAAGATTAGTCCATGTGAGGGGAAGAGATGAAAGCTTCCACACGAACGGTGAATGTGCATGAGGCGAAGACCCATTTTTCTAAACTTCTTGCAGCTGTCGCCAAAGGGCAGCGTATTACAATTTGCAAAGATGGGACGCCCGTTGCCGAGATAGGACCGCTCGGTCCCACGATTCCGGTCCGCCGTCCAGGGTTGCTGAAAGGACGGGTGAGGATTGCGGACGATTTTGATGCGCCGTTGCCGCCTGATATGCTCGCCGGGTTCGAGGGTGAGCCATGAATCTCTTACTCGATACTCATGTCTTTTTGTGGTTTGTGATTCAATCTCCCCGGCTCTCCAAAGCCGGTTATCGTCAGATCGAGACCACACCCGTGGTCTATATCAGTGCCGCGTCCCTGTGGGAGGTCGTCAGTAAAATCCAACTGAAGAAGCTCACCGCAGATCCCGTCGAGCTCGCGGCCAAGATTGCTGACAGCGGGTTTCAGGAATTGCCGGTCTCCGTGTGCCACACCCTCGCATTGGAACGGTTACCGCTCCATCATCGTGATCCCTTTGACCGCCTGTTAGTGGCACAGGCCCAGGTCGAACATCTACGCTTGCTCACCTGTGATGCGAAGTTGAAGTCCTATGGTCCGGCGTGTCAGGTCCTTCCGTAGACCGATCGAGCGATCGTCCCGTTCAAGTCAAAATGGGGTCAGCAACTATGTCCCGTCCGCGCCGACAGTGAGCAAGCTAAAGAATGGGGTCAGATTGAGACGACCCAGAACAATTCGCTGTGGCGAATCAGGCTGAGCATCAAAACAGCTGTCACGGGATAGAAACCTCGATATAACTGCTTGATGCACGGTCAACTGGTGGTCGTCAACACCACAATCGCGATCGTGCGCCTTGTGGAGTTCTGCTGAGTGATGGATGCATCGGCCCACACCCTGCGGCCTCAGGGATGCCGTCTACAGGATCCGCCTTATCGGTGGACTCTGAGGTGAGCACCTTGACTCTTCGTCATGGAGAGGGCTTCCTATACACAGCCAAGGCGCCTTAACGGGACGGTTCCGACGCTAGTTTCCCAAGCGGTTTCCGTATGGCGTGATCTATGTCGTCGAAGAAGAAGTCATCTATATGGCAGCTGTGACTCCTTTGAAGCGCAACCCTGGATATTGGGTTTTGTGCGGTAGAGCGAAGTCGGAGCGTCGCTTCGCTTGTTTTTCCGCCGGTTGCCCCGCTATACTTCCGCCTTATGAGTATTCGAAAAGCTGGCGGTGATTGGGAACCGATGACGCTTCCGGTTCAAGCGCGCTTGTGCCGAGTGTGTCGGGAAGACCTCTATCGAGACAAAACCATGCTTCGCGGCGGCTGGTCTCGCTGCACGGTGTGTGACGAGTTTGTTCATTATAGTTGTCTCGCCAGCGGGAAAGTCTCCTTTTTGAAAGCACGACCGCGGGTGTGCAAGACTTGTCGCTCGGTTCATGAGGGGAGTGCCGTTCCTGCTCCGAATAAAGACGGGTCTCCTGCAGCCGCCACGTCCTAAATCCTGATTTTTTCTGCGCTTGTTCGATTTCCCACGTGGTCAGCCGAATAGTGGTGAGGAGGCTTCCAGCTGCCTCACAGTTTGGTGAGAGGATCATGACACAGGTCGTCCGTAGTGGAGCCTTTCTTCAGCAGTGCTGGTCGGTGCATCCCCTCTGCGTGACCGTCAAGCGAATGACAGGGGAGAATGCGATAGTTCTCTTGTGCAGTGCCTGCAAGTCGGCTCATCATCTGAGTGTTGCGACCGTCACATCGAGGGCGTCGTCGGTACAGCAGGCGGCTGGAGAAGCCGTTCTCCGAGACGAACCGCTTGGAGTGGACTACCTTAAGGCTTGTGCTGCCGCTCATGCGGCTTCGCTCACCCTTCGAGAGATGGATGTGTTTCAAGATCTGGTTCGGCTCCGTTGCGCCGACTGCCGACGTCTGTACGATCTGACGGTCTCGTCATTTGAAACACGGCACAAATAGTGCCCTGTTTTCAGTACGAGCCCAGCACGTCTCCTCCGCTGAAATTATCATGCCCCAGCCTGTCGTGTTCACAGACCAAGAGATCTCCCTGCTGGCCGATGCGCAGTTGTTTCGACAGAAAGCTGTCATCACGGCGAAGCTCCGACACCTGCTCGACGAGACGCATCGTGCGTTACAGGCGGATCTCGTTGCGGTCACTCTCGTTGCACCTCCCGGGTTCGACTCGAAGAGCCATCAGCTGGTGAAGGGCGAGCATCTGGAGGATTTCCCCTATCAGTACCTTGATTGTCCCAAACACTTTCAGGGCGGGGATACGTTCACGTTCCGGACACTGGTCTGGTGGGGGCATTACGTGGTGTGTGCCCTGTTATTGGAAGGCGGCGGGCTTCGGCACTATAAGCAGCAATTGCTTGGACGGTTTCATCAGGTGGCGGGAAGAGGGCTGGAAGTGTCGCTGGCTCCGTCGCTCTGGGAGTGGAAACGTGGAGAGGGGTATACTTTTCCGATCATGCATGATCGCAAGGCTCAGATTGCCGCCATCGTGGCCGAGCGATCGCGGATTAAGGTGTTACGGTGTGTTCCTTTTGAAGACGTGAGTGTTCGGGATGGACAACTGTCGCAGGTGGCCCGTGAGACCTTTCAGGCGATGCTCCCCATCATCACTCCGTAGACATGTAATCTTAATTGTCTCCGAAGCCCAACTTGGGTAGACTGTGCCCACTAGTATGTTCCAACTTTGACATGGAGGCGCCTGTGAAGCCATCGTCGTTGCGAGTGCTGGGCTGTGCCATCATGGTGGGGGCTATGCTGGCCGGTTGTCGGGGAACAGGGGAAGTGCGGACTCTCGATTTGCGTGAAAAACTGCCGATGGTACACGTGACCGACATCGAGCAAGTCAAGATCGTCATTGAACCCTTTGAGGATCGACGGACGGATAAAACCCGTGTCGGGACACGCACGCATCTTTGGGGAGGAACGACGCATTTCAATGTGTCGGGCGATCGACTCGCCGAGATGATCACGCAGCGACTTGCCGACCGATTGAAAACCCGAGGGTGGAATGATCGCGTCTGGAATGTGCGCGTCGCTCCGGCCGGGGCGGTGCCTGATGCGGATATCGTCATCACCGGACAGGTGCAAGATTTCTCGGCGAGTGCCAAAAGCCGTGTCTTTTCGACGGTGATTGACACCAGCAGTCGCTTTCATGTGCAGGCACAAAATCAGTCGGATCACAGCACCACCATCCGACGGGTGGAAGGGGCCCGTACGCGAACCGTCTTTTGGTTCAACGACGACGATGTGCAGGAGCAACTCTCCGCCACCTTGCGGGATGGAATCGAGCGGCTGCTGGGTGACACGATGATCGATCACAAAGCGTTGAGGTCGGTACGGCAGAAATGAACGGGTGGAATTCCCATCGAACCCGAGTGGAGAGATGCGAGTGTCGGTGCGGACCTCCTGTTGCTTCGGATCTCGGGGCGCCCAAAAGGAAGTGATTCGTGCGAGAGCGGCGATGGGAAACGACGACGCCATTGAGCTTTCAGCAAGCGCTCGAAGTCAGGGAACGGCTGGTCGCCCTGGGGTTGAAACCGGTCTCCCCGACTCAGGATGTCATCTGCTATGTCGAGGAGTGGACGGTCCCGTCCGTCGATGCCATTGATCAACTTGACCCGTGGACGACGGAAGATGTCACGCTGATCCACGTGCGGGAGGGGTGGCGCGGCGATTTTTTTCTTTTGTCCGGTGCCTACCATACGGTCTACCAGCGTCATCAAGACATCGGGACCTATTGCTCCATCAGCCATCCCTGGCGTATTCGAGAGCGCCTGCGATTTCATGAGCCTCGCGCGATGTGCTGGATTGGATTTCGCCATGCCCATTCGTTTATTCGGATCCGGCTTCAGACGAGCCATGTCATCACTCCAGGGGAAACGCGGGGTAATGCGGACCGGATGCGGTGGCTGGATGAACGGCGCGCAGCATTCCTGGAAGCGATTACCATCTTAGATCTCCCGATCGAAACTCGCGTGGAGAAAGAGGCGGTGGTCCTGCGTCCTGCCGACGCGTCGCTTCCGTTCTTCTGCTCCTGGCCCGATGCGTTCGGGCCCTGTCAATTTGAATACAATACATCCGATGCGTTTGAATTTCTCGTTCCGTCCAGCAAGCTCGCCGAGACATTTCATCCTCAGCCGGCCTGGGTTCGTGCCTATCTCACTGGGTTTTCAGAAGCGGCGTTGGATGAATTCCAGGCGATTGAACCGATCCCGCGGCTCACGTATCGATGCTCGGTCCACTGCCCGCTGGATGATCTCCCTGAAGTCTTGACCGCCATCAGGCCGGATGGGGTGCTCTACGCCACGCTCTGTGAGTTTCAAACACAGACGCTCTTGCCCGACCGTGAAGATGCTTCTGCGATCATCGGCATTGTTGGAGGGCATGAACACTTCAAGGTTGAAGTGCGGCTCAACCAAGCGCCACTCCCGGAAGAGAGTATGGCCTCATGGTTGGAACGAGTGGTTGGGCATCCGGTTGTGTACGCGCCGCTCCCTGCCTTTGTATGACAGGATGTTGAAAAAGTCTCTCTCGATGCTCTCGCCTCACAAGAATCCTCAACGTACTCCAGAGGGTACGTCTCCGGTATGGCTCTCATCTTCGGTGTTGCCTGGTGAACGGCGCGGCTTGGCGCGCTGGGGGTGGGCGGGTGAGACGGAGACCTTTTTGAGCATCCTGAGCACCCGCCTCTGACACGACGTAGGCTGCCGCACGATTCAGTATTTCCATTGAACAATCGAACGGGATCTCGCACAGTAACGACATGAGTCCTCTGACCAACGTTCAGTCTCTTCTCACGAAGCCGTTCATGCCGGCGGTGTTCTTTCTCTCAGGCGTGACGTACGATACGCTGACGCTGACGCGGATCGACCGGCTTCAGGATAACTTGATCCTCCTGCTGTACCTTGTCGTGCTCGGGGTCTTGATCGTGCTGACAGGACGGGTCGAGAATGAGCCTCCCTCGGATTCTTCGCAGCTTGCGGGATCCTCTCCCTTCACGCGCTGGATGTTGGAGAGCCGTCAGTATTATCCTATGGCCAGCCAGTTTCTGTTGGGCAGCCTCTTCAGTGCCTATACGATCTTCTATTCGCGAAGCGCCACCTTCTCCGGCACCGCAGTGTTTTTTGCCCTGCTCATCATGCTCTTAGTGGCCAATGAGTTCCTGCGTGACCGGCTCTCGAATCTTCGATTGCTCATCAGCCTCTATGCCGTGGTCTGCTTTGCGTTCTTTACGTTTTTCTTGCCCGTGATCACCGGGTACATGAATGCGGCAGTGTTTGCGATTGGGGCGATGCTGAGTGTCGCGGTGATCATGCGCGTGGCTCAGTTGATCTATCGGAATAATCCGGACCGATCACGACAGGAAGGCATCGGGGTAACGGTTCCCGCTGCGGCGCTGATCGGTATCCTGGTCGGGTTCTATTTTTTGAATTGGATTCCGCCCGTGCCGCTCTCGCTTAAATTCGGCGGGATCTATCACGATGTCAAACGGGCCGGTGACCAATTTGAACTCGCGTATGAGAAACGGTGGTATGAGCTTTGGAAGCGTTCGGATACCACGTTCCCTTCCAATATGCCGATCTATTGCTTCACCGCGGTATTTGCCCCGGTCGATCTCAACACCACGATCTATCATCATTGGTACTATCGCCCCAACACGACCCGACCCTTTATCCATGCGGACAAGATCCCGCTCAAGATCTCGGGCGGTCGCGAAGGGGGCTATCGTGCCTATAGCTTCAAACAACGTCTTGATCCAGGTGACTGGCGAGTCGACGTCGAAGCAGAAGACGGGCGCATCCTTGGGAGGGTGTCGGTCTTGGTAGTGGAACAGGGCGAGACGCAACCAACCTTGTCGACGGTGTCGTATTGAATGCCAGCAATGAAGTGATTCGTCGGTCTCACGCTGCGTGACGAACGGGAGCGTGCGGGCTGTCTTTCACTCTATAGTTCTTTCCTTAAATAAAGGAGAGCAAGCGCTGCTCAATGCATAGTAGGCTAGCATTTTCCGAAGGAAATGATCGAAATGCAGAACAGAGGCACGCTGTGTGATCGCATCGTGATACATGGTTGCGTGCCATTACGGAAGGAGTTACAGTACGGGCTCTATGAGCACGCGAACATTGTCTCCCTGTCCCTCCAGCCCCAATTGTGTCTCAACGCAGGCGACGGATGAAAGCCATGCGATTGCGTCGTTTTTGTACAAGAAATCTCGTGCCGAAGCCAAAGAGGCATTAAAAGCGGTTGTTGCGAACTTGCCTCGTGCCGCACTCATTGAGGAAGACGAGTCCTATCTCCGCTATGAGTTCACCAGCCTGCTGCTCCGCTTCGTGGATGACGTCGAATTTCTTTTCGACGAAACCACCAAGACTGTTCACTTCCGTTCTGCTTCCCGCACCGGCTATAGCGATTTCGGTGTGAACCGGAAGCGGATGGAGCAGGTTCGGACATTAGTGTCGGGAAAACTCTAGCTGGAGTATTCGTGAACGCCTCTGTTGCCATCGCGTAGTCGCTGCGTGGATAAGCCGTTGTTGGGTAGGCTCATCCCTCAATCCTCGACAGACCCTGTCATGTATCCATCGGTTTCTTGGGGATCCGGATGCCTGTTTCACAACAGGCATGCGAGATTTCGCCATGAACCGCCACGAAGAATGTGGGGTTAGAGATTTTAGGAATTTCTTGGACTCGTGTCACCCCCTTGCTATGGTGAGGGAAATAGGAGGCGCAACCATGGGATTTAAACGCAAGTCTTCGCGCGTCGAGGTTGGCCGGAGCGGGCGATTACAACGTGGAGGGCTTACGGCATCCTGTACCGTGCTTGATGTGAGTGAATCGGGTGTCCGTTTGGAGAGTCGTCTGTATGCCAAGAGCGGTGATGTGTTGCAACTCACGATGGAGGTGGAGCCAGGGACGTCCATCACCTGCGAACTCGAAGTTGTCCATGTCCGCTCGCCGAAACTCGGTGCCAAGATCGTTGCGATAAGCCCGGAGGATCGGGAGCGGTTGACCCATGCTCTTGACGACCAGGTCCAGCGGAGCTTTTCTCGCCATTGACCTTCCCGAGTACTCAACGAAGAACGTGAAATTTCAGGCTCGCCCCCCCATCCACCAGAGTTTTCCTACCATCTCGTGTATGACTCCGGATTGAATAGCGTTCCCATTGTTGAGTGACAGGGCTGGCCGATTCTCGTTGAAGAAAGGCCTGAGTCAAGATTCGAGCGGTTTGAGATTGCCGGATTGAGTACATGGGACGTATTGCTCCTAGGGGGAGTGACGAGTTTATCGCCATACTGCGCCTAGAACTTTTAGGCTACAGAAATGAAAATGGCAAATAAAGTCAGGTAGTTATGGCTTCGATGCCAAACGGCGGGTGTGCTGAAAAATGCACTTGGGGCAGGTGTAATGGATAAACTGTCCTCCGCCAACCAGTCGTTTGGTCATGAGCACTTTGCACCAGGTGCAGAGGCGATCAGGCAACTCAATTCGGGGTATGTCTGAAGTAGAGATCATGGTGTCTATTCTTCCTGAGCGGTGAGACCTTGTCAACTCATCGATGACAGTCTTCTTGCCGGGGCCAAAATATTCTTCATCATCCCATACGCGAGAAAAAAAACATGGTATAGTTCACGCATGAAAGATCCTGTTTTTTCAACCTTCTCACAGAAAGGGAACCACCCTCTATGAGTACCTCGGCTAGTTCCGAGTCCACGATCTTACCATCCACCGCCCCTGAGGCTGCTGCCCGTCCTATCCAAGATATGGTGGGAAGCGGCAAGGCCTGGGGACTCTGCACCGCTGTTGATCTCCACGATTGCAATCCTACACTGATCCGAGATGCCGAATACATCAAGCGCTATGTCGTTGAGCTCTGTGAGCTCATTGAAATGAAACGCTTCGGAGAATGCCAGGTCGTCGATTTTGGTGAAGGCCCTGTGGCTGGGTATTCGATGGTACAGCTGATATCCACGTCCTTGATCAGCGGTCACTTTGCCAACGCTACCAACCATGCCTACCTCGACATTTTCAGCTGCAAGGGGTATGATCCGGCAGTTGTCGAATCGTTTTCAAAAGAGTTTTTCGGTGCCCGTCGCAGCGTCGCGACGGCCACACTTCGCTACTAGACTCTCATTCGTATTGAGACCGCGTCGGGGGCGCCAACTGTGCGCCCCCGACGTGTTTTATGAACCCTATCATCATGAATGTGATATCCAGCCATGAAAGTCACGACCATCACCGACGTGCTCCGGTCCCTCCCTGCCAAGCTCGATAAGCATGCCGCGGAAGATCTCGATGCCATCTATCAGTTCGACCTCCGAGGGCAGCAAGGTGGGCAGTATCACCTCCTTGTGCAGAATGGTACGTGCGTCGTGAAAGACGGAGTTCATGCTGATCCTCACGTCACACTGTCCATGACCGGAGAAGACTGCATCAAGATTTTGAATGGACAACTCAGCGGAATGACGATGGCTATCTCAGGGCGACTACAAGTCACCGGGGATATTGGGTTGGCCATGCAGCTGAAGTCCTTGTTCCCCAACATCACCGAGGACTGAGGCCACTACTTCGGCGCCGTGACGACATTCGGCGTCGCGGATGTGGGATAGTCTTGCTCTGTTTCCAGCCTTCTGGGAACCCGTTCTTCTACGATCGTATACAGCGTTGGGATGAGAAACACAGTCAGGAGGGTGGAGACACTCAGGCCTCCCACCACGGCTCGTGCAAGGGGCGCGTTTGTCTCCCCACCGGTCCCCAGGCCGATCGCCATGGGCAGGAGTCCGAAGATCGTTGCCAGTGAGGTCATGAGAATCGGCCGCAACCGCGTGCGCGAGGCGGTCATCACGGCGTTCTGAAGGGAGACCCCTCGACGCCGCAAGACGTTGGTGTAATCGACCAGGAGCACCCCGTTCGAGACAACAATCCCGAACATCATGATGATGCCCATCAGCGACGCGGTCGAGAGTGTTGTGTTGGTGAGAAATAAGATCAGGATGACACCGGGAAAGCCCATAGGCACCGAAAACATAATGATGAAGGGATCGATGAGTGATTTGAATTGGGTCGCCATCACCATATAGACCAGCAGGAGTGCCAGCAAGATCGCGAACTGCATGCCGTGAAAGGTTTCACGCTGTTGTTGAATTTGTCCGGCGAGCTTAATGCTGAATCCAGCCGGAAGCTGGAGTTCGGCAAACGCCGACTCAAGATCATCGGCAATCTCACCGAGTGTACGGGTGGTGGGATTGGCGGTCACGTGAATCACGCGCTGGAAATATTTCCGATCGATCTTGACCGGGCCCGCATTCAGTTTGAGCGATGCGACATTCTTCAGTAAGACCGGCTCACCGGCCTTGGTGGTGAGGAGGATCTGTTCGACATCGGTGAGCGTGGCTCGGTGCTTCTCGGCCAACCAGGCACTGATGAAGTACTCGTTCCCGTTATGTGGGTCTGTGTAGATGATGGGGTCGGTTTGGCCGCTCCCATTCAATGAAAAGAGGACGGTATTGGCGATATTCGCTTCGCTGATACCGAGGAGTGCGGCTTTTTCTCGATCGACCGTGATGTTGATCTCCGGATAGTTCTCCTCTCGGCTGGGTTCGATGTCGGCCAAGCCTGGGGTCTGCTCCATGATTTCCTTAACCTGCGCGATGACTTCCCGTGCCTTATCAAAATCATATCCATAAATTTCCACATCGACGGCCTTTTGCGACCCGAAGCTGGTGACGCGTTTGACGATCCCTCCAGGGTCAAAATACATCGAAACACCCGGGAACAGCTTCACGATCTTCGGACGGACATCGTTCATGATGTCGACTTGGCTTCTGGTCCGTTGCTCCGGCGAGACCAAGTACACTTGAATCGATGAGGTGTGAGGCCCGGTATTGGGGTTGAACAACGAGGAACGTCCTTGGGACAAGACACCGGTGCTGGAGACGATGGTTTCCAATTCACTCGCGGGGATCGCCGCGCGAAGGACACGCTCGACTTCCGTGACTTGTTGTTCCGTTTTTTCGACTCGTTGGCCGACCGGAGCTCTCAGGACGATGCGGAACTGACTTTCATCGGACACGGGAAGGAATTCCGTCCCGATTCGAGGGATCAGGGCGAGGGATCCGATGAAGATCAGCAGGACCGTCATGATGAACAGACGGCGATGACCCAGTACCCACCGTAGTGACTCTTCGTAACTTTTGTCGAGCGAGTCATAGCGATGGCGGCTCCATTCCATGAGTGTAGCCAGCCAACCCGGCAGCGCTCGCGTGGATTCTTGTTCAGGCCGGAGAAACTTATAGCAGAGGGCTGGTGTGACGGTGCGGGAGACCAGGAACGACGTAAAGAGCGCGATCGCAATGGTGACCGTCAACGGAATCAGCAACAAACGCGCGATACCGACGACGAAAAACATGGGCAGGAAGACCACCACGGTCGTCACCGTCGAGGCTAAAATCGGCATGGCGACTTCTCGGGCGGCATTGAGAATACCGTCCCAACGGCTTGAGTTGGTATTGAGGTGCCGTTGGATATTTTCCAGCTCCACGATGGAATCATCGACCAGTCGGCCGATACCGAGCGCAAGTCCTCCGAGTGTGAAGACGTTCAACGTTTGCCCGGTGAAATAGAGCACGATAAAGGTCACGAGCATCGAGAGGGGAATGGCGACGGAGACGATCAAGGTACTCGTCAGGTTGCGCAGAAAGAAGAAAATCACTGCCGCGGCCAGTAGCGAGCCGTGAAGGGCTTGTTCGACAAGATTGCGGATGGACTGGCGTATATAGAGAGATTGGTCGAACGAAATACCGAGCTTCACGCCTTCAGGAATTCCGAGCATGTTGGGGATGGCTACACGGAGGGCATCCACGACCTCGACCGTATTGGCGATCGGCTGTTTGTTCACCCGAAGGAACACGGATCTGGCTCCGTCTGCATGGACGATATTGGTCTGGATGTCGGACGAATCGGTCACGGTTCCCACATCACGCACGCGAACCGGGTTGCCTTGTGGATTCAGCTTGACGATGACGTCTTGGATCGGTTCGACGGTGCGAAATTGATTGTTGGTAAACACGTTGTAGTCGAGATTGCCGGCTTTGATGTCGCCGGAAGGGAGAATCACGTTGGAGGCCTTGACGGATGTCACGACATCAAGGATTGAAAGACCGCGGGCACTGAGCAGCGCAGGGTCGAGATTGATGTTGATTTGACGGATTCTCCCGCCTTCGACGGTGGCGGCAGCGACATTCGCGATCTGCTCGATCTGTGGAGCGATGGTATTGTACGCCAGGTCATACAGGGCACGTTCGTCCAATTCATCACTCGAAACCGACACGATGGAGACGGGTATGTTGGACACGTCGAATTTGACGATAAAGGGCTGCAGGATGCCTGGCGGGAGGCTGTTCAAGATCTGGGTAATGCGCTGCATCACCTCCATCTGTCCAACGTTGATATCGGCGCCCCAGTTGAACCAGATCTGCACAGCGCCGAGGCCCTGCTTGCTGAATGATTCCACATGCTCGACATTGGATGCCGAGCTGACTGCTTTCTCAATCGGGTACACGACGCTTTGTTCGATATCGAGGGGCGGTGCCCCTTTATAAATCACTCCGACAAAAGCAACGGGAACTTGGATTTGAGGAAAGAGATCCACCGGCAAGCGTTGGAGAGCCGTGACGCCCAGCACGACCATCGCGAGCGAGAGCATTAAGATCCCGATACGATTGCGCAGCGCGAGAAGGGTCAACCACATGGCGATGTCGGAGAGAGGTTAAGGGTGAGCGGTGAAAAGGTTGACCTGAGCAGAGGGGATGTGATCATGTCGGCCGGCGCCATCATCCCTCACTCCTTCCCTCCACCCCGTCGCCTGGTTGAAGCAGTTGAGTGTGCACCGGTCTTCCGTCCTGGACTAAGTCTTTACCGGACACGATGACCGGTTCATTGCCTGTCAATCCTTTGATGATTTCAACGCGATTCTCGCTGCGCACACCGATCTCAACCTCGACGCGTCGGGCTTTCCCGTCTCGCACAACATAGACGTATTGGGTGTCTTCCAATCGGCTGACGGCATCGATCGGGACCTGCAAGGCTTGGTGATGGGTCCCCACGAGGACTTCGACTCGAGCAAACATTCCTCCTTTGAGCCGGCGATCACCGTTTGGGAGGTCGACCTCGACAGTCATGGTACGGGTTGCGCGATTCAAGGCTTGGACGATGCGTGTAACGGTCCCTTCGAAGACATGGTCAGGGTAGGCTTCCGCGCGAAGTTCCGCCCGTTGTCCCACCTTCACGAGGGGAATATCCCGCTCAACGACTTCAACCAATACGCGGACAGTATTGATGTCGTGTAGGCTCATGATGCCTCGCGACATGGTCGATGTGCTTGCGGTCGCACTGCTGACGTATGCGCCGGTATCGAGATTCCGTTCCGCGATATAGCCGGCAAACGGAGCTCGGATATACGAGTAGGTCAAGTTTGTTTCAGCCTGAGCCAACGCGACCTCCATCTGCCTGACTTGGGCTTGAAGTGAATCGTGCGCCGCTCCGGCGGCATCCAGGTTGACTTGCGCAGTATCCAGATCCTGCTGAGACACGAACTGATCTTTGATGAGGGCCTGCATACGATCGAACGTCAGCTTGGCGTTACGAACGACGGCGTCTTGTTGCGCGACGCGTGCTTTGGCTGCTGAAAGATTGGCTTTAGCTTGATTCACGGCATGGAGATAGTCCGTATGGTCGATTTCAACGAGTAGCTGGTTGGTCTTGACAAAATCACCCTTATCGACGTGCAGTTTGGCGATATACCCGTCGACACGAGAGAAAATGTTGACGACCTGATAGGGCGAAATATCCGCCGTATAGGCTAAGCGAACGTTGAGATCTTCCCGGATCGGTGACGCAATTCCGACGGTGATCATCCGCGTCCTCACGGAGTTGGTTTTGGCACCGGTGCTAAGACGAAAAACGACAAGACCAATGACCGCCAAAAAGACGATCGTGCCGAGAATAATCAGTGGGTGGCGAGCGAATCGGCTCATATCAATTTTGAATCATCATATTTGAGTCAGTGCCGACTGAGTTCATTAAGGAACAGCGAGCCATGTTCCTCTACTATAGCTCCGTGAATCAGATGCATGGGTAAGCCTGCAATGTCATGAAGGAGCCGATGATACCGAAAAAACCGCTCGGCGCCAACAACGGATCCAGCAGTTTTCCACAAAGAATTGAGCTGTACAGGGTAGCTTGTCCGGGAATTGTTTGAACGGCAGTGCATCGCGGACACCTGCTGCCTGTGCGACGTGTTTCGTGGTGGTTCCTCTAGAGCTGTTCGCCGCAAGCAGCGATGCTGCCGCCCGGATCAGGCTCGCCTGTCGTTGATAACCTGATGTCCTAGCTACCTGCAGGCGAGCAGATTGTACGGTTTTATTTGTGACAGGTGAGTGAGTGGTCACCAACGTAGCATGTCGTTTGATTGAAAGACAAGATTGCATCAATGTGTGGGCTTGCTGGTATGCGATGGGCAGCAAACTCGAACTGCCTTCTGCATGATGCGGAATCTAGCCGATGAGAGCAATAAAAGAATTGAAACTCCATCGACGTGTTTCACAATGTACAGAACGACGGGTACGTTTTTGAAGAGCAGATTTGTCGGAAGGCCGGAAAGATTCTGGAACCTAGTTGAACTGTAAATCAACTTGGGATGACCGCCCCGCTACCGGGGCGGTCATCCCAGAGGGGCTGGCGCATTATGGTGAAGGATCACGCTTGACCGATTGTCTGTGTGTGCAGAAACGATCGCAGCCTTTCTCCATCGGAGAGACTGAGATCATTGAATATGACACCAAATATCGAACCAGTACTCCAAACGACCGTCGATTCTAGAATGGATAAGGGCTCATCATCTCGGTCTGGAAGATAGAGGAATACTGTCACCTCCATTCCCACCTGGACAGGAATATCGCCACGAAGGCCGAGGCCACTTTCGGAGAGATTCATGACGGTCCCATCCCCGATCAGGACATCCTCACCGTATACTCCGGAGTACATGAGTCCACAAGCGACACTCTTCCGTGCCGATCTGCGGCCTTCAATCGACTGACGGGATTGATGTGTTTCACGTTGGGCCGTTTCTCGTACCTGTCTCATGAATGTCCCTCCTGATTGATTTACTCAATAGAGTTCATTGCGACGCTTTTCCTCAACGCTAGTCCTCCTTTCTCCGGTATCTGATCCAGGTCTTCACCAGGGGACTCAGCTGTCTCTCCTGTGACGTGAGGGTGCTGATCGTATGGTCTTTGGGGGCGCTGTCAGGGTAAAGACTAGCGCGGGATGGCGATGTTGCCCTTCCTCTTATGCGGGGTGAGTGAGCTATCCAGAGGGTGGGGTATTAGTGGATACAGATAAAATGATTAATATCAATATGTTGAGCGAAGTGCGTGAGTTCGGAGTGGCTCTATTTCTTTTGGTGAAAGGCGGACGGACTGAAAGACCGGAGTTGAAGGTCTGAGGAATATGGCATGGAGGATGGTCGGCTACTGTAACCGATGGAGGTTAGATCAGTCGGAAACGCGCCTGGTGGTCGCTCACGGTATTGTGGGAAATGCTTTTCCAGATAAAGGTTTGGATCCGTTTGCGATGGTCGTGGCTCAGTTTCAGAAATCGGACAGAAAACTGGTTGCCGGATACCCAGACGACTAGCGCTGATTCTAGTGATAACTTCGGTAATCCATCCGGAAGTGCAATGGTCAGAGTCAGGAGGGTTCCACGAGTGACAGGCCGATCACTGATGATGTGGCATCCAGACAGCGAGATGTTCTTGGTGAGACCCTCCCCTTGATGAGGCTGAGTCGGGACTTCGCCTGTATAGCACACACGACAGGTAATGGCGACACGTTCGGCACATCGCTTATCGAGAGGCCTGTACTGTTTTCGACTATTCATCATGGACTCGAGGATCATAGCGTCATCGAGAGGGTTTGCAAAATGAATTCAAGAATAGTGGAATTTCCGACAAGTCATGCCCTGGATTGGCAGTCCGAAATCATTGCGGAGGAAGGAGTGTCGGTAGAAAGCTCCGACGTGATGAGGGAAAACGTCAATTGTTGAGACGGACGGACTCAGGTGAGGTGTGAACTGCGAGAGTGAGAGCCTTAGCCCAGACTTTCTGATGGCCAAGTGGTTAAAAGGCTGTGGTGGATGTTTCATCTTTCAGTTTTTCAGGAAGGGTTCGGCTTTCAAAAAATATGATGCCGCGTTCAAGCCCGCTTTCAAAGCGTAGTGTCACTTCCGTGTATAGCCCCTGCCAGCTGTAGACCTTGACCGAACCAGCAGTAATCTGGCCTGGTGTCCGATCAAGGGGGCCGTACGTGGCTTCTAGATAGGTCAGGATTTTGGCATGATTCGCCTGGCCGGTATATCGCACCGTGACTCGGCCAAACTTCTTTTCAAACGCTGTCAACCGTAGGGAGTCAATGGGGACTACTCCGAGCCTGGGAGTCTGCCCGTTCAGCTCGTAGGTCTGTAGGCGTCCTGCCTCGTCGATTTTTGTGAACGTGTCCATTGTTTCCAGAATCGAGCCCCACGGAATAGACTCGAACCCATTGGGGTCGTTTATGAGAGGAACGGCAGAGACAGGGAGTGTGCCTAAGAGGACTGACAGCACCGAGACGGCTGCGAGGATGGCCGGTCGACCAAGAGGGTACTTCGCCATCACCTACTCCGCAGAGTCGGTGATGTCGTCGTTGAATCGTGGGGCGAGGGTTCGACTATCAAAGAAAATATAGCCTCGCTCTGTTCCGGCTTGATAGGTCAGGTTGATTTCCGTATCGGACCCGCGCCAGTTGTATTGTTGTGTGAGGCCTCGGGCCATCTGTCCTGGCACGCGATCCAATCGGCCGAAACGAGTTTCGAGAAAATTGAGGACCTGTTTGTGGACGTGATCGCCTTGGTAACGGATCGTTACTCGTGCGAATTGGTCATCGACGGAGAGGTAGAGAATACTGATCATCTGAGTGTCTGCAAAGGAGAGCGGATCCGCCTTCGGAAGATATTCGACGATGTGCGTACTGGAGCGAATCATTTCCACGTCTTGGCGGGAAGCCACCGTCGTCCCCCAGGGAAGATCTCGAAAACCTTTCGGGTCGTCTGTCATGGACACCGCCCATGCCGAGTCAATGTCAACCAGCGTGAGGAGCATGAACGCAGCACTCAGGGTGCGAGATATCAGATGAAGAGGAGGGGGCATCGTTCGCCGTAGCGTCGCGGTGATCCTGATAGTTTCTCACGCTACCATGACCTTCGCATGAACACAACCACGCAATCTTCCTTGAGAACCTGCAGAAGGCTATCTTATAATGCGCCGGCTTTCACGAGAGTCCATCGGCTCGGTGTGCGGGGGATCCGTGTGATTGACAGCGACGTGTTTGTCCAAGCCATGCAGGATGTGGGGGTGGATTTTTTCACCGGGGTTCCGGATTCCATCCTTGGCGGGATTATCGCGGAACTCATGATTCGAGGGATCTATGTCCCGGCTGTCCGAGAGGATGAAGCAGTCGGTATAGCGGCAGGCGCCTATATGGCGGGCAGAGTCCCGGCCGTTCTGATGCAGAATTCAGGACTTGGGACGTGTTTGAACACCCTCATTTCCCTCAATCTGATCTATCGCCAGCCATGTGTATTGATTGTGTCATGGCGGGGCCAAGGTGGAAACGATGCACCCGAGCATCGTGTGATGGGCGAAGTTATGCCGCAACTGCTGGATATGGTGAAGATCCCCCATCGGGTCTTGACTGAAAAAACAGTGATTGACGATATTCGATGGGTGGCCGATATCGTGAGGAGGCAGCAGATCCCTGTTGCGCTTATTCTCACGAAGGGAGTGGTGAGGGGGCTGCACCCATGAGACCGGAAGAAGGTACGTTGATCAGCCGAGCCCAGGCGATCGCGACCTTGCTGGAATTATTGACCGATCAACCCGTCGTGATCTGCAATGGGTTCCCTTCCCGCGAGACACACAAGATCGCCGATCGACCGACACATTTCTACATGATCGGGTCGATGGGGAATGCCGCTGCGATTGCGCTTGGTGTCGCATTAGCAAAGCCAAACAAGCAGGTGGTGACGTTCGATGGGGACGGGAATGTGCTTATGGGAATGGGGACTCTTGCGACGGTTGGCGCCTTACGGCCGAAGAATTTTATCCATGTGGTGTTCGACAACGAAGTCTATGGGACGACCGGGAATCAGCCAACGATTTCCAATGTGGTGCCGTTGGACAAGGTGGCCAAAGCAGCCGGCTACGTCAATGTGGAACGGGTGCTCGATCGCGACGACCTTGTCTACGAGTTCAAGGATATGCTGAACAAGGATGGTCCCAGTCTGTTGCTCATCAAGGTGAATGAGTTTGTGGAAGATGCAGGACGTGTCGTGCATGATCCACCGGTCATTACCCAACGTTTCATGAACGCGATTGCGGGATAGCCGGGGGCACGTCCACCTTTGTGCACGACTGCCTGTTCATAACCGAAGGAGAAAAGCATGGTTCTCCTGAATCCAGGTCCGGTCAATGTGTCGGAGCGCGTTCGTCAAGCGCTTGTGAAACCCGACATCTGCCACCGGGAAGATGAGTTCTCTGAGCTGCTCCATCGTATCCAGACCAAACTGCTCACGGCCTTTGTCCCAGGGGCTGAATCGGAATACGTTGCCGTATTGATGACGGGGTCAGGGACGGCTGCGGTTGAGGCGGCCTTGATGTCGTCGCTTCCTCACGGCAAGCGGATGCTCATCCTCAACAACGGGGTTTATGGTGAGCGAATGTCCCAGATCATCGGATTGCATCGCCTTGGGGTGAGCGAGCTGAAGTATGAGTGGACGGTTCGCCCTGATCCTGAACGGCTGCTCCTTGCCCTGCGGCAGCACCCAGAAGTGCATGTCGTTGGGATGGTGCACCATGAGACGACGACCGGACTGCTCAACCCGGTCCACGAGGTCGCCAAAATCGTCGACGATCAGAATCGCGTGTTTGTGCTCGATGCCGTCAGCGCCTTGGCCGGAGAGACACTCGATATCGCGAAGTCGCATATCTATATGGTGGCAGGCACGGCGGGAAAATGCATTCAAGGGTTCCCAGGTGTCTCGTTCGTGCTTGTCCGGAAGGGGTTCGTCGAAAAAATGCGCGTGTATCCAAAGCGCTCGTGGTATCTCCATCTGACCCATTATATCGACAACGAAGGGCGTGGTACGATTCCGTTCACGCCGGCGGTGCAAGTCTACTACGCGTTTGATGAGGCGCTGAATGAGCTGCTCGAAGAAGGTGTATCGAATCGTATTCAACGCTACAAGAAGATGGCGACGGTGATCCGTGAGCGAATGGCCAAGCTGGGTGTGAGAGCGCTCCTCCCGGCAGACCATCAGTCGCACACCATCACGGCGTATCATCTGCCGGAAGGCGTGACGTACCAAATTCTGCATGATCGCCTGAAGCAGCAGGGGTACGTGATCTATGCCGGGCAGGGCAACTTGGAAAACAAGATTTTCCGTGTCGCCAACATGGGGGCCTTGGCGGAGACGCAGTTCCTTAGATTTCTTGATGCGTTCGAACAGGCGTGTCGTTCCACATGAAAGCGATCATTCTCGCAGCGGGAGTCGGCAAACGACTCTGGGAAGTCACGCAACATCGCCCGAAGTGCTTGATTGAAATCGGGGGGAGATCCCTCTTACACCGCTATTTAGAGTCACTGGCTGCAGTTGGGATTCGGCGAGCGGATATTGTCGTCGGATACAAGCAAGAGATGATTCGTGAGGCGGTTACGACGGATTCGTGTGGCGTCGGCGTTACGTTTTGGGTCAATGAAGAGTTTCACCGAGGCAGCATTTCCTCTTTATGGGTCGCACGGTCGGCTTTCGACGATGATGCCATTGTGATGGATGCCGATGTGCTCTTTCATCGAGACATTCTGCGGCGTCTCGTCTCGTCGTCCTTTGAGAACGCGCTGCTGATGGATGAGACCGTCACCCAAACCGGTGAGGAGTGTATGGTAGTCGTGGCTGGGGGGAGAGTGATTGCCCTCACGAAGAAGATGCCGGACCACTATGATTATGCCGGTGAGGGTGTGGGGTTTCTCCGTGTGAAGTACGCCGACACGTCTCGGGTCGTTTCATCCCTTCGCGGGTATATTGAAAATAATATGTGGCACATGGAGTATGAAGATGCGCTGTTAGAGTATTTCCGCGAGGTACGGGTGGGGCATGAAAAAATCGGAGGATTGCCCTGGACGGAGATCGATTTTGTCGATGATATAAAGAAAGCTGAGTTGGAAGTTTTACCGAGATTGTGAGACAGTGACGGATATGACTGTCTACTGGCGTGCATGATTGCCGGTGTGACCATGAGCAAAGGCATTCTCCAAAAAAAAGTTGAGATCCAGGGATTGACGACGGCGATTTTGCTCCCGTCGGTCGGGGTATTTGGCGGGCCAATCGGATCAGAAGTCGGTGAGTTGGGCCCCCTCACCAGCGTTGTCGGAATCGGCCTTTTCCAACGAACTGTGCTCACATTGCAGCGAGCCGGGATTCGGCAATTAATCGTCCTTTCCGGTCCCGATGAGGAGCAGCTGAAGCACTCCTTGGCGAAAGGGCCGCGCGTCACTATCCCGGTTCGCTGGATGCCGATCCGGGAATTTCCCCTTGACGATCCTCGGACATGGGAGGCCTTAGCCGCAGAGATCCGTGGATTTGCACTTATCGCGAGCGTCAATAGTGTGTTCTCACGGGGGTTGATCGAGCAGTTACGCCAGGATGTGCGGGATGGTCATGCCATCGTGGTGGCTCAGCCTAGGCCACAGGCGGACGAGCTCCCTACGAATCCTGGCGTGCGCGTGAAGATTCCATTATCCGGCCAGGCGACCATGGCCTCCGCTCCACTGGACGAGTTTCCCCTGCTGGCTGCCGAGCTTCTCGTTGTTCCGGCCAGCCTCATGAATGCCTCAAATGTGGGCGCGCATGAAAAAGGTAGTACGCCGATCCGTCAGTGGATCGAGCAGGTTGCCGGGGATGGACGCTTGCAGGTGGTAACGGCTGAGGAAAAGCGAGGCACGTGGTATCAGCCGGTGCGGACATCGGAGGATGTGGAGAGGGCTGAAAAGAAACTGTTCAATTCCCTCAAGGGAGACTTTGAAGGATTCGTCGACCGGTATTTCAATCGGAAAGTCTCTCGTGGGTTCACACGCCTGTTCCTTGAGCTCGGTCTGTCTCCCAATTCCATCACGGTCTTGGCCGGGCTTATCGGATTGGTGGCTGCAGCCGGGTTTGGCCTGGGAACGTACAGCGCCGGTATTTTGGCTGCCTTGTTGTTTCAGCTGGCGGCGGTGATTGATTGCTGCGATGGGGAAGTCGCCCGATTGACCTTCACTGAATCGCCGTTCGGGGCTCAGCTTGATATTGTCCTGGATAATCTCGTTCATATGGCGATATTCGCAGGGATTGCGTTCGGGCTCTATACGGCAAAAATTGGGCAAGAGGATGAGTGGGTGCCGATTGTGCTTGGTGGGGCAGCCGTGCTCGGCAATGGCATCTCACTCTGGCTCGTCAACAAGGCGCAAAAGATCAAAAGCGCCGTTGGATGGAGGACTCCGACCCATGGAGCCTGGGCCGATGTCATGTTGAAAAACGTCGCCAGCCGGGACTTTTCGGTCTCGTTGATCGGATTTGCGCTATTCGACCAGCTTTTTTGGTTTCTTTTGTTTGCGGCGATCGGTTCTCTGCTGTTCGCCGGTGCCATGGTTTGGGTGATCCGTCCATCTGCAGTTGCGTTACCTCGGTTATAACGACCACGTTCCCCATCAGACTCACGTGTTGCGCTATATCCTACTCGCCGTTGGCCTCATCGTTCTATGCCTCCTGGTTTGGAGTATCGGCCTCAGCAATATCTACGATGCGGCATCAAGGTTGGGACCCAGTACCTTGTTCCTGATCTTGCTCCCATCCGTACTCATGTATGTGATCGAGGCGTATGGATGGAAAGTTGTACTGGGACGAGCAGCAGAAAAGGTGTCATTCTTGCGGCTGTTGGCGATTCGGACAGCCGGCGAGGTTGTGAATATGACTACGCCCGCGTATGTGGGTGGGGAACCGCTGAAAGCCTATCTGCTCAAGAAATATAATGTTCCAATTGCGGAGGGGGCAGCGTCGGTTGTGATCGCTAAAACGACGATGACGATCGCCCAGGTGGTGTTTATTTTAATGGGGATCGCCCTAGGGTTCTGGATTTTAGGTGCGGGTGGCTCGGCGGGACAGACGATCACCGCTGGCCTGGTGAGTGTGGGGGGGCTGATCTGTTCCATCGTGGGGTTTGTGTTGATTCAGCGGCGCGGACTCTTCGCGTCGATTCTCTCGATTGTGAACGCATTGGGCGTGCGGATCCGTGCGCTCGATGCGCAGGAGGAACATCTGCGCTCGATCGACCAGACGATTCGAAACTTTTATCAACACCATCAAGGAGCTTTCTACGTTTCCATCGTGGTTTATTTCTTCGGCTGGATGGCGGAGGCGTTGGAAGTGTTTGCGATCATCTATTTCCTGGAAGGCCCGGCTACGCTGTTGTCGACCATCTCGATCGGTGCACTCGCCGTGTTCATCAAGGGAGGAACGTTTTTCATCCCCGGCAGTTTGGGGACGCAAGAGGCTGGGAATTTGTTGCTCTTGAAGGCCTTTGGCTATAGCGATGTGACAGGGATTACGTTTGCCCTGCTGAGACGTTTTCGAGAACTTGTCTGGATCGGCATCGGGTTGGTCTGTCTTGCCATGGTGGGGAAACGGGGATTGAGCGAAGATCACCGAGTTGAGAGCCCGTCTCGAACAATCCTCTGAAACCGCTCGAGCATGCGATCCCATACGAATCCATGGAGTCGAAAGTCCGCGGCGCGTTCGACTTTATGGAACTGAATTCCCATACGATTTCCTTGGACCCACCGAACTTCCGCCTCTTCCACCGGTAACGACTGATCCTGGTCTGGGAGGAGCAAGCGCACCTGCAGTGTCGTTCCTTTCTGCAAAGCACCGGTGCATTCTATGGTGCAGCCGAACACCGTGAGGTTCATGACTTTCCCTTCAGCAATCGTGTCGGGAGTCGAAAACATCACGGGGTATTGCACGATCAGAGGGACTCGATAGTGCTGGCGTGAATAGGTGTGTGTGAGTTCCACAGTCGGTCAGTCTAGTCGACCGTGTTTGCAAAAGGGAATCCCTCATTGGTGGGGACGAGATGTGGGTATTCAACGGAGCCGTGAATGTACCGAATAGATCGCTGCTCGCCACACTCTCAGGCGGAATAGTGCTTGGTGAGGTGCTCGCGCTGTAACTGGAGAATCACTCTGACCAATAGTTCCCGATCCTGTGGGCTCATCTGAATGAAGCGTCCGTGAAGGCGGTAGGTTTGAGGAGAAGTCGGAAGGGGATCGATCCGCAATACTTCAAGCTGGACTTTGAACGGGTCTTGATCGGGCAGTAACAACGTACAGGACAAAATCTCGTCGGTCTGAACGGCTGCATTGATCGTGACACCGAGCCCGCCGGCGCTCAGATTGACGGCTTTCTGGTCCAGTGTGGGTTCCGCTGGGTCGGATTCTCGCTGCAAGCAGATGGGAAGAGAGGCGGTGATCCGATAGTACTCTCGACGATCTCTTGGTGATGGAGGAGCTGCCGGGGCGTCGGATGGCATGGTGAGGATGAGTATACCAAAATGAGTGTATCAATCCATCGATCGGCTGTTGGCAAACATGTAGAATTTGAGTTGATTGCCATGAGCTATCGTGGATGATCGGCAGAACGAGTTCGAATATGCTTCACATGGCGGAGAGGCGTGGAAGAGAGGCACTTGTTAGACGGGCTCTGCCTCATGCTCAGCAGTCACATGTGCTGTGGAATCGAGCAGAACTGGCTTATGGTTCGCGTAATGTCGGGGCATTACAAGACGCTCCTCAAAAGACCGCCAAAGAAAAGAAGGTGTGCTTTCCCAAATGGCTCGGAGGTACAACTGTTATCCCTTCCTGCATCATGTGGCGCCAGCGTCGCAGACGTTTCAGATTGGGTAAGCGTGTCTTGCCGTTGAACAGGTAGTTCTCAAGCACGCCGTACAGATTGTAATCCATGAACAACAGGCGATCAGTCAGGAGAACCGGAGAGGCCTGTAGCCTGTCCTCAATCGGCTAGAGTAGTTCCACGAATTGGCTGCGAACTCATCTCGACGAGCGGCGATCTCCGGGATCAAGTCTGAAACAGAGGCTTGTTCATGGTGAATATTTCTAGCCGAAAGCCCTGGTACGAGAGCCTCGTCAGGCCGTCACCTTCCTGCCTCATTATGTTAGGATGCCGCGCATGAAAACGGCGATGAATTTACTCTGGGCGTTTCTTTCCGTCCTCGGGGCTCTTGCGCTTGCTCATGTGGTCGGTGCGGTGAATCCCAATGAAAAAGTGAATGGGCTTTGGTTGATCGTGGCGGCTGCCTGCATCTATGTCTTGGCGTATCGATTTTACGGCCGTTGGCTGGCTCGGCATGTTGTTGGACTGAATAATCAGCATGTGACGCCGGCGGTGCGGCTGAACGACGGCGTGAATTTTCATCCCACAAACAAGATCGTCCTCTTTGGCCACCACTTTGCGGCGATTGCGGGAGCAGGACCATTGCTCGGTCCGGTGTTGGCTGCACAATTTGGATTTGTGCCGGGGTTCCTGTGGCTGGTGATCGGTGCGGTACTTGCTGGGGCGGTGCAGGACTTCATCATTCTCGTTGCCTCGATGCGGCGCAACGGTCGCTCGCTCCCAGAGATTGCCCAGGATGAGCTTGGCACTCTCACGGGGACGGCGACGGCTGTGGCGGTGCTCTTTATTGTGGTGGTAGCGCTTGCGGGGCTGGGCTTTGCCGTGGTGAATGCACTCTATCACAATGCCTGGGGTACGTTTACGATCGCGATGACGATTCCGATCGGTCTTCTCATGGGTTTTTACCTCCAGAAGTTTCGTCCTGGCGCCGTGGTGGAAGCATCCGTACTTGGTGTGGTGTTACTGATCGCTGCGGTGCTGTACGGTCGTGTTATCTCACAGTCGTCTTATGCGTGGTTCTTCGAGTTTGATAAGCCGGTGCTCATCTGGCTTCTAGCCGGATATGGTTTCCTTGCCTCGATCTTGCCGGGCTGGATGTTGCTGGTTCCGCGCGGCTATCTCTCTACGTTCATGAAACTCGGTGTGGTCTTCCTGCTCGGGTTCGGTGTGATCCTCATGGCGCCGACGATCGAGATGCCGCGCGTGACGCAGTTTACCAACGGCGGCGGTCCGATCATTCCCGGCACCCTGTTCCCGTTTCTATTCATCACGATCGCCTGCGGGGCCATTTCAGGCTTTCACTCCCTGGTTTCATCCGGGACGACGCCGAAAATGATCGAGCAGGAGTCACAGGCGGTGGTGGGCTATGCGGCGATGTTGCTGGAGAGTTTCGTCGGTGTGATGGCGCTGATCGCCGCATCGGTCCTGATTCCCGGTGACTATCTTGCGATCAACACGACGTTAGGCGCGGAGACGTTAGCGGCTATGGGGTTTGCCCCATCACGAATTGTGGAACTGTCCCAGATGGTAGAAGTCGATGTGGCAGGCAGACCCGGTGGGGCCGTGTCACTTGCAGTCGGGATGGCCTCGATATTTTCGGCATTGCCTGGTATGACGGGTCTGATGGCCTATTGGTATCAATTTGCCCTCGTCTTTGAAGCCCTCTTCATCCTGACGACGATCGATACCGGGACTCGTGTGGCTCGGTATCTCATCCAAGAGATGGCAGGGCGGGTTTATCAACCATTTCGACAGATGAATTGGCTCCCAGGGGTATTGCTGAGCAGTGGGGTGGTCGTGGGGGGCTGGGCCTATCTGATTGGCACAGGCAGTATCTCAACCATTTGGCCGATGTTCGGAGCCGCGAACCAGCTGCTGGGTACGCTGGCCCTTTGTATTGGGACGACAGTGCTGATCAAGATGTGGAAGTCACCTTATCTCTGGGTGACCGCGTTGCCGATGCTTTTTGTGGGGGGGGTTACCCTGACGGGGTCGTATGAGATGTTTTGGATGTTTGTAAAGAAAGCAGGGGGGGTGGCATCAGGCCAGGCGTTTGCGCTCTATCTTGATTCGGTGCTGGTGGCGCTGGTCGCGGTATTGGGCCTGGTTGTCTTGAGCGACAGTATGTGGCAGTGGTATGGCTATGTGGTCTTAAAGAAGCCGTTTACGTCGAGCGAGGTTGTGGTGATGGCGGGTGGAGGATCGGCAGGGCGGATGCAAACGGCGATCTGCCACCATGAAGACGAACAGGGATTTAAATTACCGCACGGGACTGGGTGCTGCTGAGGGCGGTATGGTTCATCTCCCTCGCACACGGAGTTAGTCGAATTGTGAATTATGGGTGGTGCTCAGCACATGCGCGCAGTGGGAGATTACCCACGCCGCCCTGCCCGGATCAGGGAAGAAGGAGGAGATTGTGGCTGATCAGTTTTCATTCGATGTGGTGTCTGAAGTGAATATGCAGGAACTGAAGAATGCATTGGATCAGGCGACGAAGGAGATCAAGCAGCGATTCGACTTCAAGGATTCAAAAACCGAGATCACGCTGAAGGAGAAAGAAAAGGAGCTGGTGGTGGTGTCGGACGATGACTACAAACTCAAGGCGGTGCAGGAGATCATCAAAACCAAGTGTGTGAAGCGAGGGGTGTCGCTGAAAGCCTTTGATTACGGGGCCGTTGAATCTGCCCTCAGCGGGACGGTCAGGCAGGTAGCGAAGATTCAAAGTGGACTGTCCTCTGAGAAAGCGAAGGAGGTCACCAAGGCAATCAAAGACTCGAAACTAAAGGTTCAAGCACAAATCCAAGGCGAACAGGTTCGGGTGTTGGGGAAGAGCAAGGATGATCTGCAATCTGCGATCGCGTTCTTAAAGGGCAAGGATTTTGGGATTGATCTGCAGTTTACGAATTATAGATAGGCGGCGTGGTCGTTGTGTCGGTATCATGAAGATCCTACCTCTTGTTCTATTTCTTGCCCTATCTCTTGTCGGATGTAATCGCAGCGATCCGATCGTCGTGATCCAGCTCCATCCGAAGAACCCCGACATTATCTATGTCGCAACCAATGATTACATCTATAAGACTCGTGACGGTGGTCGGGGCTGGGCAAATCTCTCGCAGCGAATGAGCCACTCTCGTGTGATCGCCATGGCCGTTGACCCTGCGTATCCCGCGACGGTCTATGTGGGGACGAAGGGCGATGCTGTCTACAAGAGCTACGATGGGGGGCAACATTGGGCTGCGATGCGTTCGGGACTTGATGATGCGACCATCAGCTCTGTCGTGAATCAGTTCCTCTTTGATCCTACGGATGCGCAGCATATCTTCATCGCTACGACGGTGGGTGTGTTCGAAACGAAGAATGGTGGTGAATGGTGGATCAAAAGAATGGAGGGCATGAAGGAAGTGTTGATGGTCGTGACGCTGGGGATGGACCCCGTTCGTCCGTCGATTCTCTATGCGGGAACGAGCGGTGGCGTCTACAAATCGATTGATCAGGCCGGCCATTGGGAAAAAGCGAACAACGGACTTGTTCCGCCGGGGATGGTGAAGACGTCACGAGCCTTGAATGTGACGGCGATCCTGGTTGATCCCTATGAGGCTGATACGGTTTATGCGGCCACATTGGCAGGGATGTATAAAACCACGGATGGAGCCGCATCTTGGAAGCGTATCGGAGAATCACTCGCGGATCAAATGATTGTGGGGATGGTGCTGGATCGAATGCATCAAGGCGTGCTCTATATCACAGGGCGTGAGGGGGTGCATCGAAGTGACGATGGCGGGGCAACCTGGAAGACAAGCAACAGGGGACTGGCTACCACCAATGTCAGAGCCATCGCTCAAAGTGATGTTGACCCCAGGGTGTTCTATGCCGGGACCAACGGAAGCGGTCTCTATCGGAGTCAGGATGCAGGCGAAACGTGGGAGCCGATGCCATCGGTAGGAGGAGGATAGCGAGAGGTCGATTATCGACGTTGGCTGTTTAAATCGGAATCGCCGATTGCGGCACCGACTCCCCGTCGCGGGAGTGTGGACGTCCCGTCACGGTTTTGAGAACGATCAACTTCAAACCCCGTGCTGCTTGACATCGTGGTGTCTTGAAGATCCGTGCCCGGTCGATGCGGAAGTTGGCTGTCATGAATCGTATCCCCTCTACGAGGGCGAAGTGATTCATTCACATTGCTGTACGGAGAAACCGAGGCGCCGATATCCGCGCCAAAGTTGGCATTCAGTCTGGTATCTTCAATGTCCCCACCAATTCGTGATCGCAAGGTTGTGTCCTGAATATCCATTCCCGTTGGTGCGGCGGAGGGTGGCTTTTTCATCTGGAATTCCCTCGTGATGGCTTCTTCCTCCTCCTGAATCTGCAATCTGGCGCGCCCACTGCTTTCATAGTCAACCTCTTTGAGAGTCTGTTGCGTGTCATTCAAGCGCTCCAGACGGTCGTGCAGGCGAAGCAGGTCTTCACGAGCGCGTGCGACGGTTCCAACGATTTCACTGAGGGTGAATTGTCGCGCAAACGTCCCAAGTTTTGGAGCGATGCCTGGACCACCACCTAGGCCGCCATTTCCCGTGCCATTTCCCGGTCCTGTGGTGGTGGCTCCTTGCCCCTTCCCAAACCCAGCGGAATTATAAATGCCTTTTTGCTGGACTGCTTTGAGGATATGGTTCGCCTCGTCGATGAGGTCCACGATATCCCCAGGTGCGTCACCGTCGGTGAGACAGCAGGATACAAACGTCCGATAGCGATCCGAAAACTTCGAAGCGGCATTCTGTAAGTCGACGATTTTGATTGAGTCGCGCTCCTGGAGATCAAACCCTCGCTTTCGCGCGGACTCTTGGAACGATTCAAGGGCTTGTTGATCATAGAGGGGTTTGCAGCCGGAACTTTTGCCGGTTGAAATCTGTTGGTCAGGTGTCTTGTCCGGACACCAAAAGATGGGCGCTGGTGGATTGAGCGGGTTGTCGGGATTAAAATCTTTTGCCGTGGTTGATCCCACGATGAAGGATATGGCAGCGACTAAAAGGGAAAGACCTGTAATGAAATTAGTTAGGGTAGTTTTCCACATAATGTCATTCTCTAACCCAAGATTGCGGAAGTCAATGAAACTCAATGAGTTGGACAATCTGAGTCGGTAAGCCAAGTGCATAAATAAATGATATGGCCACATAGACCTATTCAGACCAGAAGAATTGGTCCCCACGGCAAGTGCCGTCTTGCGCGTTATCAACAGCTACGGCGAGCTGTAAGCCACTGAAATGCAGTTGACAACCAGAAATGCGAGAGTATACTTCGTCGAGGGTGGTGGAAAGTGGTGGTTAGTGGGTGGAAAAGATTCACCGTAGGTCTCCACATATATCAGTTTTTTCAAAGGAAGTATCGGAATGGCTCATTTCTGATCGGCCAATCACCATTTTGGATTGCACAGTGGGGTATGGTGGGCATGCCGAATTGCTCTTGGAGTCCAGTCAACTTGGCACAAAGCTCATAGGTTTGGATCGTGATCCTGAAGCGATTGAGTTCTGCCGGCAGCGGTTGAGTCGATTTGGAGATCAGGTTGTGTTGCGTCAAGGAAATCATCGAGATTTAAAACGCCATCTTGCAGAAATGGGTGTCGAGACTGTGGGGGGAGTAATCTTTGATTTTGGAGTTTCCTCTCCACAAATTGACACTGCGGCAAGAGGGTTCAGCTTTCAGCAAGATGGCCCCCTTGATATGCGGATGGATCAGTCGGTCGGCTCTACGGCCAGCGATGTGGTCAACGCCAGCTCGGAATCCGTGCTTGCGGACATCATCTATCAATTTGGGGAGGAACGGTATGCACGGCGGATTGCTCGAGCCATTGTGTGGGAACGGCAGCGTTGCCCGATTGAGACGACCTGGGCACTGGCTGCCATCATCGCCCAGTCAGTGCCGTCGTCGTATCGACACGGACGGATTCATTGTGCAACACGGACGTTTCAAGCGATTCGTATCGCTGTGAACCAAGAGCTTGAGAGCATTGAGCCTTCACTTCGAGATGCGACCGAAGCGCTGTCGGAAGGGGGAAGAATCTGCGCGATCTCTTTCCACTCCCTTGAAGACCGCATGGTCAAGCATACGTTCCGATCCCTGGCGCAGGGGGCTCATCCTCGACTCTCCTTGTGCACAAAGAAGCCTGCCGTGCCGTCCAGGGAAGAGTGCGAGGGGAACCCACGGGCGCGGAGCGCCAAATTGCGTGTTGCTGAGCGTCAACCGAGGCAGGAGCTGTCATGAAAATCTTGGCTGTTCTTCTTGGGCTGTGTCTGGTGTTTATGTTTGTGTGGGAACGAGTTGATATGGTCCGAGTTGGTTATCAGATCGAACGGCTGAAGCACGATAAAACTGTGTTGGAACGGCAGCGTGATGAGTTGCGGGTGCAGTTTTCTACCTTGAGCGCGTCCGGTCGGATCGCGCGGGTGGCGACCAAGGAATTGGGAATGACGTTGCCTCAACAAGGCCAGATCATCTTGGTACAGTTCAGGCCGGGCAGTATTCAGCCGGTGGCGGTTGCCGATGCCGGGCCGGTGGATAGCCAAGTCTCGAAGAATGATCTATTGGCCAGGGGGTACTAGTGGCCGGCTTTGTTCGAAGCGGTCGGCACTATGTCTTGTTGCTCCTGTTGCTGTGTGGGTTTGTGGTGGTTCTGTTCCGCCTGGTGGCCTTACAGGTTTGGCAAGCGGCTGAACTGTCAGTCAAAGCTGATCGACAACATAGGAAGACGGTATCTCTGGAGGGAGCACGCGGTACGATTGTCGATCGGCACGGTAAGGTCCTGGCGATGAACGTTGAAGTGCCGTCTGCGTTCGGCGTTCCAACTGCATTAGGCAGCCCGACGAAAACCGCTCGCGCACTCGCTCCCGTCCTGCAAGTTAGGAGTGAGGAGTTGGAGCGCAAGCTTCGGCAGGCGCGTGGCTTTGTGTGGCTGTCTCGAAAGCTCGATCCCGAACAAGGGCGTCGCCTGCAACGATTATCTCTTGATGGGGTTGGGGTTGTGATGGAGGGGCGCCGGTTTTACCCCAAAGGGACCTTTTTATCCCATGTGTTGGGTTTTGCGGGAATGGATGGCGAGGGGTTGGAAGGCATCGAGCATCGGTATGAATCGTACTTGCGCGGAGAAAAGAGAGTCATGGTTCTCCAGCGTGACGCGCTGGGGCGTTCGGTGTTTCCAACGGACATGACGGAACGGAGTCCTACACCGGGACATAACCTGGTGCTCACGATCGATGAGGTTGTTCAGTACATTGTGGAGAGGGAGCTTGAGGAGGCCGTGACTCGCGCTCAAGCAAAGTCCGGGACAATGATTGTGTTGGATCCACGGACTGGTGCGGTGCTGGCGATGGCGGTTAGCCCGCGATTCGATCCAAACGCTGTTTTCAATCTCACCCCTGATCGCTGGCGAAATAGGGCTCTTACCGATGCGTACGAGCCGGGATCAACGCTGAAGGCGGTGATGGCTGCTGCGGCCATTGAGGAGCGGGTCGTGAAACCTAGCACCATGGTGTTTGGAGAGCATGGTCGTATGACTGTTGCCAATACGGTCATCCATGATCATGAAAAGCTGGGATGGATCTCTTTTGCGCAGGTCATCCAGAAGTCCAGTAACATCGGCGCGGCCAAGATCGGCATGGCGTTGGGAGAACAGCGGCTTCATCACTATCTTCAGGCGTTCGGGTTTGGTCAGCGGACAGAGATCGATCTTCCTGGAGAAGGAGCTGGGTTGGTCAAAGGGGTGAAGCACTGGGGGCGGCGCTCTGTTGCCTCCATCTCAATAGGACAGGAAATAGGTGTGACGCCGATTCAGATGGTCTCCGCGATCGCTGCTCTGGCAAACGAAGGGATGTTGATGAGACCGTATGTGGTTTCAGAGGTGCGAAGCTCCGAGGGCCATCTTCTGAAGCGAGTCTCCCCACAGGTGAGGCGACAAGCCGTTTTTCCTGAAACCGCTCGTACAATGACGAAGATTTTAGAAGGTGTCGTTACGGATGGTACAGGGGCGAAGGCGGCCATCTCAGGGTTTCGGGTCGCAGGAAAAACGGGCACGGCCCAAAAGATTGACCCTCGAACAGGGAGCTATTCGGCGTCGCGATTTGTGTCATCGTTTGCAGGGTATGTCCCTGCGGATAACCCACGGTTGGCGATGATTGTGCTGATCGATGAGCCTCAGGGCGATACGTGGGGTGGGACGGTGGCGGCTCCTGTGTTTAGCCGCGTCGGCGAGCAGGTGCTGAGCTACTTAGGTGTGGCATCGGACGAACCCGTTACGCTGGCAATGGCACGGCAGTAATCCTGATTCTACTAGGAAACGTCAATGACCTTTGCCGCCATGCTTCAAGCACTCGAGGGGCAGGTGCCAATTCTTGAGCGTCGCGGCGATCTTACGATCGCGGTGAAGGGGATCACCGATGATTCTCGCGCGGTTACCGCCGGGAGTCTCTTTGTGGCGGTGAAAGGTGAGCGGGCGGATGGGCATCAATTTATTC
>CAYSFU010000004.1:0-103079 GCA_964430555.1 uncultured Nitrospira sp. | reverse complement strand
CTCCCGCAGTGGGTGATGCAGAAGCGCAACA
This sequence comes from uncultured Nitrospira sp., assembly GCA_964430555.1. Classification (GTDB taxonomy): domain Bacteria; phylum Nitrospirota; class Nitrospiria; order Nitrospirales; family Nitrospiraceae; genus Nitrospira_D. The sequence goes on along the minus strand of CAYSFU010000004.1, from coordinate 103,048 downwards.
GTTGTTTCCTAAAGGATTCACGACAGTGAAACCGTATCTTCGCTACACTCCTCAACCGAACCGATAGGCTCCTACCGATCTCCGCATAGAACGCCAGGTGGAGGGTGACCAAGCACTGCTGCCTGGCGTCTACTTATCAATAGGTTATCTCTTCGAACTGCTCTTGATCGCAGACAGGAATCTCATCAGTGTTGATTCCTTATTTGTGGATGCCCTCTGATGGCACCCGATGGGGTACGAGGATTGCTTTACAGGAGGCCAAACTCTACGGCGTGACTACTGTGGCCATTTGGCTCTATACGATCGGAACGAGCTGAGATTTCTTGTTGCTGTCTCAAGGTGAGGCACGCTCAACGTTTCTGGTTGACGAGGTAGCAGGCAGTCAGTGCTGATTCTCACACAGCGGAGCACCCTTACGGTGGCGAGGATGCCGACAAATGGAAAAACAAGCCAGCGATAATTTTGACCTTGCTCCGTCCTTATTCATGGGGCGTATCGAGTTGAGCCGTGAACATCGGATCAGTATCGTTGCCGATTGTGTTCTTGATCTATGTGGATAAGCAGAAATGCTGATTTATGGTCAATATAGTGGAATTTCATGAGAAAATTTCTTGCTCTATTTCGATGACTTAGGCATACTCGGCGCCATCTTTCCGAAGGGGAAAGAGTTTTAACTCAAGCATTGTTCGGGTGGGCGTTGGTGGTTTCTTATTACTCACAAGGGAGGGCATCAGTATGAAGGGACATGATGTGAGGCGGTGGAAACAATTTGTAGTTGCTGGAGCCATGGCGGCACTGGTGGCTGGAATGGGATCCACGTTGCCCAGTGCCTTTGCTGGTGGCACGATCAAAGCTGATGAGGACAAGTGGATTTCGATTGGAATGGGTATCAGGACCAGTTTTAACTCCATCGAAGGAGCGTCGCCGGCAGGGCACTATACGAACGATTTTACAATCAACAACGCTCGTATCTACATCAACGGACAAATCCACAAATACGTGAAATTTGAGTTTAATACCGACTGCTTCAATTGCCAGGCTAATGGAGGGGCCGGTGGGTTCTTCAATCCTTCCACGAACGCATCGTCTCAGAATTTTTCAGGTAACTCGTCGATCGGCTTGCTTGATGCCATCGGGAAGTTTGAGTTCAATGAGATGGTCAACATCTGGGTCGGACGAATGTTGCTGCCGAGTGAACGTGGAGAGTTGAATGGTCCCTTTTATCATGCGACCTTCGATGGCTTCAGAACGCCGTTCTTTCCTTCTGATGCCAGCGGCAATTTCAATGGCGTGAGTGCACTGGGTGGCGGAGCCGGTCTCTACGGCCGTGATAATGCCGCGACCTTCTGGGGGAAAGTTCATCCAGGTGGCACGCATCTCTTGTATGTGGTCAGTGTCTCGCAGGGGTTGCGCGGTGGGCCCAATACCGGAAGCAGTCTCATGTATACAGGGCGCTTACAGTGGAATCTCTTGAACGATGAACCGAATCCTGGCTATTACACGTCAGGGACGTATTATGGAACGGCTGGTGATATTGTGGCGATTGGTGGGAGCGTGCAGCACCAAAAAGATGGAGCTGGGAATACCGCCACCGGCAATGTGTCGGATTTCACCGGTGCCTCAGTCGATGTGTTGATTGAAAAAGTACTGCCGAATAACATGGGCGTGTTCACATTCAACGGAGAATTTAAGCGCCATTGGGCCAACTATGGAGAGGGTGCCTTTACGAACGTGGGTGGTTTTAATAGCTGCTTCTGCACGTTCAATGGGCATTCTTGGACGGTATATGGTTTGTACCTGATTCCACAAGAGGTGGGCATCGGCCGATTCCAGCCCTATGTCCGGTTCACGAGCATCGATCCACGGTACAGCGCGATGCGGCAAGAGTGGGAAACCGGCGTAAACTATATTATCTCAGGGCATAATGCTCGGATCTCCGCCTTTTACCGGTACGGCGATATCAATACGAAGGGTTTTTTCAATAACTTCGGACCGGGTGCGGCCGGAGATAAGGTCGATTCGTTCCACGTCGCCTTGCAGTTGCAGTACTAGTCACTTAGCGTAAGTTAGAACGGTTGATTTGAGATAAGGGCCAGAATCCATCACATGGATTCTGGCCCTTGTTTTTCTGTCTCTCCTGAACTCGTCGGCTCTGCCGTGCAGCGTCCGTTTGTCAGACAAGCACCAAGCCGGTGGTCCTAATCCGTTTCCAGGCCTGAGATGTGAGAAAGCGGTCATAGCTTGATGCTGTTCCAGGAAATCCTTTGCCGATACTGTGCAGGTGTGGGTAGATCTGAGAGGGGTGTTGTGGCGTCGCGTCCAGGATCAATTGCGTCAGCCATTGGGCTTGCGCGGTCGGGAGCATGAGAATCTGGTCATGCTGAGACCCTCTGAGAATCAGTCGTGCGCGACGTTTCCCGATAGACTCACTGGTCACGCTCCCACCGAGCCACACCAACCGCCGCTCCATGGGCGTTCCCACATGGTGTCGCTGGTTTTTGAGCAGGCGTGTGAGCCATCTAGGAGAAACGGTAGGGCGTGGAACGTTTTCATCAAACCAGAAGCGGATATCGAGGTCTAGTCCCCGTCGTTCCAGATAGTTGAGGAGCGATCGTCGGAGTCCTTCGCCGAGCCATAGTGGTGTTTCACCGCGACGGTCTTCATGTTGAAGATCATTTTCGGCAAAACCCTTGAACGTGGGTCCAAGAATTCTGAGGCCATGTGCGGCAGGATCCAGACCAACCGGGCTATGCGCCGTGACGGTGAATTGGTGCCAAAATGCCGATTGGATCAGATCTGCCGAGACCAGCTGGCGGATGCGTTCGAGCGAATCGATGGTTTCCTGAACGGTTTCTGAGGGACAACCATACATCAGATAGGCGTGGATCAGGATGTCGGCGTCTTTGAACCCTGCCGCGACCAGTGCGGTCTGATCGACGGTAATCCCCTTCTTCATCTGATCCAGAAGACGGTCTGAGGCCGCTTCAAGACCGGCTGTGATGGCGATGCATCCGGATGCAGCAAGGAGTCGGCAGAGGTCCGGCGAAAAGGCTGTTTCAAACCGGATATTGCCCCACCAGCGGATGGCGATTCGTCGTTCCAAGAGTCTCAACGCCAGTGCTTTCAACGCTGCAGGTGGGGCTGCTTCATCCACGAAGTGAAAACCTCGACATCCTGTTTCGGAAATGAGCTGCTCGATCTGCTGAATGAGCCGTTCCGTCGGCGTCATTTCGTAGCGACTGATGTAGTTCAATCCCACGTCGCAAAACGTGCATTGCTTCCAGTAGCACCCGTGTGCCACGGTGAGTTTGTTCCAATGTCCCTCCGACCACAAGCGATGCATGGGGTTGGTGCTGTCCAGAATGGTCAGATAACGATCCAGGGGCAATCCCCGATAGGTGGGACACCCGATGTCATCCATCGTGAAATCAGAAAGCGAGGGATCATCGGTATACACTACGCGATCCTGGTCGCGGTACATGGTTCGACATAATGCTCGGAGGGGACGCAGTCCGGAGAGATGTTCAATCACCGACAGGAGCGGTCGTTCCCCGTTGTCCAGCGCGATGAAGTCGACATAGTCGAATACCCGAGGATCCGCTACCCGACGGAGCTCGGTGTTTACATAACCACCGCCGATCACGATAGGCAGGTCTGGATATTGTTGCTTCATTGACTGCGCAATGAGGAACGCACCGTAGAGATTACCTGGAAAGGGAATGGATAGGCCGACGAGCGTCGGTCGAGTTCGTTGGAAATGATTCCAGAAGAGATCCAGCAGCCATTCATCGATCAGGCTCTGCGGCTCCGCCAGCGAAACGGTGATTTGATCAAACGATGATGCGCTGCGTCCAATGTGTTCGGCATACCGACTCAAGCCGAAGTGCGGAGTGATGGTCGCTTGCACTAAATCGGCGAGGTCTTCGAGAAAGAAGGTTGCCCATTGTTTGGCGCGGTCCGTGATGGACACCGAGCGAGGAAATGTCCGTCGACCTCGAAATCGTGGTCCCTGAGGCAACACGCCGGGTTGAATCAAGCGAGCAGCGAGAGCCGGAGTGTGACCTTGCAAGAATGCGATGACCGGTTCGATCATGTCCACGTACCGATGTTCGGCCTGCATCATGCGGAGTGCTTCCTTGGGGAGGGAGGCAGGGGTGTGATGCAGCTGTTTGAAGACAGATCGTAAACCGTCTGAACTAAAGAGGCGGAGCGCCATTTCAATACCGAGGTCGGCCTGTTCTGTCCGGATCCCACGTGACTGAAGAAATCCGGTCAGATACGTGATGGATGGATAGGGGGTATTCAGCTGGGTTAAGGGAGGGATGACCAATAGCACACGTTGAGATGTCATGAGCCCGACATAACACAGTGACAGACAGAAATGCTATGTCCGAGAAATTTCAACCACTAGAAGAAACATTCTGTGATGTTCCGAGGCTGACGGATCCCGCAGTGCCGCATCACTCAAACGAGCGACGTCGCGTTATTGCTTGAGGTCCAGGACGCTACCGAGCAAGGAATGTCCGGTTTTGATGGTCTGAAGATTGGCTTCAAAGCTTCGTTGAGCCAGAATCTGTTGGACGGTCTCCTCACCGAGGTCGACATTCGACAGCTCAACCGGGAACTGATCCCCGCCTGTATCTCGTAGAATCGCCGGGCCCGATGCATTGTCTTTCTGGACGACGGGAAGGACACCTCCGGTCCGGACTTCGACGAACTCTGTTCTGGATTTCTTGAATCCGTCGGTGTTGAGGTTGGCGACATTGTGCGCCGCGACTTCAATCTGTTTCCCGAAGGCAGCCAAGCCCGAGAGTGCGGTGTGTATGGCGGATATCATAGACACCTCCCTTGGAGATTCTAGTGTGCCCCGTCGTATGCCTTATCGGAGTGTGGGAGGAGAACTTTACTCGAAGGAGAACGCGATTGTGTACTCGATATCAACCAGTAACAACCGACAGGGTGGTTCAGAGATGACAGCCGTTGAAAGTTTAGATGATCTCTGGATCTGCCGATAGGATGGAAGTTCGAAAGTCTCTCACGCATACCCATGATGTATCCCATGAATCGTGCTATCTCGGACTCCGGAAACGGACCACTCAACTGCCTGACAGGTGATGATGCGTGCTTTCTTCTGGACGCGGTTCCCGAGGCTATCTTCTTTTTGGACCATGACAATCGGATTGTGCTGCTGAACGAGGCGGCACAGCAATTGGCTGGGAAAACGCGCACGATGATCGGGATAGGGTTTCATGATTTGATGAGGTGCGTGACCGTGGGGGAGAGCAGCACGTCAGAATGTCCGTTCACTCGGATAAAGGAGACCGGCGAACTCGTCGTGATTCCTTCTCATCTGTGGACCCGCAAGGATGGGAGTGAATTTGAATTATCCCTCTCGTTCTGGCCTCGATCTCTGCAAGGGGTGACCGTCGGGAGTGTCGTGATCGTTCGTGACTTGACCGACGCGATGGAGGTTCAACGAGATGTGCAGCGAGCGGCACGGCTGGCCGAAGATGCCCCCAACCCCATCGTGGAGTTCGATGCGACGGGTGCCATGCTGTATGCCAATACGGGCATGTTGAACTTGATGGAACGATGTGGGCTGCTTGAGACCGGGATCGACGCGATGTTTCCCGACAATCTGTCGGTCATGCTCCGGGAGTGCCTTGCCACGGAGGTGTCATTGTCGCAGGTGGAACATGTTGTGGCGGATCGTGTGCTTGCATGGTCGTTTTTCCCACTCAGAGATCTTGAACTGGTCCGCGCGTATGGGCTCGATATTACCTCAGATGTGGCGTTGCGTCGCGCAAAGGACGCAGCGGAGGAGTCGGCACGAGCGAAAGGGATCTTTCTTGCGACGATGAGTCATGAGTTGCGGACTCCCATGAATGGCGTTCTGGGCTGCACACAGCTCCTGAAAGATACGTCGTTAACCGATCAGCAACAGGAGCTCATCGAGACGATGCATCGCTCCGCGGAAGCACTATTGACCTTGGTGAATGACATTTTGGACTTTTCAAAAATTGAAGCCGGAAAAATGACGCTGGAGGTAGCCGATGTCAATCTGCGAAGCCTCATTCGCGATGTCGTCACCTTAACGGAGGGCTTGGCTGCGCACAAAGGCCTGACTGTTTCTGTGGAGATTGAAGCCGGTGTGCCGGAGGAGTTCCGAGGTGATCCCATCCGATTGAGACAGATCCTGTTCAATCTCGTGGGAAATGCAATCAAGTTTACCGAACAAGGAGGCGTCACGATCGCGGTCACTGTGAAGCCTAGGTTGCCGGAGAACTCGGACATGATGGTGTTACAATGGAGTGTTCGCGATACGGGTATCGGGTTGACTTTCGAGCAACAGGCCCAATTATTTAAGGCCTATGCCCAGGCTGAGGCGTCAACCGCAAGACGATTCGGTGGGACCGGACTTGGCCTGATGATTTGTCGGCAGCTTGTCGAGTTGATGGGAGGAACCATCTCGGTGTCCAGCCAATCGGGTGCGGGCAGCACTTTCAGTTATACCACCAATCTACTTCCGGCCATTGTTCGGGAGACCGGTGCATCGCCACTCAGGGCGGATCACCCTGTTTCAGGTGAGCCGGGGGGGCCGAAGCGAGTGCTGGTCGCGGATGATAACGAAATCAATCAGGTGGTGGCCTGCAAGTTCTTGCAAAAATTGGGCTGCCAGGTTGAAGTGGCGCGCACAGGACGCGAAGCGGTGGAGGCGATCGGCCGAACGAGCTATGATATGGTTTTGATGGATTGTGAGATGCCGGAAATGAATGGGTATGAAGCAACGCGAGAAATTCGAAGTCGTGAAGAGGGGACAGGCAATCATCTCCCGATCATGGCGCTCACGGGCCATGCATCCGATGAGGATGCTCAGAAGTGTCGTCAGGCTGGTATGGACACCGTGGTGACCAAGCCCCTGACGCTGCCTGCCCTTCGGGCAGGTCTTGATGAATTGCTGCGACAGTCCTCATCCTCACTCCATGGAACAGTGATTTTTCGCGACAGGTAGAATGAGGTAGATTCTCCGTCGCCAGTTCGGTAGAGTGGCGTCTATGGCGACTGACGCTACATCCGATCGGATTCTCCTCTATAGCGACTTCAACTGTCCGTTCTGTTATGCCTTACATGAACGGTTGCATGATGTAGGCGTAATCGACCGTTGCGAGTGGCGTGGAGTTCAGCATGCACCGCAGTTGCCACGTCCCATGAAACCCTGGAGCGGCACATTAGGTGCGGAGCTGCGACATGAAGTGACGATGGTTCAGCGGTTGGCACCAGGATTGCCGATTGCATTGCCACCTGGAAAACCGAATACGCTTCCGGCAATCGAACAAGCCATTATGCTTTTACAAAAAGAACCACGGTTGGGGATGGAATTCGTTCGACGGACGTACCGTGCGTTCTGGTGTGACGGGCGAGACATTTCTGATCCAGTGGTATTGAAGGAATTAGCGAGTGTGCAGGGTATCGAGGGTGGTGACGAACAGGCTCATGTGATCGCTCAGAAATGGGAAACAGCCTGGCACGCGACTGGTCAAAATGGGGTTCCCCTCCTGGTCTCTCCGGATAACGAGCTGCTTGTCGGCTGTGTGCCGATCGAACATGTGAAGCATTTCTTTCACGTCTAGCGCCGCCTTGATTGAGAGGCGGTCATTGACAGCTCTTCCTGCCGTATTCCCATCGAGTTTTGTGTGATCTGTCTGACGTGATCTCAGTGCTGGGGTTAGCGATCATTCTCTCGACTTTGAGGATCCGAGGCGGTCGATGAACGTTAACTCGGCAACGGCGGACTTGTCGAGCTCACCCTTCCCCAATGCAATCAACCGTTGGTATTGCGCAAGGGTCGCCTGGGCGATAGGAAGCGAAAGTCCTGCTTCTTGGGCCAAATCGAGTGCGATCGCAGAATCTTTCGCCGCATGGGCCGCCGAAAAGTAGCAGTCGTGCACACGCTGTTGCATGTCATCCCCATCTGTCTCGAGCACGCGAGATGCAGCTCCTGTTTGGCTGAATATGTCGCGCAATAGCCTGAGATCGATTCCCAGCGCTGCTCCGAGCCCTAGGCCCTCGGCCAAGGCGGCAGTATTGCTGTTCATCACCATGTTGACCAGTGCCTTGACCGTCGCTGCTTCACCGGTTCGACCGATGTATCGCACGGTTGTCCCAAGGCTGTGGAGTATGATCTTTGCGCGAGCATAGGCCTCCATGCTGCCACCGCACAGGAGGTATAAGGTGCCTTGCCGGGCTTGGGTGATACTTCCCGCCATGCAGGCTTCAAGGCACAGTCCTCCTCGGCCAATGATCAAGCCTTCAATCTCGTGCTGGGTCTTTGGAGAGAGGGTGGCGCAATTGATAAAGAGACGACCCTGAGCGCTACCCAAGAGACCGGTCTTGTCGGTCTCAGAGAAGATAGAACGCATCGCCGTATGATCGGACACGACCGTGATGATGACGGATGAGCGGTCAGCGACTTCAGCGGGCGTGCGTGCCGGGTGCACATGGAGTTCAGCCGCTAATTCGATGGCAGCTGCGGAATGGAGATCGTAAACCGATGTCAGTCGAAGACCACGTTGCTGGAGGCAACGGGCCATGTTGGCACCCATCCGGCCGACTCCGACGAATCCGATACTCTCAAGTGGTTTGGTCATGCAAAGTGATCCTGGCGTGATAGATAGGTGTCACCGTTAAAGCTGACGGGTTTCCGTGGATTGAGATGGTTCCAGTTTGTTCCATTTGAGGTTGGCTTTCCCATCCGTTGTGGTAAATCCATGATCGTTGAAGGCGATAATGCTCACACGTTGTTGCTTTTTCTTGGCCGGATGCAGCTGAGGAAGGCCGTCCTTCGTTTGAACCGTTCCCTTGAGGCTGTCCACGATCAATAAATCCGTCGCAGCTGATGGGTGAATGACCCACACAAAGGTGGCGGAGCCGCCGGCATACGTACCGGATCCCTCCCATTGTCCGATTAAGTCAGAGTCGACGGTTTTCAGTTGGAAGACAGGCACGCTGGCTGCTTCCCGCCGTAAGTTCCAGAGTTCAACCGGAATGCGAGACGGGTTTTGATCGATCATGAGCCGCTTCCAGTTGACCCGGACACTTCCGGTTGTGACGAATGAATTCGGCGCGGTGATTTGATAGGTTCCTTTCCATCCGAGCCCTTTGAAGGTGTTGGCTCGTTCCAGGGACCACAAGCCGGATTCGGCATTCATGATGCCGTCAAATTCCATCATTGAGGAGAGGGACCATTCTAAGTTCGGTTTGACGACCAGCAGGAGGTCATGCCGTGTCGTGCCACGTGTAGCGCGCGTATGCCAGGTCCCGACCAGACTCGTCGGATCAATGGACGTGGACTTCTTGAGTCCGTCCTGACGAGGCTCAGAAGCTGGACGTGTTTGTGTGAGTGCCACGGTAGCTGCGCGGGAGTTTCCGTCGCGATGTGAATCCTGCTCAGCCATAAGGCCGGTGAGTGTGGAGGGGATGGTTGCGGTGATGGTGGCGCCATATCGCTCGGCAACGGTTCGACTCAGCCTGGTAACGGCATCAGCAAGATGCTGTTGTCTGGTCGAGGCGATGATCACGGTGATCAGTTCGTCTTCGTGCAGAAAGGTGAGGCGGGAAAGGGAATCTGAATCGACTCTGACCGCTCCCTCACCAAGGCCGGGGATCAGGAGGCTGTCACGCCGCAGGCGTTCTTTGTTGAACCAGGCCCGTCGGTCTTGACCGGAGCTATCATGAAGTTGAACGGTGACGGTATTGCCTTCACTCTGTCGCGCTTTGAAGAGGCAGGTCTTTGGTTCGGACGGTGTCCCTTCATCGACTGGTTCCCCGAGCGCTTGTTGCGCATCTGCGATGGTGGCCAATAAGCAGGGATCTGTCTTCGAGCCAAATAAACTTTCGACCTTTCCACATGAGAGGAGGACGAGGGGCAGAAGGAACCACGTATAGGATCGTATGGAGTGGAGCATTACGCTATGAACTCGGTCATTGCAGGTGAGGAATTGTATCGTGAATGGGATCACAAGTGCCAGAGGCAAAAGAGAGAATATGGGACGCCTCTTCCCCGGCGCGACCTCCGTAAGAAGTGTTTGTATGAACGGAACGTGTGACGGTTCAGGACACTTACCCTGCCACGAATTTCAGTGCCGCTCCGTTGATGCAGTAGCGGAGACCTGTGGGTCTTGGGCCATCCTTAAAGACATGTCCTTGATGGCCTTCGCATCGGGCACAGTGTATCTCTGTCCGAGGGATAAACAATGCGAAGTCCGTCCGAGTCTCTACGACCCGCGGGTCGATCGGTTGCCAAAAGCTCGGCCAGCCTGTTCCGCTGTCGAATTTGTGTTCTGACGAGAACAGCGGAAGATCGCAGCCAGCACAATAATAAATCCCCGATGCATGGTTCTCATGCAACGGGTTTGCGAACGCCCGTTCTGTATCTTCATGCCGCAAGACACGATAGGCTATGGACGAGAGTTGTTTCTTCCACTCCTCGTCGGTCTTTGTGAGTTTGACGATAGGATCGACTTGTATGTGAGATGGCATCGCATGTTCTCCTTCTATTCGCGGGAGTCCTTACTAGTCCGTCGAACGGGGAGTTGAAGTGTTACCGGGAATCTATAAAAGCATGCCCGTGCACTGTAACGGCGTCTTGAAAATGGTACGAGTTGGGAATCCAGAATGCAAGAGGCTATGATCGATCTAGAACGGTTTTTCGCTTCCAGCAGATGCCAGCGCGTGAGGTGAGATACCCATCGGTTATTCATCGGCTGAAATGCTCCGGAGTAACTTCCATACCCTCCAGTGGGATGGATGTGGCTCAGTTCGTTCCGGCTCGGCAAGGTTGACATCAACATCATACAGCCCAGTGCTCAGATTCTCCACTTGGGAAACTGGATACCACCATTCATACCGCTGTTCCCATCGATCTCGGCAGGCGACTCTTACGTAGCATCGGCTGACCGGTTTGACACGAATCGGTGCATCCGGTCCAAGGACAATAGGAATAGAGTGTCTCTGATGTCGAGGTCCCTGCGGATGCAAGCTTCGGACGGAAAAATTCCCCTCCCACCCGCTTAACTGAAGGATACAGTCGTAAGCCACTCCATGGCCTACGTTCTCCAACTCAGGGGTGAGGGTAATGACATGTCCGGCGTTGAGGACTGAGAGGTTGGTGATGCTCAGCGCAGGTTGCTCAGCCCGGAAATCGGCCCAGAGCCGAGTGATGACCCCACGGCAATAGAAGATCCCTGCGCCAGTACCGACGACGAAGATCAGAAGCCCAATCAGTAGCAGCCAATCCATGGTCCGTGGGAGACCGATCCGTTTAGGGGGAGGTCACGAATAGGGAGAACCTACGCGGTGGAAGGAAGCGTGTCAACTGACGGTGGGACGATTCGCGGAGGATTGTCGATGTGATCTTTCAAGAGGTCGAAATGAATAATCAGGGTATCATTGAGATGACCGCCACGACTTATTCTCAGCTGGAGCAGACGCTGCGCAGCGCAGTTTGGCAAGGGAAACCAGTGTGGCTCTATTACTGTGCCGTTTTCTTCGGAAGGGGACTCAGTGGTTCAATAATTAACTTGGCTCCAGGCCGAAAGGTCAGGTAGTACCAGACCCATTCCGACATGACCCGCACTCGATTTCTGAATCCGATCAGAAAGAAAATATGGATGACACACCAGAGAATCCACGCCAGAAATCCAGATGCGTGGATCGGGCCGAATTGCGCGACGGCGTGAGCACGCCCGACTGTGGCGAGCATGCCACGGTCGGCATAGACAAATGGCGACCGTTTTGTCGGGAGGAGATGATCATTGATCAGCGTGGCGACGTACCGACCCTGCTGAATGGCGACCGGAGCGATACCGGGTAAAGGTTTGCCGTTCTTGCCGATGCAATGTGCCGCATCGCCAATGACGAAAATCCAGGGATCATCCGGAATCGCGAGGTCCGGGTTGACGATGATCCGACCGTTGGAGTCTTGAGGAGCCGACAACGTGGTGAGCAGGGGAGCTGCTTTGTTTCCCGCCGCCCAAATCATGTGTGTCGTGGGAACCCACTCCTGCCCGATCATCACACCATCGGGTGTGATGTCCGTCACCGGGCTGTGTAATCGAATCGTCACACCCATGTGGGCGAGCGCACGGGAAGCCTTGCTTGAAAGGCTGGGTGCAAATCCCGGAAGAATGCGTGGGCCTGCTTCCACGAGCAGCACGGAGAGATCTTGAAGACGTAAATGAGGAAAGTCAGGCCCCATGGCTTTCCTTCCGATCTCGGCCAGCGCCCCGGCAAGTTCAACGCCTGTGGGGCCTCCTCCAATAATCACGAAGGTCAGAGGAGGGGAGGAGCCGCTTGCACTGCGGCGCCGTTCGGCTTCCTCGAATGCGATCAGCATCTTCTCACGTAGTCGGACTGCGTCCGTCATGGTTTTGATTCCCGGCGCGGAGGACTCCCACTCGTCATGTCCGAAGTAGGCATGGCGCGAGCCCGGAGCAACGATGAGGACATCAAACGCGATCGGGGGGCTCTGCTGAAGGCAGACCTCGCGCCTGGTTCGATCGATCGCCACCACGTCATCCATCACCACATGGACGTGTGGTTGTGCACGCAAGACCGTTCGCAGCGGCCAAGCAATGTCGCCGGGGGACAGCGCAGCCGTCGCGACTTGGTAGAGGAGGGGTTGAAAGAGATGGTGATTGGCTCGATCAATCAAGGTCACGTGCTTGTGTCGTAGGGCACGTGCGGCTGTGAGACCTCCGAATCCTCCCCCGATGATGACAGCGTGTGTGTCGGCCATGTGCGGTTGCTCCGCTCCTGTCGTGCCTCAGACGCAGCGTTACACATTGCGGGGATTGAGGTCAATCGAAGAGGGCGCCACCCGGGTATGCGCAGCGCCTCATTCGAACAGTGGGTGAAACTATTTCTTGGTTAGGCCGCGCGACGTACGGGTTGGTGATCTTCTTTCGTGGGTTTATCAATCTGGTCGGTCGACGATGTTCGGTGCTGAACGATTCGTCGTGCAAATAACACTCGTGCTCCTGGTTTGAAGGTGAGGCAGGACCAGATCCATGTAGACAGTACTCGGATCGGGTTTGTGAGGCCGAGAAGGAAGGTGATGTGGATGACACCCCAAATCAACCAAGCAATGAGGCCTGATGTACGGAATGGCCCAATTTGAGCCACGGCTTGAGCCCGTCCGATCGTGACCAACAGGCCATGGTCTCGATACAGAAATGGTGAACGGTGTGCCGGGGGCAATTCTTCATTGATTAACGTGGCCACATATCGCCCCTCGGTCATGGCGACGGGAGCAATACCCGGTAGCGGCGTGCCGTTGCGGTCAAGACAGTGCGCCGCATCGCCGATGATGAAGATCCATGGATCTCCTGGAATCGTCAGGTCTGATTGAACGTTGACACGACCAGATGAATCCTGATTCACGCCCAGAGTCTTCAGCAGGGGAGAGGCCTTCGTGCCGGCTGTCCAGATCACATTGGTAGAGGCGATCCATTCATCACCAAGCATGACGCCGTCGATGCGAACCGCAGTGACAGGCTGATTGAGTTTGACGGTCACTCCCATTTGCTCAAGGACGGCAAGCGATTTCGCGGAGAGCTTCGGATCACATTCAGGCAGAAGGCGCGAGCCGGCTTCGACCAGGATGATGGAGAGATCTTCACGGCGCAGGTGTGGGTAGTCAGGCCCCATGGTCTTGCGTCCGATTTCAACGAGAGAGCCGGTGAGTTCGACGCCGGTCGGTCCGCCTCCCACGATGACGAAGGTGAGGCGATTTTGGGAGCCGGTGTCGGCTCTCTGTCTGTCGGCTTCTTCAAACGCAAGCAGCATCCGTTCTCGTAACCGGACTGCATCGGTCAGGGTCTTCAGTCCAGGTGCGAACGATTTCCACTCAGGATGTCCGAAATAGGCATGCCGTGACCCGGGCGCAACGATGAGGGCATCAAACCCGATGGGCGTGCCGTGACGGAGGTGGACCATGCGTGCGATCCGATCGATGGACACAACGTCATTCATGACGATCCGCACGTTGGGGTATGACCGCAAAAGAGTGCGCAAGGGCCAAGCAATGTCACTGGGGGACAGCGCAGCCGTCGCTACTTGATAGAGCAACGGCTGAAAGACATGGTGATTCGTGCGGTCGATCAAGATGACATCGACATCGCGCAGGTAGCGCGCTGCCGTCATCCCTCCGAATCCACCTCCGATAATGACCACACGTTTGCGAGTGACGGGGTGAGAGAGACGGGTAGAGGCATTCACCGGTTGATATCCTTACATGAGTCAAGGGACCTACTGGTGTTGTCTGACAAGGGAGCAGGGTAAACGATGTCACAGGGCCAACGCGGGTGTCCGTTCCTTCTTCATCGGTTACGTCGGTTGTTTCTTGAGCTCTGCGGGGTATGTGGTGCCGATCTTGGCTTCGGGCGTGATCCTGCTACACTTACCGTAATGGATTGCAGTCATGCATCGGCAGGATGCTGAAACACCCCGCAATCAGAAGTAAGGAGTCCCTCTTATGACGATCCGTCGCTCTTTGCGGATGATTGGTGTTTTGTGCTGTGCTGCGGCCGCGCCCATGATTGAAGGGTGCTCCGGCAACTACCATACGACCAATGTGAATGGCGAGCAGAGAGTCTATCGGATGGATAGCCAAGGCGAGAAGACGCTGGTGTACGAGACTGATCTGCAGGGCAAGACCATTATCCATGATCCTCATGATCCGATGGCCAAGCAGCAGGTTGCCGCAGCTGCAGCCGAGCTCAACCTTAACAGAACGGAACGATTTGACTCGACGAACAATGGATCGAAGCGTCAGTCGAATGAACCCATCTATGTGGATCTTGCGCCGGCTGAGTTGAACGAACAGATGCAAAAAGCCGAACGAGCCAAAGGAGCGGTCGCCGAACAGATTCGAAGGGAGTTTGTTACGGATCCCATGATTAAACTCATCGAACGAGATCAGGAACGATCCGGGTTATTAAAGCCACGTTTATCGGCCGGTGCGGATGTCGAGGTGGTGCCGAAGGTCTCACTGAAAGAGGCATATGGAATCGATCGAAAAACGGGAAAGCCTGTGAAGCTCTTGGCGGTTGTGTTTGAAGCCACGATCACGTCACAAACACCGCCGGCGACCTATACCGTGTCCGAGTCCGGTCATGCCCAGCGAAACCTCGAAGTTTCCAAGCGCTTCACGAAGCAGGTGAAACAAGTCATTCTGGAAAAAATCGGTCCCAATATCCCAGCGCATTGACAGATCGCACCGTATCCACTGCGGAACAATTATCCCATCGGTTCGCTGTCGAGTTTGTGTGCTTTGCGCCCACCACCGGCCAGCGGATGCTCTGGTACCTGTCCTCCGACCATCAGCTTTGCCATATCGGCGGCACGCATCACCAGTTGTTGTGCTGCCTCGCGCAGCTCACGACTGTTCTGTACTTCGCAGATGTTCCGCTCCATGTCCTCTGCGCTCCAGCCTCGTGAATGGGCGATAAAGGGGAACTGTGGAAATTGGCAGCCGATCTCAGCCCAGAAAGTCATCAGTTGTCCCGCCACACCTTGCACATTGTCTTGTCCACCCATAATGATAAAGGCTGCAACCTTGTTCTTGAGAAGATGTCTGTTCGCAATGGTTTCCTGATTCTGGATGCAGTTCATCCGTTCAACCATTTTGAAGTAGAGACTGCTGGCATTGCCCCATCGAATCGGCGTTGAGAGCAACATCACATCGGCCCAATGCACGACGGCTTCATAGACTCGATCGAGTTGATCGGTGGGATCCATTTGTGTAATCGAGCAGGGCCAGGTACAAGCCTGTGCAGCTTTGGAGTAGAAACCTTCACAGGCACGAAAGGTAAGATCCCGCAACCTGATGGCTTGTGTGTCCAGCTGGAGCGTGTGGTGCGCATAGTCCAATGCGGTATCGAGCAGCGCATCCGAGGTGCTGTAGCGTGGATGGTCTGCCGTCATCGCGGTGGTGGAAATCCCGACAACGCGTACCGGCCCTGGTTGGCGGACGACAGGGCGTGCCAGAGTATGAGGCGGGTGTCGTTGCTGGGTCCGTTTTGTGACAGAGAGAAGGTTGATGTACAGTCGACCATCCTCAATTTTCGTCGCATAGGTCTGCACGTGATCCTGCTCGTATCCCGGCTCACCCTGTCCTGTCTCGCGGTGGAACTTCCAGTAATGCCAAGGACAGACGATATAGTCACCGTCAAGTGTGCCCTTACCGAGCGGTCCGCCTACGTGATTGCAGATGCCGGAGATGGCTGAAAACTTTCCGTGCCGATAAGTGAGCGCTATGCGTGTCTTCCCACAGGCGACTTCTTGTAACGATTTCTGTTTGAGCTCTTCGACCGACCCGACGTCCGTCCATTGCGTATCAGACATTCGAAACTCCTTGGGCATGTAGTGTGCTGTCGTGCATCGCAGTTTTGAACGATATGTGCGTAGAGGCTACGACCACGGCACGCATGAGTCAAGATTCAGACCGTCGAGGATGGAGGAGCACAGGCCATTTACTTGTAGGAACACTCTCATGTGAGCCAGCCTCTCATTCGTGTCATAATGCCGATCTTTACAGGATAAGAGTCTAATGGCGAAGCGACAACCGACGGGCACTCGAATTTCTATCACGGATACTGCGGAGAGGCTGCGCATCGTCATGCCTTGTTGCCGAAGTTGGTTCGTGATCTGTTTTTTGACGTTTTGGATTTGCGGGTGGGCGGTGGCGGAGGTGATGGTCGCACACCAGTTTGTGAAGGGGGATGCTCCGCCCGATGGAGAATTGCTCATGGTGGCCTGGTTCGGGGTGTGGACGGTCGGTGGCGTGGTTGCCATCTATGCCTGGCTGTGGCAGTTGATGGGGACGGAAATTGTGACGGTGCGTGGACAGACGTTTTATAGCCGACGTGACATCGGAGGATTCGGGTTCGACAAGGAATACCAGCTGGCAAAGATGCGAGATCTGTGTGTGAGACCGGTTGAAACCGGCTCCTTGGAGTTCTCGTCAGTCCTCCAATTATGGGGAATCGGCGGAGGTGTGATCGCGTTTAGCTATGGCGAACGAACCTATCGATTAGGAGCCGGTCTGGACGAAGCAGAAGCCAGGCAGGTTGTGACGGCAATTCAGCAGCGGTATCAAAACTCGAAAAACACCTCTGGATAAACTTGCGGGTACGCTCACCCCGTCGCGAACCGGCCTCTCTCACTATGCGTGCACTGATGACGATGAGGACTGTTCGGAGTTCTTCCCTGCTTTGACGGACCCCCTAGTTACGGCTCAGAATGAGCCAATAGGGTGGCATGGCACAGCGACAGACGTTTTCAAGCAAGGACAACCGTGACGCCGAGGTGATGCTGGATGCGCCCGTGATGATGGTACGCCAAATTGCCGTCATCTGGGCATCAGTGCGACGGTATTGAGTCGGCGGCGACGCGAGGTGTGGCAGCATCCGCAGCAAGTTTGTGTAGGCCATGGATGTTCCCGGGATGAAGCAGGGAACCAATTTCACCGAGAGTCACTTGTGTTACCAATCGAGACTTCCGAGTGTTCAACCGTTCGTAGATTTCAGAAGAGTTGTTCACCCATTGGTCAGAAGAGACAGTAGCTTGCAGTGTAAGAAAGGGCTATCAGGACTGACTGAGCTCTTAGGTGCAAAGGAGGGACTTGACGGTGGTCCATCACGACGGAGACCACGTCGTTTCTGAGATCGCCTACATAAGAGGTGGGTACGGCTCAATTGCAGCAGACTGTTGTTGATTGTTCCAACCGCGCTTGATCGCGGGCCACAGTGTATAGCTGTGAGTGTTTTGTAAAAGGCAACATCACGATCCAGATGTTCAGGACAAAGAGATGAAACGATACGGACACATCCTCTCGTTCACGATATGTGCAATCACTGCTTCTGCGGGAGAGTTGTTTGAGCGGAACGGTCTGGCCATTGATGGCTACGATCCCGTGGCCGATTTCACGGAGCACAAGTCGGGGAAGGGTATGTCTGAGTACCAAGGTGAATTCAGAGGCTCGATTTTTCAGTTTGCATCAGCCGCCCGTCGTGATGTCTTTGTTGCCGGCCCGGCTAAGTACGCGCTGCGCTATGACGGCTGCTGTACTTATGGAATGGCCAAAGAGTACAAGGCCAAGATCGATCCGGAGGCTTTCAACGTAATTCATGGTACACTTTATCTGAACTATAGTGAGTCGGTCCGGACGCGATGGTTGTCGGATCTGTCGGGGTATATCCAATGAGCCGATGCCAACTGGCCTGAAGTTCAGCGACACACGACGGTGCAGGACTAATCGGCTGGTGTGTTTGTATCATAATCAATCCACATTCATAACCAGGAGGTTTTCGATGAAGACGATGATGGTTGCTGTTGCAGTGGTTGCCGGGTTGATGTGCGTGGGCACCTATTCCTATGCCAGTGAGCACGGCGAAATGGCCAATGAGATGAAGGAGGAGATGAAGGGTGATGTTGATGCGATGAAAGGAGAGATGAAAGCCGGCGCCGATGCGATGAAAGGAAAAGCCGGCGCCATGAAGGATGAGATGAAAGGGGAGATGAAGGCTAAGACCGATTCAATGAAAGCATCGAAAGATACCATGAAAGATGACATGAAGGCGAAGAAGGATGCAATGAAAGGAAACCTGAAGGGAGCGATGGGGTACTAAGAGGCACTGCTTCGCTGATTTGATCTCGTGACGGCCTGTGCTCGGCGATCCGACGCAGGCCGTTGTCTTTCCCAAACGATCCCAACCATATGCTGTAAGAAGGTTGCCATGTTCTGGATACACCGATGCTTGTGCAGCTCTAAGCCGGGAGGTGAATTGACGGTCTTGCTCATTCAGATGAATGAAGTGTCCGTTCGAGGAGCATAGTCAGTGCGGAACATCAAGTGACTGATGGCAGAACCTTCTTCTGTGAGTGGCCAGATCTGTTCCTCAATCTCTCCTCAGGAGAGAGGATATCGCGCCCAAGAATTGTTGTCCCTGTCTGTTAACGGCGTCCGTCGTACCAGACTGAGAGGTGTTTCTTATCCTGTAAGGTCCGCTTCGGGAGGAAAAAGATTCGGAACATTTGTGCGGCGATTTCTCGGCCCGAGTAGAGCGCGACTTTGCGGGAAGACGTTTCAAGTGGATGGTTGGTGAGGATGGCAAACCGGAGGCCATGCCGCCTGCCCCATTGTTTGAGGTGTTTGCTGAGCCGAATTTCATCGAGTGCGTAGAGTTCCTGGTCGAACCCGCCGACGTCCTGAAATGCATCACGCCGACAGACTACCAGCGCTCCAGCCGCCCACCCACAGCGCACCGAGAAGGCAGTCCAGAGCTGCAGCGTCATACCGGCCCACCACGGCAACCCGTCCATCCGCAAGGTGCTGCCGCACCCCACGTACTTGCCCGAGGCCATCACCTGAAGGATATCCATCATCAGTCCAGGACTGAGCAGGCTATCGGCATCCAAGAACAGCAGCCAGTCTCCTGCTGCGTGAGCCGCCCCGGTATTGCGCGCCCGGCCGATTTGATTGATTGGTTCGAACACGACTCTGGCCCCGGCTTGTCTGGCGATCTCTGCCGTGTCGTCGGTGGAATTATTATCGACGACGATCACTTCAGATGCGAAACTGGGCGTAACGTTTGCCGCCAACGAATCGGCAACGGACTGCAGGGTCTGTCTGATCAGACGAGCTTCGTTGAATGCGGGGATGACGATGGTGAGGTGCATAGGAGAGACATGATGCCACAAGTGTTGGGTGCAGGGGAATGGGGGACAGCGATCGTGATGGAAACAGGCAAGATCGGCGATGTGATACGATTCCTCACGATGCCGCTCTCAGGTTTTCATCCCCTCATTGCCGAATGGTTTCGATCGTCCGTCGGCGCACCGACCGACGTTCAAATCCGGGCCTGGCCGGCGATCCAATCCGGGGCGGATACGCTGATCGCTGCGCCAACCGGATCAGGTAAGACGTTCGCGGCTTTTCTCTCCTGCATCGATCAGCTCTTGACTCAGGCCCTGGCTCGCGAGCTCAGCGACCAGACCCAAGTCCTCTATGTCTCGCCGCTGAAGGCCCTGAGCAATGACATCCAGAAGAATCTCCAGAAGCCGTTGGCTGAGATCGGTGAACGCGCGTTGCAGACCGGACTGTTGATGCCGGAGCTGCGTGTGCTTGTGCGGACCGGTGACACCCCGATGGCGGACCGGCAGCAGATGCTCAAGCGGCCACCTCACATTCTCGTCACCACGCCGGAATCGCTGTTCATTCTTCTGACAGCCGACAAGAGCCGGCGGCTGTTGCAGACGGTGAGAACGGTAATTGTGGATGAAATCCATTCGCTGGCGCCCAATAAGCGCGGGGCTCATGTGGCGCTGTCGTTGGAACGGCTCGACGCGCTCACGCTGATGAAACCACAAAGGATCGGCCTTTCTGCCACGCAACGACCGATAGAATCTGTGGCTCGGTTTCTGGTTGGTGACCGTCGAATGCCGACGGTGATCGATGTGGGGCACACACGGCAGATGGATCTCGCGGTTGAGGTGCCGAAAGACGAATTGAGTGCCATTGCGACAAACGCCATCTGGTCGGACATCTATGATCGTGTGGCAGAGCTGGTACGGGAACATCGTACGACGCTTGTCTTCGTCAATACACGTCGTTTGGCCGAGCGGGTCTCACATTATCTGGAAGAACGACTCTCGGATCTTGGATCTGATGCCGTTGCGGCTCATCACGGCAGTCTCTCACGACAGATCCGGTTATCGGCGGAAGAACGATTGAAATCAGGGAGGACTCGGGTGGTCGTCGCAACGGCGTCTCTCGAACTCGGAATCGATGTGGGTACGGTCGATCTGGTGTGTCAGATCGGCTCCCCACGAGCGATCGCGACCTGCTTGCAGCGAATCGGTCGCGCCGGCCATTGGATCAAGGCCATTCCGAAAGGCCGATTGTTTGCCATGACCAGAGATGAATTGCTTGAATGTGCCGCGCTGATCAGAGCGATCAAGAACGGAACATTGGACCGTATCGAGGTGCCGCCAGCTCCGCTCGATATTCTGGCGCAACAAATCGTGGCGGCGGCAGCGACGCAGATGTGGACAGAAGAGGGCCTGTTTGCGTTGGTCCGCCGGGCCGGTCCTTATCGTGAGTTGGAGCGGGCGACGTTCGATGGTGTCGTCCGCATGTTGGCGGAAGGGACTGCCACGAAGCGTGGAAGAGGATTGGCCTATGTGTACCATGACCGGATCAATCATCGGTTGAAGGGGCGTCGTGGAGCGAGGCTCGCCGCGATGACCTCAGGCGGGGCCATTCCCGATACGGCCAACTATGCTGTGGTGGCGGAACCGGATGGCACGGTGGTGGGATCAGTGGACGAAGGCTTCGCCGTCGAGAGTTTGGCCGGCGACATTATGCTGCTCGGGAACACCTCTTGGAGGATCAAGGGGGTGGAGGCCGGCAAAGTGCGGGTCGAAGATGCGCAGGGTGCTCCGCCGAATATTCCGTTCTGGCGCGGCGAGGCACCGTCACGTACCGCTGAATTATCCGCAGAAGTCGCTCACCTACGAGAGACCATTGCGGCCCGAACCGAATCTTCCTTCTCGATCATGCAATGGCTCACACAGGAATGCGGCCTTGAGCCGCGCGGCGCTCAACAGGCCGTGGAATATGTTCTGGCCGGGAAACACGTGCTTGGTGTGGTGCCGACGCAGGAGACGATTGTGGCGGAACGGTTCTTCGACGAAAGCGGGGGGATGCAGTTGGTGATCCATGCCCCGTTCGGTGGACGGATCAACAAAGCCTGGGGCTTGGCCCTGCGTAAACGATTCTGTGTCACGTTTGATTTTGAGCTGCAAGCTGCGGCAACGGACAACGGTCTTGTGATTTCGCTCGGAGAGAAGCACAGCTTCCCGCTGGAATCCGTCTTTGGGTATCTCCATGCCACAACGGTGCGTGAGGTCTTGATTCAAGCCGTCTTGCTCGCGCCGATGTTCACCACCCGTTGGCGATGGACTGCTTCACGCGCCTTGGCGCTGCTCCGGTTTTCAAACGGTAAGAAGGTGCCGCCGCAGATTCAACGGATGAAAGCAGAAGACCTATTGGTGGCAGTCTTTCCGGATGCGATCGCCTGTCAGGAAAATCTTACTGGGCAACGGGCGGCCCGGCAGATTCCCGACCATCCGCTGGTCCGGGAGACGCTGCGCGATTGTCTGACTGAAGCGATGGACGTAGACGGACTGACAGAGGTCCTGCATCGGATCGAATCCGGGGCAATCCGATGCGTCGCGATCGACACGCCGTCCCCTTCGGTCTTTTCACACGAAATCCTGAATGCGAATCCGTATGCGTTTCTCGACGATGCCCCGCTGGAGGAACGGCGATCTCGGGCCGTTGAATTGCGGCGGACCTTGCCGCCGGAATTGCTTGGCGAGATCGGCGCGCTCGATCCGAAAGCGATCGAGCAAGTGCGCCGTGAATCATGGCCGCTGGTACGAGATGCCGATGAGCTGCACGATGCGCTCCTGACGCTGATGTGGGTGCCCGAGTCCGAGGTTACGCAATGGGCTGCCTATTTACCGGTGCTGGTTGAATCCGGTCTGGCTGTCGCGCGTACGTTTCATGCCTCACCGTTCACGTCTCACCCTGTCAGGGGTTGGGTTGCCACGGAGAATCAGGAACGAGTTGAGCGGGTATTTACGGTCGGTGATGACTCAACGTTCGATGCCATGGTGTTGGGGTGGATGGAGAGTATCGGTCCGACAACGATAGACGAATTGACACAGCGGTTGTATGGATCTTCACTCGCAGTCGAAGCCTCAATGCTGAGATTGGAAGGGCAGGGGCAGGTCCTCCGTGGTTCTTTCCGTGAGGAGGGAGAGATGCACGGTCGGAACAAGGAGACGTCTCCTCACTTTTTACCCCGTACTCCTCGACGAGATGAGTGGTGTCACCGCCGCCTGCTGGCCAGGATTCATCGCCTGACGATCGGAATGCTTCGCAAAGAAGTCGAGCCGGTGACGGCAGCAGACTTCATGCGATTTCTGATGCAATGGCAGCATGTTCTGCCGGGGACGCGCCAGCATGGTGAAGCTGGTCTTGCACTCGTCATTGCGCAGCTTGCGGGATTTGAGGCAGCCGCATCTACCTGGGAGCCGCAGCTCTTGCGATCGCGGATGGCCAAGTATGAACCGGAATTCTTGGATCGACTGTGTCTCAGCGGCTCGGTCAGTTGGGGGCGTCTTTCTCCGCATCCGAAGCTGACCCAAGCAGGGGATGGAGATCGGCGACGGATTATTCCGACCAGCATCGCTCCCATGAGTCTTTTCCCACGGGAAGATAGCGTGTGGCTGATGAACATTGCGCCAGGTGAAACGACAGTTTCTTCTGCTGGTGCATGGTCTCAACTGAGTGAAGTGGCACAGGATGTCTGTCGTGTCTTAGAGCAACAGGGAGCCAGCTTTTTCACTGATCTCGTACGGATCACTCATCACCTGCCGACAGAAGTGGAGCAAGGGCTCTGGGAACTTGCCGCAGCGGGCTTCGTCACGGCTGACGGCTTCGACAATCTCCGCTCCCTCATGGATCCTCATCGCCGCCGGGCCGAAGGACGCGAGCGGGCTCGTCGGCCACGACATGCTGCTGGACGATGGTCACTCCTGAGACAGGCCGTCAGTGCTCAATCATCAGGGCTCACCTCCGGCAACGAAGTGCTCAGCCCACAGTCTGACCAGATGGCTCGCCAACTTCTGCGCCGTTATGGCGTCGTATTTCGCGATCTTCTGGCGCGTGAATCGTTGGTTCGGTCCTGGCGGGATCTGCTCATACAGTACAGACGAATGGAGATGTCGGGAGAGGTTCGTGGTGGCCGATTTGTGAGTGGATTTGTCGGTGAGCAGTTTGCCATGCCGGAGGCCGTGGAAGCGTTGCGCGCAATGAGAAAAACGAGTGTGTCCTCAAGCCAGGAGATCAGACTGTCTGCCACAGATCCACTGAACCTGGTCGGAGTGATTCTCCCGGGCTCCCGCGTTCCGGCAGTGTCAACGAATTTCCTGGTCTTCAAGGACGGCGTGTTGGTTCGGACCGTCATCGGTCGGCAAGGCGAGGCGCCTCTCGCTGTTGCCGAGCCGAACGGCTCGGCAACAATCCAACAGTCCACATGATCGTGTCGATTACTGTATGAATGGTTTGGACGTTTTGCGTAAGAAATCGAGCAAGCCCTCAGGGGCTTGATCAATTATCTGGGAATATTGCGCTTGGGCGGCTGAGGAAAATGCTGCGTGGTGATCGTTGGGAATGCCTAACAGGCGACTCATGGACCCCAGGTACTCGCCGCGTCCTGCGGCCACATCCTGAATCAGATTCGCGTAATTAAAGGTGACAAATGCAGTGGCTTTGAAGTCCGGCTTGATTTGACCATCTTCACTCCACCAGGCTGCTCCGGATGTCGTGCCGGTCACATTGGAAGTCGTATCAGTGATTTGCTTCACGGTGCTTTTGATCGTGCAGCCGGTCAGGCCAAGCACCAGACTTGCCCCCAGAGCTGCCACGCATTGTAAACGGTTGCGCATTGGTGACCTCCATATCTATATGGGACGATGGTCCCACTATAACATACAGCCTCTCAAGTTCGACCGGTTGTGCGCCGATAGGAGAACGACGGGACGGTGCGTTTTTCTCGATCATACGAAGGATTGACCATGTCGGTTCAGCCTCTGACAAGCTTTGATTCACAGCGTTTGTTCAGTCTTGGTTCGCGACCTGAGGGGGGAGCCCATCGACTGGATACGAACATCAGCGGGCTGTCGATTGCACAGGAATTTTCAGGACGGTTGAATGTCACTACGGCTGAGGGCGATCGGATTACTCTGGTAGCCGATCGTGAAGACACCTTTCACGCTGGTGCCGTCCGATCTTTTTTGCAGACTCCTCAGGGACGTGGGACCGTCGATGCCGGGTTTGCGCAAAGTGCACATGCACACAACATTAGTCTTGCGGTCAGTGGGGACCTCAACGAAGCCGAAATGACGGACTTGGGGAAATTGTTTGAAAAGGTGTCGAGTATTTTTCGTGGGTTCTTGCAGGGACGAGATGATGAAGCTCAGGCACAAAGCGTTCACCTCGCGGAGGGGTTTCGCGGGTTGGGCAATCTCGCCGGTCTGGATCTCAGCGTCGAGATCGTCCGGTCCGTAACGGTTGTATCGGCTTCCGGCAATTCCCCGGGTGAGGCGCCAGGGGCGGCGGTGGCGATCCCGCAGCCGTCCAACGGTACCACGGCGCCTACCCCGTCACCTGACTCCTCCGATAGTACGCGTTTTTCGGTGCCGGTGAACGGGGCACAATTTTCCTCCTTGATTCAACAAGTCCTCGACGCCCTCCATGAACTCCGAGTCGACATCGAGAAGGTCCGACCCCATTTACCGGACTTCCTCGACAAGTTACGCGAGGAATTGGCCGGGGAGTTACGACCCGACCTGCAATCGGAGACTGACGCTCGTAGCCGTTCGGCCGAAGACACGCCCCGTGCGGATGCGACATCGACAGACAGTCGCAGCTTGCTGGTGGCCTACCGATCAGTCACGGAGACATCCCTCTCGCTGTCCCTTCAAGCCTAGTTCGTTCATGTGATGCTCAACCGACGGAACGTCGAAAAGGGCGGAGTCGGACAGGCAGACTTCGCCCTCCGGCTTTCGCTAGTTGATCCACAAGCGTTGATACCATTTCCGGTCTTCACCGTCCGGCAAGGCAGCCAGGTTCATGGCTCTGCGAATCTTGGCGATATCCCATCCGGTCAGAGTCGCCAGCGTCTGTGCCTCGCGTTCATACCGCTCCCGTAATTGTCGGCGATAGGTGGTGGCAGCTGGACACTCATCCGTCCCGGTCCAAGGATGGCGAAGAATATAGCGTGCTTGGAAATTGTTCCGGTCCGAGGTTTCTTGGAAGCTCAAGTCTTCGGGAAAGTGGGCGGCATCATAGCGGACGTGCAGTCGCGTGAGGAACACATTCTGCGCCTGCGGCATGATGCGTCCGCCGGGCTTGACGTTCGAACTGTCTAGCCAAAAGACGCCCAGGCTCCTCAGCTCTTCAGCTGATAATGGGTTTGCGGCACAGGGGTCACACCAATTCATATCCCATGCATATTCCAGGAACACGCCTCGCTCGCTCTCACGCGTTACCTGTTGCGTGAAGAGGTCTCGATAAAAGTCACCGAACTTGTCTTTCACATACAGTGGGATTTCTTGGGATTCCGGTAACCGGACGGTTCGATAGTTCGTCGTTTCAACGCGACCGTGTTGAGTCAATGTATAGATGAAGAGTTCTTGTGCGCCGTCGGCATTCACTGTTCCGAGCCGAATCGGCAGCATGAACTTTGGGGATTCGAAGGCAATCTGAAGCGGCCTCAAGTGTGTAAAGCCGAGCTTGGCTTGCTCGGTCAGGTTCACCCTGGCCACGAAGAACTTCATGTTCTGTTTGAGGTAACTGTGCAGCACAGCGGAAGCCCCATTCGGAATCTTGTATCCGTTCTCAGTCAACCAAGTTTCAAGCCCATGGCTTTCTTTGGCGGAGAGAATCAGGATGTCGTATTCGCCGACGGTATACTGCGCCTCGACGGTGATGCCGAGTGCCGCATCTTGCTCTTTGGCTGAGATGCTTGCAGGCGCCATGCTCTTTGCGAGATCGAGACTGCGCCGTTCCATCAGCTCGTACCGAGTGCAGGGGTTCTGATCGAAATATTCCACCAGCCGTGGCGCTGAATAGTCCGCCAGGTGTTTCAGCGTAACTGGGTTGCCGATATGGATTTGCTCTTTCTCCAAGATGGTTGGGACCGGCACAACCATCGCGAATTCCTTCACCTCGCCCTTGAAATCATTGGCCATCGTGATCACCGTCTTGTTGTCGTGGCGGGCGATGACCACTTCCGATGCCTTGTTGAAGAGTGTCGTATCGGCTTTGCCGACATAGAACCCGCAGAACGCCGAGGCGTCGCCGTTCCAGAGAAGCAGACCTATCACAACGGAGAACAAAGGAAGGAGAACGCGTTTCATGAAAGCCTCCTGTGTGGTTGAAATGATAATGGCAGGGAAATGGGCAGAGTGAGATGACCGGTCGAGGGATTCGACCAGTCATAGCGAATACCGGGAAGTAGCTTGTCGATGACGGGCACAAGAGGGCTACAGAAGATGAGCCCCCAGAGTGGGCCATTGGGTTTGAAGAAACCGAACTGTATATACAGTGCCGTTAACGAAACCATGAGCGCAAACAGAATGCGACCGCTTCGCGAAGCCGGTGTGGTTTTTGGGTCTGAAATCATGAAGAACGAGAAGATCAGCAGCGTGCCGCTTTTGATTTGATGAAGGGGAATGGTGAAAGGATCCCCAAGCCAGAAGGCACGGGCGAAGAGTAGCCCCATGTAGCACAGGAGAAATGCGAGCGTGATATCTGCGCGTGCCGCGCGAGTGACGACGAGGCTGCCGAGACAGGCGATCAGAAATCCAAACCAGGCGACCTGACCCCATTGTCCAGGCGAGATCCACCCGGGACTGCATGAAAGCATGATGACGAGGGCGAGATTCGTTGGGTTGAATACATGCGTGTCTTTCCATCGGATGACAAACTTACTGCCGATCGCGATGAAGGCGGCGAGCGCCGCAACGGCGAGATCATTGGTGCGAAGCAGTAGGCACAGCGAGAGGGAGGAAATCAGCGCGCTCTTGGGGTCAAAGAACGGAAGGTTGAAATAACGGGATCCGGCATATTGCGTCAATTGGGCTGTGCCGAGCGTGACGACGATTTGCCAAATCGAGATGTCGAAGCGGAGGAAGAAGAGGCCGTAGAAGAGCAGTGTAGAAAGGCTCGCGATTTGATAGAGACGAGGATCCCGCCGCGTGGTTGAGTTGTCTTGCTCCATGGTTCCCCCTTCATAGGAGGATATGGGGTGAAGGCTACAATCCTTTCAGGGGTGAGACTGACTTGGGTGATGTTGACAAGTCATGTGTCCATTGTGAGAATAACGCCTAACCGAGAGACAGGTTCATTGCCTGATGGATGTGAGCCGCTGGTTCAGTTCAATCCTACGTGTGTGAGGTCCTCAACGATGCCGTCCTGGATCCTTCCCGCGTTGAAAGCTGCGCTGCCGCACGTGGGGACCATTTTGTCCGCAGCGGCTCCTGTATTTACTAAGAAGAGTGCCGATGCAGCTGCCAATCAGCCTTCGATGCTGCAACAGCAGGTCACCGAGTTGCAGGCTGCCGTGGCGAGGAACGACACTCACATCAAAGATTTAGCTATGCAAATGCGAACGACGCTTGAGGTACTAGAACAAGGTGCGGCTCTAGCGGAGCGTCGGTATCAACGTCTTCTGAGGATGTGTCTCGCGACGGCGATAGTGGCGGTGGTGTCGATGGGGGTGGGCCTGATAGTGCTGCTCCGGTAGGGGTGTGATTCTATTTAGAGCCGCGAGCTGAGAAGATCAACGCGTAGAGAGGAAAGAATTCAGATCGGATCTCAGCAGCTCTTGAATTTGTTTGCCCGACACTGTTGTGAGAGGCGCTTGGCTTCGGTGATCTGGGCGGGAGTCATGCGCTGCGCGACATCATCTCGATTTTCTACCGCTTGTTTGTGGTCGTCACCTTTCATATGTGCGGCGGCAAGGTCGACCCACATGTAGGCCCGCACGTAGTCTTGTGGTACGCCCAGTCCCGCGAAATAGAGCTCCGCTAGGTTATTTTGCGCATGAGGATGACCCTGGGCCGCTGCTTTTTCGTACCATGCTCGAGCTTGAGCATAGTCCTGTACCATTCCTTTTCCTTTGGCATACAGCTCCCCGAGTCCGTTCTGCGCCTCCGCATTCCCTTGATTCGCTTGAGTCTGGAGTGTCTGCAGATCTTTACTGCCGGCTGGTGGAAATGCTGTCGTTTGTTCTGCAGAAAAAATAACAATTGTCAGAAGGAGAATGCTCAGGATTGGCATAAGCCGGAAGTATGGCGTGCCTCAGGCGCGATCGTCAAGACGAAAGGTAGGGGCAGTCTACTCACGGTTTTGTGATGGCTGTGAGACGGAGGTCGAGGCACCTTTCCTACCGAGCCCGCTGTGGGTACTCTGGTGGAGACGGTTGGACGGGCACAGGTGGTGCAGGAGGAAATTGCAGAGTCCGACTGTTCAATTGCAGCGGCGGACCCAGGTTGAGGCCGGGGATTTGTGGTGGTTGCACAGTCACAATGCGATCACCATTTGGTAGATCGGTGGTGTTGTGCACATTTCCGGTCGCATCCATATAGACGGTTGTACCGCCTTCGCCATCCAGGACTTGGTTCAACCGCTCTTTCGCGCTGGGCTGTGGAGTTGATTCTTCCCCGATTGCGAGCGATAAATGTGGCCAGCCAGTGACGATCATGATCATGAGACAAAGAATGATCTGATACATAGCGATATTCTACTGGCAACCTCTGCTTCATTCAAATCACGTGACTGCCAAAAGTTAGTCTGAGAAGTACCGCATAGTATTGGGTTGTGATCGCAGTGACATTCCTATTGAACGTCCTCTGCAGAATTTCCCGTCGTGTTTGTTGATGGTGTGCTCATCAGCCACAATGTGAACGATCGGCCGGTTGAAAAACCTGTGCACACGCCACATTTGGCATGACAGAAATCCAGTGGGCTGTCGGCCGCATCGAAGACCGACGATTCTGACGCCTGGCGCGGTGGCACTGGGTGGAGTGGAGAAGGACACGTGCTTGTTACAGCGCGATCAGGACGGTTGCAGATATGAGTGTGGACACACGACGGCTTTGAGATTCTCTTTGAGGCAGATCTTTCAACCTTTGAACCGAATCTCGCTCCAGTATCGGCCTGGGCGCAGTGTTGGCGGAATTATTTGGTTGAATCGCCTTCCTGATTGTGAACTCGGTGCCAGGTTTGTGTGCGGAAGAACGGCCCGATATAACCGCGAACCATCAGCGACTGGTTGTCATCGGCGATCCGCAACCGCAGAGAGTAGGTTTTCCCGTTATCCGGATCAAGGATATTGCCTCCTTCCCACCACAGGTCTTTTGCCGGACGAACTCCTCGAATGATTTCCATGCCTTTGAGGGCATGACCTTTTCGATCATCCGTGCATTTGCTGCAATGAGTCTCTTCCTTTGAGGGATCAGGTGACAGACTGCGTTCGATATGTCCCACAAGTA
Organism: uncultured Nitrospira sp.; assembly: GCA_964430555.1. Classification (GTDB taxonomy): domain Bacteria; phylum Nitrospirota; class Nitrospiria; order Nitrospirales; family Nitrospiraceae; genus Nitrospira_D. The sequence goes on along the minus strand of CAYSFU010000004.1, from coordinate 72,856 downwards.
CCCCATTCCGCTCGGTAATGCGAATTTCCGCGCGAGGGTGTCCAGTCCGATCGTCGATGTTGTACCACAGTCCGACGGGGCTCGGTTGATCGGCTACGGCAGGATCGTGTTGGAGCCCGGATGCAGTGAGGATCCATACCAACAACCCGATGATGAATCTGCCTGTCATGATGGTGTTGCGTGTCGATGACGAGTCAATGAGTCGGCGGTGTATGTGGTGAGTTTGGTGTGGTGCTTGGGCGGTGTGTGGCATCGTTCGCATAGTACTATCGGTTCGGTGGCCCTGCCAAATCATTTTGCGCTGTCGACCGTATAGAAGACGCGGCGTCGAAAATCTTGAAATACGTTGCCTGAAAACTCATCTCGCGATACCCGTAGATCGTGCGCTGGGTTCCAGCGTCAGACGTGCCATCACACTTCAGTAAGGGAGGGCGTTCATGCATTTCGTCGTGATATCGGCGTTGGTTGTCGGCTTGATGTATTTACTGTGGCAGATCAGACCGTAGCGTGCTGTTCCATGTGCTTCAGCGAGTGTACGTGAGCAAAGACATGTACTGGCAAGGCCTCCAGGAGATAGCCTGCCGGAGGCCGTGGTGATGGTAGTCACTTCTCGCCTGCTTTTTCTGTTTCCCTTGCGGCATGTGCGAGTCTAAAACTGCAAAATCAGTTGCCAGAAATCTCGTCTCACGATAGCCCTAGACTGGGTGCCGGCTTCTGGCTCCGGTCCTGTTGGGACAACCTATACTTCAGAGGAGGCTATTCATGCGCGTCATCATGATGTCCACGATTCTGTCCACACTCATTGCCGGGTCCAGCGCCTTGGCGATGGCCGATGAGTTGACAAATCTCGGTTCTGAATTGAAGGGTGAAATGGGCTCCATGGCCAGCGAAGTCAAAGATGACATGAAGGCCGAGCAGGATCAGATGAAGGAGAGCTTTACGTCGAAAAAGGATCAGATGAAGGCCGAGCAAGATCAGATGAAAGAGGGCTTCAAGTCAAAAAAAGATCAAATGAAGGCCGACATGAAGGCCAAGCGAGAGCACATGAGATCTGAGATGAAAGGCAAACGAGATGCGCTCAAAGCTGAGAAACATGAGATGAAAAAGGCGGCAAAGGCAAAAAAAGCGAAGGCTAAGAAGCAGGCCGAGGAAGCCGTCGAATCCTTGGAGCCAAGCGCCTATTAGACGAACGATTTCAGCGCAATTCTGTCGAAGCAGGGGCTCTCACCACGGCCTCCAGGAGATGTGCTCCTGGAGGCTGTCGTGTCTGTGGTCTCTGTGAGCCAGGGCATCTCGGAACGGCTGTCCCATGGTGACGCTGGACGACATTGGATCTGGTCACACCGCTTGCTCACAAGGCAACACGAACACGTGAAAGGGGATGGTCCCGTCACTACCTTTGGCCGCTTCATGTTCCAATCGGAAACGCGTAAAGGCATCAATGAGCCGGTATGCCAACTGATCGGAGACTGCCGTCAGGATCATGCGGTTGGTCGCGGGAGCGAGAAAAAATTGGCTGGTTAAACCCGTCGCGCCCTTTCCTGTGACATTGTGCAGTTCGCTGTAGGCGGCCACGTCGTAGTCATTGAGTAACGCGTGTATCTGTTCCACGAGCGATTCACGGAACACGATGACCAACATTTTCATGAGAGCCACTCCTGAGCATGGGTGGAGGGTTGGGGATGGGGACGGCCTCCGGCTGTTGAGACGCCATTGTCGTGGGAGTGGTCGAAAAATACAAGATGTATAGGCGATGCGGATACCATGTGCAAGGGATTCAGGTGTGGCGGTGGTGCGGGCTTGGCTCGACAAGTTTGGAGGTGATACGCTATACAGTAACAGCAGATTAGTGAACAACGGCATTAACGAGGTCGGTGTTATGCAAGAATATGCGGTGTATTACGGGACTGCTTGTTTCATCCTTTCCATGTATCTTCTCTTCAAAGGCGTTACTGCCGCTTCACGACAGCGAAGCACAGATCAGTCTACGACGCTGGTGCCTGCCTATGTCTATGGAATCCTGGCGTCGGTAGCGCTCACCTATGCATTGGGACTTCTGAGGATGAAGTTTCCAGAATGGGAACTACCTTGGTGGGGAAATCGGATTATTTTCCCGGGTACGACCATGCTCTTCCCCGGTATTATCTATCTGATTGGTCGCCGTCCGCCAAAATCCAGTCTCGATCGAGTGGATGCCTAGCTAGGGTATCGGCACATCCGGTGTCGCGTAGCTGAGCATCTGCGGGTGTGATTTCCGGCCAGCTCAGGATGTCCTTCAGACTATCCGGCGAGGTTGCAACGAGGGAAGAGGCGAATCGTATCGGTGAGCTTCTGAGCGACGCGAGAAATGTCGCTGGCGGACGTTATTGACTGTCGGCCGGCCGCTCCTTCAACAATCAGCCGATAGATGGCTATTTTGCGATGGTAATGCTTGGCACGCCGGCGCGCGAGATTTCCGTGACCGTCATCTGGAACAATTGTGACAAGAGTTTGAACGCTTCACGGTTCCAGCGAGCCTGTGGCCCGGTCGTATTGACGGCATAGTAACGCCCATGAGACTTCATGGCGAGATCGAGCTTGGATGGAGACGACTCCGATACCACAAGATCCAAGGTCTTGACCGGATTCTCGGCCACAGCAGGTGTACGACTGTCTTTCTCGACGTGGTATTCCGGCTCTTCGGCGATGGACAGTCCCAGAAAGTTCAGCATGGCATTGAAGCTTCTCAGCCGGAAGTTCCCCTTGAGCGGCCAGTCGCCGCCATAATGCCCAGGGCGAATATCAAAAGTCACGTCGTTCGAGCGTTCTTGTTCATTCTCCTCTTCCAACCGGATTCGCTCTTCCTGCGAGAGCGTGTCGAGATCATAGTTCGTAATCAGCATGCCCCCTTCGACCTGCTTCCGCAACATGAAGGTTTTATCATGCTGGTTATAGGTGACATGATAGTCCTGTTCGAGTGCTTTGAATCCTTCTGCGGTAACCGAGTCGGCCGGAATCGTCCAGTGTCGCTTGATCCTCAGCCGTTCAACGTAGAGGTTATTGTGATCTTGAATGGCTGAAAGGTGAAGGACCACACGCCGGAACATCTCATAGCCGGCCTTATCGGCGGGATAGTTCCAATAGGCGACCGTTGTATCGTCTTGTTTCAACCGAAGTTCTTGCGCCATCAAGCGAAGAAGCAGATCGACATCAATCCCCTGTCTCAAGAGCAATGTCAGTTTGGACTCGTGAAACGGCGTGAGAAGGCGCTTCGTAAATTCTTCTCCTTCGATCGGCGCGATACTAAAGGTGGGATTCTCCGCGATGCTTCCACCGAAGACCGGCAAAATCGTTCGGCTCGCATCACCGGTCAATGCCGGTGTGGCGCCAGCGGTCAACCGAAAATCAAATGTTGCCGCAATGTTGGAGACACCGGTGAAGTGAATCGGCTGATGGTGCTGTGATCTGGCGATATTGACGAGCAACTGCTTGGATTGCGATTCGGTGATGGCGTCATCGTAGGCGATCACGGCTCGAGTCAGGGTGATCGGCGAGAGGCACCCTGAGAGAAAGAGCAGACTGAAGAGCGTCAGAAAGAGGCCGGATACCACGGATATTCGGTTGTCCATACGTAGATGCGAGTTGTACCATATCAAAAGACAGAAGGGTAGCAACTCAAGGAGATCGAGTCATGCGACAACGGGATGTGCGCGAGGGAGACCGACTCGTTGGACGGTCATCTGTATCGGAGTTTTGGGATGTAAGGTCATCCCAGGCTCTGGGCGAATCGTCTGCCCGTCGACGAGACGGAGCCGGACTTGCGAGGCCATGGTTGCCAGAATCAAGAGGCCTTCGAGTTCTGCAAACGACTTGCCGAGGCAGTGGCGTCCGCCGGCGCCGAAGGGAATGTAGGCATAGCCAGGACGGGCTCGGATTGCGTCGTCAGAAAACCGCTCCGGATCAAAATGCGAGGGGTCAGGAAACCAGCGTGGATTGCGGTGCAGATTCCAGGGGCTGACAAAGACCCACGAACCGGGCGGAAGGATCGCCCCGGATGGCAGTCGATCCTGGGCTTGGGCTAAACGGGTGTGCAAGCTCCATGCAGGAGGATAGAGACGAAGCGACTCGTCCCAAATCATCTTGAGATAGCGGAGGCGAGGCAGGTCGGCGGCGTCAGGCGGTCGATCGCCCATCACGTCTTTCAACTCGCACACCAACCGGTCCCAAACGGATCGATCCTGCGACAACAGCAGCCAGGTCCAGGTCAGCGCATTGGCGGTCGTTTCGTGACCAGCCAACAAGAATGTCATGAGTTCATCACGGACCTCTCTCTCGCTGAGTGGGTGACCATCTTGATCCGTGGCGGCCAGCAAGAGCGAGAGGACATCGTCCCGCCGCTCAGCACTGCGTCGTCGATCGCGAATCAAGTGGACAATCATTTCTTCGATCACGTGGAAACCATGCAGGAATCGGCGATGCCGGGGGATGGGAATCCACAGAGGGATGAGGCTTGCCAGGAGCGAATCGTATTGAAGTTTGATGAGCCGCTGACCGGCTACAATTGTGTCACGGATGAGGCCAGCATCCGACTGTAGATCTTGTCCAAAGAGCAGGCGCCAAATGATCGAGAGGGTGAGAGAGGCCATTTCTTGTCCGATGTCGATCGTCATACCATTGCGCCACCGCGCGACTCGGGCTTGAGCGGTGGCGGTGATGAGGCTGCCGTAGGCCGTCACGTGGTTGCCGTGAAAAAACGGCAGAAACAGCCGCCGTTGGCAGTGGTGGGTGGTGCCTTCCGTATGTAGGACGCCTTGGCCAAAGATACGCGATTCGACCGGAGGAACCGGTCCTTTTTGATAGTTATCTTGATTGGTGACCAGGACATGTTTGATGTCCGCTGGATGATTCAAAAGATACATGGCGGCATCACGCTGCCGCAGGAGTAGTTCAACGACACGTCCCATGGGGAGCTTGACGACGTCCCCATAGAGTTGACATTGCAACAGAAATCCGAGGGTGTCCTGTCGAAGGTCAGGGGAGCACCCCCACCAGCGAGAGACCGGCGGTCCGGGAATATGAGACGGTGGAGTGTGTTGGTCAGTCAAGAGAGATAGCTATCCATTCGTGGAATTACAGCATGGACGGTCACGACGGTCAATGGGAGCCTGGATGCATCGGAGCGGGTGCTTGTGTGTTTTCGCGAATGGTCATGAGGACCAGTAACGAGATGACTGCACACACCGTGACATACCATCCTGGTGCCAGAGGGCTCCCACTCCGTTCAACGATCATGGTGGCGACCAATGGAGCTGTTCCTCCAAACAATGCCGAGGCCATATTGTACGAAATCGAAAGTCCGGTATACCGGTGGGCAACCGGGAAAAGGATCGCCACGATGGCAAAGAAGGGGCCCATGTAGGCGGCGACGAAGACGGTCACGGTCAATTGCGCCACGGCCACGGACAGCACGTCCCCGCTGCTGAACCAGGAGAAGAGCGGGACGGTGCAGAGCGCAAGGCTCATCGCGCCGGCAGCGAGGACCCATCGCGGTCCAACTCGATCTGCGATCTTGCCCATGATCGGGATCAACATCGCCATCACTGCCATACAGATCGTATTGATGATGAGGGCCGTCCGCATCGGGAGATCGCTCACGCTCGTCACATAGGTGGGGAGATAGACAAAAAAGATGTAGAACCCCACGCCATGCAGCAGCACGAGCCCGATGACTTGGAACAGCGGTGTCCGGTTCTGACGTGTCACGTCACGAAGCGGTGTCGACGAGACGACACCGCTCTGCCGGAGTCGTTCAAAGGCAGGGGATTCGGGAAGATGTCGGCGGAGATACCAGCCGACCAACGCGATAAGACTGCCCGCCAAGAACGGCATGCGCCAGCCCCATGCGTACAGGATGTCCTGGGTGAAACTCGCACTGGCCACGGCGCCCACACCGGATCCCAAGAGCGCGCCGATTTGTGCGCTGAAGCCGGCCCAACTGCCGATATAGCCTCGTTCATTGCGTGCGGCATGTTCGATCAGAAAGGTCACGGATCCGGTGAATTCCCCACCGACGGAGAATCCTTGAACAAACCGCAGGACGGTCAGCGCAATCGGCGCGGCGAGTCCGATCTGCGCATAGGTCGGCAGCAAGCCGAGGAGGCAGGTGGGGATCGCCATGAGGATCACGGACCATGACAAGGCTGATCGGCGTCCTCGCGTATCTCCCCAATGCCCGAAGCACAATGCTCCGAGGGGCCTTGCCAGAAATCCAACGGCAAACACACTGAAGGTGGCGATTAATGACAATGAGGGATTCGAGGTGGGGAAAAACAGGACGGACAAGATCGGGGCAAAATACCCGAAGAGCGCAAAGTCATACCATTCCAGTACATTACCGATCGCACCGGCCAGGACTGTGTTGCGGCGCGCACGGGGTCTGTCCGAAATGCTGGAGGTGGAATCATTCATCACGGTGCGGCCGAGTGCCCACCATACCATGAACAGAGCTATCACATATACGTAGGTTGCGTTTTCGATGGCGCGCTCGGTAGAGTGCCGAAAATGTTCTTTCAAGCATAGGGGACACGCGATGCGACGGTGGTATCGAGGGACCGGTTCTCTGCTCATGACCGCAACGGTGCTGGGGGCCTTGCTGATGTCTTGCAGCGCGGAGAATTCGCCCTCAGCATCCCCGGCCGCGACGGAGAGCATCGCCGGTGCGGATGCCGACGCAAACGGGATTCGTGATGACATCGACCGGTACATAGATACGACCTATGCCGACCAGGCCAGCGCGGATCTCAACAAGGCCGTACGTCAGTATGCGAAAGCCGTACAGTCATCTTTGCGTGATGCGGACAGTCAGCCGCTGTCTCTCACCCATGCGACGGAACGGTTCCGGGCCTTGGAGTGCTTGATGGCGAGGCAACCGCGCAAATTCCACGCAATTTTTGTCGACATTCGTGCCCATCTGCTGAATACGGCCGGCCGTTCCGAGGCCTACCTAAAAGCCGATGATCAGGTGAAGACGCAGGCGATTCCCCTCTTGCCAGCAGATCAATGGGTGACGGCATGTCAGTCATGAGCACCACCATGTGGCTTGTGCTCTCGGTAAGCGTGTTCACGGGAGCCGGGTGGCTTCCTGAGGCAGCGGCACAAGTGTCTTCGCAATCTGCCTGTCAGAATGCCATGGCTCCTCGCACGGCGATTTATTTTGTGAACGGAGTGACGACGACGCTTGATGAAGCGAGGCTGAACGGCGGGAAACTGGAGCTGGAGTTTCTGAACATGCTCCCGACGATGGCCCCGTCCGTTCAGGCGATGTGTCATCTGTTCTTTCTGAACATCAATCCGACCAGTGGGGCAGTCAAAGATTTCCTTGAAGCGGGTCAGCAGCGGCTTGGGCTCACGTCAGCAGCTTTTTGGAGCGGGTTGGAAGGATTGGGCCTTGCGACATCGGGAGTGATCGCGCAGGCGTTGCAGCGTCCGATTACCATGGCCGATCAAATCGATCAGGCCACGATCGCGCGCCATGCGACGGCCTATCGGGAACAGATTGCCTCCCCATCCTGCCGCCGCGTGCTCATCGTTCCTCACTCTCAAGGGAATTTGTACAGCAATGCATCGTTCGACCACGTATTCGGCCGGGTGCCGAATTTACCGGAAGGCACGCTGAAAATCGTCGGGGTTGCCACGCCGGCTGATGCGGTGCAGGGCAACGGACTGTATCGTACGTCGAGCACCGACATGTTGATTAATGGGATTCGCTTGGTATTGCCAGGTACGTTACCCGCCAACACGAATTGGGGGATCAGTGCGATGCTGCTTTCTCCCACCTATTCCGGTGGGCACAGTTTCATCGGGTACCTCACGGCTGAACCGAGCAGGACCCAGATTCTGACGGACATCGGGGCATCCTTGGTTGCGCTCGCTACCGTCAATCCGTGCTGATTCTTCCGCCTGTTGTTCCCTGTCGCGAGGGGACGTGGCACTCGGACCTCGGTGCTCAGTCCGTCGTCTTCATCGTCTCTTGAACAACTCGAACTGCTGTTTCAAGGCGGTAATCTTCAGGAGGTAGGCTCGGAGATCATGGGCGCCACACTGCTGGTGCGGTGTCATGCGATAGTTGCGCTTGACGTAGGCGCGTCCCGCTCCCGCACCGCAGAGATGAATGACCGCAGCCAGCTCTTGTTGTTGCTCGAACGTGACCGTCCGGTCTCCAACCAACCGAGTCACGTGTCGGTCGAGGAACGCGGAGGTCAGCTCGATGGCATGGCCGGGAATGACTCGGCTATAGAGGCTGTTGAACCAACACGAATTGAAATTGTTCCACGGTCCCTCTTCAACGACGACATGATCGTGGATGCAATAGCGTTTCGCTTCTCGAAACGTGCCGTCGGTGATCTGGAACATGCCGACGGCGGTCGAGGCCGGTTGATACCACTCCAACGGATTGTGCGAAGTGAGGCGCCATTTCCAGTAGGTTCGGGCAATGGGATTGCCGGAGCCTTCGGCTTGCGCGAGGGCCGCCAGTAAAGTGGGTGTGATGATGGCCGTTGAATGGGCCTCGAACAGCGCCCCATACTCTCCCCAGGTTTCGCGAGGACTCTTGTGAAAGGCCGGTTCTACGGGAAAGAACAGTTCCGTCGGTTTGTAATAGGCGTGATAGATCCAGTTGATGGTGAGGGCTGCAGTGATCAGAACGGCCACCGTGCTCCATACTTGTATGGTCGGCGGAGCCTTGTGGATGGCACGCAGGCATGCGGTCAGTACGTACCAACTTCCACGAGCGACGCGCATCAGGGGATGCTTCGAGCGCTGGCGACGGGATGACGTGTGAGGGGCACCGTGACGACGCGGCATGGTGTCGAGCTAACAATGACCCGATGAACTCGTTCTGTCAACGGGGGGAGTCAGGGGGATGGCTTGAGACAAAGGTGTGTGATGAAGAGTTGCTCAAGAATCTTGCATTAGGGTTACGAGAAGGCTCAATATAGCCGCCCAGGCTGGCACGATTCGTCACGTGCGGTCACGAATCGTGCAGGCGAGATGAGTTTTCTGCAAGCGCGTTGGAGGACATTCATGCGAAGACAGGTTGCGCTGACTGGTGGTCTCATCCTGATGCTGTTGTCGTCTCCGGTATTTCCCGAATCATTTACGGACAAGGCGAAAAACGACAGTACAGTCGAGGTCAGTGATGAAGACCCCGCCATGCAAAAGGCCATGGCGCGTGCGCGTGCCGGGCTCGAAGGCTTTCTGAAAAAAGCAGGGGCGCCGCCGTCCGATACCGGCCACTATTCGGTGAAGGTTCGGGTCAGCGAAGGCGATAGTCTCGAATACCTCTGGATTGCGGATCTGAAGGGCGAGGGCGATCTGTGGTCAGGGCGGATCGAAAATCTACCGGTGATTCGCTCCTTGAAGAAGGGCCAAACCTATTCGTTTGCAAAGACGGAGATCGTCGACTGGACGTACGTCGACAAGGGCAGAAAAAAAGTTGTCGGAAATTTTACGACCTGCGCGCTCTTGATCAAAGAATCACCGGAGGTCGTCCAAAAGATTCAGAAGCAATATGGCTTGGAGTGTGACCGATGATCCGGAACGTCCGGAATCTCTGGCCCGCCTGATGTGCAGCCAGGATTTTATCCTGCCGATTCTTCCGCAACTCGTGCCAAAACGTGCCGCTGATGATACCGTGAATCCACTGCTATTTGCGCATGGATTGTCATGGGGCCAGCAAGACTCTACAAACTCTTTCCCTCTCCGGATTGGGACGAGACGGATCTCGACACGTCGACGGATCCCTTTCACCCGGAGGGGCGATTCCAGACTGCCGCCAAGAAAAAAGCTATCCGCGATCATTTTGATGCCTGCGCCCCGTATCGGCTGTCATGGGAGCAGAAGGCGAAAGCCTATTACGAGGATCAGACTCGCTATCTCAGGTTTCTCGTGCCTCAAGGATTGCGAGTCTTGGAAATTGGGTCAGGGATCGGGAATCTTCTTGCCGCGTTGAAGCCTTCGCGTGGGCTTGGCATCGACGTGAGTCCTGCCATGGTGAATGAGGCGACTCGGCGGCATCCGACCGTGGAGTTTCGGGTCGGAGACGTTGAAACGCTGCAGCTCGACGAATGCTTCGACATCATCATTCTCGCGGATGTGGTCGGCCATCTACTCGATGCCCAGACGGCGTTCACGCGGCTTCGCCGCCTGTGTACTCCCCAGACCAGGGTTGTGGTGTCTTCCCGCAACCATGTCTGGGAACCGGTTCTCCGGTTGTGTGAGAAGCTCGGTCTGAAGATGCCACAGCGTGAGCAAAGCTGGCTCTCGCCGGCGGATCTCACGAATTTGCTGTACCTCGCCGACTTTGATGTGGTGAAGGTGGAGCGACGAGTATTGCTGCCTCTGCGTATTCCGTTCCTTGCTCACTTCTGCAACAGACTGCTGGCCTCTCTTCCGGGGTTCCGTGGACTCTGTCTGTCGCACTATGTGATCGCTCGTGCGAGGCTCAGGAGGCCGGAGCGTCCTTATTCGACGACCATTGTCATTCCGTGCCGAAATGAACAAGGCAACATCGATGCGGTACTCAGACGGATCCCGCAGTTCGGAGGTCGCCAAGAGATTCTGTTTGTCGACGGGCATTCGACCGACGGGACCAGGGACGAGATCATGCGTGTCATGGCGTTTTATCCAGGAAGGAACATCAAACTCCTGATACAAGACGGGCAAGGGAAGAGTGATGCGGTACGGAAGGGGTTTGCCCATGCGTTGGGCGATATTCTTATGATCTTGGATGCGGACGCAACGATGCCGCCGGAAACTCTCCCGAAATTCTATGAAGCCCTCGCAAGTGGCAAGGGAGAGTTCATCATCGGCTGCCGGTTGGTCTATCCCCAGGAGGGGCAGGCGATGCGGTTGCTCACGCTGTTCGGGAACACAGTGTTTGGGGCGGCGTTCTCTTGGTTGCTCAATCAGCGAGTCAAGGACACGCTCTGCGGAACGAAGGTTTTGTTCCGCCGTGACTATGAACGGTTGGCCGCCGATCGGCCATATTTCGGCGAATTTGACCCTCTCGGGGATTTTGATTTGTTGTTCGGGGCATCGAAACTCAATCTGCAGATTGTCGAGATTCCCGTTCGGTATGAGGCGCGGACGTTCGGCAGTGCTACGATTCGACGTATTACGCAGGGATGGTTGTTGTTCAAGATGGTTGTCTACGGATTCTTCCGTCTCAAGGCCGTATGAAATCGGATGGGGTTCCACATCCGCTCGTGCTGAACTCGTCGATTGGTGCAAGGCCCGCCTGTTGGAATATCTTCCAGATGCTCTGCCCTGAGAATCGGCGCGCGATGCTTGCAAGCCGGAAGAGGCCCCACCTATAATGTGTCCGTTATTTTACTGTAGTCGTTAACAATGGAATGGAGAGGAGTCGGAGCGATCATGAACGAACGAACGTTGGCCATCGTGAAGCCGGATGCCGTCAAGAAGAATGTCATCGGAGATATCATTCACCGATATGAGCAGGCGGGATTGAAGCCAATTGCCATCAAAATGATTCAGATGTCTCAGCCCGTGGCGGAAGGGTTTTATGCGGTGCATAAGGCGCGACCGTTTTTCGGGAGTCTGTGTGCATTCATGTCGTCTGGTCCAGCGGTGGTGATCGTGTTGCAAGGCGAGAATGCCATCAAGAAAAATCGAGAACTGATGGGCGCGACGGATCCGGCGAAGGCCGATGCGGGAACCATTCGCAAAGCTCATGGAGCGAATATTGAATTCAATGCCGTCCATGGTTCCGACTCACCGGAAACCGCTCAGTTTGAGGTCGGGTATTTCTTCCCCGGCATGGAGATCTTCGGATAACACAGTCCATGATCGGGTCGACAATGGTGGTCGGCCCGTTTCTTGACAATATCGACCGCTCCCACTACGATCGTGCTGCTCATTGAACCAGTTTCCGTGGGTCACATGTTTGTGAAGACCATTCGATAGACTGGTCAATCATATCCAATTCTGAACGTCCAGAACGGAGCCGACATGATTCCATCCGATTTGCGGTACCACCAAGAACATGAATGGGTTCGAGTTGACGGCAAACAGGCGACGGTGGGGATCAGCCACTTCGCGCAGGATGCCTTGGGCGACATCGTATTTTTGGATCTTCCGAAGGTAGGGGCGACGGTCAAGGTCGGGCAGCAGATAGGGGAAGTCGAGTCGACCAAAACCACCTCGACCATCTACACCCCGGTGAGCGGGACCGTGACCAAGATCAATGCGGACTTGAAAGATCATCCTGAAGTGGTGAATTCAGATCCCTATGGGAAGGGATGGGTTGCCGTGATCGAGCTCAGCACTCCCGAAGAGGTCGCTCAACTGATGACGGCCTCGCAATACGAGGCTTTTCTCGCCAGCCAGAAACATTGACCTTCGTGTCTGTTGGATCTCCGAGCCACCGTGTGCATTGGACCGTTGGTGACCGGGCGGAATGCCTCATACAACGATGAGGGCGTGATCCAATGACGACGTCACTCCACATCGCGATTCTTGGAGCCGGACCTGGCGGCTATGTTGCAGCCATCCGCGCGGCTCAGCTCGGCGCGCGGGTCACGGTCATCGAGCGAGAAAAGCTCGGTGGGGTGTGCCTCAACTGGGGGTGTATTCCCAGCAAGGCGCTCCTCTCCGTCGTGGAGCTCGGTGACAAACTCAAGCACGCGGAGAGTCTTGGACTGATGCTCCAGGCACCGGCGACCTACGATCTAGCCCGCATGGTGGCTCGCAAAGACAAGGTGGTCAACACGCTTGTGAAAGGGATTGCGACACTGTTCAAGGGCTGGGGGATCGAACAGGTCACAGGGCAGGGAGTTGTTCGAGACGCTCGGACTCTGGCCGTGACATTGCCGGATGGCGTGCAGCGCGAGATTCGCAGCGATGCCCTGGTGATCGCCACCGGATCCTCTTGGCCGAACCTTCCTCAATTTCCCATCGACGGCCGGCAGATCGTGACCAGTCAACAGCTGCTCGATCTGACACAGGTTCCGGCCAGCCTGGCCATCCTGGGTGGTGGGGTGGAGGGATGTGAGTTCGCCGCGTTGTACAGCGGTCTTGGGGCGCAGGTCACCATTCTTGAATTGATGCCGAGGCTCCTTCCGTTGGAGGATGAGGAGATTTCATCCACGATGGAACGCGAGTTGAAAAAGCGAGGGGTAACGGTTTTGACCGAAACCACCGTGGAGCACGCAGCACGGTCACCCGAATCACTCCAGCTGTCATTGAAAGATGGGAGCACGCTCGTGACCGAGAAGCTCTTGGTTTCAGTGGGGCGTGGATTCAACTCACGAGGGATCGGACTGGAACAGGTCGGAGTCGCGCTTGGGAGCCGAGGCGAAGTGTTGGTTGATGAGCATATGCAGACGAATGTGTCAGGCATCTATGCGATCGGCGATGTGACTGGGAAGGCGATGTTGGCTCATGTCGCATCAACGCAAGGGCAGGTGGCGGTTGAGAATATTCTCGGACACCAGCGGACTATCGATTATGCCGTCATCCCGGCCGGAATTTTCACGCTTCCTGAGATCGGACGGGTAGGATTAACCGAGCAGCAAGCCAGAGCACGTGCGGAGCAGAACGGGAAGGATCCGAATCAGGCTGTGAGAGTCGGACGATTTCGCTATGGAGCGTTGGGGAAGGCTCATGCGATGGGAGAGACGACCGGATTCTACAAAGTGATTGCCGATGCCGAGACCGATCTGATTCTCGGCATGCACATCCTCGGGGCCCATGCGGCGGATCTCATTCATGAACCGGCGTTGGCGATGCATGTGGGAGCAACGACCGCTCAAGTCGCCCGCCTCATTCATGCGCATCCGACGCTCACGGAAGGTGTGATGGAAGCGATGGAAGATCTCGATGGAGCCTCGATTCACCAGCTGAGCAAGACGGGGAAGAGATGATCAAGTCCCTCGTCCTCAAATTGAGCATGTTGATCGTCACGACAGGCGTGGTGTTGTGGATGGGATGGGTGCGGCAACCGTCCGTTCAGCCGCTGGGCATACTCACGCCAGCGGAGGCCACGTGGTTTGCGAACGGGTCCAATCATCATGAACCAGGTCAGCATGGTGTGACCCAAGCCTTACCTAAGGTGACCAGGCTACAGGACCCGATCTTGGTCGATCTCAATCGGGCCACTGCCGGTGAACTGGAAGCCCTGCCCGGGATCGGCGTGGTCTTGGCGCAACGAGTGATTGCGTTTCGAACGTCGGCAGGGCGGTTCCGGACAGTCGATGATCTTCGCAGTGTCAAAGGAATCGGCGCCAAGAAATTTGAACGTCTGAAATCATTGGTGATGGTCTCCACTGAGACCCCACAACGAGAGACGGAGCGACGCGCGTCATGAAAGATGTCACCCAACAACTCGACTTGATTCTCCGTGGTGCGGTGGAGGTCATTCAGCAGGCCGAGCTTGAGGCAAAGCTGAAACGATCTCTCTTGGAGAAGCGACCCTTGCGTATCAAGGCGGGGTTCGATCCGACGGCACCCGATCTGCATCTTGGGCACACCGTTCTTATTCATAAGCTGAAACATTTTCAAGACCTTGGGCACACCGTCATCTTCCTGATCGGAGATTTCACAGGGATGATCGGCGACCCAACCGGCGTGTCTGAAACCCGGAAGGCGCTGACCAAAGAACAGGTGCGGGAGAACGCCAAGACCTACCAACGTCAGATCTTTAAGATTCTGGATCCTGAAAAGACCACGATTGAATTCAACAGTCGTTGGATGGGATCGATGACGGCCGATGGATTGATCCAGCTGGCCGCGCATTATCGTGTCGCCAGAATGATGGAACGGGACGATTTTCACAAACGGTACCATGAGCAGAAACCCATCAGTGTCCACGAATTTCTCTATCCACTCGTTCAGGGCTATGACTCCGTTGCCTTGAAGGCAGATGTGGAGTTGGGAGGAACGGATCAGAAGTTTAATCTTCTCGTCGGTCGCGAGTTACAGCGGGACTACGGTCAGGAGTCACAGGTCGTCATCACGATGCCGTTGCTCGAAGGTACGGACGGCGTGAAGAAGATGAGCAAAAGCGTCGGGAACTACATCGCGCTGGAAGATAAGCCCGGTGAGATGTTCGGTAAGGTCATGTCGATCAGCGATCAGCTGATGTATCGCTACTATGAATTGCTGACGACGGAAGACCTTGGGCATCTCGGATCACTCCATCCGATGGAAGCCAAACAGACACTGGCGCAGTTGATCGTGGCGCAGTACCATGGAACAGCGGCAGGAACGCAGGCGCGAGCGGAGTTTGCGCAGAAGTTCCAGAAGCAAGAATTTCCAGATGAACCGGATGTGCGCCTGCAGTTGACAACACATGATCTTCGAGATGGGAAGGTGATTGGACTAGTGGACCTTGTTGCAAAAACAGGGTTGGTTTCCAGCAAGAGCGAAGCACGCC
Organism: uncultured Nitrospira sp.; assembly: GCA_964430555.1. Lineage (GTDB taxonomy): Bacteria > Nitrospirota > Nitrospiria > Nitrospirales > Nitrospiraceae > Nitrospira_D. The sequence continues at coordinate 57,426 of CAYSFU010000004.1, read as the reverse complement.
GGCTGATTATTCAAGGTGGCGTCGAACTCGATGGACAGAAACAGAGTGATGCTAATGCCATGCTTGAGGTTGTCCAGGGTAAGCAATATCGTTTGAAAATCGGGCGACGAAAGTTTGGGACAGTGGAACGTATGTAATAGCAATAGGGCACTTTGCAGTGCGAGCGCCTTCCCCTATAAACTAAGCAACGGTGCATAACTGAAGTTGAAACGGAAGTTCCTCTCGCTCTCTCTTCTCCTGAGCCATTACGTAAGCTACATCAAATTCTTCCACCACCGGTACCATCGGATTGAATCGTTTTGGATTCATTCGTTCTGAATCCTTTTCGATACAGCAACCGTGACAGCTTTCAGCAGTGTGTTACTTTGATAAAAGTTGGATATGGCGCAAAAGTGGTCATGAGGCAAATGACGCGTGAAAACTTCAATGAGGAAAAAGGTTTAGAATCGTGTGCAAATAGGATGAGATCGTAAGAAATGATTAGGGGAGGAGATATGGGAGAATTATTCATATGGAATGATATTTGCTTTCCAGATTTTCTTGGAATTCTTGAGTCTCTTGATTCAACAGCTATCGAACTGGCCGTCTCGTGAGATCTCTGTTGAAACTTATGCTTAGGTAGTCATGCAGACTTCTGAAGTTCGTATAGCTATTGTCCATAGCAGCCAGCTCTTTCGCGAATCCCTGAGCTGCTGTCTTTTGCAGTGCAGTCATTTCTGCATCGTGCAGATGGTGTCACAATTAGGAGAGCTAGAACAGAATATTTCTGAATATGTACCTGATATCCTGATTGTAGAGTTTGCGCTATTGCGTCAACAGGGTGAAAGAGACAGCCATCGGATGAATGGGTTACCGTTGGGAGTGAAGGTCTTGGTGATCAATGTCCCTGATCGAGATGCCGATATTTTCTATTGTATTGAGGCTGGAGGAGCTTCAGGCTATTTGCTGCAGAATGCGTCTTTTAAAGATCTGGAAGCCAACCTCCAGGCGATCACACGGGGAGAAACGCTCTGTTCCCCAAGAATCGCCCACCTCGCATTCTGTCGAATGTCATTATTTGCTCGTCAGGAAGAAAGAGTCTCCATGTCGAACGGGATAGCTCTGACTAGACGAGAGACGGAGATTGTGCGGTTGATTGAGGCGGGGCTGAGTAATAAGGAAATTGCGACCAGACTTCATGTCGAAGTGTCCACGGTCAAGAATCATGTTCATAATATTCTAGACAAACTTCAGTTGCCCAATCGTCATTTAGTTGTGAACCATGTGAAGGAACTCATAAGTCGATCCAGTAGCATCTAACCATTCCTTTCTTTTTCTCTCTTCTCTCAAATATCCATGATTCATTTCACAGAAATATTGGGATACGTGTACGTGCTCGTACCGAATAGATCTAGATCCGTTTAGATCTCGTTATAGATCCAAATTGATCACCGAGGTCTATGGGAATGCGACACTCGTCGTATTACCTTGTGCATTCAGTAGTGTGAGGTCGCGAGTGGACAGGATTAGGGTTCTTTTTGCGAATCACCCGAGGATGGTTCCCGATATTGTTCGAAGGCTAGTTGCAGAACAGGAGGACATGGAAGTAGTCGGCGATTGTCGTGGACCAATGAAGATTCTGCAGGAGACCGGGAGGGTGAATGCGGATGCGGTTATCCTTGCGCATGAAGGAGATGGTGCACCAGGTATATGCAACCAGCTGCTCGCTGCATATCCGGATTTGATCATCATGAGCATGACACCAGACCTGACGGCGACCCGTACGTTCCAGCTCGCTTCGCACCGGAGGGACTTTATCAACATGGGACTGGAAGACATTGTGCAGAGGTTGCGAGAGGCAACGAGGATCAGTCACTGATTGCCGGGGTAAGAAGAGGGAAGTCAGAGAGGAATTAGAACGTACTAACACCTGAGTGGAGGACACCAATGCCGACATCGCCGACATATCCAGGAGTCTACATCGAAGAAATCCCGAGCGGAGTGCGAACTATCACAGGTGTCGCGACCTCGATTACCGCTTTTATTGGGCGTACGACTAAGGGGCCTGTCAATAAGGCAGTACGCATTACTAGTTATGGGGACTTTGAGCGCATTTTTGGAGGGTTGGCGGTAAGTTGTCCCGTGAGCTATGCGGTACGCGATTTCTATCGAAATGGCGGGAGCGACGCAGTCATTGTGCGTCTATTCAATCACCTCCCAATAGAAGGTCAACTTCCGGCCGCTCAAGAGGCGGGGAAAGCGGTCGCTACCAAAGCGACCGGCGGGGATGTTGACGCTGTCATTGCTGCAGTTGAGACTGAAATCAAAAAGGATGCCTACAAAAATGAACCTCAAAAGTCAGCGGCTGAATATGTTGCTGCTGTGGTTAAGGCAGTAAAAGCGTTTGGTGCGGACAAGGATGCGGTAATTGCTGCCGCCAAAAAGTCAACGAGTTTTGGAAAGGTGGAACTCACTATCGGCAACATTAAGATCGAATCAGCCTCCCCTGGGAGTTGGGGAAATGCTCTGCGGGCCACAATTGATCGGCTGGTTTCACCCGATGTTGCTGCTCGTTTTAAGCTAGATGTTAAAGACTTGTTCAACCTAATAGTGACGGATACTCAGACTGGGCAAACTGAAAAATTTATTAATCTTTCCCTCAAAGAGAGTCCACGACGAGTTGACCGCGTCCTCAAAGCAGAATCGCAATTAGTGCGTTGGGCTGGGATATATCCAGACCTCAATAAACTGCCTCAACTTCCGACCGAAACGACGTCGGACCATCTCGCTGCACTTTCAAAAGCCGTCAAAGAAAAAGAGCAGGCTCTCGATGCTTTGTCGAAAAAGAAGGATCCTGTAGCTACCCCTGCTGAAAAGAGGGCAGCTGAGGAAGCTCTGGATGGTGCAAGGAAGGCCCTAGGTCCTGCATTGACAGGTGAGGACAGTCTTCCTCTCAGTTCGAAGGACTATTCGGGTAGTCGAGACGCAAAGACGGGCATTTTTGCGTTGGAAGATACGGACCTATTCAATTTGCTGTGTATTCCTGCTGACGTTCGTGAAGGAGAAACTGATAAGGCCGTATACGCGGATGTCTTACCATACTGCATCGAACGTCGGGCTTTTCTAATTGTAGACCCCCCTCAGAGCTGGAAGGCACGAGAAGCACTTCTTTCCGACCCTGGAAGGAAGCTTGCTGATGATCTTGGTCTTTCTGGTGATATGGCTCGTAATGCAGCTGTTTTTTATCCACGTGTAATGCAATCCGATCTCTTGCGTGACGGGCAGATTCAGAGTTTTGTGCCTTGTGGCGTGATCGCAGGAGTAATGGCACGAACTGATGCCCAACGTGGAGTGTGGAAGGCTCCAGCGGGTATCGATGCGGTACTTAATGGAGTGCACGCGATGGAAATTGACCTCACCGACAAGGAAAACGGCATCCTTAATCCGATAGGTATTAACTGTTTGCGAACTTTTCCCATCTTCGGGCGAGTTACCTGGGGAACACGCACATTGCGAGGTGCTGATCAGGCAGCGGATGAATACAAATACATCCCTGTCCGTCGTACGGCACTCTTTATCGAAGAGAGCCTCTACCGTGGCACGAAATGGGTCGTCTTTGAGCCGAACGATGAGCCACTGTGGGCACAGATCAGGCTCAACATTGGGGCCTTCATGCACAATTTGTTTCGGCAGGGCGCGTTTCAAGGCACGACGCCGCGTGAGGCCTATTTTGTCAAATGCGACAAGGAGACGACGACACAGAATGATATCAATCTGGGCATCGTCAACATCGTGGTCGGCTTTGCGCCGCTCAAGCCGGCAGAGTTTGTCATCATTAAACTGCAACAGATGGCGGGACAAATCGAAGTCTAGCGATTGATGTGAGGAGGGACAAGCATGGCTCAGTTTAGTGTAAACGCACAACGGTTTGATCCGTATAAGAACTTTAAGTTCCGAGTCAAATGGGACGGTAAGTTCGTCGCCGGGGTGAGCAAAGTGGGGTCGCTCAAGCGGAGCACCGAGGTCGTGGAACACCGAGAAGGCGGCGATCCGTCGACCGGCAGAAAATCACCTGGCCGTACAAAATACGAGGCGATTACCCTCGAGCGCGGGGTGACCCACGATACCGAGTTCGAAAAATGGGCGAACAAAGTGTGGAACTTTGGATCCGGCTTGGGGGCTGAAGTCTCGCTCAAGGATTTTCGCAAGGACATCATCATCGAAATGTATAACGAGGCGGGGCAGTTGGCGATTTCCTACAAGGTCTATCGCTGCTGGGTCTCGGAGTTCCAGGCTCAGCCTGATCTCGATGCCAATGCCAATGCCGTCGCGATCCAAAGTATCAAGCTGGAGAACGAAGGTTGGGAACGGGATTACGAAGTAGCCGAACCAACGGAACCGAGTTTTACTGAACCAGCAGCATAAGAGACGATGCATAAACTAACCGCGAGTACCATCTTGAGAGTGTGGGAACGTGGGGTAGGTGAGTCCTCGGTCACTCAAGCGCTGAGCTTGTTGGCCGTCGCTGTTCCTAAGATGGTGATCAGTGATCTGGCCCGCCTTCCCATAGGCCGTCGTGACGCACTCCTACTCACGTTGCGTGAGCAGCTGTTCGGTTCGCGCGTGCAAACACAGCTGATGTGTCCCAAATGTCACAACGACCTCGATCTCGTGTTTGATGTCGATCAGATTCGAGTGCCGGTGGAGAGTGGATCACGAGAAGAGTTTGTGTGCGAGGTTGACGACTACCAGGTGACGTTTCGGCTGCCGACGAGTGAGGACTTGCTGATGGTCGTGCATGAGCCTGACGCAGCTGCAGCCAAACAGCTCTTGCTGGAGCGGTGTCTGCTGCGAGTCGTTCACCACGGCGAAGCGATAACGGAACTCCCGAGTCCACTTGCCGAACAGGTGATTGCACGGATGGCAGAAGTCGATCCTCAAGGCGATGTAGAGCTCGCGGTGACATGTGGCACGTGCGGGCACCAGTGGTACGCCCTATTTGATATCGTGTCGTTTGTATGGCGTGAGATCGGTGCCTGGGCGAAGCGGCTGTTGCGCGAGGTGCATCTTCTCGCTTCGGTATATGGTTGGGCCGAGGCTGACATCCTGGGGATGAGTGCATGGCGGCGTCAGTGTTATTTGGACATGGTGCAGGGATGAGTGATTATCTGACGAACCTCCTCACCCGTACGCGGTACCCTGAGCGCACGATTCAGCCGCGTGTGCCCTCGATGTTTGATCCAGTATCGCCGGCGTCCATGGGCGGAGGGGTCGGAGGGTTGGGCCCTGAGGTGGAGTCGCATCCAGCTATTCGGGTAAACCAGTCGGTTCAAAACGATCATCTATGGGCAGGTTATTCCTCACAAGACACGGTGTGGGGTCCAGAGGTTTCCAGACCGAATAGTGAACAAGACCCTCAGCACCGAGCACTCTCATTAGAATCCACCGCTGCCCGAGAGCAGCGAGACGCTGCTTCAGAAACCACGTCACTTTCTGAACCTGAGGGCGTTCCTATAGAAACCAAACCCGTCCTTGGCCAGCTGGGGACGAAGCCGAGAGTTGAACGCGGCATCCAGTCACGTCATCCCGTTGTTCCCTTGCCTGAAAACGGTATGGGGCAGCCTGGTCAACCGAGTGCTCAGGAGATCACGGTTCGATATGACGAGGTGACGACTTCGGCAGCGCCCTCCCGCGTGGATGATGAGCGGCGCGGGGCCACATCAAGAAAGCCATCCGAGGACAAAGCGGTCAGCCTCTCGCCAATAGATCGCAGCATAGCAGGCCAGGAGGGAACAGCCGCGTTTCACAAACCAACAGCACAGCCCGCGGGTTCTCCCTCGCGGGTGCCGAGTGATTGGCCGAAAGGAAGCGCGAGCAGTAGAACGTCGTCCTTCATTGAGGAGTCCGCTCGTGAACAGTCCTCGATCCCTTTGACTGGTGGAGAGTCGCGGCCACGTGATCGTGAACTAAGTAACAATGGCGGGACGTACGGGTCGGGTGTAGGCCCGCACTCATCTCAGCACTCTCTGCGCGGGGTACCGACAAGCCCGAGCGACAGGGAGCCAAAGCGGCCCATCCCAGCGCGGCGGGAGGTCCTTGCTAGTGAGATGCCCGATCTCAGTGAGCTATCCCTTGATCCTTCTCTTGTGTCTCCCGCGTCCGTACTGAAGCCCAGTCCTACATCTCGGCCTATCGCGCCGCGCAATCCAGGCAATCCCCAGGGGCCTCCTTCTGCACCCGCAGATATGAAGGAAGTGATTCTCCCTTCACTCGCAGGACCAATGGCCTCGAAGACCTTTATCGCAGCACCACGCGCAGCTGTACCAAGGGCGGTGGCCACAGTTAACCATAGAATGGCGGCAGACGGGGCAAAGCCAGCGGAATCGGTTGTACAAGTGACCATCGGCCGTGTGGAGGTGCGTGCGGTGGCTCCTCCGGTGCGCCAAGAGAAGGGTCGCAAGGCACAATCGGCGATGAGTCTCGACGACTATCTCAAACGCCGTGGTGGTCGGAGTGCAGGATGAGCAACTCTCTGGCGATCGCCTCGGTGACTGCGACGTTACGTCGACTGCTGGAAAAGAGTGGAATTGATCACGTGACGGTCAGGCCGCTCGACAAAGCACCGGTAGGAATTGCTGCCGACAAGCAACGGATCAATCTGTTCCTCTATCAAGCATTGCCGGATGCAGCCTTTCGCAATATGGAGATGCCAGGGCGGGTGAAATCCGGCGAAACGGGCCACCCGCCCTTGCCGCTCACACTGTACTACCTGTTGACGGCCTATAGCGGTGACGAACAGGACGACACGAAGAGCCATGCTCTGCTCGGCGAGGCCATGCGCATTTTTCATGACCATCCACTCTTAGGCGCGGAGGAAATCAAGGACGCCGTGCGGGCAGACCGTGATCTCGCCGAGAGCGATTTGGCCGACCAGGTCGAGCGCATTCGCATTACGCTTCAGCCGTTACTGTTTGAAGAGATGTCCAAGCTCTGGACGACGTTTCAGATTCATTACCGACTGTCGGCTGCGTACCAAGTTTCGGTTGTGTTGATCGAGAGTGCTCGTCCGACGAGGACGCCGCTTCCAGTGTTGATGCGCGGTATAGGTGATCGAGGAGTCATGGTCCAGCCTGATTTGACGCCGCCGTTCCCGACGCTGACAGACATCACGGTCCCGAAACGGGAGCCGAGTCAGAAGTTAGTCGACATGACAAAGCTTCCCAAACAGCAACCCACTGCATTGTTGGGAGATGAGCTACTGATCAAGGGACACCATTTGGGCGATAGCGTGGTCGTCGTGCAGCTGACGCATCCACTGCTCAAGAAGCCAGTGGAGATTCCAGTCAAGGATGGGACGGACAAGGAACTACACGTAACGCTTCCGAACAAGCCGAACGAGTTGCCGGCAGGGTTCTATACCGTGGCCACCCATCTCACACCGAATGATCCAGCAAAAGCGGGGGACGAGCGGATGACTAATGCCCTCAGTCTGTCTATTGCTCCCACGATCAAGATCGTATCAAGAGATCTGCAGCGTGATCGAAGCGGTGCTGTGACTGTGACTATCGACTGTCATCCCCAGGTTCGACCGGGTCAACGTGTGATGTTGTTACTAGGAGATCGAGTAGTGGAGGTAAAGGAAATAGCGGATCCATTAAGTCAGTTGCGGGTTCGCGTGAACAAAGTAACGCCCGGGACCTATTTCGCCCGACTTCGGGTGGATGGAGTGGATAGTCTGCTGGTTGATTGGAGTAAGACGCCGCCGGAATTTGATACGACGAAGAAGGTCACGGTGCAATGAAATCCCCCAAGCCGATATCGTGGCAGCAGCAGAATGACGAGTACCTCAGGAAAGCACTGGGATGGTTACGGCTTCGCCTGGCTTGGTTCATCGAGCAGTCGGCTGGTGCAGCGTCACCGGTACAGCCAGAGTCTTGCTTGGCTCAAGAAAAAGCGTCCCGGCGTTCATCAGGGCGTGACAACAGGCAGGCTCAACCTGCTACTGGAACAGACAGTGTCAGTAAGAAGCAACTCGCGCGTGCGGCTGAGGAATTAGCGGCATTGGAAACCGCAGACCAGCCACCGGCGTTGGTGGTCTTATGCCGCAACCTGGGCCTGTCGCAGTTTGAGAGTGAGGTGCTTCTCCTCTGTGCCGCGATGGAGTTCGATACGAGAATGGCATCGCTCTGCGCGCAGGCCCAGGATGATGCGACCCGGCGGTATCCGACCTTTGCGCTTGCGATGGCCTTGTTTGCCGAGCCGGCGTGGGACGTGCTCTCGCCGGAGCGGCCATTGCGGTGCTGGCGGTTACTCGAAATCAATCAGCCGGGCGCACAGCCGCTCACGACCAGCGCCCTTCGGGCTGACGAACGCATTGTGAATTATCTCAAAGGCCTCAATTATTTGGATGATCGTCTGGTGCCACTGCTCCTGCCGGTACGCTATCACGATCGGATGGTCGAGCTGCCTCCCTCGCAACGGTCTACCGTAGAGACGATGGTTCGCCAGGTAGAAGAGGCCGGGTCGATGCAGGCAGTCCCGGTCATGCAACTGCTTGGCGCCGACTCGCCAAGCAAGCAACTGGTCGCGAGCCATGCGGCCGCGGCGTTGGGCTTGCCGCTCTATCGGCTCCCAATCGAGTTGCTCCCCTCGCCACCGGCGGAACTAGAACAGCTGACCCGATTGGTCATCCGCGAAGGGGTTCTCTGGCCCTTTGCCTTGTACCTGGATGCCTATGAGGTAGAGAAGACGACTGCGAACGAGACCCATGCCTCTGCCCTACATCGCTTCCTGGCTCGGAGCAGTGGTGTCTTCTTTCTCGACACCCAAGACCGTCGGATGGACACAGGCCGCGCGTCCGTGGCGTTCGACATCGGGAAGCCGACGCAACTGGAACAGCATCACGCGTGGGACGCGGTGTTGGGTGCGCAGCAGAACAGCGCAGCGGCGCGACTCGCCGGCCAGTTCAACTTGAACCTGACGACGATTCATCAGATCGCCTGCACGACGTTGGCCTCTCCTGCCGTGGGACAACAGTCGATCTCGCAACAGCTCTGGGAAGCCTGTGTGACCGACACCCGTCCGCGCTTGGAAACGCTCGCACAGCGGATCGAACCAAAAGCCACATGGAAGGATATCGTGTTGCCTGAGCCGGAGCTCCAGCTGCTGCGTCAACTCGCCGCGCAGGTGGCGCACCGCACCAGGGTCTATGGCGATTGGGGGTTTGCGGAAAAGCGAGCGCGTGGGTTGAGTATCAATGCCTTGTTTGCGGGCGAGAGTGGGACCGGCAAGACGATGGCAGCGGAAGTGCTGGCGAACGACTTACGGTTGAGCCTCTATCGGATCGACCTCTCCGCAGTCGTGAGCAAGTACATCGGAGAGACGGAAAAGAATCTCCGGCGACTGTTCGATGCCGCAGAGGACGGCGGGGCGATTCTCTTTTTCGATGAAGCCGATGCCCTGTTCGGCAAGCGGAGCGAGGTGAAAGACAGCCACGATCGCTATGCCAACATTGAGATCAACTACCTCCTCCAACGGATCGAAGCCTATCGAGGGTTGGCGATTCTGGCGACCAATCGGAAAGGGGCGTTGGACTCGGCCTTCATGCGCCGCATCCGGTTCGTCGTGGAGTTCCGCCCCCACGGAATATCAGAGCGCAAGGCCATCTGGGAGCGAGTGTTCCCACGTGAAACAGAGACAGCGGAGCTGGATTGCGATCGGTTGGCCAAGCTTAACCTGAACGGCGGCAATATTAACAACGTCGCGATGAACGCCGCGTTCCTAGCCGCTGATGCCGGATCGCCGGTGACCATGCCGCTGATCTTCAAGGCGGCCCGCGCTGAATTCCGCAAACTGGAACGACCGATTTACGAAGCCGATTTTCAATGGGATGACGAAACGGAAGTAGTGGCATGAACGTCCGACTCCACATTGAACGCTTAATTCTCGACGATCTGCCCATCCGAGGGAGTCAGCGAGCACTCGTTCAGGGGGCCGTTGAGCAGGAGCTTGCCCGATTGATCGAAGTGAATGGCGTTGGGCCGGATGCCATGGCCGGAGGAGCCCGGGCCTCTGTGCCTCACACAGTGATGCACATGGCGGAAGGGGCAAGTCCCGTCCAACTGGGTCGGCAGATTGCCCAGGCGGTTTATCAAGGAATTGGGACAAGTCCGGCAGCAAAGAGAAATGAGCGGCAAGTCTAAGGGAAGAGCGGGGATGGAACGCGCTGGCGTACAAGTCGAAACCGGAAAGAGCCAGGGAGGTCGCGGGACCTCCAGCGGCTTCCTGCAGCGCCAGTGTGCTTGTGGTACGCACACCATGGGTGGCGGGCAGTGTGCGGAGTGTCAGAAAAAGAAGATGGGTGTGGGCGGCAAGCCGTTGCAAACCAAATTGGCGATCAGTGAGCCGGGCGATTCGTATGAGCAAGAAGCCGATCGTATGGCGGACCAGGTGATGCGGATGTCTTCGTCGGATGTGAGTAGAAGGCAGAAGGGAATTAGGGCTCAAACACTAGTACGGCGGCGAGCAACCGGCAGTGCAGCAGGACTTGCCGAGGCCCCGCAAAGTGTTCACGACGTGCTGAATTCGCCAGGTCAGCCACTCGATGCTGCGACGCGTGCCTTCTTTGAGCCAAGATTTGGTCAAGACTTTAGTCATGTGAGAGTGCATTCTGGTAGAGGCGCTGGACAGTCGGCCGTAGATGTGAATGCCCATGCCTACACGGTGGGTCACAATATCGTATTTGGTACAGGTCAATTTTCGACTGAAACAAACATGGGCCAACGCTTGCTTGCACATGAGTTGACCCATGTCGTTCAACAGTCGGGTGTAGATGCAAGCTACTCAGTGCAGCGAGCAACTACACGTGGGGCAGGCGGGTGCGCGACTTCAATGACAGAGGAGGATGAGAACGACAATGGACCTATGGGTGCCGGGGAGCGTGCACATACCCAGATCCAGACCTTTCTGCTACCTATGTTGAACGAGGTGCCGATTCCACGTGCGACAAAGCGGAACATTGATAGTCAAGGTTGCCAGGGTGTTGACACCAGTTTAGGTTATGCCGATTTAATGCGTCGATCCGGGATCCTCTACGAAATTGGAGAGATCAAGCCAATAGGCTCAGCACCGACCCGAGGTGTACTTGAATCGGAACACTATATTCGTCGTTCCGATCAGTCGGTAGACCGGTTGTATGGTACCGGTATCTGTGGGACAGCAGGCGATGATGACCGCGATTTTCAGAGAGGTTACCTGCGTGGCCCTCTGCGACCCTCATTTACCAAGCTGACCGGGGTGTTACCTAATACCACCGTAATCGGCGAGTTTATTGGAGACCGCACACGTACATTGAAAGCAAAGACGGTTGCGCCAGGTGCTATTGGGTATTGGTGTACTGGCGGTGGTTCAGATACCTATACTTGTGGTGTGTCTGCAGAGGAGACTGCAAGATATGTTGACCGCGTGGTTGGCGGTCCGGCGCAGGAGGTGTTGGATGGATTCATTCGTGATCACATACAGAGGCCACTTGAGGCAACACTACGACGGCAGAGTCTTGGTGATTTGATTCGGTTAGCTGAGCGACACTTTGGTACACAGATCCGACAAATGTTGCGACCGTATCTTGGGCCGGTTGCCGACCAGGTGTTGAGCCGAGCAACCGCTGAGCAGATCGCACAACTACTCGATCAGGCAGTTGGGGCAGAGGTGCGTTCAATCGTAACAACCCTGGTGAGGCTAGTCTCAGACACCTTGATTTCTGAGTTACGTAACCAACTGCGCAGCCTATTGACTGAATTAGTACGGAACGCACTGGTCGCCCTATGCGTTGGTGTGCCTGCAGTGGCACTGTCTGATCTGCTTGACAGGATTCGACAGCTGTTGCGTGAGCAAACTCAGCAACTGATTCCAGTAGTGCTTACAGTGGTTGCTGCACGTGTCGCTACTGTAATCCTGGCTGAACTCAGCGCGATGTTGACACGGATGGTAGAAGCAATTGGTCAAGCCTTAGGTTTCATTGGTGAAGTGTTGCTAACAATCGGCGAAATCCTGGTGCGTGCACTTGCGGCAATCGCAATTGCGTTGTTGGTGGTGGGCGCAATCATTCTGGGAATTCTCGCTCTGATTGCGGTGTTCGATCCAGTGCCAGGCGATGAAGCCTTGCTGGGTGCGGCGTCCGCGGCATTGCTGATGCTGATTCCAGCACTTGGACGTTTTGTAGCCACTGGAAGCACTGAAGAACTACCGGAGGGTGCCTAATGCGATCGCGCTATGTCCGGCTTGGCGCAAAGGAGGTGCGCGGTGCCAAACTCGCTAGTCGATATGAGACAAATCCGACACTAACAGACGATGAGGCGTTTGATGTGCAGGCTTTCGGCGCAATGCTCATGGCACGTTTTGGTGCATCAGACTCAGCAGGTGATGTCTACTACTCATATGCAATCCTCGACCAAGACACCGGTGTGCGTTTCAGAGCTTATGCAGCGCAAAGTGGTCCTGCATACGCAGGCTTGCCAGGAGAGTGCTTTGTCGATTTTGACAACGACGACTACCGGCTGAAGCCAGAAGTTCTTATGACATTGCAGGACTTTGAGAAGTGGTTAACCACTGTAAACCAGGCTTAAGACAGTTAGATGTCAGCAGAACGAATAGAAAAGGGGACAGCCTACCTTCCCAGAGTCAAGAGGTTATGCGGGAGGCGATCGGATAAGTCAGAGTTTTATGAAAGGCCAATAGAGTTGAGTGAGTCAAAATGTTAACTGAGAAAGCACACAACCAGATAAGGCAGAACAGTTTCATGCCTTTCACGCCGGTCTCACGCGCGGTGCTTCAACGAAAATGCGCCTGCGGTACCCACACGATGGGTGGGGGAGAGTGCGGAGAGTGTCAGGGGAAGAAATTGGGTGTCGGTGGCCAGCCGTTGCAAACCAAGCTGGCGATCAGTGAACAGGGCGATGCGTATGAGCAGGAAGCTGATCGTGTGGCTGAGCAAGTGATGCGCATGCCGGCGATGGACTTAGGGATAGAACGGAATGGGAACATGCCACAGCTGCAACGACGAGCGAGTGTGGGGACAAGTGGATTAGCCGAGGCTCCACCGGCGGTCCACAAAGCCTTAAACTCCTCTGGCCAGCCGCTCGATGCCGCTGCGCGTGCCTTCTTTGAGCCACGGTTCGGTCATGACTTTTCCCGGGTGCGTGTGCATTCTGGCGGAGACGCCGAACTATCAGCACAAGACGTTAACGCACATGCCTATACGATGGGGCACAACATTGTATTCGGTGCTGGTCAGTTCGCACCAGGGACGCACGAAGGACGACGGCTGATTGCCCATGAGTTAGCCCACGTCGTTCAGCAAGGTTCAGGTCAAGTTGGAAGCGGAAGCATTATCCAATTACAAGGACGGCCATTCGTCCCTAGTCGGGCCTTATGGAATATCGAGGAGGCGGAGGCAGCGGCGAAGAAGGAGCGATGCGCAAAACTAGCAGATAAAGAGCGAAGAGCGATGAGACATGGAACTCCTCTCACATGGGCAGAAGAGTGGGACTATATTTCGTGTCCCGATACCGGGCTATCTGCAAAGGACATTGTGCATCATGCATTGGCCATCGCTGGATTTGCCCCAGTGCTTGGTGCAATTCCTGACGGGATAGATGCGGCAATATATGTGCTTGAGGGAGACTGGGCAAGTGCTGGGCTTTCTGCAGTGGCCATGTTTCCCGGATGGGGAGATGGTGTGAAAGTGGGAGCCATAGGAGGTAAGAGTGCAATTCTGATATCAGAAAAAGCCGCACTCAGATTAGGAGAGGAAGGGATTGCTAAAGGGTTAAAAGAAGTTCAGGCAGCAAGCAAGGCAGTTCACGCGGCTGAAGAGGGCGCGACCCAGATGCGGAAAACAACAGCGAAGAAATCGACTTCCCTTCCGGATTGGCTGGAACCAACAGCCCATCCTCCAACGGGTTCTTTTAAGACTCCACGCCCTCGTGGGTTCGATACAGGTCGTACAGGCCCAGGCCGGAAAGTCAGGGCAGGCACAGCGGAAGGATTAAAACCAACTGCATATCCTCCTATAAACAAACCACGAAAGAAGGGACCCACAAGAGAGCAACAGTTAGAAGGGATTGCTATCGAAACGGATGCCCAAGTGGCCCGTGATCAATTTAAAAAAGTTCGAGATGAATACAGGGCGAAGTTAGGAGCGAAAAAGAGAGATGATATTCATCACGCCATAGAGCTTGATGTGCTCGATCGTTACCCTGGGGCCTACACTGGTAAAGAGTTGAACGACTTTAAAAATATGAGAGGGATTCCGCAGGAACTGGCAAAGAAAAAGCAACTACATAACTCAAAGATTAGAGAATTGTGGGATAGGGCATATAAGCAACTTGATGCGGACATTCTTGAGCGTGGGCTCCAGAAAGGGACACCAGGATACAACGAACATGTTAGAAGGTCTCTTGAGCATACAAGAGACTATATAGACTGGGTCATCCAAAATGTTCGCGTGTATTGGCCAGACGCTAAGCGCAACTAGCCTTTGAGAGACCATCAATACATCGGTTTTCTGAGTTGTATGGCACGCACTTATACCAGTAATGTCGACAAAGTGAAAGAACCTGCATCCTCATGAGGAGAAAGAGAGACAGGTTAGGTTCGAGAGAGAAGAGTAGTAAAAGGGATAGGCTACTTTTCCAGTGTCAAGAGGTTCTGTCGGGAGGCGATCAGATGTGTCATGGCTCCCTGCCTGTTCTGTAAGAATCGAATAGGAATCGGAAAAGTGAGCTAACGGATCTAGACATGAGGAACAGATGACCAGTTTTCAGTGGTCAGTTGTCAGTTATCAGTGTGAGGAGGCATGCAGGATTTTAAGAAGCTCATGGTATGGCAGAAGGCGCATCAATTATCCCCTGGCGATCTATCAAGGAACCATGCGATTTCCCAAAGAAGAATTATATGGCCTGACCAGTCAGATGTGACGAGCGGGCGTCTCGATCGCAGCCAATATCGCCGAATGGTGCGGCCGAAGAAGTAAGGTGGACTTCGCGAGATTCTTACAAATCTCAATGGGTTCAGCCCAGATGACCGAGGGAACATGACAGGCGTGACGGTGACGGAACTAGTCAGGATAAGTCAGGCTCGTTGGAGCTGGACAGCCAAAAGACTTGATTGGAGAGTTCAGTTTCTCGGTGGTGGCGTATGAATCGACGAAGGCGGCGAAGGAGCTCCGGCAACGGAACCTCTCTGGAGAGCAGAATGCCCGCATGGGTCCGACCGGTTTTTTGCCAGAGGGCCGCAAGCTTCACGAAGTCTTTCCGGTCAAACGTCAGGATGGCGCGGTGCTCGAGGCTGGCAAACGTCAATTGTTCATCGTCAGAGACGCCGAGCTTTCCTGCGGCGTGGGTCGAGAGGCAATCGATGCCGTGTTCGATGAGCAAAGCTTCCAATGCGCGAGGAATATGTTCATCGAGATACAACTTCATGGACGGCCACGAAACGAAGCAGGACTATCGAGATGGATGGTTCGACGGGGCAAGCGCATCGTTCTCCGCGATCTCTCGATCGATGTCGTCCCGATGATCATAGTAGTACGACAGGGCATCGTAGATGGAAGCGAGATTGAGATGAGGGTAGGAGGCCAACAGTTCTTCGGGACTCATGCCATGGTGCAACACATACACAACCACTGTTCGGACCGTGATGCGCGTCCCGTCGATACGCGGGCTTCCACCGCAGATGGCTGGATCGCTGGTGATATGAGGGTGCAGTACTTTGGGCATGACCAAGTTCCTCGAATGACTGTGCCTAGCATAGCCGAGGCCGTGAGGCTGGTCAATGTTACCAAACGAATACGCGGTGCGCAGGAGTATAGGTCTCGGGCGGGAAAGGTGCAGAGCAGAATCGGAGCAGTGCGATAACGGATGTTGACATGAGGAACAGATGAGCAGCTTTCCTGGATCTCCTCGCTTAGTGAAAGGCGCGATTGTCGGTGTCGACGCCATGAATCCGCTCGCGAGTGTGGTGGTGTTTCAGTACAACCCGGATACGATGACGCGCAGTTTGGAGGCGCGGTCGACCGGTGGGGGAGACACCAGCGATCGATCAGAAGCTTTTCGGTTGACGGGTCCACCGAAGGAAACGATCTCGCTCAATATTGAAGTGGACGCGACGGATCAACTGGAGCAGGCCAATCCACTGGCCTTGCTCACGGGGATCTCGCCGACCCTCTCGGCCCTCGAGATGTTGCTGTACCCGAAGAGTCTCACGGTCATTGCCAATTCCACTCTGGCCCAAGCCGGTAATATCGAGATTATTCCGCCGGAGGCGCCCCTGACGCTGTTTGTCTGGGGGGCAACGCGTGTCCTGCCCGTGCGGATCACTGGCCTCAATATTACGGAAGAGGCCTACGATCCTTCGCTCAACCCGATTCGAGCCAAGGTCGATTTGAAGCTGACGGTGCTGAGTTACGCTGACTTGAAGCTGACGAACCCCGGGTACTCGCTCTTCATGGTGCATCAGATTGCGAAGGAAGTGATGGCCACCAGCAATGTAGCGGTGAGTACCCAGAATCTGACGACGTCTATCAAGCTTGGGTGAGGTGCATGATGTTTCCTCCGACGAGTCGGTACCACGGTATCGAAAACGCAAAGTACGAACCGGCAGAAGGGAAGGAGATTGCCTATCTCTGTCGTCGCTTCGTGCCAGCCGTCAGCCCCAATACACCGATTGTGGCTGAACATGTCGTGACTCAGGGGGAGCGGCTGGACAATATCACGGCACGGTATCTCGGCGATCCAGAACAATTCTGGCGTCTGTGCGATGCGAACAATGCGATGCGGTCTGACGAATTGACCAGGACGGTTGGTCGGCGGTTGCGGATTACGTTTCCCCAATCGGGAGCCATCTAGCGATGCCAAGCCTGGGCGTTCGTCTCCAATTGTTGATCGGCCCCACGATAGCCGTTCCCGCACCCTATCCGGTGATGGAGGCACTAACCGACGTGGAAGTCACAAACCGGGATCAAGATTTCGATGGGTTCAAGCTGTCGTTCAGTCTGGGGAAGGAAACGATTCTCGACTATGGTCTTTTGCTCAGCGGGCTGCTCGATCCGCCGAGCCGGGTCATTATTCAGGTGTTTATCGGGGTGCTCCCACAAGTCTTGATCGACGGCATCATCACCAATCATCAGATCGCTCCCAGCAATCGGCCGGGGGAGTCCACCTTGACGGTCTATGGGAAGGATATCAGCCTGAAACTCAGTCTGGAGGAAAAGAACGCAACCTTCCCTAACCAGACTGATTCCGTCATCGTGACTCGACTGATCACCGACTATCCGACGCTGGGTTTGGTGCCTCGTGTGACGCCCACGACGGATGTGCCGATTCAGGTGGAGCGGGTTCCATCTCAGCACCGCAGCGATCTTGATCAGATCCGAGAACTCGCACAGCGAAACGGCTTCGTGTTTTACATCGAGCCGACTGTGATGCCTGGTGTCAATGATGCCTATTGGGGTCTCGACAATCGATTGGGATTACCACAACCGGCGCTCACGATGAATATGGGGGCCGATACGAACGTGGATCAACCCATGTCGTTCAGCTTTGATGCGCTGGGTCCGGCAGAGCCACAAGTCACGATTCTGGAGCCGTTCACTAAGCGACCGATTTCCATTCCGCTACCCAGCGGCTTGCATCCCCCCTTGGCTCGGCAACCGGCTAGCTCGTTGCGGAAGACGTTATCCAGAAATACTGCCAATCTCAATCCGATTCAGGCGGCGTTACGAGGCCTCTCCACGGCGAATCAATCGTCGGATGCGGTGACGGCGACCGGAGAAGTAGACGCCGTGCGTTATGGGCGAGCCTTACGGTCACGTCGATTGGTTGGAGTCCGCGGTGTGGGGCAGAGCTATGACGGCCTGTATTACGTGCAGGAGGTCACCCATCGCATCAAGCGCGGAGAGTACAAGCAGAGTTTTTCGCTCAGGCGTGAAGGCCGTGGTGCCTTGACGCCGGTGGTGATGCCATGAGTGGTCAGGGTGTACCGTTTTATGGAAAATTTCGTGGAGTGGTCTCGGACAACCGAGACCTACAAGGGCTGGGCCGAATCCGTGCGAAGGTGCAGGATGTGTTCGGCGAACATGAAACCGGGTGGGCCCTCCCGGCTCTACCCTATGCCGGGAAGAACGTCGGGCTCTTTCTCATTCCGCCGGTCGATGCCTCTGTCTGGATCGAGTTCGAGCATGGCGATCCGGAATATCCGATTTGGACCGGGTGCTTTTGGGCTCAGGGGGAAGTGCCGGCCTCGCCGGCGGTGGCCGAGATGAAAGTGCTCAAGACCGACGTGGGAACCATCACGCTGAACGATGTGACTGGGGCAGGGGGCATTACGATTGAGACGACGGCGGGCATGAAAATCGTGATGAATGTGACCGGAATCGAAATTACCAACGGCAAAGGTATCAGTATCGAGTTCTCGCCTCTGAAAGTGTCCGTCAATGGCGGTGCACTGGAGGTGATGTAATGCCGGGGTATCTCCTGCATCTGGGGGCGACGGTGCTCTGTCTCCATGGGGGCCAGGCCCAAGCGACGGCGCCCAACCCACGGGTGAAGGTCAGTGGACAAATGGTGGTGACCCAATCGGCTCCACATATGGTTGCCGGGTGCCCGTTTAATGTTGGAGTTAGTCCGAGTCCCTGTGTCACGGCGCAGTGGGTGACCGCGGCGTTGCGTGTGAAGGCCGGGGGAATCCCGGTGTTGCTGCAAGACAGTCAGGCGGTCTGTGCGCCGAATGGGACTGGCGTCAATATCGTCGTGACGCAGATGCGTGTCAGGGGGAATTAATGAATATCGACTATCCCTTTCATTTCGATCGTGTCGGGCGTACGGCCACGACGGGTGAGGCCGATCATATCCGCGACATGATCGAAGAGTTTCTGTTCACCAATCCCGGTGAACGCGTCAACCGTCCGGATTTCGGCAGTGGCCTGCTGCAGATGGTCTTCGCACCGAACAATTCAGAGCTGGCTGCGGCGCTGCAATTTACCGTTCAGGCCGGCCTGCAACGATGGCTCGGTGATCTGATCGCGGTCGAACGGTTGGACGTGACAAGCAACGATCAAGAAGGCCGACTCATGATTCTGATCCATTACGTGGTGCGCCGGACGAATGAACGGCGGACCGCCCACTTTATCCGAAAGGTCTAGCACGTGGAGTCTGGAGTGATCTGTCGAGACGACCGCCGGCGTGAAGCCGTGCGCCAGGAGCCAAGCCTCAACGGTCTTGACTATGTCGAAGTCGAAGAGGTTGAGCATGAAGGAAAGAAACTTCCGCTCCTCCGTGTCTATCTGCTCGGCAAGTTTTCCAGCAAGTTTCAGGGGGTGGTGAACGAATCCAACGTACGCATTGATGGCGGCGTGCGGGTGAAAGGTCTCGTCGCGACCCACGTGAAGCTCGTTCAAGGATCGCGCAAGGATGAGGATGATGTTCTCGAGATCAGGGTCAACCAGTGGGGTGATTTCTCGACCTATACGCTGCACGTTGTAAAAGGGGATGAGTACAACCGGCCTGGAACGGAGCCATTGCCGGGATTTGATCCTCTGTACGCCAAGGTTGACTTTGTCTTTCGCGGAGCGATGCCGGCTGGCCCGGCTTGTGCTCCGACCCAAGAGGTCAAGGCTTCGCGCCAAGAACCGGAGATCAACTATCTCGCCAAAGACTACGCAAGTTTTCGCCAGCTGATTTTCGACCGCCTTGCGACTATTGCGCCGGCGTGGCAGGAACGGCATGCTCCCGACTTGGGACTGACGCTGGTTGAAGTATTG
The DNA here is from genome assembly GCA_964430555.1 of uncultured Nitrospira sp. Lineage (GTDB taxonomy): Bacteria > Nitrospirota > Nitrospiria > Nitrospirales > Nitrospiraceae > Nitrospira_D. The sequence goes on along the minus strand of CAYSFU010000004.1, from coordinate 37,631 downwards.
GCCTATATCGGCGACCAGCTCAGTTACTACCAAGATGCTGTGGCGACCGAAGCCTATCTCCACACGGCCAGACAGCGGATCTCCGTCCGGCGCCATTTGCGTTTGATCGACTATGCCTTGCACGACGGGTGCAACGCCCGCGCCTGGGTCTGTATTGAAACTGAACACGATTTTGACCTTCCACCCAAGACACCGAAGGAACCCAAGCAGCTCCCGCCAACGTATTACTTTGTATCGGATACCAATCAGACCATGACCAGCCGGAACTTCGTCATGTCCGGACGAGACATGGACGAGGTGCCATCGAGCCAATACGAAGTGTTTGAACCGATCGAGGATCGGCCAATAAGCCTGTACTCAGCACACAATTGCATCAACTTTTATACCTGGGATGACCGTGTCTGCGTCCTTCAGGCTGGAGCGACGTCAGCGACTCTTCGGGATGAAGACAAAGGTGGTGAACGAGCGCTGAGGCGATTGCGTGCTGGTGAGGTTCTGATCTTCGAAGAAGTGAAAGGGCTGCGGACCGGCAACAGTGACGAAGCAGATCCGACACACCGGCACGCAGTTCGGTTGACGAAGGTGACGCCTGGCCGTGATGAGCTGCATGCGCAGCCGGTGGTCCATATCGAATGGGACCGTGAAGACGCGCTTCCTTTTCCCTTGGTGATCTCGACGATCGGCGACGCGCCATGCTGTGAACTGATCAACGACGTGACGGTTGCCAGAGGCAACGTCGTACTCGTGGACCATGGGCGTACGGTCACTGAGCCGGAGGCTTGGATCGTCCCGCTACAGGATGAACCGACGGCCTGTGAAGGCGAAGGTCAGCCTGCTGACCGAGTGATTCAGGCGGCGCCGTTTCACCTGGCTTTGACGCAGGGGCCCGTCACGCAGGCTATCCCATTTCCTGAGGTCAGGACGATCGGCCGGCATCAAGCAAGGGTCATTGACCAGATCGTCCGCGATATCCGGCTCCGGGTCGTTGAGATTTGGCGGGCTGTGCAGCAGCGAGAACGGGACGCCAATGAACGACACGCAGTGAGGCTGTCAGATGATGAGTTTAAGACCCTACAGGCCATTTTCGGTAAAGAAGTCCTTGTTCGTGTTGAAATCCGAGAGGACCAAGGGACTACTCAGAACCCGAGCAAGGCCTTGAAGAAGTTGCTTCTTCGCGAGAGAAAGCTGCTGATGCCTTCCTCATCGTGTCACGTAGGGATCTCCCGGAGCTCTCTGTTCGCACACAAAATGCAGCGTCTGATCGCACTGCGAGAACGTGCGTACGCGGGATATCGCCTGACCGAACATGATGCCCAAGAAGTGGGAGCGTTATTTGATCCGAAGTACAGTGAGTGGCTGAACCCGACCAATCCTCTTCTTTATGGATCGGCACAGCATGCCATACCGCGGGACATCAGCGGAGCGGCAGGGCAGACAATACGAAAGGATATCAGCGCGGCGCTGCCGTCTCTCACGATCCAGGAGGAACTGGCAGGTGAGCCACGCGTAGAGACGAACGACAAACGGCATGAGGAAGAAGCACGAAGGTGGAGACCCCGGCGCGACCTCCTGAACAGCCGTCGAGACGATCGGCATGTCGTGGTGGAAGTCGATGACCGAGAGGTCGCGCATCTCCGTTTCGGTAACGGCGATCTGGGACGCCGCGTCGAGCCTGGTGTGGCGATGAAGGCGACGTACCGCATTGGCAACGGCGCGAGAGGCAATGTGGTTGCCGAAGCCATTTCGCATCTCGTGTATCGTTCCACCACTGTCTCTGGATCGCCTGTGCTCCGTGTACGAAATCCTCTTCGGGCGCAGGGAGGTTCCGACCCCGAGTCCATCGCCCCGGCTAAACTCAAGGCCCCGGCAAGCCTTCGCTCTCACCTTGAGCGAGCGGTGGCCCCCGAAGACTATGCTCGACTCGCGGAGCGGAATCCAAAGGTGCAGCGCGCGGCGGCTGAACTCCGTTGGGCGCATGGTTGGTATGAAGTGCGCGTGTTCATTGATCCGCTACACGGTGTTGTCCTTGAGGACGGACTTCGTGATGAACTGGCCAGAGATCTGCACGCCTACCGACGCATCGGGCATGAGGTCGTTGTGCTGCCTGCCCGCTATGTGCCGCTGGAGATTGCCCTGACTGTCACGCTCCATCCGCATCAACTTGTGGACCATGTGCGTGAAGAACTGCATGCTGTGCTTGGGATCGGGGTGCTGCCTCATGGGCGAAAAGGATTCTTTCATCCCGATCTGCTCACGTTTGGAGAGAGCATCTATCTCAGCCGTCTTGTCGCTACAGCGCAAGCTGTGCCCGGGGTTCGGAATATCGACGTCACTCAATTTCAGCGTATGGGCCTGCCGTCGGACCATGGTATTCGCGAGGGGATGCTCAGGGTGGGTCCGTTCGAGATTGCGCGACTCGATAATGATCCCAACTCTCCGGAGTTTGGAACGATGGCGATGACTTTGGAGGGGGGACGATGACGAGATCTCACGATTCTGGGGAGCCTGCTGGGAGCCTGACTCCGCTTTCGGTGAGTAACCGTTCGGGGTTGGACCACCTCCGCTATCGAGTCGGGACTCACTCGGCGTTTTTGGCCAGCATGCGAGCCGCGCTGTCCCGTCGGGGGCTTCCTCTCCTCGGAAGGCTGACCTCAGATACCCGTGATGATCCGGCTGTGGCGCTGCTCGACGCGTGGGCCACGGTTGCCGATGTGTTGACCTTCTATCAGGAACGGATTGCCAACGAAGGCTATCTTCGGACCGCGACCGAACATCGTTCTCTGGTCGAGTTGGCTCGATTGGTCGGGTACGTGCCACGTCCCGGTGTGGCAGCGAGTGTTCATCTGGCCTATACGGTGGAAAGCGCCGCGCCCTCCTTGTCCGATCAAGGGCGAACTCCTTCAGCCAGGAAGGAGCCTTCCGTTACGATTCCTGCCGGCGCGCGTGTCCAATCCATTCCCGGCCCTGGTGAGTTGTCTCAAACGTTTGAAACATCGGAGGAACTCGACGCACGAGCCAGTTGGAACAAGTTGAAGCCACGTTTGACTCGTCCCCAGAGGATCACACCGGACAATGTCGATATGCTGAAGACGGTGTATTTCGAGGGGACTGCAACGGATCTCAAGCCCAATGATGTGGTGCTGTTTGACTTTCAGAACTCAGCAAGACCGTTCTACCGTCGGATTGCCGTCGTCCATGACCCGGATCTCGCGAATAAACGAACGACGGTGACCTTGCAGCCGAAACCTCTACAGGAAGAAGTGGAACAGGCCTTAGAGTCTTCCCTTCAGAGCTTGACTTCAGAAGGAGATCAGCAGCCAATCAAGACAGAGAAGATCAAACGAGAGATCCTCAATGAGCTGAAACAAACGATCACGGCACGTGTGTCCCCTCAAGAACGTCTTGCGGATCTGTCAAAGAAGGTCATGACGCTTGAACACCGTGCGAAGGAAATCCGCATAGGGGAAACCAGAGAATGGATGCTGGATCTTAGTGCGATGCTGAGCAAAACACTCAAAAAGGACCGTGGGGATGGGACAACGGATGAAGAATCCGCTCAGCCCTTTGTGTTCGACAGGCAGCCGGCAGATGGTCGAGTTTCAGAACTCGTCTACGCTGCACTCACGGCAAGCTCTCTGCCGAAAGACGAGGGGTTGTCCGACCACCTTGCTCAAACTCGTTTTGAAGAGGCGCATCCGGTGACGGTGTCCGCGTTTCGGGTGAAGGCGTCATTGTTTGGCCATAACGCGCCGAAGGAGCCAACAGCGCTGAACGGCAACACTAAAGTGATGAAATTTGATGAATGGCAGGTCGATGCAGCGGACAAGATACCGAACACGGTTTACCTCGATGCGAGTTACGACAGGATTACGCCGAACAGTTGGGTGATCCTTGAATATAGTCCACAAGGGATCGTTGTGCCAATGAAGGTCAGAACTGTCGATACGGGTATGTCACGTGCATTGTACGGAATCACGGGTAAGACCAGCAAATTGGTCCTGGTTCCCGCAAGTGGTGAAGAAAAGTCCTGGTTCCAGGACAAAGAGGGGTTTGCGATTATTCGTCAAACGGTTGTCTATGCGCAAAGTGAAGAACTGCCGCTGGCTGGCGAACCGCTGGTTGATGCGATTGGGGGAGAAGCTTCTACACAGATTGAGCTCGACGGCTATGCGGAGGGACTGAAGCCCGGTCGCTGGCTGATCGTCACGGGGGAAGAGGTCGATATCACACAACCTCTTGAACGGATCACACTTGCATCAGAACAAAAGAAAGAGGCCGAGGGTCAGGTCACGATACAAGGGGCGAGACGAAGTGAACTGGTGCAGGTGAGTGCTGTGGAGGATGGATGGGCGATGTTGCCCAAGACTGATAGAACAACAACATCTCCCGTATCACCACATCCAGCTTCTCCCGCCGCGTCCGACAAGACGGATGAGCAGAAAGAGGCTTTCGTTCCCGCGCCGGGGAATGCAATTCATACGACGCTTCTGCTCAAGCATGGTTTGAAGTTCCAGTATAAACGGGAGACCGTCGAAATCTACGGCAACGTCGTGCGTGCCACTCACGGTGAGAGTCGCAAGGAAGTCCTTGGAAGTGGTGATGCCGGTAAAGCCTTGCAACACTTCCCGCTATCTCAAAACCCCCTGACGTATACGGCAGCCTCTACGCCCGCTGGTATCGCCAACTCCTTGAGCGTCTACGTTAATGGTGTTCGTTGGAAGGAGGAGGCACGTCTGACAGATCTCGGCTCCAGCGATCGTGTCTTTGTGGTGCAAACGGACGAGGAACAGAAGACGACCATTATTTTCGGCGACGGCCGGAATGGGGCACGTCTCCCGACCGGGATTGAGAATGTGAAGGCCGAGTACCGATCAGGAATCGGTACTGCTGGGAATGTCGAGGCTGAACGGGTGCGACTGCTTATGACACGCCCGCTGGGCGTGAAAGCGGTGGACAATCCCCTGCGGGCCTCCGGAGGTGCTGACCCAGAGGGGAGTCATCTCATCCGAGCCAATGCCTCACTCGGGGTGATGGCGTTTGATCGTGTGGTATCGGTCCAAGACTATGAAGATTTTGCGCGTAGCTTTGCAGGAATCGGAAAAGCCCGGGCTGACTTGCTCCGACATGGGCGGCAACAATTCATTCACCTGACGATTGCTGGAATTGATGATGGTCCGATCGATAAGGACTCCGACCTCCATAGGCATTTGACTGAAGCGCTGCGAAGGCATGGGGATCCCCATCACCAGTTTGTGATCGCCTCACGCGAATTACTTGTCCTTGTCCTATCGGCCAAGGTGGCGGTGCATCCGGACTACCAATGGGCCGATGTCGGGCAGCAGGTCCGTACGACCGTGCTCGCACAATTTAGTTTCGCGAAGCGCGCCTTGGGGCAAGATGCCTATCTCAGCGAGGTGATCTCAACCATCCAGAATGTCCGTGGTGTGCACTCTGTTGATGTCGATGTGTTTGATCATGTTCCCCAGATACAAGAAGCGGGAGTGCAGCGGCGTCTCTTGCCGATCCCTGAGCTAGATCGGCTGGCCTGCAAAAAACTCGAGGACATGAAAAAGACGCCTCAAGACCAACCGAAGGGCGCGATCAGCGTCAGTCCTGCCTGCATCGTCGCGGGAGCCGTTCGTCCCGCCCAGTTGGGCTACATCCCTTTGGCCGTCCCGAGTGCGATTGAATTAACCCCGAGGCCAATATGAGTAAAACCGTCGATCAGGCTTACGCACTCTTACCGGTCGTGCACCGCCAGCGCGATGAGGAGGCGGGCGAACCGTTAAAGACGTTGTTGAGCGTGATCTCTGAGCAGATCGGCATTGTCGAGCACGACATCGAACGTCTCTATGAGAACTGGTTTATCGAAACCTGTGATGACTGGGTTGTGCCCTATCTCGGGGACTTGGTGGGCTACCGGCCTGCTCCCGAAATACGTGAGCGTGGCGCAGGCGACGATGAACGTCCAACGACACAAGAGGCCGTATTCGTCTCGCGGCGTGAAGTTGCCAACACGCTGCGGTTTCGTCGCCGGAAGGGATCACTCGCACTCCTAGAGTGTCTTGCCGGTGATATTGCAGGGTGGCCTGCGCGAGCAGTGGAGTTCTATCGCCTGGTTGCCGGGACTCAGGGATTGAAACATCGCGTGATGTCTCGGAACAACATGATCGATCTCCGTCGTGGAGACGAACTTGATCTGCTGAATACCCCATTTGATGTCCTGCCTCACACGGTCGATGTTCGCCGTCTGGCTTCTCGCCGTTCGCCAGGCCGATACAATCCGATTCATGTAGGACTCTTCGTCTGGCGTGTGAGGGTCTATCCTGCTGGACGGACAGAGGCTGCTGCTGTCGATACGGAAATAGGGCGATATCGGTTCGACGCATTCGGCCACGATGTCCCGTTGTATACCTTGCCGATTGAAGAACCGGAACCAACTCATATTACCGATGAAACGAACCTGCCGGTTCCGATTCGCCGGCGTGCACTGAAGGATCGGTTGTCCGATTACTACGGTGAAGGCAAGAGTCTCTGTTTCTGGATCGATGGTGCTGAAAACCCTGTCGACGTGAAGGATCTTGTCGTGACCGATCTGAGTGAATGGCATTATTCGTTTAACAATCCTCAACGCGAAGTTGCCGTGGACCCGCAGCTTGGGCGGATCCTCTTCGCGCAACCTCCTGGCCAGGTGGAGGTTGCGTATCACTATGGATTTAGCGCGGACATCGGTGGCGGTGAGTATGATCGACCGAGGCTGCAGGTGCTGGGGAAGGCACCAGTCAAGCAGACGAGCGCTCGTCTTTATCACGTGGGCAGAGGCCAAGACTTGATGACACTCCTGCAACAATGGAAAGCGGATCGACCATCTCATGCCGTGATCGAGATTGATACGAGTGGGAAGTTCGAGGTGGAAGCCGTTTCCTTGAGCCTGCAGGCCAATCAAAGCCTGCACCTGCGCGCCGCGAATAGGGTCCGCCCTGTTATTCAGGGGACGTTCAACGTCACGGTCGATTCTGGGAGTCGACTGGTGCTCGACGGGCTCCTGATTGACGGCAGTCTTCTCGTGCAAGGCGGACAGGACACGACACAGGCCGAGGTGCAACTCCGACATTGCACGCTTGTGCCCGGCAAGGGACAAGACAGTTCACCAAGCCTCATGCTGACGCGTCTCGGGAAGAAGGCTGTAATTGATTCCTCCATCGTTGGTTCGGTGCTGGTGTCGCAACATGAGGTCCGAACTGAGCCGATCCACATTCGCGTGATCAACAGCATCATCGACGCAGGTGGTGATGCGGCAACGGCTGTGGGTGCGCCGAATCATGAGATGGCTCATGCAGTCTTATGTATTGAGCGGAGCACGATACTCGGACAGGTGCGAGCCCATGCAATCGATGCAGCCGCCGATACCATCTTTACCGGTGCCATCCATGTCGATCGGCGTCAACGGGGAATGTTGCGATTCTGCTATGTGCCTGCAGAGTCACGCACACCAAGCCATCATCAGTGCCAGCCTGACCTTGCCGAGCAGGAAGCGGAACGTCAACTTCGAACGAGGCAACCGACGGCGACTCCTGAGGACGTGGTTGTTGCACGACAAGCCGCACGGGACCGCATGCGCCCGTCTTTCACCAGCCGACAACATGGCATGGCCGCGTACTGTCAACTTTCTGCATCGTGTCGCTCGGAAATTGTCCGAGGGGCAGAGGATGAAGGCGAACTGGGGGTATTTCATGACCTGCATCACCCTCAGCGGCTTGCGAACTTGGAAGGTCGTCTTAACGAATACATACCGGCGGGGATGGAAGCTGGAGTTATCCTCGCCAGTTAGGAGTAGAGCATGAAAGGTGATTTTTCGCGTCTGACGTATGATCAAGAAAAACAGTTCTCACGCGTCTTCATGCAGCAAGGGCGTGTTCAGCTTGATGCGGATTGGAATGAGCAAGCCGCGATCTTCGTGGAGTCCCTCCGGTCGTTGACGGCCGATGTGATCGGTCCGCATGCCGGCATGACAGCGACGAGTTTCCAGATTGAGCCTGGAGAAACAGGCTTTCACATTAAGAAGGGGCGTTACTATGTCCAGGGTATCGGGTGCGCCAACGCCACAGACCAACCATACGACAAGCAGACCCACTATCCCGCAGCTGAGCCGCTCACGGAGGGAAAGTACCTGGTCTACCTCGATGTGTGGGAACGGCATGTGACGGCGACCGAAGACGACAGTATTCGAGAAGTGGCGCTCGGAGGGGCCGACACATCGTCTCGTGGACAGATTGTGTGGCAAGTGAAAACACTTCTGCTCGATGACCACGCCTTCGGAGAAGTTGAGTTGCGGCTGAAGGACTTACAGCACATCGAAAAGGGAGAAGCGCTCTGGCCGCGAAACCCTCAGAGAGTTCGAGAGAAGCGAAAGGGGTTCGTTGAGTATGCCCAACAGCTTCTGGAGGAACAATTACAGAAGAAGGGTGGCGTTACACTGCGTGCCTCTGTGCAGGGGCACGGCACCGAGAGTACTCCACAGTACCAAGGTGGAGAGAATCAACTCTATCGTGTCGAGATTCATCAGGGAGCGACTGCGGCTTCTGGGAATGCAACCTTCAAGTGGTCACGAGAAAATGGCTCCGTGACGTTTCCGATTCAATCTGCCACGTGCTCTAAACTCAATACTAAAGAATTGCTTGTGACCTTGAAGTATTTCGGAAGCGATAGCCGAGGCGGGTTGAACATTGATGATTGGGTCGAGATCGTCGATGAATCTCACGTCCTCAAGGGGACCCCTGGACCATTGTATCAAATCGAAAAAATTGATCTGGGGGGGATGGAAACGATAGTGACACTCAAGGGCACGCAGCCACCGGCACAGAATGCGGCGTCACAGCAGTTGTGTCGCGCGGTGTTACGACGATGGGACCATGGCGACCACAATGGACGGATTGCTGGCGGCGCGATTGTTGTACGTGAGGGGGAGGAAGTCGAACTCGAAGATAATCTCAAGGTTACATTTCGCAGTCAGAGCAATGGACACCCCGCCATGTATCGAAGCGGAGATTACTGGTTGATCCCAGCCAGAGCCGCGACGCGCGACATTGAATGGCCAAAAACAGATGACGGAAAGGGGCACCTTGGGTATGCGGAGCGAGGTCCACGCGGTAGTGATCATCGCTATGCACCCCTCGCTTTTGTGACTGCTGATGAGAGTGGGCGTGTATCTGTCGAGCACGATTGTCGGTGTGTCGTGAGTCCCCTTGGGCAGCCGGTAGGATGTCCGTTGAAGAGTCCATTCGTATTGAGTTTTGACCTTATTGCCTTCACGATTTGCGGAGCCATCCTGGGATTGCTGTGGTTTGTGGGGGAGAACCACCTGCCACCAGCAGAGGGCGCTAAGGGATTGTTTACGTACATCGGCATCGGGGCAATTTTAGGACTGTTCTTTTCCGGTCTGTACAACCTTATGTTGTGGTGTCTCTCGCCGTTCATAGGCTCAACGAAACAATCTAAAGGAAGTACGGAGATTCAGTCTGATGGCAACCAGGCCTAAAGCCTGCTCTGGTAGGAGGAGAGATTTATGTCATTACACGCTCGTGTCTTTCTACTCGTACTTTCCCTTGGCATAGGAACACTCCAGTTCTTTGTTAACTCTGAGACAGGGTATGCCCAATCGTCTTCTGGCTCTCCCAAAGGAGAGCTTCAAGACCTTAAGAAGCAGCAGAAGTGCGGCACAACCATTGACTGCGCGGATAAACTAGGTCCCCATTTGATGAAGTATTTCGTGCTGTCCATGTTCTTAGAGATACTCCTGACCCTCGTGTTCAAGGCCGAACAAGTTTTTACATGGCTCCAAGGTAAAACCTGGAAGACACCTGTAGCGATCGGCTTCGGACTATTGGCGGCCTGGGGTCTTGATTTGCATATTTTTGAAAATGTTTTAGAGGTGCTACCACAGGAAATTAAAAAGCCTGAATGGGTCACGAAGTATAGCGACGCACATCAGATTCTAATGAATGGTGTTGATGGACTTCTTCTCGCAGGCGGGAACCATAGCTTCTATCGTGTCTTCACAAAACTTGGAATACACGATCCTTTCAAACAGATGGTGCGAGCAGCAGCATAAAGCTGGAACGACCTATGCCTTCTGTGAAGATGGCGGTCCGATGTGGGCAACTCTTTGATTGGTCTAAAATTCAAGTGCGATTCAAAAAGGACTGTGAAACGGGCGATTATTAAGCAAGGGAGAAATTTATGGCGAATGGGAAGTACGAAGTTACAGCTGCAGGCTTGAACGTCCGAGACGAGCCATCGATTCACGGCGACGTCATCGAAGTGCTTACCAAAGGCGATGAGGTCGAGCTCATTAGCATCTCGGGTGATGATTACTGGTACAAGATCAAGACACCCGATGATACCGAGGGGTGGGCAGCACATAAGCACTTGCGCAAGATTGTGCAGGCACCAGAGAGTGATTTGCCCTGGTTGGCGATTGGGATGGCCGAGACAGGCATGCACGAGTTTTCTGGCGCTGCTGATAACCCGCGGATCGTAGAATACCTGCACTCGACAAACCTCGGTGCTCCATTGCGAAACGAGGATGAGACTGCCTGGTGTTCGGCGTTCGTGAACTGGTGTATTGAGAAAGCAGGGTATGAGGGTACAGACTCAGCCTGGGCGAAATCGTGGTTGAATTGGGGGAAGGAAATCAAGAAGCCCGTGATCGGCTGCATTGCCGTTTTCACGCGAGAAAGTGGCGGCCATGTCGGGTTTTATATGGGTAAGACCAAGACAGCCATCCGTGTCTTTGGTGGGAACCAGAATGACGCGGTCAATGTGTCATCTTACCCAAAGTCAAAGCTGTTGGGATATCGACTGCCTGGGAATCTGTAATTTGGAGTTAGGGAAGGTCTGATTAATTCCGTTTTTCAACTAACTAGCTCTCAAAACCTGGAGATTCGACCTGTCTGAGATTGAAATTCAGAATACATCAGATCTTCCTTAGGTTATGAGAGGGTAAGCAACAAGGTGCGGGTCGTGTTTTGTGCATCAATGAGTCGTGGAATTGGTCGGGAGCAGAATTCTGTGGCTGAAGATATTATCTGAGTGGATGGCGATCGCGTCGGACATCGACTGATGGCAGGTGGCCATCTAACATGAACTGACCGGTTCTGGCATCATAAGCGTGACACGCTTATAGTACTTTAAAAGTCATCACCTCCCAGTAGCTCCAATCCTCTATCCTCCGCCAATTCATGAAAAAAACGAATGTTATTGCGGCTGGACAGTCAGCCGGTGTTCCTGTATAAGATCTTCAGCGAGCGGGCGTAGCTCAGTGGTAGAGTCCTTGCTTCCCAAGCAAGTTGTCGTGGGTTCAAATCCCATCGCCCGCTCCAAACTACTTCACGCATGTGAAGCGCCCTTCTCGCCGTTTTGTTCCTTCATGGTGATTTCAAAAAAGAGGCAATGATGACTCACAAACAGATGTTCTTGCTGTGTGTTGTCACACTTATTGGTGGAATAGTTGGTGGCGGGGTGAGCTATCAATTGTTCTCGTCGACATCGGTGCACGCACAGAACCCCAATGGAGTTCATGCGGAGGAGTTTCTTTTACTGGATGCGAAGGGCAGGGCACGAGCCGGTCTTGGCTTGGACGCGAACGGGGAATTGGGGCTTGTGCTCCGGAGTAAAGATGGAAACCGGACCCTCACTCTGTCACCTGATGAGCATTCAGTCATCACGTTGCGTGAGCGAGGAGGCCGGATTCTCTGGAGCGCACCCTAACGATGCGTAAACCGTGAGGAAAGAACTAGACGGCTTTCTTGACCAATCCTGAACGCAGGCATCGGGTGCAGACGCGGATCCGCTTGTGGCTCTTGCCGACCACAGCTCGCACGGTTTGAATGTTGGGATTGAATACCCGCCGGGTCTTATTGTTCGCATGGCTGACGTTATTTCCGGAGACCGGCTTCTTTAGGCACACTTCACACATAAATGCCACGATCGTACTCCTTCTCGCTGAAGTGAAATTCAGGTGAACGGTGGGATAGTATCATAGCTGGATGAATGCCCACAAGCATCTGATTCTTCTCATGATGCTTTGAGGGCTGGAGGCGGAATCTTGTCGATCTTGACAACTTCTCCACCCCTCTCCTATTGTGCTCAGCGTAGGAGCTTTCGAGCAAGGGAAGAGGGTCGAAGCCCTCGCGGTCCCGCCGCTGTACATGGGGACGAAACCCGTCGATGCCACTGTCATGAATCGTGAACGTTCATCGCCGGACGTAAAGGGAAATCAGTGATCCTTTTCTGTCTTGCGGTTGACTGATCGTGTGTCCGATGGGAAGGCACGGGGAGTAGGGTGAACCATAAGCCAGAAGATCTGCTCGAAGCGATGACCGTTGTTCCCTCGAGGCTGGGGAACGGGTGAGGATGAAGAAGCGGGTACAATCCTCAAGGTCTGTTCAGGCCTTGGGGATTTTTTTATTGTGACGCGATGGCGACCACCGACTCCGATTCTTTCGGCCTGCCTTCTGATTGGGTTGGCCGTAGGTGTTTCTCAGATTGCCGAATGTGGTGAAGGAGATCTTGGTGTGATGAAGCGACGGCAACAGGGCATCCTTACCGGCATGCCGTTTATGGCGCATGTTTCCTCTCGAGCCTTCGTCGACGATGCCGGGCGACGCATCTATCTGGCCAAGCCACCGGCTCGCGTGGTGTCATTGGCGCCGAGTATCACCGAGATGCTGTTTTCGCTTGGCTTGGATGAACAGATCGTCGGAGTCACTGAATTTTGTGATTATCCGGCTCGGGCACAATCAAAAACCAAGGTCGGTTATGCCAATCCCAACGTAGAGACGATCATGGCCTTGCGGCCGGATATGGTACTGGCCCCCAAAGACTTTCTCCGCCCTGATCTACAGGCAAAACTCGATCAGCTCAAAATTCCCGTGTTTGTGCTCGATGCAAAGACGTTGGAGGATATTCCGCTGCAGATGCATACCTTGGGGACGATGTTCGAGAAAACCTCAGTCGCGAACGACGTGACTCAACGCATGCGTCAACGGATGGCCGAGCTCAGGCTCAAGGTGGAAGCCCTCTCTGCGAAACGAGTTCTGTATGTCTTGAATAGCCAACCGTTGATCAGCGTCGGGCCGGGAAGTTTTATCCACCAGATGATCGGCCTCGCAGGAGGAGTCAATATCGCCGCGCAGGCCGGTGTTGCCTATCCACGACTGAGTATGGAGACGGTGCTCAAGGAAGATCCGGAAGTGTTGATTTTCCCGAGCGGCGAGGTCGAAACGGTGCCACGGAGCGAGCAACAGCAGTGGCGGCGTTGGGACTCACTGACAGCGGTCAAGCAACAGCGATTCCATGAGGTTGCATCCAATCTCATGAATCGTCCTGGACCTCGAGTCATTGAGGGCTTGGAGCAGCTCGTTCGGGCGATTCATCCGGAATTATTCGACTCCAGTACCCCCTCGCTCCATCCATGAGGATCACGTGAAACAGCCGTCAGTCACAGGGGCTCCACGTTCCTGTGCCGATCGGATATCTGCCGGACAGGGCTGTGCGACTTCTGCTCGCGGCAGCGTGGTTCAAGGCGCCATCCTTACTCATTCGCGCTGGATCCTGATCCTTGGAGGATTGAGTCTGACAGCAGTTGGCGTGAGTCTGATGTGTCTTCATTTCGGAGCTCAACCGATCACCTATGGAGAGATTCTTCACTTGCTGCTAGGCAGCATGACGGTTGATCAGATTGAAGCGGACGGCGGTGCAGCGGATATCACGCGCACGATCTTGCTCCAGATCAGACTCCCACGAGTGTTGCTGGGATTCGTGGTGGGTTGTTCGTTGGCATCGGTCGGCGTTGTCTTGCAAGCGTTGTTACGAAACCCCTTGGCCGATCCGTATGTGCTCGGCGTCTCCAGCGGTGCGGCGCTTGGCGCGGCGGTTGGTGTGTGGTGTGGGGCAGGGGCCACGTTTCTGGCTGAATTTGCCTTGCCGGCCTGTGGATTTGCCGGAGGAATTCTGGCGCTCGTGATCCTCTATCGAATGGCCAATCGCTATGATCGCCTGCCGATTCACAGCCTGCTGTTGACCGGGGTGATTCTCAACGCCATCTTTTCCGCTTTGATCATGTTCATTACCTCGATCCTCGATCCCAATCGTTCATACGGGATGATGACCTGGTTAATGGGAACCCTCCCGTCTCCGACCTACAGCGGGCTGGTCGGGGTCGTGGCCTATCTGTTGATCGGCCTCCTCCTGCTGTTTCGGCAGATGCGCGTCTTGAATATCCTGGCACTAGGGGAAGAAACGGCCCGCTCGCTTGGAGTTGATACAGAACGGACAAAGCGGTCGATCTTCGTCCTGACGGCGTTGGTCACTGGTGCCGTGGTATCCGTGAGCGGAATGATTGGGTTTATCGGAATGGTAGTCCCTCATGCTGTGCGTCTGGTAATCGGCGCCGATCATCGGCTGCTTCTTCCCGCGTCGGCTTTGGTCGGAGGCACCTTCCTCATGGGGGCGGATACGATGGCGCGTACCGTGATTGCGCCGTCAGAAATTCCGGTCGGCATCATCACGGCATTGGCGGGAGGGCCGTTCTTTATCTACCTCGTGCTTCGGCGAAAGGATCGCGTGGTATGAGCGGGGTGTATGGCCGCGATCCCGGTGAAAGTGGAGGAAGCTCCACATCAAGCCTGCTCACACGACGCACCGCCTATGATGTGCATTTGCTGCGGTTCCGGTATCAGTCGAAGGATTCGACGAATGCCGAGTGGGCACTTGACGATGTCTCCTTCCAGGTTGCCGAAGGGGACTTGCTGGGGATCGTGGGGCCGAATGGGTCAGGAAAGACCTCGTTGCTGAAGCTCTTGGCGCGGCTTGCCGGTCCACAACACGGCACGCTCAAACTGTTCGGACGAAACCTTGCCGACATGACGCATGATGAAATGGCTCGTGTCGTCGGAGTGGTGCCACAGGATACTCAGCAGCTCTTTCCATTTACCGTGGCGGAAACGGTCTTGATGGGGCGATTTCCTCATCGTCCTCGCGATCGATGGGGAGATGGATGGGGATGGGAAAGCGCTGAAGATGTGGCTATTACGGAAGAGGCCATGGCCACGATGGATGTGACGCACGTGTCTCACCGAGCGGTGACAGACTTGTCCGGCGGTGAGCGGCAACGGACTATGATCGCGAGGGCGTTGGCTCAGGCGCCAAAAGTCCTGTTGCTTGATGAACCGACGGCCTTTCTCGATCTCCAGCATCAGGTTGCGATCGGATCAGTGTTGCGTCGATTGAAAGACGAGCAGGGGTTAACCGTGATCCTTGTTTCACACGACTTGAATCTTGTCAGTCAATATTGTGATCGAATTCTGTTACTCGCTGAGGGACGGATGGTCAGACTGGGATCCCCTGAAGACGTCATCGAGCCGATGGTATTGGAGCGGGTCTATCAGTGCAAGGTACTCATCGATCGACATCCGACCTCGGGCGTGCCGCGAGTGACATTGCCCGGTCGCAAGATGATAGGAACCGAGTAACATGGTGCGAGGAACGATCGCGCTGCTTCATCTGGAGACGGTTCCCGGGGCCATTGAGCGGAACCGGTACGTGATTGTCGAAGCCATCAAGCACGCTGCCGCGATCGGCGCCGAATGGATCGTGACCCCGGAGCTTGCGGTGTGTGGACTGCAGTTTGCTGCGGTTCTCGGTTTAGATTGGATACAGCCGCAACCTGACCCGTGGATGCAACAGGTGTGCAAGTTGGTCAAGAGGTTGAAACGCACGGTATTTCTGGGTTGTCCGGAGCGGGAGGGTCGGCGGTTCTATAACTCCGTGTTTGTTATCGGTCCGATGGGCGAGATACTGGGGCGCCATCGTAAGATCAATGTGGTGAGTGATTCCTTGTCATGGTCGAGCCCAGGTGAGCAGATCGCTCCGATCGAGTGCGATGGGATCAAGGTCGGGCTTCTCGTTTGTAGCGATGCCTATACGTCGAATATTGCGCGAGCGATGAAATTCGAAGGCGCACAGATGTTGGTGTCGCCCGCGTCATGGGGGCCTGGCATTCATGGCCCGAACGGAGAATGGGAACAGCGCAGCCATGAAACAGGACTCCCGTTGATCGTCTGTAACCGAACAGGCGCAGAAGAGACGCTCGATTTTTGGAAGGCCCCGAGTGTGGTCGCGAAGCACGGAGACCGGTTGTTGTCGCACACGTCAGACCGATCCGCAGTCCTCACGTTTGACTGGGACTTCTCCAATATGGTACCAAGCACAACTCATTTTCGAGCCGACTACCCTCGCACGTAACTCAGCGCACGGACCACCATTCATGGGAGTGTCCGTGCCGGATAGGAAAAGGCGCATCCCCTTTTTCTGTTGAATTCCGATGGATGTCGACAGTAGAGGAGGAAAAATTAGAGCGAGATAGGCCGTCAGTGCCGGGGAAGATGGTGCAACTCCATCACGGTGCCGCCACTGTAAGCGGGGAGTGACTCTGCCACATGCCACTGTGCGTCTCAACGCATGGGAAGGCGCAGGGAAACGGTGATCCGTAAGTCAGGAGACCCAACGGACGGGAAACATTCACACCCTTCGAGTCAAAGGGAGGTTTTCATGTATCGCGTGTGTTGGTGCGTCATATTTGTTTGCGCCTTCGGTTTTGCTTCTTCTTGTCTGTACGTCATTCTGCCTTCCGCATTTGCTCAGGACATTGCCATGGCCGATCAACAGGAGACCGTCGAGGCTCCCGATGTCGTCATCAGTGCAACCAAGACTGAAATGCCTGCCAAACAAGTCACCAGCGCCGTGGAAGTCATCACCGGTGAGGAGATGCAACAGCGGAAAGTGAGAACGGTGGGGGAAGCGCTTCGCTGGGCACAGGGGCTGAGTGTTCTGCAAAGCGGAGGACTTGGAACGACGGTCGGCGTGCGAATGCGTGGAGGCACGCCACAGCAAACGCTGGTCTTGATTGATGGCGCGATCGTGAACAGTGCCACGGACGGGAGTTACGACTTTGCCAATTTGACGTCGGACAATATCGAGCGGATCGAAATCTTGCGTGGCAGCCAGAGCATGCTCTGGGGGTCGGATGCCATGGGTGGCGTGATCAACATCACGACCAAACGAGGGCATGACAAGCCCAATGTGTCTGCGTTTGCCGAGTATGGATCGTTCAATACGATTCGAGAAGGCGGCAGCTTGTCCGGCAAGAAAGGTCCTATTGATTTTTCCGGGTCGATCACACGGTTGGATACGGCCGGCTTTTCAGCCATCAACTATCGTCGTGGCGCGGCTGAGCGCGATGGGTATCACAACTGGCAAGGATCGGTCCGGCTGGGTGCGGATCTGCCCAAGGATGGGCGGTTGGAATTTAGTTTCCGTTGGCTTGATGGCAGAGTTAATTATGACGGATTTTCATTTAATTTGACCACCTTTGCGTCAGATCCGGCGGACGTGTTTGGGGCCAGATCCAGAAGCACCCAGTACGTCTTTGCTGGAAACTATATGCAGCCGATGACTGCGTGGTGGTCACAAAAACTGACTTTGTCACGGGCGACTGAAAACCTGGTGAGTCATGGCGGCGCGGTAGAACGCAATCTTGTAACCGGAACCACAGGGCCGGTCGCGTTCCCGTTCAGGTCTCAAATTGAAACAACCAGTAATAGAGTTGAATGGCAACACAACATCCAAGTTGGCAAGCCTCTTATGCTGACGGCCGGCTATCAGTTTCGAGAACAGAGGGGCGACAATCGCAATCTTCTG
The DNA here is from genome assembly GCA_964430555.1 of uncultured Nitrospira sp. GTDB lineage: Bacteria > Nitrospirota > Nitrospiria > Nitrospirales > Nitrospiraceae > Nitrospira_D. The sequence goes on along the minus strand of CAYSFU010000004.1, from coordinate 19,871 downwards.
ACGGACACGACCGTCTTCGAAAATAGATCCGTCAGTAGCCATGCTGGGTTTGGAGAGGCACAGTTGAATCTTTGGGATCGCGTGTTTGGGACGGCGGGCATTCGACAAGACGAGTACAACGTGTTTGGAAGCGCCACGACCTACCGCCTCACAGGTGGATATCTTCACCGGGAAACCGGAACGAAACTGCGGGGCAGTTATGCGACGGGGTTTCGAGCTCCGACGATCAATGAACTATTTTACCCTGGATTTGGCAACCCGAATTTGCAACCGGAAAAAAGCCAAGCATTGGACGCTTCGATTGAACAGATGTTGCCCAATGATCGAGGCAGCATCAGCGTCGGGTATTTTTGGACTCGCTACCGGAATCTGATCCTGTCGGTGTTTGATCCAGCCGAATGTACGGCTCCTGGCTCATTTGGGTTCTGTGCACAGAACGTCGGATTAGCCAAAGCGGAAGGGGTGGAAGTCAGCACCAAATTGAAGCTCTATCGTGACGGACCATGGGTGAAGAACTTGGACCTGCAGATCCACTATACCTACGCCGCGACGCGGGATATCAGCAGTGGCTCGGATACACGCCTTCCCAAGTGGCCACTCCATCAAATTTCGACCATTCTCAGCTACCAACCGATAGACAGTGTACGCGCCAATCTGGAAGGACGATACGTGGGAGAGCGGTTCGGCAATACGGGGAATGGAAATCCCACTCCCTCGTTTGTCGTATGGAATCTGTCCGCGAGTTATGATGTGACGCGGCACATGCAAGCCTACCTTCGGTTGGACAATATCTTCAATGAGAAGTACGAAGAGACCCTGTTCTTCGGCACGCCGATTCGCTCCATCTTTGGCGGCGTGCGGATCAATTACGACCTTCCGATCTGAGGATGCATGAACGCATTTCCACGATTGGTGATTGCAGGCACGTCGAGTGGCGTCGGCAAGACCACTGTCATGTTGGCGATTCTGGCGGCCCTGCAGCAGCGGGGCCGCCGTGTCCAGCCCTTTAAAGGAGGGCCGGATTTCATCGATGCCAGCCATCACACGGCAGCTGCTGGTTTGCCGTCACGGAATTTGGATGGATGGATGCTCGGTGCAGATCTGAACCGACAGATTTTTATGCGGGCAGCTGTCGATGTTGACCTCTCCATCATTGAGGGCATGATGGGCCTTTTCGACGGGAGCTCACCGGTGAATGACATCGGCAGCACGGCGGAATTAGCAAAGCAGTTGGAGGCACCGGTTCTACTGATTGTCGATGGCAGCGCAATGGCCCGCTCTGCCGCAGCCATGGTGGCAGGCTATGCGCATTTTGATCCGTCTTTGCGTGTGGCGGGTGTGCTGTTCAATCATGTGAGGAGTGACGGGCATTACAAGCTGCTCAAGGCCGCGGTCGAACAAGCAACAGATGTTGTGGCCGTTGGGTATGTGCGTCCTGATTCCTCTGTGACGATTGCCGATCGGCATTTGGGACTTGTGATGCCCGGTGGAGAACACACTCGTGGTTTGTACCAGCAGTTAGCCAGGCTGGTGCAGGACACCGTTGATCTGGATGGCCTAGAAGCGCTTGCGAGGTCGTGTCCCCCGTTCCCGTTTACAGGAGATTCTGTTGCTCCACAAGTTTCGAAAACAGTACGGATTGGAATTGCGCAGGATGAAGCGTTTTGCTTCTACTACCCCGACAATCTTGAACTGCTTGAAGCCACGGGGGGTGAATTAATCTCATTTTCCCCGCTCCATGATGCTGTGCTTCCGGATGATCTTGGAATGTTGTATCTGGGAGGAGGCTATCCGGAGTTGCATAGTGTGGCGTTGGCGGCCAATGCTTCCATGAAATCAGCGGTCAGACGATTTGCCGAGGGGGGTGGGACAATCTATGCCGAATGTGGCGGCATGATGTATCTGACACGAGGCATTCGGGATTTCAACGGTCTCTTGCATGAGATGGTTGGCCTGTTTCCTGCTGAAGCAACCATGCAGCGCACAGGAATGACCTTGGGGTATCGCTCACTGGAGGTCGCGCAGCCGTGCGTCATCGGGGAGGCGGGACTCACTGCGCGCGGACATGAGTTCCACTACTCTGAGGTGATTCCCAAAGGGCCGCTGGCCTATGCGTGTACGTTGACTGATGCACAAGGTGACTCAAAAGGGGTTGACGGCATGACGGTCAACAATGCGTTGGGGCTCTATGCGCATCTGCATTTCTCCAGTCAGCCGAGTATCGCAGCGTCATTGATCAATTCTGCAGGCCGAACTAATTCCGGTATGGATGTTCCGAGGCCATCGAAGGCTCCATGATGGAACACTATGATCACAACGCAAAGATGGCGCGGCTGAAGGCGTCGGTGGATCGGAGAGTCGATGCCGCGCAGGATGAGAAGGGATTGCTGATCGTCTACACAGGAGCGGGCAAAGGTAAGACGACCGCCGCCTTGGGCATGGCGTTGCGCTGCGTTGGCCACGGCATGAAGATAGCCGTTGTGCAATTCATCAAAGGCGCGATCGATACGGCGGAGGAACGGATCCTGACGTCTTTTGGGGACCGGGTCACATTTCTCCGGATGGGCGAAGGCTACACCTGGGAAACGCAGGACCAGGAACGGGACACTCAATTCGCGCAACGAGCTTGGGCGACGGTCTGTGAGTGTTTGCGCGACCCTTCCTATGCGATGGTTATTCTTGACGAGTTCAATATCGCGCTGCAGTACAACTACGTCCGGCTCGAAGACGTACTGCCGATACTTCGCAGCCGTCCGCCGATGCAGCATGTCGTCATCACGGGGCGTGGCGCACAAGGAGCGTTAATAGAAGAGGCCGATCTTGTCACGGAGATGAAACAGGTCAAGCACCCCTTTCGCAAAGGCATCAAGGCGCAGGCTGGAGTTGAATTTTGAGAGGGCCGGTCACGAAGACGTGCGAGCACTGCGGACAATCGTTCGAATGCGTTGGCTATCAATGTTGGTGTGGAACGATCGGCATTACGGAACAGCAGATGGACTGGATCGCTGCGCGGTTCAAGGACTGTCTGTGTCCGGCCTGCCTGCGGAGAGTCAGGACGGGTGAGCTAGGGCCTCGGATATCAACGATGGATCAGTCCAAAGGTTGACCGAATCTAGCGTCTATGGAATCGCCTTGTTCACCCGCGGGGTCGGCATCGATCATTCAAGATCGAACAAGAAGGAGGTCTCGACCATGCGTGCATTGACGCTTCGAACACAACTGGGAATCGGCGTTGTTTTGATTGTGCTTATGGGGGTAACAAGAGGGGATCATTTCGCGCCCATGGAGCGTCTGCCGAGCGCCTCGTGGGCGATCTTCTTTCTTGCCGGTGTGTATCTGAGTTCTCGCTGGGTCTTTCCCGCATTGCTGGCGGAAGCCGCCGCGCTTGATGTGTTCGCTATTCAATGGGGCGGCGTGAGCGATTTCTGTGTCAGCCCTGCCTATGGCTTTTTGCTGCCGGCCTATGGCACGCTGTGGTTCGCTGGCCATTGGTATGCCGAGCGTCACCACGATACCGTTGCGACGTTCGTTCCATTGACGATAAGTGTGCTTGTCGGAGCTGCAGCTTGCGAAGTGGTTTCAAGCGGCAGTTTTTATTTTTTCTCTGGACGCTTCGAGCCGACGAGTATGGTGCAGTTTGCGCGGCGATTCACGGAATACTTTCCGCGATCGTTCGCGTCGCTGGCGTTCTATGTTTGCCTTGCGAGTATGATCCATGCCGCCGTACGCATGAGAATCATGTCTTTGTCGGGGGATAGAGCCTCCGGTTAGCCGCTGGTTCCTATGAATAGTTGTTGCAGAGTAACCTTCGGTTGCGATCCGCTACGCATGGCGTATGACGATGAGCACGAAGAAATGAAACAGCATCGATGGGATTGTGAAGCGACCAGGTGTCTGATCATCCCACATGGTCTCCAGTCCGACCGATGACTCGCCGAGCCGTTGATGCTCCAAAATTCTCCCGTTCAGAGCGAGAGGCGGTGTATCGGGCAATTTTTGAACGTCGTGATGTCCGTCGAAACTTTCTGCCGACACCGATCCCTGAGCCGGTGATCATGCGGCTGTTGACGGCCGCCCATCATGCCGGATCAGTCGGGTTCATGCAGCCGTGGGATTTTGTGGTGATACGCAAATCTGCAACCAAGCGTGCGGTGAAGCGGTTATTCATTGAAGCCAATACTGAAGCGGCTCGCCGGTATACAGGGCCGAAGAGCGATCTCTATCGACGGTTGAAATTGGAGGGGATCGAGGAGGCGCCGATCAACCTGTGTGTGACGTGCAGCCGGAGACGTGGGGGGCGTGACGTGCTTGGCCGATCCACGGTGCGCGCCACGGATTTATACAGTACTTGTTGCGCCGTTCAAAATCTTTGGCTGGCCGCCAGGGCTGAGGGGATCGGTGTTGGCTGGGTCAGCATTCTTGATCATCATGCGCTGAAACGAGTGATTGGTGCTCCCACATCGGTGACGATTTTGGCTTATCTGTGTCTGGGGTATGTCTCGAAGTTTAAACCGGCTCCGGATTTGGAGACGGCCGGGTGGCGGGACCGGATTCCAGTGAGCCGGCTGATTCATTATGATGCGTGGGGCAAGCAAGACCACGAGGAGGAGCGGGACGAGCATGAGAATTACGAAGGTGTACACCAGAACGGGAGACGGGGGAAAGACCAGGCTCGCCGGCGGGCAACCGGTGTGGAAGGACAGTCTCCGCGTCGAGGCGTACGGCACCGTCGATGAACTGAATTCCTCGATCGGGCTTGTCCGGGTTTTCAATAACGATGCTGTCGCGCACAACAAACAGGCTCGTCAGTTGGAGGACGAGCTTCGATGGATGCAGAACAAGCTCTTTGATGTCGGGAGCATTCTGGCGACGGCACCAGGGCAGATGTTCAAGAATATGCCGCAGGTTCTGGCGAGCGATGGCACACGCTTGGAAAGATTGATCGATCGATGTCAAAAAGACCTGGAGCCGCTCAAAGAATTTATCTTGCCGGGTGGGGGAAAAGTATCGGGGTTTCTTCACCAAGCAAGGACGATCTGTCGTCGAGCCGAACGCTTATGTGTGGCACTCTCGAAGACCGAACCGGTCGACTCGATGATCATCACGTTCATCAATCGCCTGAGTGATGCGTTGTTTGTTTTAGCTCGGTGGGTGGCCAAAACACAGGGCGAACCTGAATTTTTATGGGAACGGAATGTCGCCAAGAAGTCGACATAAACGTCGGTCTACTCGACGACCCACGGGTCGTGTGATTCTTGTGCTGGGCGGCGCCTCATCCGGGAAAAGCGAGTTCGCCCTTCAGGTAGGCGGCTCGCGCGAGCCACGTGCATTCGTGGCGACCGGACAGGGGCTTGATGATGAAATGGCAGAACGAATTGCTCGGCACCAGGCGTCTCGTTCAGCCGAATGGCAGACAGTTGAAGAGCCACGTGATGTGGAGGCGTGGTTTGCCGAACGGGGACCGGGGTATCGGACCATACTGTTTGATTGCGTGACACTTTGGTTAAGTAACCTGCTCGGTATGGGTCTCGTGGAGTCGGCCGTTCTTGATCGTGTAGACGCGCTTCTTGACGCGATGCGGCGCACTGGAGCCGAGGTGATTATCGTCAGCAACGAGTTAGGATGTGGTCTTGTTCCAATGGAACCGGCAGTGCGATCCTTTCGCGATCTTTCCGGACGAGTGAATCAATGCCTTGCTGCAGGAGCGGATGAAGCCTATCTGGTGGTCAGTGGACTGCCCCTTCGCCTGAAGTGAAAAAAGGAGCGTTATGTTGATTCAGGATATCTGTCATCAAATTCAGCCGCCGGATCCCATGCTGCGAGTAAAGGCACAGACTCACTTGGGTCGGTTGACCAAACCGCTCGGCAGCCTTGGCAAGCTTGAGGAGTTGGCTGCTGCCTACGTCACGATGACCGGCGAGTTGAAACCCGGTATCCCCCGTGGAATGGTGTTTACTTTTGCCGCCGACCATGGCGTCGCTGTTGAAGGGGTGAGTGCCTATCCTCGGGAGGTGACTCCTCAGATGGTGTTGAATTTCCTTCGAGGTGGCGCAGGTGTGAACGTGCTGGCTCGGCATGCGGGTGTGGCTGTCCGGGTGGTCGATATCGGAGTTGATTACGAATTTAAAACCGTCCCCGGGTTAATTCATCGAAAGATCTTGAACGGGACGGGTAATGTGATGCGTGAGCCGGCCATGACTCGAGAACAGGCGGAGCAAGCTATTCTGGTCGGGATCGAGTTGGCAATGGAGGCTGTGCGGGAGGGCATTGGCCTTATCGGGACTGGAGAGATGGGCATTGGGAATACGACTCCCAGTGCGGCGATTACTGCGGTGATGACCGGCCGACCTGTGGAAGAGGTAACCGGGCACGGGACTGGTATTCAGGAGTCTGGCCGCGCGCACAAGATACGCGTGATTCAACGGGCTCTCGATCTCCATCGTCCGAAGCCGTCCGATCCGATCGGTGTGTTGGCAAAGATTGGGGGATTGGAAATCGCCGGACTGGCCGGACTGATGCTCGGGGCCGCAGCCTCCCGGATACCCGTGGTGCTGGACGGATTCATCGCCGGTGCTGCAGCGTTGATTGCCGTAGGGCTTCAGCCGTTGTGTCGTGAGTATCTCATTGCCGCGCATCGGTCGGTTGAACAGGGACATCGTGCCATCCTGAACCATTTACGATTGACCCCGTTGTTTGATCTCGACTTTCGACTCGGGGAGGGGACCGGAGCCTGTTTAGGAATGGATCTCGTCTGTGCGGCGGTCAAAGTCTATACGGAGATGGCGACCTTCGAAGAAGCCGGTGTCGCAAACAAGCTGTGACCCCTATGGGAGCCGTCGCCCGTCCGTTTATCTTTGCCTGGCATTTTCTCACGACCATTCCTCTGAGCAGAGTCCATCATGAACCGACGGCGTCTGAACTCGCGACGTCGATGGCGTGGTATCCCGTCGTTGGCTTGCTGATAGGCGGTGGTTTGGCCGTTGCTGATGTGGCATTGCACGTGGTCTTTGACGGTGTCGTCGTGAATGCCCTGTTGATCGCGCTCTTGGTATTGCTGACGCGCGGACTTCATCAAGATGGGTTGGCCGATACAGTGGATGGATTGGCCGGAGGGCGCACAGCAGTGGAACGACTGGCGATCATGCGAGATCCTCACATCGGGGCGCTCGGGGCCACCGGGCTCTTCCTCTCGCTTATCCTTCGGTACGCAGGATTGTCGGCCCTACCACATGAGATTCGGTTGTTCGTATTGTGTTGCATGCCGGCGGTCGGTCGTTGGGCCATGGTGATGTCAGCATGGCTCTCTCCCTATGCGAGGGCGGAAGGAGGGTTGGCCGCGCCGTTCCTCACCCATCTATCCTGGCGACAGGTTGCCCTGGCGACGCTTGTTGTGGCGATTGGGCTCGGTGTGGGATTCGGCGCACTCAGTGCGGGCGGTATCCTGCTGGCAGGAGGGCTTGTCGTATTCGTGGGCTGGTGGGGGTGTCGTACCTGGTTCGGTGGGATCACCGGAGACACGCTTGGTGCCACGAACGAGATGATCGAGATTCTCTTCCTCCTCTTCATTCCCTTCTTCATCCGATTGTCATGACCGGAGGCGAACTGCTTGTGGCCGCTGTGGTGGATGCACTGATCGGCGATCCTCACTGGTTGCCGCATCCTGTGCGTGTGATAGGAGCATGTATCGCGTGGATTGATCACAGAATTCGAAGCCTCTGCCGGAGTGCGATCAGTCTTCGTCTCGCAGGAATCTGCCTTGCCGTGGGATTGCCGACTGCGACCTTTTTGTGCGCCTCATTCATCATCGGCGAGGCTGAACAACTTGCGGGATGGCTTGGGTCGGCCCTGTCGATCATCTTGGCATCGATGACGCTTGCCGTGCGGGACCTGTGGGATCATGTTCGTGCAGTGGATGGCCCGCTTCATGCTGAGGATCTCTCCGATGCGCGCCGAGCGGTGGCAATGATGGTTGGGAGAGACACGGACGGACTTTCTCAATCCGAAGTGGCTCGTGCAACAGTTGAAACGGTTGCTGAAAGTTCGGCAGACGGCGTGATTGCGCCTCTTGTGTATTTGGCGATCGGTGGTGCCCCCCTGGCTTTGGCATACAAGGCGATCAACACGCTGGATTCCATGATTGCTCACCGCGATATCCGCTATGCCGATTTTGGATGGGCATCGGCTCGATTGGATGATTTAGCCAACTGGATTCCGGCTCGTCTTGCAGCGATGGCGTTGCTTCTGGGAGCCGGCTTGATGACCGGACGGCTGGAACCGGTTTGCCGTGGCTGGCGAGTGTTCAGACGGGACGGCGGGAAGCACCCCAGTCCGAACAGCGGCAGACCTGAGGCAGCGATGGCCGGCCTTTTGGGCGTGAGACTCGGCGGCACCAATTTTTATGACGGTATTCCGCAGGACCGTCCAATCCTTGGTTCAGAGGGACGTCGTGTCGAGCCTGGTGACATCATGTCGGCAGCGAAGGTCATGGTAATGGCCAGTATGCTGGGTGTGCTTCTAGCTGCAGGAGTCAGATGGCTCGCGTGAAAACGTCCCTGCATGGTGGGAATATCTACAGTGTCGCGCGCGAGCTGAACTGTGATCCTGGCCGGATCGTCGATTTCAGTGCGAGCATCAACCCATTGGGTCCTTCCCCTCATGTGTGGAAAGCCATCGCGTCCTCGAGACATCTTGTGAGCCATTATCCGGACCCGGACTGTTGGGACCTGCGCAGAACATTGGCGGCATTTTGGCGGATTAATCCGACTCAGATTGTAGTTGGAAATGGTTCCACGGAACTGATCGATGCGCTGCCTCGCGCGTTGCAGATTCATCGACTCCTTGTCGTTCAACCCACCTTTTCTGAATATGCGGCGGCGATGAAGCGGTCCGGGGGACAGATCAGCGCACTTTGTGCAGACCGCAAGGATCATTATCGGATCCCAATGGAGCGTCTTTGTCAGGTCATGGAAACTGGACGGAGTAATGGACGTACGATTGATGCGATCATCCTCTGCAATCCCAATAGTCCGACCGGACAGGCCTGTACCGTGGATGATCTTCTGCAACTGGCACGGTCCGCTCGTAAGCGAGGTCTGTGGTTGATCGTTGATGAATCATTTGCCGATTACTGTTCCGACCGATCCATCCTTCGGTACGCGGCGTCTTGGCCACGTGTCATTGTTCTGCGCAGCATGACAAAGTTCTATGCGTTACCCGGATTGCGAGTGGGGTATGCCGTGTCGGCACAGACAACCGCCGGACGGTTGCAACGACAGCTGCCTCCGTGGTCGGTCAGTGCGATGGGGCAAGCTGCGGCATTGGCGGCGTTCAACGATAGGGCTCATGCGCGAAAGAGTCTGATATTCATGACGGAAGAGCGTGAACGTTTTCGGTGCAAGCTTGCCGCGTTACCTGGCTGTACAGTGATGCCCACCTATGCGAATTATTGTTTTGTCGAATTGCCTCGTGGTCAGCGCGCGCGTGATCTCACGACATACCTACGACGCAGAGGGGTGCTGATTCGAGATTGCTCTATGGTGCCGGGTACCAACGCACGCTCTGTTCGATTTGCGGTACGAACGAGATTGGAGAATGACCGGCTTCTTCGCGAGCTTTCGCAAGGACTCCTCATGAATGGGTCACGATGAAGAAGGCTGTTACACGGGTTCATACCCACTCACGTGTGCGAGGGCCAACGTTGGTGATCGACCTTGAAGGGCGAAAGCGCGTCCTGTCATCTGCTCCACAAGGAGGAGGGCTTAGGGAAGCTTCATACGTCCTCAATCATCAGGTGGACGCCCATCCATCGATGTCTGGGCAGCCGTCCCCGACCTTTCGTGATCCGGCTCGCTGTTTACGGGAGTTGGCCTCTCGAATGGGGATCCGAGCACCGATCGTCGGACTGATGACAGCGGTTCCGATGACACAAGTGGTGACAGCACGGATTGCATCGGATGGGCTGTGGGTGGAGTGCTTTGCCACGGTGGGTGTCACGAATGCCGTGCGAGCCGGAGAATGGCCGCTCATCGATCGTGCTGAGGACAAACCGGGGCAACCTGGGACGATTAACCTCATTCTCATCACCAACGGTAGCCTGTCTCAGGCCGCAATGGTCGGCGCCGTGCAAGTTGCCACAGAGGCCAAGAGCGGTGTCTTGCATGATCACAATGTACTGAGTTGCCAGAGCGGTGTTGCAGCCACCGGAACCGGGACCGATGCCGTCGTAATTGCTTGTTCGTTTCGCGGGCAGGGACCATTGCATGTCTACAGTGGGACACATACTGTGCTTGGAGCCCTGTTGGGGCAAGTCGTGACCGACTGTGTCACGCGTGGGTTGGCCAAGGCGAAAGCCTGGCAGGAGGCACATCAATGACGGCACGTGCGCTTGCTGTCCTGGGGACGGGATCGGATGTCGGTAAGAGCTTGATCACTGCAGGACTCTGCCGGGTTTTTCATCGCACAGGCGCGCGTGTGGCTCCATTCAAAGCACAGAATATGTCGTTGAATTCATTTGTGACTCCGGAGGGTGGGGAGATTGGTCGAGCACAGGCACTCCAAGCTGAAGCTTGTGGGATTCCCCCGCATGTCGATATGAATCCGATCTTACTCAAGCCAGAGTCGGACAACCGCTCGCAGGTGGTTGTCCTGGGCACTGTGTGGTCGAAGTTGGACGCGGCTACCTATTTTGATCGGAAACCGCAGTTATGGTCGATGGTCGAGGAGAGCTATGGTCGACTCGCTCGTCAGTATGAGATGATCGTGATTGAGGGGGCCGGGAGCGCGGCGGAGATGAATTTGCGGGAGCGGGATCTGGTCAATTGGCCGGTCGTCAGACTGGCGGATGCCCGTGTGCTGTTGGTTGCGGATATCGATCGAGGCGGTGTCTTTGCCCAAGTTCTCGGCACGTTGGACTTATTGGAGCCGGACGAACGGGCCAGAGTTTGTGGTGTCATCATCAACAAGTTTCGTGGGGATGCAAAGCTGTTTGCCGATGGCGTGACCTTCTTGGAGTCTCGGAGCGGAATTCCGGTGTTGGGGGTCGTGCCCTTTCTTCGAGATCTTCTATTGGACCAAGAAGACAGTCTGGATCGGGAAAGGGATCGACAGGCGGAGTTTTCTCGAGAGCGGGTCAACATTGCCGTCATCCTCTTGCCTCGCATGAGCAACTTTACCGACTTCAATGCGCTGATAGCGGAACCGGATGTGGCATTGAAATACATCGCGAAGCCCTCGGAACTGGCCGATGCTGATATTGTGATTATTCCTGGGAGTAAAAATACTCTGGCCGATCTGTCGTATCTTCGCGAGCAGGGATATCGTGGTGTTTTTGATCGGCACGTGTCTCATGAAAGAGAGTTTGTCGGGATTTGCGGTGGGTATCAGATGCTTGGACGAACCATTGCGGATCCGTATCGCGTAGAACAAGGCGGGATCAGTGCGGGTTTTGGCTACTTAGCGATCGAGACTGAGCTCGGGAAGACAAAACGCACCATACAGGTGGAAGCCGATCCAGCCGAGAGTCTGGTGCAAGAACGGAGCGTCGTTCGGGGCTATCACGTCCATATGGGATCTACCGTACGTGTACATGAACGCCCATGTTTCAGCATGCAGCGTCATGGTACACAGATGGAAGGGGACCATCCGACGATGATCGGAACAGAGGAGACAGACGATGGGGCCATTCGGGAGGATGGTCTCGTGTGGGGCACGTACATTCACGGTGTATTTGATGCGCCTCATTTTCGTCGAGCCTGGCTCAATCGTGCCCGTGTGAGGAAGGGGTTTCCGCCACTGGAGGTCCATACCTCAACGTCAGTCACCGCTCGATTGCATACCGAACTTGACCGTTGGACCGACCATTTTTCTCAGTCTGTTGATCTCTCAGGTCTTTTGCCCGAGAAACCCTTCCGGTAGGGTGCGTCCTGGTACCCAGCCGCTCTCATCTGTCGACATTTCTGCTTCCCCATGGGGTGTCATTCGGAGATGCGCGTCTCTTTCTCACCGTAAGCTGCTGATATCCAGTGATTTCTTGCTAACCATCCATAAGTCGATACACTGCGTGGAAACAGCAACTCTCGACCAGAGTGAGTGGGCGAGTGCTACGCATCAGGCACTCCCCCGATAATTCATCTCAAGGTGAGCATGGTTTCACCGATAAGGTCCTCATCAGCCACGTACGTCACATGTTTAGCCACAGGGCGATGATGCCGGTATAGCCTGTCCCTTGTGCCATGACGGACTCAAAGGAGCGTGGTCTCTCACCGGTTTCAAGAACGAAGGCTGGAAGGAACGAGATCTCGTGGGCACAAGCAGTGTGGTTCTCCCGTTGAGCTAAGTGACTCCCCCCGCAGAGAGGAAGAGTCTCATGAGCAAGATAGTGGTCGTTGATGATTCGCGTGCCGAGCTTCAACTCATTGAGTCTTACCTCAAGGCAGCTCAGTACACCGTCGTGACGTTTCCCAATACGGAAAAGCTTGAGGAAAAAATCTTGACGGAAATGCCAGATCTCATCGTCATGGATGTAGTCATGCCAGGTCGAAACGGGTTTCAAGCCTGTCGAGATTTGAAGAGTGATGCGCGTCTGACTCGTATTCCGATCCTCCTGTGTACGTCCAAGGGACAGGAAAGCGACAAATTCTGGGGGCGACAACAGGGCGCGAGCGGGCATGTGGTCAAACCATTCAAGCCTGAAGAGCTTCTTCAGGCCGTGAAGCGTGCACTGGGCTAATTCCCTCTCGCCCAAAAGGCAGAACGCGATGCAATTACCCTGTGAGCTTCCTCGACTGACTTCTGACGGTGAATCCGATCAGGCCACACCGACTGGTTCATGGAAAGCCTGTCTGGTGACTCTGGGAGGAGAATTGTTTGCAATCGATCTGCGTCAGGTGCGGGAGGTCTTCGAGTTAGATGCCATCACGCCGGTCCCTGGAATGCCGCCGTCGTTGGTCGGTGTCGCCAATGTCCGAGGGGCGGTTGTGCCTCTGGCGGATTTGCGACACTCCTTGGGAGTTTCGTCCTCGGCAACCCCACGCTATGCCGTTGTCGTGCAGCATGATGCTCACCAGATTGGCCTGCTGATCGACGAGGTTCCTGAAATCCGATGGATGTTGCCCGAGGACAGGCTTGACCCTTCAGGGACATACCGGACAGGTGAACGATCCCTGCTGTCGGGTCTGATCCGGGTAGAGGACCGAGTGAGTGGAATGTTGGAGATTCCGGCGCTGGTCGCATCGGTGGAGGCTGCAGCTCTGGACGGGAACCGTTCTGTCAAGCCGTGAACACGCATCTGAATCGACTGAAGCGAGCGAGATGTGAGCGCGTGGAGGAGGATGGAGGGTATGCCTAGGAATAGCAAACCGACGGCTCGGCCGTCGCCGTCATGGTTCCAAAATCTCAAAACCCTACCGAAGCTGATCCTCGGTTTTTCTGCCGTCAGCCTCATTATGATCTCCGTCGGTTTTGTTGGCCTGATAGGGTTGCATCGGGTAAAGGGCGAGTTGCAGTCGATCTACAACGGATCAACCTTGGCCTTATCAAATGTCGGAATCGCCAGTACCAACCTTGGCCTCTATCATAGCGGGCTCTTGAATGTCGGGCGGCAGGCTGGGAAACCAGAGTTCGATCAGGCACTCGCCGCGTTGGCCGAGCTCAAGAGGCAGACACTGATCCCCTTGAATTCGTATCAGACATCCCAGTTGCACGAATCAACCAGTGGTCGGAGCGAACGTAACGATTTGGCCAGCTTGCATCAGGCCTTGCAAGAATATTTTGCAGCGACAGAGGGCGTGGTGGGGGCATTTGCGGACAGCTTCAAATCATCGTTCACGGAAGAGCAGAAACAACGGATGCGAGAACTTGGACAATCGGCATTGTCCGTCGATGTCGCGAACAAGTACAACGCGGCGACACTACGTGTTCGTGAGCTTATGACGACGATTCTCGAAGTGGCGAGGGAGATGAACGACAATGGGCAAGCTGAGGCCTCCTATCGAACGAACATCGTTCTGGCCGGCGCAGTGCTGGCGCTTCTGCTGGCCGGCGTGATCGGCTTCTACCTCGCAGGCTCGATCGCACGCAACATCACACATGTCGCTGATGTCGCTCAGCAAGCGGCTGCGGGCAATCTTCAAGCGAGAGCCAGACTCGAGAGCAATGACGAGATCGGGCATATGGCCAAGGCGTTCAATATTATGCTCGACCGACTCACCGGCCTCGTATCGACCGAGGAAGAGCGGGATACCATGCAGAAACGCTTGGTGCAGTTTCTGGTGCTTGTCTCCGATGTCGGGAAGGGAGATTTGACCAAACGCGGTGAGGTCACCGCCGATATGTTTGGAAATCTGGCGGACGGATTCAACCTCATGATCCAACGATTCGCGCAATTGATGAAACAAGTCAGAGAATCGGCCGAACGGGTGAATCGTTCAGCTGGCGCCTTGCGGGAGAACTCCGGACAAATGGCCGGTACCGCCAAACATCAAGCCGACGAATCCATGAAGACGCTTGGTGCGGTGGAACAGCTTGCGGTTTCAATGAGGCAGGTCGCGGAAACCGCCGGGGACTCTTCTGATTCGGCCCGCCAGGTCTTGAAGGCGACCGAAGATGGTCGAGTTGCGGTGCAGGAAACCGTGCAGGATATGCAGCGGATTCGGTCGGCGGTTCAACGGATGTCCAAGCAGGTCAAGGCTCTTGGTGATCGCTCCTTGGAGATTTCACAAATTGTTTCCACGATTCGCGAAATCGCCAACCAGACAAACTTGCTCGCTCTGAATGCTGCGATTGAAGCTGCAGGGGCAGGCGAAGCCGGGGCTCGCTTCGGTGTCGTGGCCGACCAGGTTCGAAAGCTTGCCGAAAGTTCAACGAACGCCACGCGTGAAATTGCCGAGTTGGTGAAGGTGATTCAGAGCGAGACGCAGCATGCCGTCGTGGCCATGGAACACGAAACGCAGGCCGTGGAGGCCGGATCAGCTTCCGCCTTGCGGACTGGTGATGTGTTCAAGGAGATTTCCGCGATTGCGCAACGGTCCGCGGAGCTCGCCCAGAGCATTGCGGACGCCGCAACGACCCAGACTGCGTCCACGGATCAAGTCGGTCGATCAATCAAGGACTTTACCGGAGGCGCCATTGCTACGCAAAAAGCCACCGACTCGGCACGGGCCACGGTCGAAGATATGGTGACGTTGGCCGAAGGGCTGACGGCTTCAGTATCGCAATTTAAATTGACCTGATGGATTAGGATCGAGCGCCTGCCTTCTTGCCAGCGTAGATGTGTACCAATGGGAGCGGAGTCCAATCAACATGACTTGACTCGAGTCTTCGTCTCCGAGGCATCGGATGGAACGAGGACATTAGCCGAAGCCTTGCGCGCCGACGGTGAACTGATTCCCTCTCCGCAGGAACTCTCCGAACACTACATTATCGCCCATCGCCTTCGGGGAGCCGCCGCGCTCTATGGGTACGGGGGTGTTTCCCGATTATCCGCTGAACTTGAAGTGATTCTTGAACAGGCGAACGACATTGCGCCGGATGACTGGCCCACGGTTGTGAGTGTGATGCGAGCGGTTGTCGGTGGGCTGCGCATCTTGGTCCAAGGGATTGGTCATAGCGGCAATGAAGATGAGGGTGTCGTGACACGCTGTCTTGGATTACTCGAGCAACTTCAAATTCTGCCTCAGGCCGTCTCGGTCAGTTTGGACTATGTTCATCCTACGCTCGACGTTGAGATCCTGTCCTATTTCATCCCTGAAGCAGAGGAGTATCTTCGGAGCATCGATGAGTTGGTTCAAACGCTTCGTGCAACACGCGACAACGATGATGCCATATATCGACTGTTTCGTGCCACGCATACCTTGAAAGGGTCGGCATACACCGTTGGGTTTCAAGTCGTTGGCGATATTGCTCGTCCGATGGAAGAAGGGATGATCGCGGTAAGAGAAAAACGGTTGTTGCTCACCGACGATCTGCTTGAGTTATTTGAAAACGCCACCCGAACAATCCAGCTTCTGCTACGGCGTGATCCTCAAGGAGGCTATCAACTGCAGCGCGATGTGCCGGTTCTGATTCATCAATTGACGCATATGGGTGAGGGGACGGTTTCGGCTGGTCCATCGAAAGAAAACTCTGAGGCTCTTTCGGCTAGTCCCGGGATCCACGATCCGGTCGTCAGTGTGGACGTACCTCCTTCCGACCTCTCTGATGCCTATTTGCTTCCCGATCTCGATCCGGAAGCCCTCTCGTATTTTGTTCCGGAGGCGCAAGAGTATCTTGAACTCTTGGAAGCGAATCTTCTCCGTTTGGACAAGGATCCTCAGAATCGAGAACTGATCAATCAACTCTTTCGCACTGCCCATACGCTCAAAGGTTCCGCCTATACCGTCGGGTTTCAATCGATCGGCGATCTTGTGCATCACGTCGAAGACTTCATGGGAGCCGTGCGCGACGGTCGACTGGTTGTCCGGTCAGGTCATACCGATTTGATCCTTCGCTCCGTCGACGTGGTGCGGGTGCTGATGCGAAGAGATCTCGGCACGGTATCCGGCACCAGGCAACGGTTCGACGCGACACGATCTGATCTCAAGCGGCTCGACCAAGAAACGTCTGCTGACTCGACACCTCTCGATCCATCCACCGAAACGATACGGGATCCTGCCACACCTCAACCCGCCACAGTGGCCCCCATCGAGAAGGACAAGCCGACGGAGACGAAGTCTTTAGAAGACCGAGAGGTGATTCGGGTCAGTTACGGTCGACTCGAGCGGCTCATGAATCTCGTGGGAGAATTAGTCATCGGACGAGGTCGATTGGAGCAACGATTGCGAGTCTTGGAGCAATTGTCGCAACAAGTCTTGGTATTTAAGTCTCGCTTGGTGGACTCCGTTCAATCCTTTTCCGACAAGCATACGTTTACCTATCAAGAAACGCCTACTATTGAAGCGGCGGTGCCGATGCAAGGGCCGATGGCGCTCGGGGATTTCGGCAGTCTTGAGCTTGATAAGTACGACGATTTTAATATTTTGGCTCGACGTATCAGCGAAGTAACGGCCGACATCGGTGAGTCACTGGCGCAGCTGGATGGCTCTATTCACCGAGCACACGACGACATGAGCCAGTTGCAGCAACTGACGCTCTTGATGCGCGACGAAATCGCACATGCTCGTATGGTTCCGATTGGAACGCCATTTACACGATTTCGTCGCGCCATTCGGGAGATGGCGCGTATCTCTCACAAGGACGTGACATTGGTGACGTCAGGCGAACAGACGGAAGTTGATACAGGCGTAGTGGAGCGCTTAGTGGATCCTCTCGTCCATTTGGTCCGTAACGCCGTCTATCATGGTATTGAACCGGCTGCCGATCGGCTTGCGAAAGGCAAACCGCCAGTCGGTACGATTCATTTGCATGCTGCGCATCGTGGAAACTCAATGATCCTTGAGATTGAAGATGATGGAGCGGGATTGGATTTGCCGAAAATACGGGCCAAGGTCGCCAAGATGGGATTGGCCGATGCCCGACAAATCGAAACCATCTCCGATGCCGAAATTCTCCAATCAATTTTTCTTCCAGGGTTTTCAACGGTTGAGAAAGTTGGCGATCAGGCCGGACGCGGAGTGGGGTTGGATGTCGTGAAGCGAGTGATTGAAGGCATGAACGGCCATATTGCCGTGGAGTCCGAACCCGGTGTCGGAACTAAATTTACGTTGAGTCTTCCCCTCACGCTTTTGATTGCCACGGCCTTGATCGTGCGGTCCGGCGCAGAACGATATGCCATACCATTACTCAATATCCAGGAAGTCACCATGCCGACGGCATCGTCATGGCGAATGGAGGATGAGCGGACATTGCTGCAGGTCGGCGAACAGATCATTGAGGTGCAATCGTTGCATCATCTGCTTCGGAGAGAGTATGTCCCGGTGACTGGGACGATGCCGGTGGTCATCGTCCGTACAGCCAGAGGAGCGATGGGGTTGGCCGTTGATGAGTTGTTAGGCCGACAAGAAGTCGTTATTAAATCGTTGGGCCAACTGAAGCCACTCATGCAGTCGTTCTTTGGAGGAGCCACGATCGATCCCGAAGGACGAGTCATCCTGGTTGTCGATCCGACACGGTTGGCCGGACGGGACAGCAGGGAGCCTCAGGTACAAGCCGTTCTTTCCAAAAGCCATAGTCGGTCCCAGCAATCGATTGCTGATCCGGTGAAGGCGACGGAGCCTCAAGATGTCCGTCTGTTATTGATCGATGATTCCTTGAGTATACGAAAATTTGTCGGAAAAATGCTGGAGTCGGCAGGCTATCAGGTTGAGACGGCTGTCGATGGAGAAGATGGACTCCGGAAGGCATCAACATTCGCGTACAGTATGATTCTGACCGATCTTGAAATGCCGAAACTGAATGGATTTGAGGTGATTCAAGCCTTACGAAGGCGCGCGGACACTCGCGAGACCCCGGTGGTTGTGATGACGACGAGGGCAGGGGACAAACATCGACAGATGGCGATCAACATCGGTGCAAATTCCTATATCGCCAAGCCCGTTGAAGAACGAATGTTGCTTCAGGAGGTCGAACAGTGGGTGGGACGAGCACGGACACTCGGCAAGTAAGTGTGCGGAAAGCTTTGGATTGATTGACGAAATACGAATTCTTGCGGAGAATGAACGCGTATGAGTGTTTCGGCGAAGAGTGAGGAGGGGGGCACATCCGAGTCTACGTCTACGCCGAGTTTTCTCATTACGACGATCCATGGAAGGTATCTGGCATTCGAGGCTGAATTCATTCATGGAATCGTGACCAGCGAGGACGTGGAAATCTGTCACGACCCTGGTGTGCAAGGCGTGACCTATCCAGTGATCGATCTTGCCGTGCGGCTTCATCCCGAAAGCGAGAGGCTATGGGATGGGACTGATGTGGTGCTCCTTGCAGACGGGAAGTGTCGAGGGAGTGTGCGTGTTCAAAAGGTCCACGGTATTCTTGCGATTCATCGGTCTCAGGTCCTGCCCCTTCCTGCTCAATTCCGTGGGGCGGAACGACGATGGTATTCTGGGATGATCCTCTTCGACCATAGTGTGGCACTCGTCCTGAACACCGCCTGGGTACTTGAAGAACAGCTCGAGGGAACGGTGTCACGGACTCAGTCCCAGGGAGCAGAATCTCTTGTGGTTGTACAGGAAGCCACCCAGGGCAAACACCAGGCATGTTGAGAAGGACCGGCCATTCGCAGCACCTTGCCAGGCCTCGGTCCTGGCATCTCTTAGTATTCTCAGTAGGAGGACGACGGCTCGCGGTGAAGACGTTGGAGGTTGGGGGGATCTCTCCATGGCATGAGTCGATACCGGTGTTCGGGCGAACTCCTTTTGTCACAGCCGTGGTTCGGTTCAACCAGACCGTCCTCCCGGTCATTGATTTGGCCGCAGCGCTTCACCGCATCGTGCAGGGAAACAATCGTTTGTGTCTCAGGGTGAAACATGCCTTAGGCGATATGGTGATCTGTATCGATGAAGAGATCCCGGTTTTACGGACCCTTGATCTCTCACTGATTCAGACGTATCGAGACCGAGACGTGCCGGCCGATGGAAGCTACGCGCACGGCCAGGAAGACGTTCCGATTCTTGCGGTATCTCGATTGGGGATGGGTTTGTGGTGAGGCCAGTTGGTCGCGGGATGAAGGAAAGGTGCGAGCATGCCAAAGATCCTAATTGCGGATGACAGCATTGCGGTGCGCAAAGTGGCCGAGCGCCTGCTCACGGAGGCTGGTTTTAGCGTGACGCTTGCCGCCAATGGAGAAGAGGCTCTCGCCTGTATTACAAAAGAACAACCGGATGTGGTGGTATCAGACGTCATCATGCCGGACAAGAGCGGGTACGAAGTGTGCGCATTTG
>CAYSFU010000003.1:0-114079 GCA_964430555.1 uncultured Nitrospira sp. | reverse complement strand
CCGATTTCAGCATTCTCCCACTTAGGGAGGTGTCTGTGAAATCGGGGGAAGGTCACAATCACGCGGCACTCGAGATCATAGCTATCGCGCCGCTTGGTGAGTCACACGGCTGTCTCTCCGTAATGTGATCGTGCGTCGATCGATCCGGTGTCCATCTGATCCTGGTTGAACTTCACCAACTTCCCGATCTTGATGCACCCCAGCTCCTTCGCAGAGACCCAATTGAAAAGATAGGGAAAGACGGTGCGGTTGGGTATATCCGAGGCTCGATGTGAGCACTCATCTGGGTCCTCAGAGAGAGGAGTGCCGGATGAGGGTGAGGCACCGTGCCAGAAGAAGCTGTGCCATATGGAGCCAGCAACTGCGGCGAGTCTATTGTCGGCTGCGGCTGAATCTGTATCGATGAACAAAGAAACGGTTACTCGAAGTGAGTTGATCTTGTCTCTTGCCACCACGCCGGTCAATTTGTCTGATTCGATTTCGTCAACTTGTCCATCATCAACAACCCAAGCTGTATAACTCGTTGCTATTACTTCCTGCTCGGACGGGCATGGCCGTTGCTCCGGATTTATTTACAGAGGAGATGACCATCGTCGAAGGAGGCTTCTCAGTGGACATCGCAGATGATGACAAGGAATGCCTCGTTAAGGCTGAACTGTCCGAGATCAAGACGAAAGGCGTGAAACTTATGGTCCATGATGCTGTGCTTACGATGATGAAAGAGGAAAAGGACGAAGGAAGGAATGACCGACAAGTTTCATCTCATCGAGTGGTTCCTTCAGTCTCTCTTGATTTGCACATATCTGTGCCGTCTTTCGTTGCCGCGAAAACCATGCAAGAGCGTATAGGTTCCTTTATGTCAGGACGGGTAATAAATTTTGGAGGGAAATCCATGAAGTCCCAACGGTTCCTAGTATACGGACTCCTGTTGATGATGGCATGCCTTGGAGGGTGTGCAACAGATGCGTCCAAGCTTGGCCATGGTAAACGAGTCGGTGGACAAGACGGAGTGAAAGAGCATCTAGAAAAGGGGCGCGTTGTACCAACCTCTCCCGCTGAGAGAATAGGCGGACAAAGCGGGTTGGAAAAACCGTTAGAAAAGGGGACCGCGATACCAAGTGGCGCCGGTGAGAGAGTTGGTGGACAAAGTGGACAAGAACTACCTCTAGAAAAATAGACGTGCAATGCATGATTCATAAACCAGGAGGGATCATATGTCCTTATCACGACGGCAATTCCTAAAAATTTCCGCAGGGACAGCGGCTGCTGCAGCCATTGGTAATCAAGCCTTAGATACCGTCGCGCTGGCGGCGAAGCAGCCGGGGATCAAGCATGGGAATCCTCAGGAGGGAGAACTTGGTGCGTCGAAGGAGCTTCGTGTTCTGGTTAAGAAGATGGGGCACATGCAGCCCAGGATCGACACCAATCTCAGTATCAAAGGTGAACCGGATAAATGGGTGCACTCAGCGTGCATGTTGTGCGCCAATGGCTGCGGTCTTGACATCGCTGTGAAGGATGGTCGGATCGTGGGTGTGCGAGGAGCCGTCGATCACCCGGTCAGTTTTGGTCACCTCGGTCCGAAGGGCGAACACGCGTGGGTTGCTAACCACTCAAGGGCTCGGGGTACGACCCCGATGATTCGCCGATCGAAAAACGCTCCGCTGCAGCCGGTAAGCTGGGATGAAGCCATGAATTTCTTCACCGAACGATTCAAAGCCGCCTGGCAGAAGGGACATCAGAACCTGGCCTGCTACAATTCGGGACAATTGATGGTTGAGGAGTTGTACACACTGGCGAAGATTTGGCGAGGTGGCCTGCAATCATCCAATATCGACGGCAACACTCGCTTGTGTACTGCCACTGCTGCCACCGGCTGTATGGCCAACTTTGGTGCAGACGGCCCTGTGGCGTCCTATGTCGATGTGGACCAGGCCGACCTGCTGTGCTTGTACGGCCACAATGTCGCCGAGATGCACACCGTGCTATGGGAGCGCATGCTGGCGGCGAAACACAAGAACGGCGGGCGTATCATCATTGCCGATCCGCGTCGGACACCGAGCGTGCGACAGGGGGCTGACTTGCATCTCCAATTACGCATTGGGACGAATGCCGCGCTCCTCAACGGCATCATTCATCTGCTGATCGCAAACGGTCGAGTGAACCGTGACTTTGTCGCGAAGCACACGGTCGGGTTTGAGCAGCTCGACGCGATTGTCCGTGACTATCCGCCCCAGCGCGTAGCCGAAATCTGTGATATTCCTCGGCAAGATCTCGAAAAAGCGGCCGAGTGGATCGGTACCACCCCACGTGTGGTCTCAACCGCAGCGATGGGGGTCTACCAGAGCGTTGGAGCGACGGCGTCGTCCTCGTTGGTGAATACGGTACATTTGCTCTTGGGAGCGATCGGCAAGCCCGGTGCCGGTCCTCTCCTGATGGCAGGCCAACCATCAGCGATGTCCAATCGGGAGACTGGGGCGGGCGGGTCTTACCCCGCGTATCGTAATCCTCACAACATAGGGCATATGCGCGATCTGTGCGAACACTGGAAGCTCGACTTTGACACATTCCATCATGATGTCCCCAAAGACCTCGTGTCCATGCTTGAGGCTGCCGAACGCGGCGAAATCGAGTTCATGTGGGTAGCCGGCACAAACCCGCTTGTGAGCGCGCCTGATCAGAATCGCACCGAGCGGATCATGCGACAACTGTTTGTAGTGGTCCAGGACCCGTTTCTCGATGCTGAGACGGTGGACCTGGCCGACATCTACTTCCCGGCGGCGATGTGGGGAGAGAAGACGGGCTGCATCACCAATGCAGACCGGAGCGTCAACTATCTCATGAAGGCCATCGATCCACCGGGGCAAGCGCGGAGCGATTTCGACATCTTCGTCGAGCTCGCCAACCGGGTGGGCTTCAAGGATCGGCATGGCGCGCCGTTGATCTCTTTCACGCAACCCAAAGATGCATTCGAGGAATGGCGCAAGGTGTCGAAAGGCCGGCCCTGCGACTATTCCGGGATGACGTACGAATTGATCCTGGAAATGGGCGCGGTTCGTTGGCCTTGTAACGAGCAGCACCCCCGCGGGTCCGAGCGCCTGTATGAGGACCTTAAATTCTGGACCGGCATCAACGAATGTGAAACCTATGGTGCTGATTTTCTGAGCGGCAATCATCACACCCGCGGCCATTACGAGAAGATCGATCCCAAAGGCAAGGCATTCCTGAAGCCGGCGCACTGGAGGCCGCACCCGAATCTGACCTCTGATGAGTACCCGTTCCTGCTCAATACTGGGCGCGTGGTCTATCACTTCCACACTCGTACGAAAACAGCCCGAGCGATGGCGCTGAATGAACGGGCGCCGCATGCCTATGTCGAGATTCATCCCATCGACGCCGACCGCCTGAAGATCGAGCTCGGCGATCTAGTGGAGATCACATCCTCGCACGGCCGTTGGGAAGGGCCCGCGATGGTGGTCGATACGGTCCGGCCTGGAGAAGTGTTCGTACCATTCCATTATGGACACCGCTCCAATTCAGCCAACCAGCATACCTGGTACGCGAAGGACCCGGTCAGCGGTCAGCCACACCTGAAATCGTCACCCGTTGCGGTCCGGCGGCTGAGCTTTGGGCAGCCTGAGCCCTGGCTGCTGGCCAGGCTTGCGGAACTGAATGGGAAATCTATAGAGCCGTTCGCTGCCAGAGAATTTGGCGGCACGGTCAACCGGACAGTTCAAGCGAAATTATAAGCGGGTACAACGTCGCGGTCGCCACTCCAACAGAGGCGATCGCGACGATTCGTGGTGACTGCGCGAGAGACGCTACGCCGATCGCGCCTCATTTTCTTGCCGATTTCTTGTTCTGCTGAAGGAGGTGCGCCATGCCCGGGACAGCTATTCTTTTGAAAAGGGGCTCTCATACTCTCCATGCAACGCCTCTCGTCGTCTCGGGCATCTTTTTTATCGCGGATAGTTTCATCAGCGTGCTATTAGCCGTGGGCGTCGCAACTGCGGAGAAGCCAGCAAGCGACGAGAAGAGAACTTCAGAAGCACAGCATAATTCCAAACTGCATGCCCACTGGGGTTACGTCGGAATCGAAGGGCCCGAACATTGGGCTATGTTGAGTCCTCAGTATATGACGTGCGAAACCGGCTCTAAGCAATCTCCCATCAATATTCATGCGCCTCAGCATTCGAATGCGCAAGAGACACTTGTGTTTGAGTACCGACCGACGCGTATCTATATCGCCAACAACGGTCATACGATCCAAGTGGACTATAAGTCGAACAGCATGCTGCATGTGAACGACCGGACCTACCATCTTCGGCAGTTTCATTTTCATGACCCCAGTGAACACGAGATTGAGGGAATCAGTTATCCGATGGAACTTCACCTCGTGCACCAAAATTCCAAAGGGCATATTGTGGTGGTCAGTGTCTTTCTGGAACTCGGTACCGCAAATTCTTGGATCGCCAGCATCTGGGATTGGATGCCTAAAACGGCGAGCGAGAAACTCACACCGCTCTCCATGAATGTCGCAGACATCCTCCCGGCTCATACGCACCACTATATGTACAAGGGTTCCTTAACGACACCGCCTTGTACCGAGGGCGTAGAATGGATTTTGCTGAAAGAATCTGTTCGGATATCTGCTGATCAACGTAAACAATTTGCGGATATCATCGGAGCGAATGCTCGGCCGGTGCAGCCTATCCATGAACGGGATGTTGTGGAGTACTGATGCACGGATCAGGAGCCGGACGGAATGCATCAGGTGACAATTTTCTATGCTCTTTACTCCAACCCGAAAGCACGTGAGGAACTGGTCCTATACGCTGATCTGATCCAGTGCGATGGAGTATCGCGTGTCGGCGAATGACAACGCAACGCGGGCAGTCGGCGGTTTGCATAGCGCTGGGAAACGATGGACGGAACGATGCTGATTGGAGCATTCCATAAAGCATGCTTGTCCCGTGGCCATCACGGAGAGATCCCATGTTGCGGCAGTGATTTGGTCATGATCCGGAATGCTGGTCGGAATGCCAACGCCTCCATAGGGTTGAGATCCAGCCTGGAATGAGAACGCATGCAGGCTTTGGTTAGGATGCACATAGTCGCCCTTGTCTACAGCACGCATGACGAGTAGCACAATGAAGCGATCACATGGCGAGAGATGTTTCTGGAAGGAGGAATTCACGAGATGGTTAAGAAATTCAAGATGGGAGATCATGTAAGCTGGAACTCCGAAGCTGGACGGGTGTCGGGCACCATTATTGCGATTCACACCAGAGACTTCGACTATAAGGGGTATGTACATCATGCTTCGGAAAACGATCCTCAGTATGAAATCAAGAGCGATAAGACAAATCATATCGCCGCCCATAAAGGCAGCGCCCTTGAGTGTGACTGATAAAGACGACGGGTGAAGTTTCTATTCTTCACAATCGGTCATTCCAACCGGAGGCTCGAAGAGTTCGTCGAGTTGCTGACGAGAGCCGATATCGGCCTTGTGGCAGATGTCAGAAACATTTCAATGTCCGGAGCCAATCTGCAATTCAATCAAGATACGCTTCTCGATGAACTAGGTATATTCAATTGGTTGTTTGTGTTGAATAGCAACAACTATGCTGTGATTGCGTAACACTACAGCGCTGATGTAATACAGTAGCGACCCAGTCTTTGTAGGCTGTTTTTCCCATGGCTGGCGTCAGGAGAGACTCGAATGCCGGTGAATGCAACCCACGAAGTTGTTGGGCTTGTGAATGATCCTCAATTCGGGCCATGGTTGGCCCAAGCGTCAATTCTGGTCGTTGATGATGAGCCTGGGATACGGAATTTCCTGAGCAAAACACTCGGATCACGTTGCAAGGTGATCCAGGAAGCGTCGGATACGAAGGAAGCATCGTGCAAGCTTGATGCCCAGCATTTCGATGTCGTGATTCTCGACAACGTGATGCCGGGGGAAAAC
Organism: uncultured Nitrospira sp.; assembly: GCA_964430555.1. Classification (GTDB taxonomy): domain Bacteria; phylum Nitrospirota; class Nitrospiria; order Nitrospirales; family Nitrospiraceae; genus Nitrospira_D. The sequence goes on along the minus strand of CAYSFU010000003.1, from coordinate 108,114 downwards.
GGTCTCAATTGGCTCGCCAAACAGCGGACGATCGGTTTCTTTGCCGATGTGATCCTGATGACAGCCTATGCTGATCTAAAGGCCGCCATAGAGGCGTTGCGTGTCGGCGTTGTCGACTTCATTCTCAAGCCATTTCGATCCAACCAAGTGCTCAATGCCGTGGCACGTTGTCTTGATCGGACGCAACTGCGACGTGAAAACTATGTGTTACGCCACGAACTGACGTCGGCTCAACATCAAACCTTCCTGAGAAACAAACTGTTGGGCGACTCTATTGCGATCCAACAGGTGCGCGAGGCTATCGCGCGCGTGGCTCCATTGCCGACGTCGGTGTTGTTCACCGGCCAATCGGGAACCGGTAAGGAGGTTGCTGCTCGCTCGCTCCATTCGCTCTCCGATCGGGCCGATAAGCTCTTCGTACCGGTCAACTGCGGTGCGATTCCTGGGGATATGATCGAAAGCGAACTGTTCGGCCATTTGAAGGGGGCGTTCACCGGCGCCGATAGGGAACGCGAAGGGCTGTTCTTGCATGCGCAGGGCGGCACCCTTTTTCTCGATGAGATCGGTGAGTTGCCCTACATGCTGCAAAGCAAATTGCTGCGCGTGCTGGAGGATCGCTGTGTCCGACCGGTTGGCTCTGAACGCGAGATTCCCTTTGATGCGCGCTTAGTCTTTGCGACGAATGCCAGTTTAAAAAGCCGTGTCGACGCCGGCACCTTTCGGTCTGATCTCTATTTTCGCATCAATGTCATGCCGGTTCATCTTCCGCCGTTGCAGGCTCGCGGTGACGATGTGCTGGTACTCGCCGATCTTTTCATGCGCGAGCTTGGGCAGCAACTCGGCGTGCCTCCCGTTCCGATAGACGATAAGGTACGCGGTGCCATCACGCGATATGATTGGCCTGGAAATATCCGAGAATTGCATAATCTGATCGAGCGAGCAGTGATTCTTGGCACCTTTCCAGAAGACTTTTGGCGATCCGTTGATGATGGTGGCAACGAAGGGAATAGTCTGGCCGAGGTAGAACGACGTCACATCCTGTCCATGCTCCGTAAGACGGGAGGAGATCGCGAGGAGGCCGCGCGTCGACTCGGTATCTCGCGTAGGACGATCGATCGCAAATGTGCAAGCTGGCAGATATAGGGTCGTGGCTGACGGCTAACCGATACTCGGTCCGCTATCGCCTCCTAGCAATCGCGCTCTTGCCGATGCTGGTTTTCCCGCTTTTGCTGCTGCTTGGGATTAGCATGTATCGGTGGAATGCCAAGTTTGATGCAGCGCTGGTCAGCAAGGTGAACGATGAATGGACCATTGCTCGCCAGCATCTCACTCGCATTCTCGAAAATTCAGAGGAACACCCGAGTCCGGTACCACACTCGGCACGATTCCAGGAAGTGCTCAGGAAATATCTTGATGGACACGACGCCCTTGCAAACCTTCTCAGAGAGTCCGCACAGAGATGCGGGTTTGATTCTCTCTATGTTGTCAACGACGATCGCCCTATCATCGTGAGTGAATATCCAATGGTGTCGAGTTCCATGTGCCGGGCTTGGCCCATGATCAACCCGGCTTTTGAAGGTCGCTCACAAACAGATCGCACCGAAGACATGCGCAGTCTCGTTCTCAAGCCTGTAAGCCCACTGGCATTGCCAGACGGGCGACGCGATGCCTTGGCCGGTGATATCTTTTTGCATCAGAATCTTGGTTTCGTTGATAGGATTCATGACCTCATCGATCACGGCTCAGACCTCCATGACGGCACCCAAGAGGCAGTCCCGCTGTTCCTAGATGATGTACGCATCGGCACCGATATCCGCTTGTTCAAGCCTCGACGGGCCATTGAAATGCGTGTCTCGCCGGAGGCGCAGGGCGCTGTTCTCGAGCAGAAGCGAACGTGGCTCGATAGCGCCATCGCTGATGGGTACATTTCGGGCTATGAGCCCATCCGTGACGGCGACAATCGCTCCGTTGACATGCTCAATGCGGGATTGTTTTGGACGCCCTTCACGGAGGCGACGCATTGGATCGTGCTGCAGATATGGCTTGCTTTCCTGCTCACAGTTGCCACGACCGTTCTGTTATTTCTGAGATGGGCTACCGAAACCTTCAGACCTCTCGAAGGAATGATCGGAACGATCACCCGGGTCAAGAGCGGCGATCTTGCTGCACGGACTTGGCCCGTCGAGAGTGAGGACGAGATTGGCCGAGTGGCGCTCCACCTCGATTATCTCCTGGATCAGCTCCAAGTGCGCGATATGCGGTTGCGCCAATTGAACGAGGACCTCAATCAGCGTGTCAGCGATCGCACCAGCAAGCTGCAACTTGCCAACCAACAATTGGAGGCGACGACCAAGCAGCTCATCATGTCGGAGAAGCTTGCCGCCATCGGAGAAATTACCTCCGGTGTGGCGCACGAGATCAACAATCCGATCACCGTGATGATGGGAAATTTGGAGGTTATTCGTGACCTGATGGGCAGCAAGGTCGAAGTGGCACAGACGGAGTTTCGACTTATAGATGAGCAACTGCATCGTATCAGCGAGATTGTCACCAGGTTGCTGCGCTTTGCGAAGCCGCAAGAATATGCCGGGTACCCTGAACAGTACGACGTAGCGGAGGTCGTCACCGACACGTTGCCGCTCGTCCAATATTTGCTCAAGAAGACGACGATTATCGTTGAACGGGAAGACCGCACGTCGCGACTCATCCTGATGAACAGGACTGAGTTGCAGCAGGTCCTTGTAAACCTGATGGTTAATGCCATCCACGCGATGCCTGACGGCGGACGGCTTAACGTGCGGACGTACGACCGTGATGATGGTGGGCGTCCGGGAGTCGTCATCGAGATTGCGGATACCGGTGCCGGTATGACACGCGACGTCATGCAGAGAATCTTCGACCCATTCTTTACGACCAAGGGACAAGAAGGCAATGGACTCGGCCTCTCTATCTGTCAGATGCTCGTGATCCGCCAAGGCGGCAAGATCTCAACCAGCAGCGAGCTGGGTAGGGGAACGACGTTCGTAGTCTGGTTGCCCGGAGTGTCTTGATCTTGGTTTGTTCACGTCGGTATTTTTACAAACAGGTCTTTCCCTCTCCTTTCTTCTATCTTTAGTTGGAGCCTCTCTCAACATTATCAGATTCGTCGGCCGGTCGTGCAAACACCCGCATCCAAGCGTCCTTTGGCTCTAGCGCGTATGGCGAGTGTGGACGACCTAGAAGTTCTTAACCTGTGCGGACAAGTCCTGCCACGAGATCTCTGCGCGATACTGAGATATCATCGTTTCGACAAGCAACAGGTCGTCCGTTGCCCCCACCGTCTCTTCACGACCGAGCGGTAGATCTATGCTCTTTCCCACGGGTCACCTCACAACTCGTCTCACTATTCGGAGGCCTCTTCCTTGGCCTATGAGGGCGCGGATCACAACTGGATGGATTTGTGAGATCTGAAACTCATTAATGACACGCCTCTGTCGAGAATTCAGCCAACGGAACAATGAGTACACACGTGTAGGTTTGGTCTGAGGTCCTAACCTGAGCTCTTTCCTGTTCTGCTCAGAGTGTCCGAGCTGTGTCTTGGCTGCGATGTGATTTATCCCCGAGTCACATCGGATGATTTCAGAGATCCATTGTCCTGTCGGTCAATTTGTCTCGCCTGATTTCGTCAGCTTGTCCATCGGCAGTAAGACAAGTGGCGTAACTCATTGCTAATGGGTTCTCTTCAGGCGGGCATGTCTGTTGCTCTATATGCAATCAAAAAGGGAAGACCATCGAATGGACCATAAACAACATGCTTGCTATGGTCAGGACAGTGCCGTTGTCTTTCTCGGCGGTCTTATCTTAACAACGAGCCTGTCCGTTGTTGTTCCACTTGCTGCGTATTCTGCGTTTGAACTACCGGAGGGCGAGAAGAAACCCACTGACGTTATTGGCCGTGGTATTCCTCAGAAGAAAGACTATGAGCGCTACGATCCCGACATCGGGAAATACTTTGACCTGAGAAAATTGTGGGTGACCGCGCAGCTTCGTGTGCGTCCAGAATACCGAAACAACGTCTGTTTCGGCGGTGGTATAGGAGCCGGTGGACAGTGCAATACACCTGGCACAACTGCCAATAACTTCACGGGAAAAGCTAACGATCAATTCGTCCAACAGACGACTCGCTTAGGCATCGGATATGATCTCTCGCCGGAGGTGAACTTCTACCTAGAATTCATCGATTCACGCACGTGGGGAGGTGGCGGATCTCCTTTTGGGGCAGGAGGAGGCGGTAACAACGGAGACCCCTCGACTCATACCTGTGGATCGACCCCCAATACGGGAGGTCGGCCGGTCTGTTCGCTGGGCATACGGGCTGGCTATATGCTAGTGCGAAACTTCGCGGGGTTTCAGGGACTGAGTCTCAAGGCCGGTCGGCAGTATCTTGTGTTCGGCGATCAGAGCCTATTCGGTCATTTTGATTGGTCGAACACCGGCTTTTCCTTCGACGGAATCATGCTGCAATACGGCACTAAATTTATGGACTCATATATCGGATGGTTCAGAATCGCCGAATCCGATCTTCACCAAGGTCAGCCAGTCGGCAGCCATCAACCAAATATCGGAGGCACCGGCCAGGCACAAAATGCTTTTGGAGATGCCGATCTGCTCATCTTCCGCGGCCAGATTAAGGCTGTTCCTTGGTTTTTGATTGAACCGTTCTATATCTATTACAAGAACAATCTCGGCGCGGGAGATGTGTCTGGACAGGGGTTAGGCACGCCGAAGCGCGGAGACCAGACTCGCCACACAATCGGAGCACACATCTCTCTGAAGAAGGCGAACGTCGATTTTTCCACTGAAGCGGTTTATCAGTTTGGACAGATGGGGGATTCGGCCACCAGCGCCAGTAGTCTCTGCGGAAATGCAGATGGGCAAGGGAAATGTCTGCACATTAGTGCCTGGGCGACCAGGAGCTGGATTGGATACACGGCCTATCAGCTCCCCTGGAAACCACGCCTGGCCTTCAACTTCGATTATGCGTCAGGCGATGACAGTTCGAACTGCACACTGAACACTGCCTACGGGTCTTGTCGAACCGCCAACACGTTTGAAAACTTCTACCCGACCAATCACATTCACATGGGCTACATGGATGTGATGGCTTGGAAAAACATGTTGAGTTGGTCGGTCAACCTACAAGCCCGTCCCACCGAGAATGACCACATAGAGGTCTGGTACACGAATCTGAATCTTGCCACCGCCCAAGACAATTGGTATCGTGCCAGCCAGGATGTGTACGTATTTTCAAAAGTTGGGAACACGAAGACCCATATCGGGGATGAGGTGGACTTAGTTTATACTCATCATTTCATGGACGGTAAATTAGCGTTTCAGGCGGCTTACAGCCATTTGTTTCCTGGGGCGTACATTTCTGAAAATCTTGGCCGCAATGCGGTCGGACAGGATTGGGTGTATGTTCAGCTTTGGCTAAACTTCTAGGGATTGATGTAACCATGCGAGCCCAGAGAGGATTACGCGTAGCACATGAAAGGAGTCGGATGCCTGTCCGAATCCAATGGCGCTTGCTGGAACAGTTCGTCGCAGGCGGTACAGCGCGAGTTTTCGCAGAGAGAGTTGATGCTCAATCCAACTGAGCGACGGAGGCCTGTCGGAGTTGCAGCGCACGTGCGTGAGCATGTGAAGAGGAGGCAACCCTTCACATGCTCATCCGCAACATCCGCCGGCGAAGACGTGTCGTTGTCGGTGGGCATTCCAACAGACGGGACACAGTTGGATGGTGGAATGGGTGAAGCCATCGACCGATTCTATCCTCTGTTCGACGACCGTCCCGCAATCTGAACAGGGTCCCGTTGTGACGGACGATGAGCTATGCTCTTGGCCCGGCATCAGGCACCACCTTTGTATTTGGGCGAACACGTCGATTACACACTGCCGACATGAGTGCCTGTTTGTGCTTGGATCCCATCAGGCCCCACAAGCGCTCGGTGAAGGAGTTGTGTTTCGCCTGTTGTAAGCCACACTGGATCATCTGGACGCGGTGATCCAAGGTCACGATGGTCTTTTCCAAGTCGATCAACCAGTCGTTCGGGGTCGAGGTGTGTCTCATCATGATCGGTAGGCCCTCCTTCCGCTCATTTATACTGCACAATGCCGAATGACACCGATAACAAGCCCTTCGATCTGAAATTCGTCGGATGGCTGCACCATGATCGGCTGCATCGTATCGTTGGCCGGACGCAACTCGATATGGCGCTCTTTTTTGTAGTAGAGCTTGATCGTCGCTTCTCGATTGACTAAGGCCACGACCATTTGTCCGCTCCTTGCCGTGTCTTGTTTACGGACGATGACCAGGTCACCGTGGAGAATGCCTTCGTCCTTCATCGATTCGCCTTTGACTTTCAACGCGAACGTTTTTCCGTCCCGGAACATGCTCGGTGGAACGTCGACAAGTTCTGATTGCGAGACCGGTTCGATCGGGGTCCCAGCGGCAACAAGGCCGGCCATGGGAATCTCTGTTTTCTGTCGCAATTGGTTCAGCACGACCGAGACGATGCCGGGAACCTTTCGCATGCCGGCTTCATATCGCGCGATGGATACGCGAGTTGTGCGCAAGGCATCAGCCAGTTGTTGCTGCGTGAGACCTAATTCTTCTCGAAGGCGTCGAACATCATGTGGTTTCATATTGTATCCAATGGTAACATGCACATGTACTCTCGTCAAGCGGTCCAGATATCTGGGGCTCTCTTGAATATAAAGCAAATGCGGCGAAATGTTTGATCAAAAATGGCTCTCCAGAATGTGCAGGCATAGGCGATCGTGAAGATGATCAAAAACTAGGCAAGAAGCTCGTAATGAGCATATGGTGCTTGTTCGGTCACGGTGGGGATACTTAGCCACAGACTTATCCACAGAAACTGGGGAGAGTGTACGATACAGATCAGCAACAAGACGGCTCAGTTTGAAAAATGAGTGAGGTCGAGGATCGTCGGCAGGGCTACGCTGCTACATTCTTAACTGCATGCTGACATAGAAATAGTCTGAGTCTTTCGCGCCGCCGGGAGGGAGGTCGGCAGATGCCGGGAGACGATCGAAGTAACTTCCTTTAAACCAGTGGTCGTAGCCGGCTTCGAGAATCAGATTCGAGCTGAACCACCAGATGGCAGCCAATTCGAGATCATGCCCAAGATAGTTCCCTGAGGACCCCGTGGCATCTTGCAAGGCTGCGATACCTGGTTGATTGGAACCGACGAAGGCATCTCTGGCCTGTGCTAAATACCAAAAGTGCTGTTTGAGAAAGATTTGGAGGTCGCTTCTCGGCTTGAGGACCAACCGCCATCCGGGTGAGCTGATATTGGATCGTGCAAAGGGGCCAAAAATGCCGGTCGCCGTCAAATCGAAGCGGCGAATGCCGAACAAGCTGTCGAAGGTTTGAGACTGGCTGCCGTCCGGGTTGTTGCTACCGCTGGCATAATGATATTCGGCGACGAAGCGGGGATACCACGTCGTATTGAATGTATAGCCGGCTTGGGCATGTCCCATGTGGGCAAAGAAATCTTTGTCGCCGCGCGTACCGGTTTGGACGGCCCCTTCAAGCTCATAGTCAAACCCCAAACTGCCGCTGAGGAAGTTGGACTCATCTTCGTCCAGCAAGTTGAAGAAGTCCTGATTTGTCGGAGCCTTGTGAAGGCGGAGTCCGTACGTATTGATCACCCGCCTGGTCGAATTTATGGAATCATTCAGTCCTAAGTAGTACGGTCCGACGACCATCCAAGGCAGTTGTCGGAATTCTCCGGTTGTCCCCCAGAACAGGTACTTGGCGCTCTGCCGGTCGAATTCGGTGGGATCGAGACGAATCGGTTCGGTGAGGAACGCGCGGACTCTCCATTGATTGGATTTGCTGATATGAAAATGGATACCGTCGAACGCTTGTGTCACATTGAGAAAGACTCGACGTCCCACCAGACGAGTTGAACCGAACTCAAATGTGAATCGACCGAGATGGACATCGGTCCTGATACCGGTGCCGAGAGTGTCACGGAATGTGGTGGAGACGAACAGTTGCAGAATATCAGTCTTATTCACCAGCAAAGAGCTCGTGAAATCGTTTGGAAGCGTTTGCGCATGGGTGCGCGCGTCGATCCCTTCGAATAAAAATGAAAATGAACCATGAGTCATACCGAATCGAATATGGGTTCGTTGCGGGAGTTGCATGTCGGTTTCACCCAGTTGACCTTGCCGCCAGGGGTGAGACACTGATTCGAATCGGGTGCGGTGTTGTATGCTGAGTTCTATCCAATTCGGCAGATTGATCGTGTCGCGCAAGAGACGGTGCCATTTTTGCTCGGATGCGCGATACAGCACATGATCCGGTTGTTCGATCCATGTGGCGTCGTCGAGAGAGGCGCGAAAGCGCTCGATCATGCCTTGAGCAGGAAGGGAGAGGACATTGTCGTCGGCGAGGGCGGATTGAGCGATGACGATGAGCATCAAAAGAGAGCCGGACAGTCTATACAACATGACGAGGGGCCTGGGGTCGGCGAGGTGGTGCAATCTGAGACGGTGATGTCCGATGACGTGTGAGGGGATGTGAGCGAGTCGTATGAGGAGCCGATTGAAGAGTGTGAACGTCATGTGCGCGGCCGTCATCAAGGAATGGTTCGAGTCTTTCAACCGCACACTTGAGATATCATGGCGCGAGTGTTTAGGGAAGCGATGGAAATCTTACAGGAAAGGGAATTACTTGACTGATGAGAACCATTTGTGTCGTCGTCTCGGCTCATGCAGGAGTGCGCACAGAGGAGAACGAACGAATCTGGCATGAGGTCGATCGACCTCATGCCAGATTCGATAGGGGCGTGGTTACTTCCCGACCATCACTTCGGTGGCCTTGATGGCGACCGTCACGGAATCATTGACCCGTAATCCCATGCTTTTCACCGACCCTTCGGTGATGGCCGCGCCGACTTCGAGTGCGCCGACTTTCACGACCACTTCGGCCATGGCCTGTTCTTCGGTGATTCGTGTGACGGTGTCTTGAAATTGATTGCGCGCACTGAGTTTCATGCGTGACTCCTTCTCTGAAATGAATATTGGATGTGTCTCCTGAGCAAATCCTAGCATCGTCCCATGAGAAGATGATGGGAGTCCGGTGAGAATGTTTCGCTAGTGTCTGCCGAATGATGCCGTGGTGTTCGAAGGTCCGGGCTCATCCGGCGCGTGGGTGATCGGATGGAGAAGAGGTTACTCCCTCACGATCATGACCTCGGTCGCTTTGATGAGCGCGATCGCAGTCTTCCCGGTGTGAAGTCCGAGTTCGTCCAAGGCATCACGCGTGATGACGGCGGTGATTTTGTGGGTGCCGATATCAAGATCAACCTGCGCCATGATCGTGTCCCGTTTGATCGCCGTGACTCGGCCGACTAGCTTGTTGCGGCCACTGACATTGGTGACGGCTGAGGGTTTGTTTCCGAGCCACCGGTCGAGCGACGCTTTGGTAAACCGATAGCGTCTCCCAACCTTCGGCGCCTGAATGTGGCCCTCCCAAATATAGCGATAGAAGGTCGGCAAGGTCAGCCGAACATATCGTGCGGCCTCCTTGGCCGTCAGAATATCGGGCCTCATTTTTTTCGCCATCGCTGTTCGTATTCCTCCGATGTTGCCGTACATGGTGTAACCGCTTTTCAAAGAGAATGGGCTACAGGGAAACGTCTCATCTCCTGTGGCTTGTCGACAGGTCCACTCCCTCATTGATTGGAAAGGGGAGAGCCACGACTGATCGAAGCGACTTCTCCTTCATCCGAAGGTGCCGATATGCCATCCGGATGCGACGGCCTTGCAGTGAGAGGGCATATCCGACTGCAAAGCCGTTCTGATGCACAAGTCGAGCGCACTGTGGTTACGGTACCGGTTGATCAAATCCTATCAAGAGTCCCTCCGGTCCGTAGACTTCCAAACGATCAACCTTCCGATGGGTTCGCATGACGCCTGGTTTCAATTGAACGCGAACGATCCGTCTGCGTTGCGTTCAAGACTTGAATGAGTTCAATGACTCGTGGATCGACGACGTTCATTCTGTCAGTAGAGACATAGAGGTTGTTGCCTGGGTATGCACGAGTGTGTCGAGACAGGGTTGATTTTTGGCAAACCATCGGTAGCCCATGGGTCACACAATTCATGGCGTTACTCCATCAGTTCTTCATTCAGTGCGACGGTTTTGATCTGGGCACAGACCTGCTGGCCTGGCTTCAATCCAAGCGTGACGAGGGATTTGCGTGTGATGCTGGCGATGAGCGGCGCGCCGATATCCAGCAGCAGGTCGACCGACGACTGGTCAATCTCTCGGATTTCCACGATGGTTGCGTCAAGCACGTTCAATACGCTGGTCGGAGCAGTGGATCGGCCGACGGCAATGCTGACATCGCTGGAAAGGATATGGACGCGGACCGATTGTTCGACGGCGACGGCTTGAAGGGGGACGAATAATGAGTGCCCGTTGAATTCCAGTTGCGTGAGGCCGTACTGCGTATCATGTTTGGCCACGCGAACATCGAAGACCGCCCCGACTCGCTGTGAGCCGACCTGTCCACGAAATTGTCGCGAAGTCAGGATTTCGTTGACCGATCCGGCCCCCATGACGCGGCCCTCTTTCAGCAGGACGACACGGTCTGCGAGTTGCAAAATTTCAGTGACGGCATGACTGACGTAGACCATGGGAATCCGCAACTCCCGATGAAGGCGTCGGATAAACGGAAGCAGTTCTTGCTTCCGTTGCATATCGAGAGACGCGAGTGGTTCATCCAGCAACAGCAGCTTGGGGCTGGTCAGCAGCGCGCGTCCGATCGCGACCCGCTGTTGCTCGCCGCCGGACAGTTTATGAATGCGACGCTCAAGCAGTTGACCGATGCCGAGAATGTCGATGACTTGCTCGATGGCGATCCGACGTGCTTCCGCCGGGATACGATTGTACCCGTAGAGCAGATTCGAGCGGACATTGAGGTGGGGGAATAAGCGAGGTTCTTGAAAGACATATCCGATCGGGCGCGCATAGAGCGGGAAGCACAGGTTCTTGGTTTCATCCTGCCAGAGCTCGTCGCCGAATTGCATGAATCCGTTGGGCGCCCGTTCCAATCCGGCCAAACATCGGAGCAGCGTGGTTTTTCCTGATCCCGACGGCCCGAACAGGGCGGTAATGCCCGACATCGGCTCATCCAGATCGACCGTGAGTCGAAAGGTTGAGTAATGCAGGTCGAAGTGTACCAGCAATCGATTCATGAGACGTGTATCGGGAATCGACGGTTTGTCACATACACAGCCACCAACACCACAAACGAAAAGATCAACATACAGGCAGACACCGCATGCGCCTGAGCGTATTCCATGACTTCAACATGTTCAAAGATGCTGGTAGACAGCACGCGTGTCTGCCCGGGAATCGACCCACCGACCATGAGCACCACTCCGAACTCTCCCATGGTATGAGCAAACCCGAGCACGATCGCGCTGATATAGCCTCGCAGCGCGATCGGCGAGATCACCGTGAAAAACGCATCCATTTTTGAAGCGCGAAGCGACCAGGCCGCTTCCAGCGGAGCCTTGCCGACTGCTTCAAACGCGCTTTGGAGCGGCTGGATGACGAACGGCATCGAATAAAAAACCGACGCGATCACCAGACCGGTGAAGGTGAAAGCCAGTGAGAGATCCGCCAAACGGCCCAATGGTCCGTATGGGCCAAGGGCAACAAGGATGTAGAACCCTAGGACCGTGGGAGGGAGCACGATCGGGAGCGCAACGGCGGCTTCGATGATGGGTCTCCAGCGAGATCGGGTATGAGCCAACCACCAGGCGAGGGGTGTGCCTACGATCAACAGGACCACCACGGTCATGGTCGCCAGTCGAACGCTGACCCACAGCGCGTTCACATCGAGGTCTGTCAGGACTTCCATGTGCGTGTGTGTCTCATGGCTGATGTTGTCGGTGGACGATTCTTCATCACGATTGCGTTGCCTTGCTTACTTCAGTTCATAACCGTAGCGTTCGATGATCTTCTTTGCCCGGGGGCCATCCATGAATTCCATGAGTGCTTTTGCCGCTGGGTTATCTTTGCCCTTCGTCAGCAAGATCATGTCTTGTGAGATCGGTTCGTGAAGCGTGGGTGGAACCTCCCAGCGGCTTCCTTGACCCTTGAGCTTTGGGTTCATCACTTGAGAGAGGGCCACAAACCCCAATTGCACATTGCCGGACTCGATGAATCCCATGGTCTGGCCGATATTCTCTCCCATCACAATGTGAGGCTGTAGGATTTCCCAGAGTTTCAGATTTTTCAGGGTCTGCGTCGCTGCAAGGCCATAGGGCGCGGTCTTTGGGTTTGCGATGGCGAGGCGTTTGAGGGTGTTCGAGTGCAACGTCTCTTCGCCTTTTACAAAGTCCGCATTCGGACTCCACAGCACGAGACGGCCGATGGCATAGGTGACGCGGGTGTCTTTGACTCCCAAGCCTTCCTCTTCCAGCAGTTTCGGGCGCTCTGCATCGGCGGAGAAGAAGAGGTCAAACGGCGCGCCGTTCTTGATTTGGGAATAAAAACTTCCCGACGAGCCTCCCGCGACCTGCAGTTGATGCCCGGTCGCGTGTTCAAACTCCATCGCGATTTCACGGAACGGCGGAATAAAATTGGCGGCGACCGCCACTAAGGCCTGTTCGGCACATGCCGGTGTAGCCACCATTACGGCTGAGATGAGCAGGCACCATGCGAGAAGTTTCTGTTTCATGACCAATCCTTTCTAGATCCTGACTCGTACTGCCGCATAGAAATAGTCATTGTCTTTGCTCCCACCGGCCGGTAAGCCGGCAGTGGCGGGAAGTCGGTCGAAATACGACCCCTTGAACCAATGGACGTATCCTGCATCGAAATCCAGATTGGAGGTGATGGCCCATTGCGCGCGAAGCTCGACGTCATGTCCTAACGACGTGCCGGAACTTCCGGTAATATCTCGCAGACCGGTGTTGCCGAAGAAGTCTTTGCTCTCCGCGAGATACGAAACGCGATGTTTCACTTGCAAAATCACATTCGAGGCGGGGGTCACGATCAATCGCCAACCGGGAGAATTGAGATTGGTTCTCGAGAAGGGGCCCCAGATGCCGGTCGGTCCGTATTCAAATCGACGAGCGCCGAACAATGTGTCGAATCCTCCCTCCTGACTGTCGCCAGGCTGGCGATCTCCGCTGGCATAGTCGTAATGGAATACCAATCGTGGCGTCCAGGGCAGGTTGAAGGTATATCCCAGATCCAGGTGTTGAAAATGAGCGAAGTGATCGGTGATGCCACGACGGCCGGTTTGCCAGCTGGTCTCGATTTCGTAATCCATCTCTCCCGGCTTGGGGTCTTTATAGAGACGGCCGCCGGCAGTTGAATAGGTGCGATGCGCGGTTCCGTTCGGCACGCGCTGATCATTCAAGCCGAAATAGTAGGCGTCGGCTTGGAACCAAGAGAAATGTTTGCTCTCGAGATAGGTTCCCCAGAAGAGCATGTTGTGATATTGCTGATCGAGTTTCACATCGTCCCGTATCACCGGTTCCACCGCGAAGGCACGGATTCTCCACGTCTTGTCTTGCGCGATTTGCCAATGAAATCCATCGAATGAATTCGTGGTATTTCTGAAGTCATTCCGTGCAATGAGACGGCGTCGACCGAAATCCATAGTCATGCGGCCGAAGTGAAGATCGGTGCGGAGCCCGGTCCCAAAGACGTTGTTCACCGTGAACGATCCGAGGAGCTGCAGGACATCGAATTCATTGACCGTGGTCGTGTCTCGGAAGTCTCCGCGATCTCCATCGAGAAAAGAGCGTGAATCCTGCCCTTCGAACAAGAGCCGCAACGGACCATCGCCGCCTAAGCCGATACGTACGCGCGACCGCAGGGCAATTTGCGAATCCGTCCGTCCGTTTCCTATGGCTTGGTTCGTTCGCCAGGGATGATCGTAAGACTCAAATCGGGTTCGGTTTTCAAGCCCGAGATCCAGCCAGTCAGGTAAGCGTAGCAGCGACTTTTCATAATGAACCCAATCGATATCCTTTCGTTGATTGAGCACCGCATCGGCTGGTTCAATCCAATTTTTCCCGGTTCGATCCGTCGCTTTTAAATAGCCTTCGTCGGTGATGAGGTGCTTATCGTGCATGAGTTTCAGCACGGGGTCTTCCGTCTCCTTGAAGACCCATTTCCCGTCTTTTTGAACGAGTTCCCCATACTCAGCGGCTGGTGTCGTATCGGTTCCTGCAAAGAGAAATGATACGCTCAGCAACGCCCAGTACCACGACTTCTTCGACATGAATGCTCCTTGTAGTCTTCTGGTGTACATGGATGGGTGCTCGTCCGGTGAGCGAGCACTCAGATGGCTCGTAGCGCGTGAACTTTCCCGGTTTCACTGGTGTCGTATCCCCCCAACGCTTGGATCTCGTTCCGAAATGGGCCGCTTGCGATGGTGTCAAACAAGTGCGCCAAGGTCGGATGGGATTGTAAGTACGGTTTGGGAACGACCAGATCGTAGCGTGCGGTTTGGAGTGGAATGAAATCGAGTCCGAAGAGTTGCGCCGCCGAACGAATGCCCACTCCGACGTCTGCCTGATGCCCGGTGATGGCTCGAGCGACTTCAAAATGAGAGGACGCAACGCAGTCATACCCGCGAACGTGCAGCGACTCTATCCCAGAGGTGCGCAATCGTTGATCCAGCAGCAATCTTGCTCCGGAGCCTTCCTCTCGATTCACCAAGGTCACCGTCGGCTGCGCAAGATCTGCCGCCCCATGAATGGATAAGGGATTGTTGCGGCGAACCATGAACCCTTCTTCCCATGTGGCAAAGGTGACGATCTCATAGCCCGAACCTTTGAGGTGTCGACGAAGGAACGGCGTGTTTGATTCTCCGGTGGTGGGGTCAAAGAGATGTAATCCGGCGACATGAACTTCGCCCCGTTGCAATGCGTACAGTGCCGCCATACTACCCATCGACCAGCCGACGACGGTCGTACGATCTTTTTGCCGTCGTAAATGTTCACCGGCCAGAAAAATCGCCGGGTCACACCCGGCCACGGAGATTTCTCGTTGGATCGTCTCACGATCGCGTGACAGTTTGACGCGAACTGTGGCGCCGGATAGCCGGTTCCGGGCGTCAGTGACGTAGCCATCGGCAAGGACAGCGAAGGAGAGTTGCTCGCCTAAATCGGTGACAGGCCGGATGATCGTCCGCTTCCCGACCGTTGAGACTTTCACTCGAATGGCATGATTGCTTGATGTCGCTTCAGGAAGTTGGCCGATCAGCGTGCCTTCGAGCAGCTCTTCGATCGGCGCGAGACTGAAGAGATCTTCGACACGGCAAGCCAGTACTGAAGCCAACCGGAGGGCAACAACCGTCGTCGGTAGATGCAAGTTCGACTCAATAGAGGAAACAGCCTGTCGGGTGATCCCTGCTCTGGTTGCAAGTTCGCTTTGAGAAAAGCCCTTCTCTATGCGGAGAGTTTTAAGACGATTGGAGCACTGTGCGGTGTATTCCGCGTGATTGATCTGATTCGCCATGCCTCGATGTGTAGCAAGTAAGTATGTCATACGTCAATAATAATTGACTTTGTTCATCGTCTTTTAAATAAAATAAGCATATCTGAAAAATTACTGAGTGCTGAAATACAAATCATAAACTCGCATAATTTATATTGTTGACAAAGATACATCACTTTATATATAACCTATAAAAGTTAATCACGATCGGAATAGTAATGATTGTCAAGTTGCTCAAGGAGAAGAGGAGTTGAGAGTTATGTCCCAAGGCGAGCAGGAGGCGAGAAGGCGGTATTCAGAGCAAGAGGTCGAAGAGACCATCCGCCTCGCCATGAAAGGAATTCGGTTCGGGTCCGTGGAGATAACCGTCCACGACTCCCGGGTGGTGCAGATCGAACGGAAAGAGAAGATGCGAATGGATCGTCCGTAAGCGAAGGCGGATTTAACCCCTCTACAAAGGAAAGAAAGGCACACGGTAGCTCGGCCACCCACATCCTGGGAGCCAACCCGTATTCGTGACAACATCAATCGATGGATTGACCGGACAACCGGAGATTCCTCTCATGAGAAGGAGATTCCTCGATGAGGAGGCCGTGGTTGTTCTGGGGAGTGATGGCGCTGGTCAGTTTGAACGTTGGATCCGAAGCTCGGGCGCAGAATGAAGGGGACGCAGAGAAGTCACTTGAACAACGGTTTGAGGAGCTGGATCAAGAAGTGCGTATTCTCAAGCGAAAGCGCGAGTTGGACCAAGAAGCTGCAGAAACCGCCAAAAAATCAGCTCCGATTGCAAAAGTCGGCAGCTCAGGCCTTTCCGTAGAGTCTGCCGATGGGGACCACGTCATTCGGCTTCGGGGAATGGTGCAAGCCGATCATCGACTTTTTTTCGAAGGGGCCAATGATGTGCGGAACCGCACCGATCAACGTGCCGGGAATCTCGACGAAAATGGGTTTCATGACGCGAACAATGCCTGGCTTCTCCGCCGGCTCCGTCCCACTCTCGAGGGGACACTATTTGGGAAGTATGATTTTCGTATTATGCCGGACTTCGCCGGAGGCACCGTTGCACTTCTCGACGGCTACATCGATGCTCGTTTTGATCCCGCGTTCAAAATACGCGTCGGGAAATTCAAAAGCTTTGTTGCGTTGGAACGTTTGCAAGGTGCGAATGACATCAAGTTCATG
Organism: uncultured Nitrospira sp.; assembly: GCA_964430555.1. Classification (GTDB taxonomy): domain Bacteria; phylum Nitrospirota; class Nitrospiria; order Nitrospirales; family Nitrospiraceae; genus Nitrospira_D. The sequence goes on along the minus strand of CAYSFU010000003.1, from coordinate 91,388 downwards.
GAACGCAGTTATGTCTCCAACACGCTTCTCCCGAACCGCGATTTAGGAATTGCAGTACACGGTGATCTTTTTGGTAATAGATTGAATTATGCGTTGGGTCTGATGAATGGAGTAACCGATGGGGGCAACATCAGCACGGGTCCGCAATTCAGCGGACGCAAAGAATATACAGGGCGGCTCTTTGCAACGCCGTTTGTAAACGACGATTCGCTGTTGCGAGGGTTCGGCATTGGAGCGGCTGCAACCTATACGGACGTTCACGGAGAGAGAAACCTCAACTTTACCGATACGACTCCAGCAGATGCGACAAGAAACGGGCTGCCTAGTTATCTCACGGATGGCCAGCAGACTTTCTTCCGGTACAGCGGTGCGACCGTTGCCGATGGAAGCCGAATCCGTGTTTCTCCACAGGCATACTACTACATCGGACCATTCGGCATTCTGAGTGAATACGCACGCATCATCCAAGACGTCAGCCTCTCGACGGGCGGATCTCCTCCAGGAGGAGGACCGGGTTCCAATTCAGTGATCACGCCCAATACGGCAATAACGCTGCATCATCAGGCCTGGCATGTGACGGTCTCGTATATCTTGACTGGAGAAGATGCCTCATTTGGAAGTGTCAGGCCCAGGAATAACTTTGAATGGAATAAGGGGTGGGGAGCCTGGGAGTTGGTTGGGCGCTATGGTGAAATTCTTCTCGATGAGGACACATTCAAGAATCCAGCGGGCACGGCATTTACAGGAGCGTACGCCAATCTCTCCGAAAGCGCCAAACGGGCGCGCTCCTGGGCAGTCGGATTGAACTGGTATCTGAATCCTAATGTGAGGGTTGCCGTGAACTATTCGGACACGAGCTTTGACGGCGGCGCGGCGGCCAGTACTACACCGATCAATGCAGCCGGAACTAATGTGCGAGATCGTCCGGATGAACGAGGCTTCTTCAGCCGGTTGCAACTGGCGTTTTGATGAACGATATGGTCGGCAGATCAAGAACGAAAGAGAGGAATAGAACATGACAGAACTTGGGAAGATGGTCATCGGACTGAGTACGGCATTCCTCCTGGTAGGTGCCGTGATCGCACAGGCTGAGGATGTCTCGCTGTTAAACGTCTCATACGATCCGACGCGGGAGTTGTATCAAGAATTCAACGTGGCCTTTTCGAAATATTGGCAGAAGGAAAGAGGTCAGCCGGTTGCCCTCAAACAAGCACATGGAGGTTCGGGCAAGCAGGCGCGAGCGGTCATTGACGGGCTGGATGCCGATGTGGTGACGCTGGCACTGGCCTATGACGTGGATGCGATCGCGAAGGCCAGACTCTTGCCCACTGATTGGCAAAAACGGTTGCCGCATAACAGTTCACCCTACACCTCCATCATAGTGTTCTTAGTTCGCAAAGGTAATCCCAAAGGTATTCGGGATTGGGATGATCTGGTGAAGCCCGGCGTCGCCATTATCCCAGCGAACCCTAAAACGTCAGGGGCGGCACGCTGGGCCTACTTGTCGGCTTGGGGCTTTGCATTAAAGAAGTACGGCAATGATGAAGAAAAGACGAAAGAGTTTGTCGCAAAGTTTTATGCCAATGTGCCGGTGTTTGATACGGGTGCGCGTGGGGCGACTACAACCTTCGTTGAACGGGGGATTGGGGACGTGCTCGTTGGATGGGAGAATGAAGCCTATTTGGCGCTCAAGGAACTGGGCGCAGGGAAATTCGAGATCGTGACTCCATCGATCAGCATTCTAGCTGAACCGACTGTGTCGGTGGTCGACAAGGTGGTGAAGAGAAGAGGCACGGAAGCGGTGGCACAGGCCTATCTCCAATATCTCTATTCGGATGAGGGGCAGGAGATTGCAGCCAAGCATTTCTACCGCCCTCGAACCGAGGCCGTGGCAGGTAAGTACGCTAGCCAATTCGCTAAGGTGAACTTGTTCACGATCGATGAGGTCTTTGGCGGGTGGCAAAAGGCACAACAGACGCATTTCGCGGACGGGGGCGTGTTTGATGAAATCTACAAACCGAAATAGATCGTCTGCTCAAGGCGAGGTTTACAAGAGCGATGCCATGAACCTCCTGATTGTAGGAGGGGATTCTGCTGCGGTTTTCCGGGAACGGACGGCTGGCAGGGCGAGTCGAGTGGAACATTGGTCTGGACGGAAGCATCGTGATTTGGTGGGAACCATTCCAAAAGCGACTGAAGCGGTCATCGTCGTGTTGAATCGTGTCAGTCATGCACTCGCGAAGCGGGTACGTGGCGAAGCGTCACAGCGCGGTCTTCCTGTGTATTCTCTGAAACGAGGCCAACAGCGTGATGTCGGTTCTCAGCTTGGCTCGGTTTGCTTTGATTCACATCAGCACCGAAAGATGTCGGCGCATGGATAATCGTATGGAGCATATCCCGCATATCGGCATAGTCGCAGGCACGGCGGAGGGTGCGGCACTCTGTTACCGGACCTTGTGTCAGGAAGCAGAGACTGTGATGGAGCGCCAATATGCGCACCCTGAGATTACGCTCCACTCGTTCTCGCTACACCGGTATCTTGATGCGATCGATCAGGACGATTGGGCAGAGGTAGCTGCACTGATGTCGCAGTCGGCAGCCAAGCTAGCGAAGGTTGGGGCCGACATGATTATTTGCCCGAACAATACCATGCATAAAGCCTTTCGATTAGTCGAGTCGCCGGTTCCATGGATTCATATTGCGAGGTCTGTGGTGAGGGAGATTACGGGGCGGCGTTGGCATCGAGTGGGAATTCTCGGTACTCAGACCGTGCTGGAAGGGGCAATCTATTCGGAACCGTTGGGCCAAGCCAATATCGATATCGTTGCTCCCGCGCTGGATGATCGTGCTCGAATTCAGCACATCATTCGGCATGAATTGATCGCAGGACTGTGCACTGTGAAGTCAGCGCTATTTGTCCAGAAGGTGATTGCAGAGATGGCGGGCCATGGGGCGGAGGCGGTGATCCTTGCCTGCACGGAGCTACCGCTCCTCATGGCGGGGTATCAGGCGGCCGTTCCGCTGCTGGATTCGACGCGTCTGTTGGTACGAGCTGCGCTGAGCTATCGGGTACCAGAGCAACAGTCGTTGGAAGGTAAATGTCTGGTGGATCGTCGAGCGGTGACTCTGAAGACGGTCTCTTAGGTTTGGAAGTGGCGCATTGCTAACAAGAATGGGTATCTCATGTCTTTCACGTTGAAACAACCAAGCGTCCTTCCAGGATTTGGCCTGACTCTCGGGTTTACTGTTTTTTATCTCGGCCTCATCGTATTGATCCCCCTCAGCGGACTCTTCGTGAAGACCAGCACCTTGTCGTGGGGACAGTTTTGGGAGACCATGATGACCGCTCGAGCAATCGCTTCCTACCAATTGACGTTCGGTGCTTCGCTGGTCGGGGCGCTCATCAACGGCTTGTTCGGATCCATCATTGCATGGGTCTTGGTCCGGTATCATTTCCCTGGTCGTTCCGTTGTTGATGCCCTCGTGGATCTTCCGTTTGCGCTCCCGACCGCCGTGGCTGGTATTACGCTGGCCGCGATCTATTCACCGAATGGATGGATCGGACAGTATCTTGAACCCTTGGGCATCAAGGTTGCCTTCACACCCTTGGGTGTCCTTGTTGCGTTGACTTTCATTGGATTGCCGTTTGTCGTCCGCACGGTGCAGCCGGTCCTCCAAGATTTGGATCGGGAAGTGGAAGAGGCTGCGACCACCCTAGGGGCCAATCGATGGCAAACGTTTTGGGCGGTGATCATACCGGAACTGTGGCCGGCCCTCCTCACGGGCATTGCCATGGCCTTCGCCCGTGCCGTCGGGGAATATGGGTCCGTGATCTTCATTGCAGGCAATATGCCGTTGAAATCGGAGATCACCCCGCTCCTCATCATGACCAAATTGGAACAGTACGATTATGCAGGTGCGACGGCACTCGGCGTCGTCATGCTGGTGACCTCGTTTGTCCTGGCGTTGATGATCAACCTCCTGCAGTGGTGGAGTAGCGCTCGCCATAGGAATCAATAAAGCTTATGAGATCTCTTAGCATCACAAGTCTTAAAGACACACAGTGGAAGGAGTCCCTCACGACCGAGAGCCCGGCCGTGCGTGGGCTGTTCATTGCCGCTGCCTTCTTCTACTTGACGCTATTCTTATTCGTCCCGCTCATCGCCGTGTTTGGTGAAGCCTTCAAAAAAGGCGTTGCGGTCTATATCGGGTCCTTGCTCAATGACGATGTCTTTGCAGCCATCCAATTAACACTGTTGGTGGCGTCCGTGGCGGTGCCGTTGAATGCCCTGTTCGGCGTTGCTGCTGCCTGGGCCATTGCCAAGTTTGAATTTATCGGCAAGCAGATCCTAATTACTCTGATTGATATGCCGTTGGCTGTCTCACCGGTTATCTCTGGGTTGATCTATGTGCTGCTCTTCGGAGCACAAGGGTGGTTCGGGCCCTGGTTGTTGGATCATGACATCAAGATCATTTTTGCCTTGCCGGGTATCGTGCTCGCCACAATCTTTGTGACCGTGCCGTTTGTGGCACGCGAGCTGATTCCGCTGATGCAATCGCAAGGACGGGAGGAAGAGGAAGCAGCCATCACATTGGGAGCGTCTGGCTGGCAGACGTTTCGGCGCGTCACCTTGCCGAATATCAAATGGAGCCTCCTTTATGGAGTCATCTTGTGCAATGCGCGCGCGATGGGTGAGTTTGGCGCGGTTTCAGTTGTCTCCGGCCATATCCGAGGCCTAACCAATACGATGCCGTTGCACGTGGAAATTCTCTACAACGAGTACAACGCGGTCGCGGCGTTTGCGGTGGCGTCTCTATTGACGTTACTGGCCGTCGTCACCCTCGTGGCCAAAGGGATTGTCGAAGAGAAAACACACGGGACACCATAGTTGCCGAGCCACGATCGGTAATTCAGACAGGGAGTATTCGATGAGCATCCACGTTGATCATGTCACAAAACGCTTCGGGACCTTTACGGTGCTGAATGACGTCAACCTTCATGTGCAGTCGGGGGAACTGATCGCGCTGCTTGGTCCCTCTGGTTGCGGCAAGACAACCTTGTTGAGAATTTTGGCTGGACTGGAACGCCCTGATCAAGGACGTATCTTCCTCCACGGTACGGAGGTGACCGATCAGCGGATCACAGACCGCCAGGTCGGGTTTGTGTTTCAACATTATGCGCTATTCCGGCACATGACCGTGGCTGACAACGTGGCGTTTGGACTCACGGTGAAGCCTCGAGCGCAACGACCCTCGGCCGCACGTATACAGGAGAAGGTCAGGGAGTTACTCACATTGGTCCAGCTGCAGGCCATGGCCGACCGGTATCCAAGCCAACTGTCGGGAGGACAGCGACAGCGTGTCGCCTTGGCCCGCGCCTTGGCTGTGGAGCCAAAACTCTTGCTGCTGGATGAGCCGTTTGGAGCCCTCGATGCGAAGGTGCGGAAAGAGTTGCGCCGTTGGCTGCGCCGGCTCCATGACGAGCTGCATATCACCGGAATTCTCGTCACGCATGATCAGGAAGAGGCGCTGGAGGTTGCCGATCGTGTTGTGGTGATGCATCAGGGGAACGTCGAGCAGATCGGGACGCCAGATGAGGTGTATGAAAGTCCGGCAACACCGTTTGTGTACCAATTCCTCGGCGACGTCAACGTGTTCCACGGTCGCATGTCACAGGGCCGGATTCTAGATAGAGAGGGACATGCCCTACTCTCTCCGGGCGATGATCTACTGAGCGAACAGGAAGTAACATTTGTGCGTCCTCATGATCTGGAACTGAGTCCAAGCCGGACCATGCCGGAACAGCTCGAAGCCATTGTGCGGTTTGTCAACGCTGCGGGTGCACGAGTGCATCTGGACTTGGAGTCAAAAGAATCTCCAGGACTGATTGCGGTAGAGCTGACGAAGGAGCGCTATCGTGAGTTGAAAGTTCAACAAGGCGATGTGGTTTTTATACATCCGAAACAATTGCATATATTCAAAGTGCCGAGTTCCGGTTAGAGACGTGGTATCGATCACCCGGGTGGGAAGAAACAGCGTTCCCGCTCATCGCCTAGAAAAAGGAGGTAAGATGATTCCGATACGTCGTGTTATAGCAGCCCTCATGCTCGTGACCGTTGGCCTAGGAGGTTGCGCATACGAAGGGCGTTCAGGGGCGGGCGCCAATACTCTCAGCGTGGAAGACCTGAGGGTCGTCATGCGTGACCTGTGGTCAGGGCACAACTTTTGGATTCGGAATGTCGCCTTGGACAATACGACGAACAATCGTAAAGCACTAGACTATGCCGACAAGGCTGCGACGGCCAACGCCAAACAGATTGCAGGAGTGTTCACGCCGTTTTACGGCGAGGCGGTGACGGAGCGGCTCTTTATGTTACTGATCAAGCAATATGGCGCGATCAAAGCCTATTCGGAGGCGACGGTTGCGGGGAGTAACAGTCGGCAGGAGACAGCTCTGGCTAACTATGCCTCGAATACCGATGAGATCGCTGCATTCTTCAGCGGGGTCAATCGCTACCTCCCAAAGGACAGAGTCCGAGATTTGTTTGCAGCTCATGGGGCGCACCATGTTGAACTTATTAAGGAGTTGCAAGAGGAGGATTACGGCCACGAGGCCGAAACCTGGCAGGTCATGCAGCAGCATGTCTATGCGATTGCTGATACGCTGACGACAGCACTCGAAAGACAGTTTCCCGCCAAGTTCCCAAACGTTCACGTTCGATGACCAGCAAGAAAGATAACCTCATGCATCGAGTGCGGGGAAAGATCATCGATTAGGCTGCTTGAGTTCTAACTCCAAGTGCAACAGTGCTGGCCGAATGAGCTAAGGTGTTGCCATGCCCAAGACTTGCTATACACATTTGAGTCCTGAAGAACGAGCGACTCTGAGCCTCGGCCTCGCCCAGGGTCAGTCTCTCCGGATGATTGCCCGGGTGTTGGGCCGGGCCCCTAGCACCCTGAGCCGGGAATGCACCCGGAACATGCCGCGAGGCCAGCCCTATCGTACCAGTACGGCACAGACTCAAGCGGTTGCCGGGCATGCCAACCACGCCGTCCCCGGAAAATCCACGGTCCCTGGTTATGGGCGTATGTCCAGCGCTATCTCAACGCAGGCTGCTCACCGGAGCAGATTGCGGGTCGGCTGCGTCGCGGGTATCCTGATGACATGAGCAAACAGCTCTCAACCGAAACCATCTACGCGGCATTGTATGTGTTGCCGCGGGGGACCCTGCGGAGCGAATGACTGGCCGCCCTGCGGCAGGCTCACAAGACCCGTCGCCCACGGGCGCACGGTCAAGACCGTCGGGGCCAGATTCCCAATATGACGCTGATCACTGCACGGCCTGCTGAGGTGGCCACCCGAACCGTGCCAGGCCATTGGGAAGGTGACTTACTGAAAGGCGCGCGCAATGGTTCGGCGGTGGGCACTCTGGTAGAACGGACGACCTGCCTGATCCTGCTCACACGTATGGACGGCACGGATGCCGCCAGCGCGTACCGAGACTTCACGCAGAAGCTCCGCCAGGTGCCTGCCTCGCTACGGAAAACGCTGACCTAACCTGGACACACGTGATTCTCCCAGCAGCGCTGGGCCTTTGCCTGGCGATTGTTGATGGCGGCAGAAATTTATGTGACGATTCTGACGGGATTTGATCTTGGGCATCTGTTACATTACGGGCGAGAGCTGAATGCGATGGATCAGGTGATCGGGGTCATGCTGGTCATTGTCATGATCGGACTTACGGTAGACAAAACGCTCTTTGCTCCGGTTGAACGATTTCTTCATCGCCGATGGGAGATGGCTCGTCAGTAGAGGCTTTGGGTTGTTCACGCAACAGCCGGCCCCACATTGTTCTCCTGCTCTTGCTTAATCAGTTTATTACGACTCTTTGATAAGAATCGCTCTCACCAGAGGCGTTGCAACCTTCGCAACATGAGGAATATCGCGATTGCGGGGAGCCAGATCCATGTGACTTCACTGGTAAGCACTCGGAACGCATCTGCGGTGAAAAACTCGCCGATTCCTATAGGAGAGACGGCCACCGGTCGAAAGGGAAAGAAATATCTGGTCGTATCGAACGGTGAAAAAAATGCGATGCCTAAGCCTCCGTCGGTCATTGCGTCCAGCACGCCATGTGAAGCGGTGCAGAGAAAAAAATAGGCAAAGAGCACGATTTGAGTGGGATAAGAATTTCTCCGGTACCATAGGCCCACGAGAACAGTACTGAGCAGTCCAGCAAAGAAGAGCGAATGAGTCATGCCACGGTGGCCCCATAGATCGCCGTATCGAATGCCGAACGAGAAGCCAATGACATCCAGATCCGGAACAATCGAACAGGTCATGCCAAGGAGCAACACCGGCCAGGTAAAGATGGGGCGTTGGAGAGCCTTGCCGAGGGTAAGGGCAACGAATGCGTGCGCGAATGCAGAGGCCATGAAACCGTCCTGTGTTCAAATATCAAACATCAGGATCCATTCTCAAAACCCACCTGTCGCCATGCCTCGTAGACCATGATCGCGACCGCATTTGAGAGATTGAGGCTGCGACTGTCTTGACGCATCGGGAGACGGATACGCCGTTCTGCTGAGAATATTGCTAGGAGATCGATCGGCAATCCACGAGTTTCAGGGCCGAATAGAAACGCATCACCTTCCCTATAGGTCACGCGATCGTAGCGCTGAGTATTGCGGGTTGAAACGGCAAACAGACGACGATCTTTGAACCCGTCGGCGCACTCCGTCCAATTATCGTAGACCGTGATCGTGGCAAACTCGTGATAATCCAATCCGGCTCGCAGTAACTGTTTGTCTTCGAGCGAAAATCCCAACGGTTTGACGAGATGAAGCCGCACGCCGGTATTTGCACACAGACGGATAATATTGCCGGTGTTCGGTGGAATCTCGGGTTGATACAGAATAACGTCGAACATATGGCGATCAGAACGCTTTGCAATGACGAATACGTTATAGCATGTCGAGAATTCTCATTGCCTACACCCTCAATCCGAACCTGCGGTGTCGAGTCGACCACCAGCGACCTATAATTCAGTTGGTGTATGAACAGCGCTTTCGAGTTTGAAGGTTTGCTCGATCAGCTGTGCAGCGCGTGGGGCTCCACCACCAGCGTGGATGGCAGCTTGGACTTGTTTGGCTGCATTGCGATAGGACGGGTTTTGTCGCACACGGATGATCGCCGCGCGCAGCGACTGGGGCGTTACACGTTTGTAGGCAAGGGCTTCACCGGCCCCAATCCAGGCGACGCGGGCAGCGATGCCTGGTTGCTCGTTCGTAATCGGGACGGCCACGATTGGGATTCCGCTGGCCATTGCATCAAGGACGGTGTTCAGTCCTGCGTGGGTCACGGCGACGGCGGCCCGTCGGAGCAAGTCCAACTGTGGCGCATAGTGAACGACGATTGGGCGACCCGGGAGATCGCCGAGCTCTTCCGGCGTCACTCCCTGACCGGTCGAAATCACCAGTTGGGCATCCAGTCCGTCGCAGGCCTCTGCAATCACCCGGAACGTCCCTGCGATACGATTCTGCAGTGTGCCTAATGAGGCATAGATCAGTGGTCGCCCGTCAAGACGTTCCCACGGGAAGGGGACCGGCGGATATCCGCCCTGAAGCCGAAGTGGGCCGACGAATCGGAGCTGTTCCGGCAACTCACGTCGAGGGAACTCGAATCCTTCCGGTTGCTGGCTGATCTGTAGCTGGTTTGACCACGTCGATGTAATTCCTGCCGAGACTGGGAGGCCGAGTCGGCGACGTCGGTTTTGGATTCGGGTCACAATGGGAGCATAGATGCGGTCCAAGCTTGCCCACGCAATACGGTTGAGGATCCGCGCCCATGTGGTGCGCCTGGGTTTCCAGTGAGTAAAGTACGGTGGAACGATAGGATCGGGGTGCAGCAGGAGCGCATTGCAGACGGTCGCGAACGGAAGCTTCAACTGATCGGCGACCGTCCCACCAGGAAATGAGGCTTGATCGATGAGCAATGCCGTTACGCCTGCGGCGTGAACGACATTCGGTCCGACTTCCAGAATCGCATCCGCTGCTCGGGCACCGATCGACAAGGTGTGCTTGAGTGCCGGACGGCCCTGCAGCGAACCAAGCCGTTCGAATTCGGCTCGGTACTGATCGGACGGGAAGATGGTTCCACCGAGGGCGACAATCTCGAACCCAGCTGTTGAGACCGATGCGGGAGGCTCGCCTAAGAGAAAGAAGGTCACCCGATGGCCACGGGCCCGAGTCGCATCAGCTAGCGCCACCATGGGATTGAGGTGTCCTGGCACATTAGGACATATGATTCCGACGTGACTCATCATGTCCTCCGAATCACGAAGCGATCGATCATGATCGACCGCTCTCTCATACGACGTTGAGTATATCGAATAGGCGAGGGAAAATATATGACACTAGTCATCACTACTGATCAACCAGTCGACGCCAAGAATGACTTAAGCGGAACATCGTAATCCATGATTGTGCAGAGGTATGATCACAATCCGTATCTCTCACGCGGTGAGAAAGCTGCTTGTGGCTATGTGCGATCTCGGTACCACGATTCGAAACCACAAGAAAGCGGTTCAAGCCTATGATCAGGCCCTTGCCACAACGTCATCAGCATTCCGTTCACCCACCAGCCATTGGCGGTAGAGTTGCGGAGGCCTGATCGATTCGAGGAATTTCGGGAATTCTGAAGTGTGGCAGTGTAATTGATCCTGGTAGTCTACGGAGTTTTTTGAGGCAGGGGAAGATGTCGAGCATCCGATGGGCGGTGTAGCACGGTGCCTGCTGCCGGTACGACGGCTGTGAGGTCGCTGTAGCGTCCTCAGTCCTCGGTTGACCGAGGAGGATTGTATCCGTGCGGACTGAGGCTCTGCCACTTCCACGTATCGGCGCACATGTCCGCGAGGCTATGTGTCGCGCGCCAGCCAAGAAGGGTGGCTGCCTTGCTGGGATCGGCATAACAGGCTGCGACATCACCGGAGCGGCGAGGCGCGATTTTGTACGCGATACGATTGCCGCTGGCTTGCTCAAAGGCCCGGACAATTTCCAACACGCTGTACCCAGTTCCGGTTCCGAGATTGACCGTGAGGCATTCCGTCCGGTTCATCGATTGTTCCAGCGCTTCCAGAGCCTTGAGGTGGCCGATGGCAAGGTCTACGACGTGAATGTAGTCGCGCACGCCGGTCCCGTCATGCGTGGGGTAGTCATTGCCGAACACATTGAGGTGCGGCCGGCGGCCGACGGCCACTTGTGCGACGAACGGCATCAAGTTATTGGGGGTCCCTTGCGGATCTTCACCGATCAAACCGCTGACATGTGCGCCGACCGGATTGAAGTATCGGAGAATCCCGATACGCCATGAGGCGTCACTACACTGCACATCTCGCAGAATGTGCTCCACCGTCAGTTTCGTTTGCCCGTAGGGATTGGTTGCCGAGAGGGGATGCTCTTCTGTCAACGGCAACCGCTGCGGGTCTCCGTATACCGTGGCGGAAGAACTGAATACCAACGTCTTGACCCCAGAGAGCCTCATTGCTTCCAACACACGCAACGATCCGGCGACATTATTGTCGTAGTAGTCCAATGGCTGCTGGACTGACTCCCCGACGGCTTTGAGACCGGCAAAATGAATCACTGACTGCGCGCCACTTTCTTTCAGCGCCTGTACCAGTGACGCTCGGTCGCGGATGTCGCCACGGATGACGCGGAGGCGTTTCCCTGTGATCCGTTGCACGCGTTCGAGCGATTCCGGATGGCTGTTGCAAAAATTATCGAACACGGTCAAGTCATGACCTGCGTGGAGCAGCTCCACACACGTATGAGACCCAATATATCCGGCACCACCTGTTACTAAAATCACGACGTATCTCCAGGAGAATTGTCTTTGAGGATTCGACGTGAGCTAGACTAGCCAGATCGTGAAGAGAGGTCAAGGTATGGCTTGAAACAACAGGGCGATTCCTGGAAGTGGCATGAATGAAGCCTAGCCGGATATGAGGTGTTCTGCTTCTTGGTATAGTGAATTTAAAAAACAGAGGAGTGCACAGCGAAAAATGACTGTGACATTTGCCGGGCGAAACTTTGCGAATCGACAACAGTTCTATACGGGAGTTGTTCGTGTGGTGGTCGTACTGGTGTTCGTTGCGGTGGCTGATCTCCGCGCTTTCGCAGATGATGGGCGAGTGGTGCCGGTTGAACAGGTACTCGAACAGGTCGGAGTGGCGTGGGAGAGTGGGGCGGTAACCTCCGCGCTTGAATTGCTCGAACAAGGGATACAGGATTATCCTCAAGCGCTCGCCTTCCAGAAATTACGCGGTGACATTCTGTCCACGTTGCGAAGCCCGAAGGAAGCAGTCCAGGCCTACGATCGAGTCCTGGCGACAGATCCTGCTGCGCTCAATGTCCGTTGGGCGAAATGGGCGGTGCTGGTTCGGTGGGGGCAAGACGAGGAGGCACTTGCAGAACTTCGCTCCATCGTGCGGATTGATGTCAGAAATCCATCGGCCCACTGGCGCTTGGCGCTGGAGCTGCGGAAGCGTGATCGCTTAGAGGAATCATTGGAATTGTATAAACGCGCGGTGGAGCTCAAGCCTGAGTTCCTGGGCTGGCGACTTGCCTTGGCTCGTGCATACTTCGATGTGTTGGATTATCAAGCCGCTGATGCCGATCTTGAATATGTACTACGGCATATTCCACCTGGTTCGCCGCTTGAGCTGCAGGCCAAGAATCAGCTTGCTCAACTCCATGAGTCGATGGAGCGAGGACGACGGTTCACTCCGACGTTGATGCCTTCCGCGACAGCGATCCAGCTAAAGGAATGGGCCGCGATTCGGTCGGATGCCTGGAATCTGTTCGAGTCTGGCCGATATCAGGAGGCCGAGCCGATGTATCGCAAGTTACTCAGCCTCAATCCTCACGATCCTCTCGCCACCCATCAATTAGGACTGACTCTCATGCAATTAGATCGGTGCGAGGAGGCGCTCGCGGTGTTCGGCAATATCTCGAATCTCAACCCGAGCGAGGAAGACTTCGCGGATACGACGTATCGGATGGGGCAGTGTTACGTGAAGTTGCAACGCTGGGAAGAGGCCTTCATTCACTTTCAGTTGTTGTATGACGCAGCTGTAGAATTTGAACAGATCAACAAGGATGTCCCGTTTCCAGCCGGTACCCGCGTGCTGGCGAAGGACAAAATCGCTCGCTGGCTCGACCAGGTGAAACCCCATGTCCCGGAACTGGTGAAGCTGAAACAAGAAGAAGACAAAAAGGAGAAAGACTCGGGAGCCCAGACATCCGTACTCTCGGAAGAAGCCCTGTATGCAAAAGCGAGTAAAAAACTCAATGCTCAGAAGACGTTAGAGATGGGAGTGGCGATTGCCGGTCGGGATTCCGATTTTAGCTGGTTTCGATTCGTGATTCCGGCGACCAAAGTCATGCGAGATGATTTTCCAACCGGAGCCCACGAGTACATTCCCTTGCATCCAGGAGACACATTCTCGACCACTCAAGCAGAACTCTATTTAATATTTCGGCTGGTCTCTGATTCATTCGACACCGTGCCGCTGACCGCCCGTTGTTCAGTGGAAACTCGTGACATGACGGAAGATCCGCAAACGATGGTTCAAGATCGCGTCATGACTACTGCGAATGATCACTCCGGCTATTTTCTCCTGACTCCTCCCAAAACAGGCTGGGTATCTGGTTTGTATCGCTGTGGCCTCTTTGCCGGAGAACAGACTTCAGCCTATTCCTATGTTGATGAAGTGAGATTTCGGATTGTCGAGCCCAACCGGCCTTGATGACTTGTTCGATCCGGTTTTGCGCGAGGACTTTTGGATCTCTGCAGTCAGATTGACAGACTCGCCCAGGTACTTTCCTGACCAAAAGAGTTGAATGCGGGCAATAGTCACGCAATCCGGTATCCACAGAGGTGGAGAAAGTTTAAGGTGTCCGGTCGAGCGCTAGGCGATGCGGTAAGAGGATTGGAGTAGCACAGTCAAACAAGTTGGGTAGGTCAGAAGTTTCAAGGTTTCCTCGCCACCACCTTGCCGTTTCCTCAGGCATAGATCGGTGTTCCATACAGCTTAGCGGTTTTGCGAGCTGCTTTTGCCGCTCGGCAGAGTGTGCGTTTCACGCTTTGCACAAATAACGTGCTCTCCGTCTGCCGCTTGGTCTTGATGGGACTCTCTCTAACAGTTGGGGGGACGATCCAGAATGATCATAGCTTGCCCATCCATCAGTAAGTGGGCGATGCAAAGTATGAAAGTGTTTTGTGCTACGATCAAACCGACGAATGACGTCAGATTTTTGGACAGTGTGACCGCTCTGTTTGAGTCTGAGAGGGATGTGTTGTAGTGTCAGCTTGAGGTGAAGATCATGAAAGAAACGCGGTCATGCTGTGTATCCTATGACCGTATACGCTTCTGAATTACGCTGCTTTGTACGATCGAATGTCCACCTGAACTCCTCGTTGGGCCACCTCTTCTGCTGTTTTTAGCAACTGTGCAGCTGTTTTGTTATCAACGTATTCCTCTCCGCAGTTGGTACAGACCTCTGCCGGGACATTCTTGACCACCAGCGTCGTTTCATGGCGCTCAAGTGTGACCGTTGCTTTTCCTGGTTTCGTTTGCCCGGTTTTACAAATAATACATCTCATTGAGACTTCCTCAGCGCAAACCCGGCTTCCCACTCCTGCGGATTGGGTTCATAGACCGTGATCACAATTACTTCATCATCTTCTACATTGTCTGCGGCTACGACGTGCAACGGACGATTTCCTCGCCAACCCAACAATAACTTGCTGGGATACGGAACATCATTAGGGTAGCTCTCGATAGTTGCTCCTGATGCCAGGACCTGCGTAACATCATCTTCCGAAACCTGTCGTTGGAACATGCGCTTGATAGCATGGATGCGGAAAACGATACGGCTCAACTAACACCCCAGCATTGAGCTCTTGCCGATTGGTGATAAAATTGCTTCGTCTCAATGGATGTCAAATGTCAATAGGCTACTTGTATCGTAAGAATGAAGTCAATCAACCTGCCACAGGTTGCTGATAATCCACTTCGATGGTAAAGCCGAGATCCTCGATCATGCCCCAGACTTCGGGAGCCGGAGCGCCGGGGGTCGTCAAGTAGCCGTTGACGAAGACGGAGTCAGCCGGATAGAGGGCCAATGGTTGAAGAGATCGAAGATTATGTTCACGGCCGCCGGCGATACGGATTTCAGTTCGAGGATGCAGGAACCGGAAGAGACAGAGTACTTTGAGACAGCGTTGAGGCGTCAGCTGGTCGCAATTTTCCAATGGTGTGCCGGCAACTGGATGCAGAGTGTTCAACGGGATCGAATCCGGCTTGACCTCGCGCAAGGCTGTTGCCAGTTCGATCAAGTCCTCGTCTGACTCACCCATACCGACGATGCCTCCGGAACAGATTTCTAGTCCTGCCGCACGCGCGTGTTTAATGGTTGCAAGCCGGTCTTGAAAAGTATGAGTCGTGCAGATCGATGCGTGAAAGGCTTCGCTGGTGTTCAGATTATGATTCACCCGATCAACACCGGCGGCTTTGAGACGCTTTGCTTGAGATTCGCTCATCAAGCCGAGTGAACAGCAAATTTGAATCGGAACTTCCTGCTTGATGGAACGGACCGCTCCGGCGATTTCGTCGATCTCTCGATCCAATGGGCTTCGTCCGCTGATGACGATGCAATAGCGCTGAGCTTTCGAGGCGGCGGCCTGTCGCGCACCTTCCATCATCTGCCTCTGTGGAAGCAGGTTATACCGTTCGATGGGAGCCGTGGAGATAGACGATTGTGAACAATAGTGACAGTCTTCTTGGCAGGCCCCGCTCTTGGCGTTCTGCAGCATTTGGAGGCGCACGGTTCGTCCGAAGTATTTGGAGCGTACTTGAAACGCGGCATGCAACAAGGCCAGTAGGTCGTCGTTTGGGGTGTCCAAAATGGAGCGGCATTCTTCTCTGGTCAGGGGTTCGTCATGGAGCGCTTTGTCCGCCAACATCGTGTAGGTCATAGGTTCCTCAATAAATGATACGACAGATGATCTGTTGAGAATGAAGTCTGTTCAATTCAGGAGGCAACGCATTGCAGCCTTGTCCGATCAAGTATGCAGCAGGTGCCGGCGGGAAAGCTACACGGTTTCAAACGGAGAAGCAATGCCTCGGTAGGGTACGGACGAGCTGGGAGACGGTTCTTTCTCCGGGTTGGTCGAGACCTGACTGGTCTCAATCCATGGGAGGGCTGTAAGCGTATTCCACTTGGCACAGCGGCGGCATCGACCTGTCCATTCAACGGACTCTTGCTGACACTGGGTACAGATATACGGCACCACCACACGTTTCTTGAAACTCAGCGCTTTCTTGAGCGACGTAATCGCTTCTTCGAACTGCTGTTTCCGCAGGTGCAGATTGGCCATGATCTTGTGGTAGTCCAGCAGATGATCTTGCGGACCCTCAATCGTTGAGAGGAGGTCAAATGCTTCATCCACCATTTCAAGCCGGTAATAGAGTTTGCCAAGATAGAACTGGAGTACGGGATTCTGCGGGTCTTGCTGCAGCGCGTCCTGATAGACTCGGATGATTTCGCTGGGTTCGCCTTGATCCAGAAATAATTCCTCCAGACGATGGAGAATGATGATGCTCCTGGTGCGCGTGTAGACCTTTTTCAAAATCTCGACGGCATCTTTCGTCTTGCCTTCATGAAGCAGAATTTCTCCGATGCCGATGTAGGCGGGGAGGAACGCACGGTCTTTCTTAATGGCGCCACGGAAGTAGCGTCGGGCCTTGTCAGGATGGCCGCGTTCGAGCAGCTGGCGTCCCACCTCATACATATACCCTAGAAGCAGCGCGGCCTCAGCCTCTTTTTCTGCGGCAGGGAGGTTGGCTTTGAGCAGGCGGTGCTGGATTTCGAGTGCCTCGCTCCATCGCTCTAGACGGATGTTGAGGTCTCGTTTTCGAATCAAGGCCGTGAGGTTATCAGGTTCGATCTTGAGAATTTGCTGAAGGGCCTGCAGGGCTTCTTCATACCGCTTGGCTTCCTCGAGATCCCGCTCCAACTCCAAGAGCACTTCGATGTTCCGATCGTCCATCCGCTGCGCATGTTGGTGGAGTCGGATGGCCTCAGAAAAGTTTTGTTCCGAACGATAGATATTCCCCAGCCAGAGCAGTGAGTCGACTCGTGTCGGGTCGATCGCGAGGGCTTTTTCCAGCAGTGTAATGGCTTCCGACGTGCGTTTCGACATGAACGCATGGGTTCCGTCTCGGTGAAGCGTATCAACCTTTTCTTTGCGGCGTACGAGACGTTGACTGCGCCAATTGAGGATGAGGTGTGCGGTCTGTTGCAATCCGACGACGAAGGTCGCCAGGACGGCTCCTCCGGCCATCGAGATCAACACCAACGTGATCGGGCTGATGTCGAACGCCACCCCGTGACTGGTATGGAGGACGACAGTACCGGGGTTCAGCTCCCGGAAGTAGCTATACACAAACACACCGGCACTGATGAGAAAAATGGTGATCAGCAGTTTGAACATCGCTTAAACCATCTTCTGCGAACGCGCTTTCCTGGGTAGCGGTCCCTTTGCCTCTGGAGTCGGGGCCGAGGTGTTGTCTGAAATGGGAATCTGCCGCGCGTCACTCCACAGGCGCTCGAGGGCGTAATGCGATCGGGCATCCTGTCGAAACACATGGGCTACCACATCGCCGAAATCGATAAGAGCCCACTGGCCTGACGTTGTCCCTTCAAGGCTCAGTGGCCGTTGATTCAGACGAGAAAGCGCGTCGACGATCGAATCAGCGACGGCGCGCGTCTGCCGGTCGGATTCAGCCGATCCGAGAACCAGATAATCAGCGATTGAAGTCAGCGGAGCGACATGGAGGACTTGAACATCAAGGGCCTTCTTGTCGAGCATCGCCTTGGCGACGGCGAGGGCTGTGGCCTTAGATGTGCGTGCGATTACGGTCCTCCTGATAAAGACTATGCTGAAGTATATAAGATTCTACCGAGGTGGGCAACATATTTGCCAGCGGGAGGTTGCCTTGTATCCTCTTTCTGATCTCCGAGGCCGAGATGAGACAAGGTCGGAGGAGTATGCAGGTGAGACCGGATGAGCCGGGGACGGCAATCTCCACCTGATCTACGACGCCGAGATCCAATTGCCGAAGGGCTTGTGTATTCAGATTGGGTAGTAGGGGAATTTTGCTGAGGGATTGGAATGATTGTCCAGGACGGGGTACGACCAGGAAATGGCAGAGTTGTAACAGTTCCTCAGGGGCTCTCCAGGTGGAGAACTCAAGAAACGCATCCAACCCGATGATAAAGAACAGCTCCCAGGATGGCCCATATTGAGCATGCACCTCACGGACGGTGTCGATCGAGTACGATTTGCCTGCCCGATTCATCTCAATCGTCGAGACTTCGAAGAAGGGGGTCTCAGCGATGGCGAGCGTGAGCATTTCGAGGCGAGCCTGTGCGGGAGCCAGTGATCCGATCTGCTTATGAGGCGGGTCGCCGGTTGGAATAAAGAGGATCCGAGAGAGTCGCAGGCGTTCATATACCTGATGGGCGATCGCGAGATGGCCGTTGTGAATGGGGTTGAAGCTGCCACCGAGGAGGCCGAGGCGGTTAGGGTTCGCTGGTGAGGGGGAAGCGGCGAAGGGGGAGTTTTCTGACGCGCGCGATATCACTCAACACCCACTAAGTCAACACTTCGCATGTCAGAGGATCACGAGATTGTCGCGGTGAATGACTTCCTCATACTCTTGGGAACCGAACTGTTCCTGGATGACAGTCGTCTTGAGGCCTTTCATCCTGGATAAGAGCTCTGATGACACGTTGACCAGCCCTTTCGCAAATTCTTTTCCGTCGGGATCGAAGCAACTCACCGGATCCCCGGATTCAAATGGTCCGATGATCTCACGAATACCGGAAGCCAGCAGACTTTTCCCCCGTTGCGTAAGAGCATCGACAGCTCCTTGGTCGAGATGAATCTGGCCACGGGGACGAAGCGTGAAGGCAATCCAATGTTTTCGGCTATTCAGGCGGCGTTCCTTGGCCAGAAACAGACTCCCGCCGGTTCCTGCCGTCAGCGCTGTGGCAAGGAGTCCGGCTCGTTCCCCATTGAGGATCAAGGTAGAGATCCCATATTGGCCGACTTTTTTTGCCGCTCGGAGCTTGGTGGCCATGCCACCCGTGCCTTCGAAGGTGCTGGACATGCCGGCCAATTGCTCGATGTCGTGAGTGATGGCCGGGATGAACGGGATCAGGGTGGCTGAAGGGTTCTTGCGCGGATCTTCTGTGTAGAGTCCATCGACGTCGGACAAAATCACCAAGAGGTCTGCATCGGCCAGGTGCGCCACTTCACTGGCCAGGGTATCGTTGTCGCCGACTCTGATCTCATCGACCGCGACGGTATCGTTTTCGTTGATGATCGGAACGATGCCAAAATCAATCAGAGTCGAAAGGGTATGGCGGGCGTTGAGGAAGCGGCGGCGGTCTTCGAGATCTTGGTGTGTGAGGAGAATCTGCGCGACCTGGATTGAAAGACGTTCGAAGGCTTTTTCATACGCCCACATCAGGCGACTTTGCCCCACGGCTGCCGCAGCCTGCTTCACTGGAAGGGTCTTTGGGTATTCTTTCAGCTGCAGTTTTCTGATACCGGAGATGATGGCACCGGAGGAGACGATCAGAATTTCCCGTCCTTGTTCTTTCAGCGCGGCAATCTCGTCGGCGAATCGCTCAATTCTGTCGGGACGTAATCCCTCTGCGCGCGAGGCGATCAGGCTACTGCCGATTTTGATGACGATCCGTGTGGCCTGCGTTAGGACTGTGTCTCGCATGGCAGCATCCGTACCCGATCAACCTGTTTCCCGACATAGAGGATCAACTGATCCAGCCCCGTATTCGTGGCGGCAGAGATCGGAAAGCAAGGATACCCTTGGTCTCGGCAATAGGCTTGGATTTGTTCCAGCCGTTCACCTGCTCCAATGATGTCAATCTTCGTCGGGACAACGGCGAACGGGCGAGTGATCAGTTCCTGACCATATGAGGCCAGTTCATGTCGGAGGGTTTTTAAACTACTTCTTGGATCGTCGGTGGCCCATTCCGAGACATCGATCAAGTGGAGTAAAAACGCGGTCCGTTCGATATGGCGAAGAAACTGCACTCCCAGTCCTTTGCCTTCGTGCGCCCCTTCGATCAAGCCGGGGATATCGGCGAGGACAAAGCTGCGGTCGGATCCCCATCGGACGACGCCCAGATTGGGTACCAACGTCGTGAAGGGATAATCGGCAATTTTCGGACGAGCCGCGGAAACGGCGGAGATGAAAGTCGACTTTCCCGCATTAGGAAATCCAACGAGACCGACATCGGCAAGTAACTTGAGCTCGAGTCGTAAAGCGCGTTCTTCGCCGGACGTTCCAGGCGTGCACTTGGTCGGTACGCGATTGACGGACGTGGCAAAGTTGCTGTTCCCTTTCCCGCCACGCCCTCCCTGGGCGATCACGGCAGCTTGGCCGTCTTCGGTAAAATCCGCGAGGATGTCTTTTGTCTGGTCATCGTAGACGATGGTTCCGACTGGTACACGGATTGTGATGTCATCACCTGAGCGTCCGGTACAGTTCGAACCTCCGCCATGTTTTCCGTCTTGTGCCTCGTAGTGGTTTTGATACCGGAGGTCAAGCAGAGTCGTCAGCCGATGCGATGCCGTCATGATGACGTCGCCGCCGTTGCCGCCGTCACCGCCATCCGGACCTCCGCGCGGGACAAACATTTCTCTCCGAAAGCTACAGATGCCGTTCCCGCCACGACCGGCCCGTACTGTCACGCGTACTTCGTCGACAAACATGGGTGCCAGTGTCCTATAGTCGAGTCATGGTGAGGAGATGTAAAAGTATAGCCGACCACGATCCTAAAGAGGGCGGATGGGAGAACGCCTGTCGGCCTGGCTCGCGAAGGGGAGAGTGGAAAAGGAGGGCTAGGACTTAGCCGAGCTAGGATACACACTGACTCTTCGTCTGCCGCGTCCACCTTCAAACTTGACCACACCGGTTGTTTTGGCGAACAGCGTATGGTCCCTTCCCAGATCCACATTGAAACCTGGAAAGAACTTGGTTCCACGCTGACGGACGATAATGCTGCCGGCCGTGACGGTTTGACCGCCGTAGGCTTTGACTCCCAAGTATTGCGGATTACTGTCGCGACCGTTACGTGAAGATCCGCCACCTTTATTTGTTGCCATGGTCTGTCCTTCCTACCCTAATTTAGGCCGTTGCAATACCGGTAATCAGAAGCTTGGTGAATCCTTGCCGGTGTCCACGAGTACGTCGATAATTTTTGCGGCGTTTTTTCTTGAATACGGTAATCGACCGAGTTCGTCCCTGGCGCACAATTTCGGCTGTGACCTTGGCTCCTGCGACGAGTGGTTGCCCGACGAGGAACGTAGCATCACCGTGCACGAGACGAACCTGATCTAGTTCTACTTGTGCGCCGACATCTCCGGGCAGGCTTTCAACCTGAACCGTCGCCCCTGCTTCTACCCGATATTGCTTACCACCTGTTTCAACAATCGCGTACATATCTCTTCTCCCGTCTTAAAGAACGGTTCATTTAACATGTGCGTACAAGAAGTGTCAAGCTATGAGGGCGTCTCGTTTGTCTGATGATCATTCACGGTCCCCCTCTTTTGAGGACTAGGATCGTCTTCAAGGCGCCACGTATTCTTGCGCCACACACATACCCGTCGTCGATGTGGTTGTGCTGGTCACACTCCACGGAGAGGAAGGCGCTGAGAGCATGGCTCATACCAGTAAATTTGTCATTCGTACGTATCACCGGATTCCCATTCGGTGCGAGGCCTATTACATGGGTGGTGACTTTCTTGGGAAAGGAACCGTCATGAACCTTTGTCGAAGCGGGTTTCGTGTACTCGGCGATCATCAAGTCGTACCAGGCATGGAACTGGTCGTTCGTCTTTCTCTCCCCGATCAGGAGACGCCGTTGGAAGTCCAGCGCGTGGTTGTTCGTTGGGTTCGTGGCCTGCTTTTTGGAGCAAAATTTGTGACGATGAGCCCAGACGGAGAAGATCGAGTCGGCACGTTTCTGAGCGCTCGTCTTCGTGCCTATTGTGCCTCTTCCTAACAGTTTGCTGAAAAACCCTTCGTTCATCCTTCGAGAGCCTCAGAAGGAAGGGAGCGGTCATTGAAACTATTGAGGTTTTCCGTTCGTGCTGAGCTTGTCGAAGCACACATATTGAGTTTTTCAGCAGACTGCTAAACAACCAGCCACCTATGCACGGAGTCTTCAGCTCTTCCGCTGTTGATGAAGGCGTTCTCGTGCTTCATCATTGATCCGAATCGATCGAGAGTCCTTGATCTGGCTGGTGATCTGGTTGCTTGACCCGAGCCCGGCCGCACGCTATAGTCCGTCACCCTGACCAGGGTAGTTTCCTCAGGTATCTGTTGTTGGAGCTCGCACTCACATGCTGGAGCCAGTTGAAAAGATCTGGATGGACGGGAAGTTTGTGGCTTGGGGAGAGGCCAATGTCCATGTCCTCACTCATTCTTTACATTATGGTTTAGCCGCCTTCGAAGGGGTGCGCTGTTACAAGGGTAAATCAGGATCCGCCATCTTTCGGCTTCAGGAACATGTCGATCGATTGTTTGACTCGGCACACATCAGCATGATGGTCATGCCGTACGATAAGAAACAGATGATCGAAGCCATCGTGGAAACAGTCCGGGTCAATCGACTGGATGCTTGTTATATCCGCCCGTTGGTTTTTATCGGGTATGGCGCGATGGGGGTGCATCCTGGAGACAACCCGATTCGAGTGGCCATTGCTGCATGGAAGTGGGGCGCGTATTTAGGGGATGAGGCGCTTGCCCATGGGATGCGTGCTTGTGTGTCTTCCTTTACGCGACATCATGTGAATGTGTCCATGACTCGAGGGAAGATCTCCGGTTATTACGTGAACTCCATTCTTGCGAAGCGACAAGCGAAGGCTGATGGGTACGACGAGGCGATTCTTCTCGATCCAGAGGGCTATGTCGCCGAGGGGACGGGGGAGAATGTGTTCATCATCCGCAGAGGTGTTCTCAAGACGACGCCGTTGACCTCGGTCCTTGAAGGAATTACGAGAAATTCCGTCATTCAATTGGCGAAAGAGCGAAACATCACGGTCGTCGAAGAACGGTTTACGCGGGATGAAATGTATATTGCAGATGAAGTGTTTGTGACGGGCACGGCTGCTGAACTGACTCCGGTCCGAGAGATTGACAACCGCCGTATCGGCACTGGTACACCAGGGCCGATTACGCGTTCACTCCAAGACACTTTCTTCTCGATCGTACGCGGTGAGGACTCCGCGCACCAAGCCTGGTTGACCAGGATCTAATTTATCACGAAATATTATAGGCCCTGCTGCTGAGGTGAACAACAGCTTTTCCTCAGGCAAGTACGGGCTTGCCGACGACCGAGGAGCCTTCCTGATATCGGCTAGTGGCCGGTGGAGGGAGATTCACCCGTAGAGGAATGGGACTCGCCGGATGGCTGAGCCGGTGGTGCGGCCGGAGGAGTTGCCGGTTCACTCTTGTGCTCAAGGTCGATGACCGTCGAGGAGAAATTCCGCTGTTTTGCCAAGATGGCCAGGCTGAATGATGTCACCATAAAAATGGCCGCAACGAAGACCGTTAGCTTACTGAGAAAGTTGGCCGGGCCACGGCTTCCGAATACCGTTTGGCTGGATCCACCAAACGCGGCTCCGATCTCCGCCCCTTTCCCGGACTGAAGGAGAATTGCTCCAATCATCAGAAAACAAATGAACACGTGGACGACCACGATCAGCGTGTACAGCATGAAAGTTCAAACTCCGATTGATCGAGTAGTATAAGCAAGTTTGGCGATTGTAACAAAGGAGCTAATCTCCAGGCAAGCGCCTCCGATAAGCGCACCATCCACCTGGTCCGACGACAAGAGCGAGGCGATGTTCTTCGTCGTCACGCTGCCTCCATACAGAATCCTTGTCCGTTCGGCGACGACGGGAGACGTGGCGGCGGCAAGCACTGTTCGAATCGTCTGGTGGGCCGCAACGGCTTGCTCAATGGTTGCCGATCGACCGGTCCCGATCGCCCATATCGGCTCATAGGCGACGGTGAGACTTTCCAAGGTCTCGGCGGAAAAACCGGATAGACTCTCATGAAGCTGTTGGGCGAGCACGTCGTTGGTTGAACCGGCTTCTCGTTGCGTGAGGGACTCGCCGATGCAGAGGATCGGACGAATCCCATGCGCGAGGGCCGCCTGAATTTTTCTGCGAATGCCGTCACTCTGTTCGCCGAAGAGTGTGCGCCGCTCGGAGTGGCCAAGAATCACATATCGGCAGCCGAGGTCCTTCAGCATGGGGGCAGAAATCTCTCCGGTGTATGCGCCCTGTGTTTCCCAGAACAGATTTTGCGCACAGAGCTGGATCTGTGATACTGAGCCCAATACTCTGCGGACTGACTCCAATGCCGTAAATGGGGGAGCCACAACCAGTTCCACGCCTGTGGGCGGCGTCGAAAGATGTTGGTTCAGTTCACCAACAAATGCGGCCGCCTCGGACGCAGTCTTATTCATCTTCCAATTGCCGACAATCAATAGTGTGCGCACAGAAGTTCCCTGGGATTGAGATTGTGCTGAAGAATGGTCGTCAGTCCTGGCGATCGGGCAGTGCCGCAAGGCCGGGCAACGTTTTCCCTTCAAGCAATTCCAGCGCTGCACCGCCGCCGGTTGAGATAAAGGACATGTTTTCTGATACACCGGCTCGATGAACGGCAAGGGCGGTTTCACCGCCACCGACGATCGTGAGGGCGTACGCATCGGCGATGGCATGGGCCATGGCCAAGGTTCCCCTTGCGTAGGCGTCGATTTCAAAGACACCCATCGGCCCGTTCCAGAGGATGGTCTTGGCGTTTTGGACCGCCTCATTGAAGAGCTTGACGGAGGCCGGGCCAATGTCGAGGGCGTACCACCCTTTCGGAATTTCCTGAACGGGGACAATCTTGGTTTCTGCACCGACCTCTCGGCTGGCGGCGACTACACAGTCGACGGGAAGATAAAACTTGACCCCGCGCGAGAGGGCATGGTCCTCAATGCCTCGCGCGAAATCCAGCATGTCCATTTCACAGAGCGAGTTGCCGATCTCCATGCCTTTTGCCTTCAAGAAGGTGAAGGCCATGCCCCCGCCGATGATGACTTTGTCGACTTTCTTGCCGAGATTTTCAATGACCCCAATTTTCCCGGATACCTTGGCGCCGCCCAAGACAGCGGCAAACGGTCGTACGGGATTGGCGACGGCCCCCTCGAGGTACTCGATCTCCCTCTTGAGCAAGGCTCCTGCTGCGGCATCCTTAATGTACTTCGTAATGCCGACCGTCGAGGCGTGGGCACGGTGTGCGGCTCCAAAGGCGTCGTTGATGAATACGTCTCCCAGCGAGGCCAGGGCCTTCGCGAAGCCATCGTCGTTTTTCTCTTCACCGGTATGAAACCGAAGGTTTTCGAGCAAGAGCACGTCCCCGTCCTTCATCTTGGCCACTAGCTTCTCGACGGCTGGTCCTATGCAATCCGGAGCGAAAAGGACCTCTTTCCCAAGGAGCCGTCCTAAGCGTTTGGCCACAGGCGCGAGGCTGTATTTGGGTTCGAATGCTCCTTTCGGTCGACCAAGGTGTGAGCACAGAATGACTTTCGCGCCCTCATCCACGACACGATTGATTGTGGGGAGCGTCGAACGAATGCGGGTGTCATCCGTGATGTGGAGAGACTCATCGAGCGGGACATTGAAATCGGCCCGAATGATGACTCGCTTTCCACGAAGTTGCACATCCTCAATGGTTTTTTTGTGCAAGTTCATGAAGCGCTCCTTCAGTTAAGGTCAGTCAATGTGAAGATGGATCCGATGGACATCCCGAAGCCTAGACCTGTGTGCATTGCGCGTTGCTTGGATGCTCAGCGAGTTGCTGATTTCCCGGCCAAGACCTTCACGAGATCGCGGACGCGACAGGAATATCCCCATTCGTTGTCGTACCACGCTGTGACCTTGACCAGGCGCTTGTCCACGACATTGGTCAATGGGGCATCGACAGTCGCGGAGTGAGCATCACCCTTTTGGTCGATTGAGACGATCGGATCTTCTGAATATTTGAGAATACCCTTGAGAGGGCCGTCCGCGGCCTTTTTGAATGCGGCATTCACCGAGGCGATATCGCAATCTTTCTCAGTTTCCACCGTGAGGTCGACCAGCGAGACGTTCGGGGTCGGTACCCGAATGGCCAGCCCATCCAATTTGCCTTTGAGTTCCGGGATGACGAGGTGTAACGCCTTCGCGGCGCCGGTGCTGGTCGGGATCATCGACATTCCTGCGGCACGTGCACGCCGAAGATCCTTGTGCGGCAGATCTAAGAGCTGTTGGTCGTTGGTGTATGAGTGGATGGTAGTCATAATGCCATGCTTGATCCCGAAATTTTCCAATAAGATTTTGGCCACCGGGGCAAGGCAGTTGGTCGTGCAGGAGGCATTGGAGACGATGTGGTGTGATTTGGGGTCGAACTTTTCATCATTGACGCCGAGGACGATCGTCACGTCGGGATCTTTGGCTGGAGCGGAAATAATCACGTGTTTGGCGCCGGCGGACAAATGTTTGCCGGCTGCCTCACGGTCGGTAAATCGACCGGTCGATTCGATGACGACGTCAACGTCCAACGCTTTCCAGGGCAGTTCTTTGGGATCTTTGACGGCCAGCACTTTGATCGGATTTCCGTCAACGAGGATCTGGTCGTCTTTGGCTTCGACGGTCGCCGGCAACGTTCCATGGACTGAATCGTATTTGAGAAGGTAGGCCAGTGTTTTGGCGTCTGTGAGATCGTTGATCGCAATGATCTGCAGGTCTTTGTCTCCCATTGAGGCGCGCATCACGTTGCGCCCGATCCGTCCAAATCCATTGATTCCGATACGAATGGCCATGGTGTATTCCTCTACAGGCAAATGTGTTGATCGAGAACAGACAGGTAGCACAGCACAAATACGAATACTATCGATGCATTCTCCTTGTTGTCAAGATAGCAGGCGGGGAGCGTTGTCCGAAAACGATATGGCACGACGCTGGATTCTGAGTATGTCGATGCTCCGGGAGTTGCTTCCAGTTCTGCCGGAAGGCTAGAGTTCTGAGTTCTTTCGAACTGCGAGGCACCTGACTGATGAGCCGGACATTATTCGATCAAGCGACGCATGCGTTGGAGTGGGGGCGTGTATTGGAGGTCCTCGCCCTGCATGCGCAGTCGGCGATCGGACGCTCTCGATGCCAATCACTCCTATTGGCGCGCGAGCTGACGGAGGCTCGTCACCGCCAACAAGAGACGAGTGAAATGGTTGCGTGGCTCGAAGGAAGCGATCCGGTCCCGGCGTTGAGTTTCCCCGATATTCGAGAGCCCGTGAGTCGGGCGTCCAAAGGAGGCGTACTGGAGGCTGGCGAATTGCGGGATTGTGCCATCGTGCTGACCATGCTGGCTGAGCTGGAGCGCTATGCGGACTCTCACACGAGCGGGACGCCGCGGTTGGCGCAGGTCTTGGAGCCGCTCCGTGCCACACAGGCTCTGCGCGGCGTGTTGCGGGTGATCGAGGGAGCAATCCAACCGGATGGAGCCATGAAGGAGACGGCCTCACCGGAGTTGCGTCGTATGACTCATTACGCGCAGGGATTGAAGCAGGACATGCGGGATCAGCTTGAGCGGATCCTCCATTCACGGCGGTATGAAGAGGTGTTGCAAGAGTCGTATTTTGCCCAGCGGGAAGGACGCTATGTGATACCGGTCAAGGCGGACATGCGGGGGCGCATTCCCGGGATCGTTCATGATGTGTCTTCGAGCGGCGCGACCGTCTTTCTTGAGCCGCGGGAGCTGGTCGAGCTGAACAATTCCATCAAGGTGGCGGATGTGGAGATTGAACGGGAGGTGCAGCGTATCCTGCGGGAGTTGAGTACGGTCGTGGCCTCTCAGTCGGGTCTGATCACTCAAGGGATTGAAGTGTTGGCTCAATGCGATGTCATCAAGGCCAGGGCCGAGATGAGCCGCCGGCTGAAATGTAACCCTGTCGCCTTGAATGAGTCCGGTCGCGTCATCCTCAAACAGGCCCGACATCCGCTCCTGCTACTTGCAAAGGATCAGGTCGTGGCCAATGATATCGACTTGGACGAAACGGTTCGTGTGCTGGTGATCTCCGGACCGAACACAGGTGGGAAGACCGTCACGCTCAAGATCGTCGGGCTTTTTGCGCTCATGGTTCGCGCCGGACTACATCTTCCTTGCGCGCCGGAATCGGAGATGGCAATTTTTACCGATCTCTATGCCGATATTGGTGACGCCCAGGACTTGAGTCGCGACCTCTCCAGCTTTTCGGCGCACATGACTCAGATGATCCGGCTCCTGTCCGAGCATGCCGCTTGTTCGATGACCGAGGCTCCCTCTCCACCGCGTTCGCTGGTGCTGCTTGATGAGCCGGTGACCTCGACGGATCCTCAAGAAGGGGCCGCATTGGCGGAGGCGCTGCTCTGTCGCTTGGCTGAACTCAATATGAAAGTCGTGGCCACGACGCACTACGGTGCGCTCAAAGAGCTCGCACAAACGACCGCTGGGTTTGGGAATGCCAGTGTCGAATTCGATGTCGAACAGTTGGCTCCGACGTATCGATTGTTCATGGGCATTCCCGGTGGCTCATCGGCGCTCGAGATCGCCGGGCGTCTCGGCATGGACGAAGGTTTGGTGAAGGAGGCGAGAAAACGCCTGCATCGCCAGAACCAACGGCTCGATGAATTGATGGCGGATTTGCAACGGAAGCAGCGTCAGCTTGCCGATGATCGGGAGCAGACTCAGCGAGCCAGACGAGAAGCTGAACAAGCGGCTCGCGAGGCTCAGGTGCTCCGCGTGCAACTCGAACAGGCAGAACAGGAGGCGCGGCGAGGGCTCAAAAAGAAAATCGGAGAACAGTTTCAGCGTGCGCGGGCAGAGGTGCAGGCCACAGTCGATTCATTGAAGCGTGAACAAAAGCTCATCAAGGTGAAGGAGACGAAAGAACGGCTCCGTGAGTTGGAGACGAAAACCAGGCAGGAGCTTGCACCACCGAGCGAGCCGATCCCGATCGAACGGCTTGCCGTCGGCGATACGGTGGAAATCACGGGCTTGGGCATGACCGGGACGTTGCTCGAGCTCCCACAAGGGAAGAAGCGGGTGCGCGTCAAAGTTGGAGAAGGAGAGATCTTAGCCACCGTCTCGAACCTTGTTGGGATCGCCGGTGAGCCTCACTCGGGACCTCCTCAGCCGACTACCACAGCATCGTCTCTTCATCGGGGTATGACAAGTACCGGATTAGGGTTGGATGAGCAGACTGTTGTGGATGTGCGAGGCCAAGCCGTGGATGAGGCATTGGATCAGGTCGTGGCGGCGTTGGATCGAGCGACGCTGGATGGCGCGCCGTTCCTCCGTGTCATTCATGGCCATGGCACCGGCCGACTCAAATCCGCCCTCCGAGAGTACTTGAAATCATCACCCTATGTGGCGGAGTTTCGTCCCGGCGATCGAGCCGAGGGTGGCGATGGCGTGACGGTGGCGAAACTGCGATAAGCGACGGATCTGTAAAAGGATACATTGCAGCCTGCTCGGTAGTCCCGTCACGAGATACCCACCTGCTTCCGTGCCGAGCCTCCCATACGTATCTATTCAGATTCACTTCCTGGATCCTTTTTGATTCACCCTGCCTTCGACCCAAATGAACGGATAGGTTGAGGATCACAAAGGTGCGGTTTGCCTGCCTTTGCTCAAGGTGAGAGACATCTACTTCAAGGCCTTTCTCTGGCGGAGGGATGGTGGCAAGGGCGAGAGACCGGTTTAATGAAGGTTTCAGTTTTTGGTGAGTTCCCTCCCGTAATCAATTGGTTAGCGATTCAAATCATTCAGTGTGAGGCCACGGCAGGAGTCAGGTATGGTACCCGTCCAGCTCGTCCCGTATTTTTCTTCATTCGTAAAGTGACACAGCTTCTCCAATATGGGTAGCAGGGAACCGTCAGACAGATAGTCATGTTCTGGTTCATCCTGGAACCGAGTTTGCAACCTGGTAGTACAGAAACTCAATTCTTTGCGAAGGGGGTACCACGGCTATGCCAGGAACGACAGACAACTGGGAATTTGAGAGAGGGGATCTCAATAACTTCGAAACCCAGGGAATGTGCAGCGTCGTCAATACGTTCGATGCGTTCAGAGGAACGTACGTGTTTCACCCGGTCAGCGGACAATATTTTGCGGTTCTCGATGCCCCTCATCAAATCGATGGAGACGGTGCACGAGTAATGCAGCCAGGCAATCCGAAGCCTGCCGCGCTCTCCCAATATACATTTACACCCGACGTGAGTGGTCAGACAACGCTGGCGGCCGATGGCGCAGTGCTGAAGTGTTGCGATGTAACAATCAAGGCGGGGCAAGCTCTGTGGTTTCACTGGGCCTTCGCGCGGTTCGATTGGTCGCCTGCGAACGACTTCGCGATGTTTGTCGCGTATGACCGGGATACTCAGAATGAGCCGATTTATAAAATGTACTTGGCTCAATCGCTTGAGTTGGAACGTCAGGGGCGGTGGTACACGAACTGGGAAGCCTTTTCTTGGCGCCCGACAACGCAGTTCTGTGGGAGTCTTCACTGGATTGTTGCCAATGGGATCTCGACATCGATTCCGTTACCGAGACCAGGCGGTAATGCTCGTCCATCGGCGCTCTTGCTGGATTGCATTGCGCTTGGGTAGGACGCCAGCGTGATACGAATAGGACTTGGAGGAGGAAGACCGATGCAGGCTGTAGATACCAAACGAATCTGTGGAATGATGCTGGGTATGGTGGTTGTGATAGCGGGAGTCAGTTGTACGCAGTTCCGTTCACCATTTCATCCGCTTCCGCGCACGATTCATGCTGACGTGGTCGCATTGGATCAACAGTTGGTCTATAACCGATTTGGGTCGATGAATCCTTACGGCATGATCTACGCGCTGAAGCGGGATGTCGTCAACAGGGATGGAAGTCCTCTGACCGAACAGTCGAAGCCAGGACAGGTTCGTCTCAGAGTCGGAAAACGACCGCGTCCGCTAGTGCTGCGTGTAGCTCCTGGTGATCATCTCGTTGTTCATTTCACCAACCTGTTGTCTCCGGAACAGCCAGATTTGAGTTCGAGATCTTGGGCTCCTCCTTATACGAATCTGAATGAGAAAGAGTTGCCTCCGTTGCCAGCAGAAGCAGAAGAGGGCGAAGAGACGGAGCGAGAAGTGACTGGAGAAGCAGCGGCCAAGGGCTGTGGATCCGATCTCGCAATCGGTAAATCACCCAATCCCACTGACCGGCGCAATGACTGGCCGCGTACCCGCTGTGCCTCGCTCACCATCTCCGGCCTCACGTCGACGGGAAATACGTTTGATCCGCGGGTCACTGGCATTGCCGGCATTGCTCCTGGTCAAACCATCACCTATCAGTGGGAGATTGATGCGAAAGCCAAACCTGCGACCCATCTGCTTTTCAGTAACTCCGCACCGGCAGGTGGAGAAGGAGATGGGGGAAGTTTAGTGCATGGTCTGTTCGGAGCCCTTCACGTCGAACCCAAAGACAGCGAGTGGTATCGAAGCCAGACCACGAAGGACGAATATGCTCGTGTGAAAGCGCAGCGCCAGGGGGCGTCGCTGCTGAATTATGACGCGATCGAGCCGGATGGCACGCCGACCCTGAAGATGCTGCGCCCACGTGGGCCGTACGAGTTCGACCTGGTGCACGGGGATCTGAATGCTATCGTCGTCGATCATAAATCGTCTGAGTCGCCCGCCTTTCGTGAGTTCACAGCCGTGTTTCACGATGAGTTGAAGACGTTCTATCGCGACGAGTTTACCGAGCTGGAACAGTCGTTCGCTTTATCCGGGGTTCGAGATGGTTTCGGGATCAACTATGGTGCAAGCGGCATGGGAACTATTCTCCTTGCCAATCGAAAAGGCATCGGCCCGGCAAAGGATTGCATGGAATGTGCCTACGAGGAATTCTTTTTGGAGTCGTGGGCCAACGGCGATCCGGCGTTGTTGCCGGAGTTCGCCGATGATCCATCGAATGTCCATCATTCATATCTCAATGATCGCGTGGAATTCCGGAACCTCCATGCCGGGCCGAAGGAAACGCATGTCTTTCATTTGCACGCCCATCAATGGTTGGCCCAACAAGAGGAGAGTACCGGCACCTACCTCGATTCACAAACGATCGCTCCGCAGCAAGGATTTGTCTATCCCATTTTTTACGGCGGAAGCGGGAATCGCAACAAAACACCGGGCGATTCGATCTTCCACTGTCATCTGTACCCACACTTCGCCCAAGGCATGTGGGAGTTATGGCGGGTGCATGATGTGTTCGAAGACGGCACGCGCCGATTACCGGATGGCGAGCTCGGAGCAGGGACCGATCCCAAAACCGGAATGACGAATCCCACCACTGGCACGCCGGTGCCCGCGGTCATTCCATTGCCTGGTCAGGCGATGCCACCGGTTCCTGGGTATGGGACCGCTCAAAACCCCGGGTTTCCATTTTTCATTCCGGGACAGGTGGGGCATCGTGCGCCACAGCCGCCTAAGGATATGGTGCACAATGGTGGACTCGATCGGCATGTGATCACTGGGGGAACCAGAAGCGTTTCCCATCTTACGCATCAGGAAATTCAGAATTTGCCCGAGTCGCAACGTGGCCAGAAGATCCTGAATCGCGCATTATCCACAGGTGATATGACCGTGAAGTTGGAGTCAGCAATAATCAAGGTCCTGTCTCCCGATGGTACCCCGGAGGAGCAGGCGGCGATGGCCTTTCATGCGAAGGTGTCCGGTCATCCAAGCGTGACACCGGACGGGCTGCCGGCAGTGTACGAGGTGAACGGACGAGTCCCTCAACCGGGCGCGCCGTTTGCCGATCCCTGCGACGTGAATGTGGCGAAGTTAGCGGGCCAAGTTGACAAGGAGGGGAATCTTCTCTATCGGGATTATCACGTGTCCGCCATCGACGTTGATATGGTGGTGAACCATGATGGATGGCACGATCCGCAAGGACGGATTAACGTGCTGGATCAGGATGTCGGTACTTACCGTGATCCTCACGGGAAGGCTCGAGTCAAAACAGACAAGGCCAAACCGTTTTTCTTCCGCGCGAATTCCGGCGAATGTATTCGTTACCACCACACTAATCGCAGCTCTCACGAACTGGAGTTGGATGATTTCCAGGTGAAGACACCGACCGACACGATCGGCCAACATATCCATCTCGTGAAGTTTGATGTGATGTCGTCGGATGGATCCGGCAATGGCTGGAACTATGAGGACGGCACCTTTGCGCAGGGTGCGATTCGAGAGCGGATCGAAGCCTCCCATCGACCCGGCGGCCAGACTGTCGATGCGCAGGGACGACCGATCACGCTCATGATGCCTGGTCCGAATGAGTATCAAACGACCGTCCAGCGCTGGTTTGCCGATCCTCTTATGGTGGATCTGAATACCTGCGAGGCGAGCGGCGGAGTGCGCGGGCTGCCCTCACAGGCGCCCAAAGCTTGTCGTGACCGCACGATTCGTACTGTGTTCACGCACGATCACTTCGGGCCGTCGTCGATTCAGCATCATGGATTTTACAGCGCATTGCTGATCGAGCCATCTGGTTCGGAGTGGCTGAACCCGAACGGCGATCCACTCACGGGTGGCGTTGGCACGCAGGCGATGATCGTCCATGCGCATGATCAGACGATGCATCCGGATCACCGCGAGTTCGCCCTGGCCCTCGCGGATTTTGCGCTGTTGTATGACCCGCATCGCAAGCATGCCGAAGAACCAATCGAGGGCAAACTGCATGGCATGCAGAATTTAGTCAACAAGGCGCGAGCGGCCGACATTGATGCACCGACGGTGAAAAAGCTTGAACAGCATGCTGAGCACTACTGGCACCTGCATGGAAGACCGGTTGACCCGCCGTGGTTTCCTGAAGCCATTTCAAAGGATCATCACAATCCCTATCTTGTGAACTATCGGCACGAACCGATTCCGCTCCGTATCGGATTGCGTGAGGTGGATGGCAGTATCAAGCGGCAGAAGTTGGGTTTACAAGGCGATATGGCGTTGGTATTCGATTCGCGAGTCCATGGTGATCCGGCTTCCGAAATATTCGAAGGGTACGAAGGAGAACTGGCGCAGTTGCGCGTGATTCAAGGTGCGCAAGAGGTGCAGCACATGCTGAATATCCATGGGATGCATTGGCCCCGAGAGATTGCGAATCCTCAGAGCCCATTGGTGGCAGCTCAGGAGATCGGGATCTCGGAACATTTCGAAATGAAACTTGGGTTTGGTAACGTGACCCGTGGACTTCAACTCGTCGATTACCTCTATGACTTTGGGTCGGTGGATGACCTATGGAATGGCGCATGGGGCTTTATTCGAGCCTATAACGGACGTCAGGCCGTCGATCCACAAGGACGTACACCTGCAGCGCTGGGCAACAAGACAGTACACGACCTGAAATCAGGCGATGCCGCATTCAAACCAATCGGTGATCGGCTTAAACCATTGGATCAGAATCCATCAGGCAAACTTGCGCTGCAATCGGAACAGGACCGGTATGACGGCACGTGCCCGATGCCGGCAAACTTTAAGCAACTGGTAGCAGCCGGTCAGTCTACAGAGGTCACGTTCTACATTGATGCGGTGAGCATTCGTGATTGGCTGGGGGAGGCGCTTCCCTACGATCGACAGTCCGGAATTGTCGATCCCGATCCCCTTGCATTCATCCTGCTTGAACGGCTTCCGGTGGGGGGTGCTCCGCTATCGGAGCAGGCGTTAAATGATCGACGTCAGGCGTTGAAGGAACAATATCAGGCACGGCTTACTGATCCGACTATCAAGAATCCGATCGAGCCGCTGGTATTGCGGGTCAATGCGGGCGATTGCATCAAGGTGCAACTGGCAAACCGTCTACCCGACAAGCTGAAGGATCGAGCTGGCGATGCGCTGATGCCTAAGATTGTTTCACTGAATGTTGACAAGGACTCTGAGACCGGAGGCGGTGCTGAAAATATGCAACCTTCGTCGTTCGTCACAATCCATCCTCAACTTCTTTCCTACAATCTGTCGAGTTACAACGGAGCAGCAGTCGGTCATAACGGGGAGGACCCATTACAACCTAATGCGAGTCGTATGTTCTATTGGTATGCCGGAGTGGTGAAGCTGGATGGTGACCGATTGAAGCACGAACCGTATGAGTTCGGTCCAGTGAATCTGACCTCCTGGGGCGATATCATCAACCAGCCGTCTCATGGCTTGGTTGGCACACTCATTGTTGAGCCGGTGGGGTCGACCTATCATGATCCGTCTACGAATGAGCAGGTGTCGAATGGCGGGATCTCTGCGGTGATTCACTATCGCGAGGGGCTTCAGACTCGCTCGTTTCGTGAACATGTTGTGATATACCGAGATGGGCTAAATCTGCATAAGAAGTCAGGCGATTCGGATGGGCCGATCGAAAATTGCAGGATTTGCGACGATTCCTATGACCTTGGGGACAAGGCCTTCAACTATCAGACGGCCCCATTCTTTGCCCGGCTTGGGCAAAAGGACAAGGCTAATCTGAACCAGGTTTTCTACCCGACGAATTTCTTCACGCCGGAGTACAAGCCGATTCCGACGGCTGAATATACGGCGAACCCTGGCGAGGAGGTGCGGTTCCGAGTTTTACAACCTCACGGTCGTGCTCGGCAGCACGCATTTTTGCTCTACGGACATGATTTTGAAGATCTCTTGCCGAAGTATGGATCGGCGCACAGTCCGTTAATGTCTGTTGGTAAGGCACTGACGGTAACGATTCCCAGCGCCCGCGAGGGGTATTGGCTCTATCGAGACGGGCCGAATCCTATGTGGTCTGCTGGACTCTGGGGGAGCTTCCAAGTGGGAACCCCGAAGCTGTCTGGCAAGTAATGCAACTTGACGACTCGGTGGGTGATGCCAAAGGCTGGACTCACTTGAAACGCGGGAGTCTGTTAGCTGAGGAGGTGTCAGGTTGTTTGTGGTGATGGCTATTGAAGATGATGCTTGGCCATCCGATAGCGGAGTGTATTGCGGGTCATCTTGAGGAGGCGGCTGGCTTCCGAGACATTGCCCGATGCCTTTTGTAGTGCTTCTTCGAGCAGCTTCTTTTCCATCTCCTGCAATGATAGTCCGAAGGCGAGGAGTGATGGCTTGAGTTCAGGGCCATGCTCGCCGACTGTCGAGTGAGTATGCACAGAGGATGGGAGGTGATGTGGCTGGATCACGTCTTCCTTGCAGGTGATTGTGAGCCACTCGACGACATTGTGCAGTTCTCGGACATTGCCCGGCCATGTGTGGCTTCTGAGGACCGTTAGCGCGGATGGGGCAATGGCCTTCACGCGGCACCCCCGTTCCTGTTTGGCTCGTTCGAGGAAGATCAAGAGAATCGGTTCAATGTCTTCAGGCCGCTCGCGGAGCGGGGCAATACGGAGTTGATAGACGTTCAATCGATAATACAGATCGAGACGGAACCGGCCCGATTTAATGTGGGCGAGCAGATCTTCGTTGGTTGCAGCGAGAATCCGGATATTCACTTTGTGACTCTGGGTATCGCCAAGAGGGTCGACGGTGCGGTTCTCCAGCACACGGAGTAGCTTGGCTTGAGCGGTCAGGCTCATTTCTCCGATCTCGTCGAGAAAGAGCGTGCCGCCCTCCGCCATTTGGAATCGCCCAGGCTTGGCGCGTTTGGCGTCGGTAAAGGCCCCTGGTTCATAGCCGAACAGCTCTGCTTCCAAGAGATGCTCCGGAATCCCGGCGCAATTGAGGGCGATCAGTGGGCCATGGGATCTGGGGCTGAAGTGGTGGATCGCTTCTGCAAACAATTCCTTCCCGGTTCCACTTTCTCCTGTGATGAGGACCGTTGCATCGGTTACGGCCACTTCTTTGGCCAGGTGCTTCATCAAGTTCATCTGAGGCGACATGCTGACAATGGAGGAAAACGGATCCCGTGGTGCCGCAGAAGTCATGAGAGGAGATTGCTTGAGGATGCGACCGATCACAGTCGAGAGATCCGTCGGAAGAAGGGGTTTGGTCAGATAATCCGCTGCACCGGCCCGCATAGTTTCGACGGCGTCTTTGATGGAATGGCGGTCTCCGATGACCAACACAGGGGGAGCCGAAGGGAGTTGTCGCGCATATTCAAAGAGTGGCGCGAGCGTATGAGACGTTCCTTCGCCGATGACCAGCAGAGGAGAAATATCTGACCACCGTGTAAGCCCCTCTGCGACGGTCGGGACTGAGTGAACGCTTCGCTGCGGCAGGGCAGCGTTGACAAGCTGTCCAAGCTGAGGATCTTTCGAGATGAGAAGTACTCTCTGCAGGTTCATCGGAGCGCTCACGGCCTCGTCTCCTCTGGAACCATCACAATCTTGTATAGCGTACACCTCTTTCTAGGAAGAAAAAAAGGTCAAAGCGAGTGGCGGGTTGAAATCGGTATCGATACAGGGACTGGTAGTATTCAGGCGAGGGAACAGTGCGGAGGTGGCCTCAAAATTAGAGGATAGAGGAGAGCTTCAAACGAGGCGATGAACAAGCACGAGCTGTAGGCACCAAAAGGATGGTCCTACAGCTCTATGCCGGTCAGTTGCTATTCCTTACAGAAGCTTCGTTCGTAGGCAATGATCATCCAGGCTTCTTCTTCGGTGATGACATTGCCCTTCACCAGGGCGGGCATGCCCGTGCCAGGGCTTCCGTTCTTCATGATCCAGAACAGTTCTCCATCGTTTCGCTTCTTATGGAATTTACAATTCGTAAAGTTTCGTGGGCCTGGCGTGAGCAGCATTCCCCCCGCACCATCACCTTCGCCACTTTGACCGTGACAATTTGCGCAGGTGCCCTTACCTTCATAGAGATCCTTGCCCTTGGCGAGGATCTCAGGGGTCACGGTGATCGGACTTTTCATTTTCCGTGCTTCCCCACGCTCAGCATCTGGAACGCGCGGCTTGATCGGGTCGGACTCGGGGCCTGACCATCCTGCCGTACTCCACAAGGCAACGGCGATGAAACTACACAACGTCACAATCAAACGCTTCCCGCTCATGGTTCCTCCTTGGTGATACCACTGAATTTTACCGCTACACATATGCGTGCGCCGCATGGAAAGAGGCGCACAAAAATCGCTACATCATAACACGACAATGTCCTAAGTGGCAGTGCCCATGCTCTTGGAGAAATTAGCTCGATCTGAGATCGAAAGGATAGGGAGGACTACTAGCTGAGGACCGCGTCAGCCAGGATCGGAAGATCCTGGCTGACGGGAAACACTACCGCACGACGATGCCAGTGTTGAGCACTGGTCAGTCGTTACTTCTCGACGATGTCACTCTTCATCGGTCCAAGGATCGCCAAGAGTTCGCCTTTTTCCTTTGCCGGCACGTTGAAGGTATCCAATGCGCTGACCAGGTCTTCAACGAGCGCGCCAAAAGCGGCGTCGGTAACCTTCATGCCCTTGTGCGTGGTCTTCATATCACGACCAGAGTAGCTGCAGGGGCCACCGGTCGCCATACACACCTGTTCGAC
Organism: uncultured Nitrospira sp.; assembly: GCA_964430555.1. Classification (GTDB taxonomy): domain Bacteria; phylum Nitrospirota; class Nitrospiria; order Nitrospirales; family Nitrospiraceae; genus Nitrospira_D. Next base: position 52,708 of record CAYSFU010000003.1, on the reverse strand, counting down.
CAAGAGCTTGTTGAGCTTCTTGAGGTCGGTGGTCGCGAAATACCCGTTGATCCGCTTGTCACCACCCACGTTGGCGATGAACTTGGTGACCACGGCTTGAATGGCACCCTGTCCGCCGAGCCGCTCATAGAGCGACGCATCTGCGGCGAAGGACGTGGTGCTGCTCAGCGTCCATGCAGCCGCGACGGCAACGACCATACTCATAATCTTCTTGCTCAACGACATATTATCTACTCCTTTGTATAAGAATGAATTGACTGTGAAATCTCCGTACCCCGCTCATTCATTACGGGTTCCAGGGAGTGTTGGGCATCAACTGACCCTTATAGTCCTTGGGATTCTGGTTGGCAATCACCACTGCAATCGCACCTCGCAGTGCACCTGTCAAGGAGTGGGTCACCACTGGATAGGCCCCTGGGTTATCCGCGATCATATCAAAGGTGGCGGCGCTGCCTGGACCGACCACATAGGTCTGGACTCCCGTGAATTTGTTAGCCGGGTTTCCGCTCTCGTAGACATTGTCCCAGATTTCAGCGATCGGATGGAGTGCGGAGAACTCGTTCGGGCCGGCATTCACGAAATAGATACGTACCCGTTCACCGACCTTGACTTCCAACGGCTCACCGCCCGGGAAGAACGGATGGTATTTGAAGATCCCGCCGTTGAAAATCGTATTGTCCCACTTCCGATCAAACATTGCCTGCACATTGTCCGGATTCTTCCAGAATTCGGATTGAACCAGGACGAATTCACGATCGGCCTTTGGCCAGGCACTGGCATCCTTCGGATCCACGATGATGGCGCCGAACATGCCACGGGCCACGTGCTGAACCATGGGGCTCGCGCCGCAGTGGTAAAAGAACACGCCGGGCTTCTTCGCCACGAAGGAGAACTTATGGGTTTCGCCCGCTGAAACTGTCTTGTGGTAGTTCTTCAAGAAGTCGAGCTCAGCCGCATGAAAATCCATTGAATGCGGGAAGGAGTTATTCTTGTCTCCGATCAGGGTGAAGTTCACCGTGTCGCCTTCGGTGACCCGCACGACTGGGCCAGGCATCTGTCCGTTGAAGGTCCAGGCTTTATACTTCGTCCCGTTTCCATCAACGACGATTTCCGTTTCCATCGCGGTGAACGTAACCTCGTGGACTTTGGCCCCTGCGGACCCTGGCATCGTAATACATCCGCTCGCTCCCAGCAGGACAGCAAGTCCCAGGGTGGATGCGAGTAAACGAAACCTCTGCATAATAGCCTCCCTTTAGTTTGGTTTATATGGCACAGAAAGCGATGCAGCGAGCGAGCACGGTCAATTGAGTCCCCTCCCACCCACTCGTCGAGCAGCCGCCGGATCAACTATCTATCAAATTTTGACAGGAAAATACAACACATATAGCGTCTTCTGGTTTCTCCTGCAATTTCTCTTAGACACAGGTGTGTCTGACTCATCTGCCTGGACTTTCAATACACGGCGGTCTTTGCCACGCACAATGCATGCCATGGGCATAACTGTACGGCGCCGTGAAGTATGGTTCGATCGCTCACTTCAAAAAACCAGCGGTCTTTCAGATCATTCGGAGAGACGGACGAGTGGATGTATTGATGTCGATCATTCGAGTGAGCAGAGCAAGAGGGATGGTGGAGAATCTAAAGAGATACACCTTAGTATCTAATTCGATTCATACATAGCTTTGGCAAACAACCATCATCCGATGGGTTTGAGTCTTCTCAATTCAGGGGTAGTCGGATCTGCCTGCCGCATATTTATTGTGATGTGCCCGTCCAGAGAGCGAGAGGGGGAAGAATAAGGCGGGTATTGCGAAGCATTGCGGTATTCAACATTGGCTCAGAGGTTGAGAGAGTTACGAAGAGGGCATATTTTGTTGTGCGATGGCGATATTTCGGCGAAGCCCATGGATCTTTGCCCGTCGAATCGGACTCTGTTGGAACAAGGTCGTGAAGGTCTGTTCATCGAGTCGAGACAGTTCATCCAGGTTCGGCGCGAGGGTAACCGGAGAGGGTTGGAAGGCGGTATCGTGGGTCGGTTCGGCACGCAGGTTGAACGGGCACACGTCGAGGCAATCATCACATCCGAATATCTTATTCCCCATGCCGTGCTGTAGGTCGGAGGAAATCATGTCGTCTGCTCCGCGCAGCTCAATTGTGAGATAGGAGATACAGCGAGTGGCATCGACGACATAGGGTTGCACGATTGCTCGTGTTGGGCAGGCTTGAATGCAGAGGGTACAGCTTCCGCATAGATCAGTGGCCGTCTCGTCCGGTGTGAGTTCCAACGTGGTCAGAATTTCCCCCAGCAACAGCCACGAACCATGGTCCGCTGACACGAGATTGGAGTGTTTCCCGATCCATCCCAGACCAGCCCGTTCCGCCCAGGCTTTTTCCATGATCGGTCCGGTATCCACATATGACCGCGTATGCGCTTCTGGCGCAAGGGCGGTGATTCGTGCTTCCAGCTGGGTGAGCTTCTTGCTCATAACCTTGTGGTAGTCCTGTCCCCAGGCATATCGCGCGATGCGGCCATAGCCGGACTGCTCGTTTGCCCGATGCTCGGTGAGGTAGGTCATGCCGACGGAGATGATTGATCGGCAACCAGGAAGGACCTGACGGGGGTCGGCACGTTTCTCCGGTGTTCGTGCCAACCAGGCCATGGTCCCATGGTGGTCTTGCAGGAGCCACTCCGTGAGGCGACAAAAGAGACGTTGAAGAAAAGGTGATTGCTCATCCCCGGGACCGGCAGGTTGGTGCTTGTCGAAAACCGGCGCGATTCCGACGGCATCAAACCCCAATGCACGTGCTTCTTGTTTGATGGTTTCAGCGAGAGACGGGGAGCTCATCGGCTAATGTTGGGCAGAACAGTCAAAGCGCACACTGAAGTGGGCGGAACAGCGGATTGACTGGCAGGCGCCACAGGCTCCGGTAATTTTTGTTGTCCAGTCGGTTGCCTTCTCATCGAATCGACATTGGAGACGCCCGCCTTTCGAGATGGTTGCCCACGGCTGCTGGGTCCCAGGAATCGAGACCACCCGACAACCTTCCGGGAAGGGAACGCGACAGGGATGCCCCGTCTCCCCTTGTTCCATCGCAAAGCTGCATGACAACTCCGTCGTCGCTCCGGTGTCCTGCGCATCTTGAGCATACGGAGTGGGGGGAGCAGTCAGCAGTATCAGCAGAACAGCAGAACCCAACAGGAATACGTCATGTCTTGATCTCATAAGGGACGATGCTAGCATAGTCTGTTGTCTTGCGGCCATGAGGAGGCACGCGTAGAATTCGTTCGGCAACTCTGGCGAAAAGCAAGGGAGGTCGTATGCTGGCGACACGAATTACCCAGAAAGAAGGGATGTTCTATTTCATCGCCTACAACGCCGGTGATTTGTTGGGAAAGGTTCGCTTCACGAGCCGATACTATTTTGAAGGCGAAGAGATTGCGCAAACCACGATCACCGAACACGATGAGGTCGCACAGTTTATTGCAGGAATTGAACGGAGTGAAAAGGGATTTCAGCGTGTCTTGAACCGGCAGAAGATCAAGCAGATCGTCAATTTTTATGAAACTGTCGTGGCGCAACCGATGATTCCCGGTACGGTGTTGCTGTTTACCGATGAAACGCTCCGGTTTCAAAGAATAGAGGGTTCGGAATCGATCGGCCATCTCAGCGAGCCAAAGGGAAAGTACCTGGTTATTGATGGACAGCATCGCCTCGCAGGGCTGCATTTTTTTCATGAGAAACATCCGGATCAGAGCCTGCAGGTCGAAGTCCCGTGCCTTCTGTTTGACGGGCGGAGCGCCGACTTTGCCACGGAGATGTTTGTCATCATCAATTCGACCCATACGCGCATCAACCGATCTCATTTGGTCGATTTATATGAGAAGGTGTCCTGGGAGAGTCCTGAAAAGAAATTCACCGCAAAAGTGGTCAATCTGCTCTACAGCGAGTCTGACTCGCCGCTTCAGTACAAGATCAACCGTCTTGGAGGACGCAGCAAACAGGAGAAATGGATTCTTCAGTCCGAAGTGTTCAACGAGCTATTCAAACTGATCACGGCCCACAAGCGCTGGATCGAATCTCATATGGATATGAAGGCCGATCGATGTTATGCCTTGGTGCGGGACTATCTTAAGGGTGTCAAGGATGTGATGGATGAAGTCTGGGGACAGAACGACCGGTATATGTTTACGCGCGATGTCACGCTCAAAGCATTGATCCGGGTGCTGGACGACCTCATCGTGGATCGCACACTCATCAGTGCGTGGGAAGAGCAACGCTCACACCATCCGTTCGCTGAGCTCGTAAAACCTTGGGCCACGCTCACCAAGGAGTTTCGTGCCGATGGATTTTATGAACGGTTTCCTGCCAAAGGCCAACTTGAACGGGTTCGCAAGATTCACCAACGGCTGTTGGATGCGATTGTCGGCTAAGCGACCCGTTGCCTCTTTGATCGTCTCACTGGGATTCGGGTTCAAGGTGTGCCTGCTTCTTGCCGGGGTGGGAGTATCGGTGGCACAGGCTGCCGATGCGGAGCGGCTGGAGGTGGAGACCTTACCGAGCGGAGGTGTTCGTGCGACGGCACAGGTCCTCTTTCCCGCGACGCCGGCTGTCGTTCAGGGGCTCTTGACCGACTATGCCCATTGGCCGGATCTCTTTGAAGTTCGGATGCGAGTGACGGAATTGACCATTCGTGATGGTGTGGCGACCATCGATCTGCGCATCGACCATCCGTTGATGCCGGGCGAGCGCCGGCTCGTGACGGAATCACGGATGTCGCAGAACGGCGGCCTCGTGACCGATCTCAAAGGTGGAGATTTCAAGCAGTATCACCGCGCGTGGATTCTTCACCAGACGCCGGATGAGCGACAGACTGTGGCGGATTTCGAATTGGTCGTTGAGCCAAACTTGCCGGTACCGGACTGGCTCGTGGCAAGGGTAACCAGGCAGGAGCTGGAAGCGCATTTTCGCATCGTCAGACAAAAAGTATTGGAACAGTCCAAACGGCGACCGTCATGACAGGGAACTCGTCAGATACGCCATATTCGGCACGGCATCTGTCCGGGCTCTATGTTCTTCTTGATCCATCCGTCCGTCCTGATCGCACCCTTCAGGACGTCTTACGGAGTGCGGCGGCGGCTGGAGCGACGCTGTTTCAGTATCGGAACAAGACGGCCTCGATGAAGGCTGCTTATGCTGAGGCGATGGCACTCCGGAAGGTTGCAAGGGAGCTGGATGTCACGTTTATCGTCAATGATCGTTGCGATCTGGCGTTGGCGGTCGATGCAGACGGCGTGCATCTCGGGCAAGGTGATCTCCCACTCCACCTTGCGAGAAAGGTGATGGGGCCTGACAAACTGATCGGCATCTCGACGCATCATGCGGAGCAGGTACGAGCCGCGACGGCGGGCCGACCGGACTATCTCGGGTTTGGGCCGATTTTTAAGCCGGCGTCAAAATTGGACCATGATCCGGTTGTCGGGGTTGCAGCCCTGAAGGCGATTCGTGCGTTGACGCCGCTTCCGATCTTTGCCATTGGGGGGATTACGCTTGATCATGTCTCCGAGGTCATGGATGCAGGCGCGAACGGTATCGCGGTGATTGCTGCGATTCTTCACGCATCCGACATCACACAGACCGTGCGGGACATCATTGCGCGGATCTCATGACCAACTTCGCCAGCGTCGTCAGCGCTGCTGATCGAGCCAACCGGATAACGGTTGAGCGAAACCGGCCCGGTAGACCTGGCGCATAGGGAAGGGGGCCGAGCACAGGAACTCCGGCGTACTTGCGGAGGATGTCGAGCGTCGAACACTCCTGGATGCGCAACATCTCTGATCGGACTGACTGCGTTTGATTCAACATCAAGGCGACGACGGGGATCTGTTTCCGCCGAAGCGCCTCAATGGTGAGCAACGCGTGATTGATCCCTCCGAGGCCTGATCGTCCGACCACCACGACGGGAAGACGCAACTGTTTGATGAGGTCTGTCACCATCGTTGTTTCTGTAATCGGCACCAGCACGCCTCCGACTCCTTCCATAACGAGATGGTCATATCGATGGGACAACAGCCGGTAGATTTTCTTGATAGTTTCCAAATTGATTGTCTGACCGTCCGCTTGCGCGGCGGTGAGGGGAGCGACCGGAAGAGGGAACGTATAGGGTCGAATGGCTCCCAGGGATTCTTCGCTCTCGATAATTGATCGCAGTCGTGCAGCATCGGACCGGCGTTCCTTGGCCGGCGACACTCCGGTTTCGATCGGTTTCATCACGCCGACTGAAAGGCCGCGCCTTTTCAGGTGGAGCGCGAGGGCGGCTGCAACCAATGTCTTTCCGACACCCGTGTCCGTGCCCGTGATAAAAATGCCGTGGTTCATCAGCATCCTGCTCTTGTCAGAGCTGTCGGCTGTCGCAATTCCATACTTGTCCGGACACATCCTTGAGTTGAGCCAAGCGGACGATGGTGCCCGCAACTTCTTCGATAGCCGGGGATCGATGCAGGGCATGGTCCGGCCATCCGCTGCCTTCCGGAAAAATGCCTTCGGTTAAGTCAGTTTTCTGCCACCCAGGTAGGAGGAGATTGACTCGGATATTCTGCGCTCCCCATTCGAGGGCAGCCGTCTTGACCAGCCCGATGAGTCCGGCCTTTGATGTCGCATAGGCACTCTGGCCGGTAGCCCCATGAAATCCTGTGTGAGAACCGATCACAATGATCGAGCCTCCACCACGAGCAAGCATGGGAACAGCGATGGCGCGGAGACAGTAAAAGGTTCCTGTCAAATTCGTCGCGACCACATCACTCCAGACCTCTTCTGACTGGCGGACCAGCAGGTGACGTTGTCCGATTCCCGCGTTGCAAATCAAGACCATGGGGCCAGGCGCCCGGCCGGAAAATCTGTCGATCATGCGCTGAACCGATGACGCATCACGAATATCGGCTTGGTACAGCTCGCCCGATCCGCCGGCACTGACAACTTGGTCTAACGTGACGTTTGCCGCCGACTCGCTCTGACCATAGTGGACACCCACATACCAGCCGATTGTTCCAAAGGCCCGACTGATCGCACGGCCGATTCCACCGGAGGCTCCCGTGATGAGGACAGATGGCGTTGGAGCAATTGAGGACTGCATGATTACGAATTATGCGAGGAGAGGCCTGCGAAGGCAAGCGGAGACGCCTTGGTTGTGAGATTCTGTTCTGAGACGAAGCGGTCAGGTTGCTCGCGTCATCTTGTTGAAGCGCTGACAGCATCTCTTGACGCGCACGTCTGTGAAAGGCTCTCATGACATCATTCTTGACTGATTACGGGAGCGAGCTCCGTGCAGAAGAGATCGACCGTTTTTTGAAACAGAAACAGCTGTCTTTGGTGGCGAGCGTGGCATCGGGATCCGTCGTCGAAACATGTGTCTGATTTGGAGCGCCGCTCCCCACGAAACGTGACCGTGAGATTGCCAGAATCTTGGTCTCGCCCCAACTCCGCATCCAGGGAACAAATCGCCTGCGTGTACTCCTTCGGTTTCAGAAAGACTTCCATGGGGACGAAGTTCTTGTACGACGCATTCGCCTGGGCCAGCGTGCCGCCCAGCGTTGTATGATGGGAAACCAGCTTCTGCTTGATCGCCAGGGCGATGGTCTCGTCAAACAACTTTCATTAATGCGGATTTCCAGAAGTCGAATGTTGAGGGAATTTTTGTTCGAAGCGCTCATGCATGGTATTCACCATGTTGTGAAAACTTCTCATTTCCTCAACCTCAAGCGAGCCATTTTTGTTTTTGTCGTGTTGATCAAACATCCATTCGTGATGTTTGATAAATTCTTTTTTGGTGACACTGCCGTCGTGTTCTCTTTTCATCACAGCAGGATCATGGTCTCCTTCATTCCCACTTGCTGCAAAACTCACGGTGGTCATGACAAAGGGAATAATGGCAAGCATAACGCCCGCGTTTCGTGTGCGTATCATTGCGATACCTCCTTGGTTGTAGTGTCTCATCGTTGAATCAATCTTGCTGTGCCGTTCTGTGCGTGCAGCTGATGTTTCTCAAAGAGCGCAAGTCCAGTGCCAGAGATGACCGTGTTTGTTATGAGGAAGGAAACAGGTGGACTATTGCGGTGTTTCATGAAAAGACTCCAAAAATGAAAGGGCAAATCCGAACGTAACTTTCTCCGATATTTCGTGGTGCCGCGAAATATCGGAGCGGCGAATCAATGGGACTGCGGGGAATTCGTGAGCTGAGGTTTCTTGAGTCCAAGTTTTTTCATGCGAGAGCGAAGCGTGTTGGGATGGAGGCCGAGTTTGATGGCGGCGCCCTGTTTCCCTTCGATGACCCAGTCGGTCTCTTGTAGGACACGAAGGATATAGGATCGTTCAATCTCCTCCAAGGTGCCCGATACGTCGGGCTCTGCGGTCAGGTTCGATTGAAAGAGGCTCTCGTCAATCTGGAGAAGCGGCCCAGATGAAAGAATGGCAGCTCGCTCGATGATATTCTCCAGTTCTCGCACGTTGCCGGGCCAGGCATACGTGATCAGCCGAGTCATGGTTTGTTGGGGAATATTGTCGAGGTGCTTCCCAAACTTCGTGGAAAATTTGTCGGCAAAGAAGCGGACCAGGAGCGGAATGTCCGATGTCCGAGCTCTCAACGGCGGGACGTCAATCGGAAACACATTCAGCCGGTAGAGGAGGTCTGAGCGGAACGAACCGGCTTTGACGGCTGCCCACAGATCTCGATTGGTGACGGCGATGACCCGCACGTTCGTCTTGACCATCCGGTTGCTTCCAACTCGCTCGAACTCCCGTTCCTGCAAGACACGAAGGAGTTTCACTTGGGCGTCCATCGGCAATTCTCCGATTTCGTCCAAAAAGATTGTCCCACCGTCGGCCAGCTCGAAACGCCCAATCCGTCTCGTTGTGGCGCCGGTGAAGGAGCCCTTTTCATGGCCGAAGAGTTCACTCTCGATCAAGTTGGTTGGGATCGCTCCGCAGTTCAGTCGGATCAACGGCCGTGTTTTGCGAGGACTCAGATTGTGAATCGCCCGTGCGATCAATTCCTTCCCTGTTCCGGTCTCACCAAGAATTAAGACGGTGGCGTCCGTGGGGGCGACCTGCTCAACCTTTTGGAGGACTGATTTGATGGGCGAACTGTTCCCGATGATCTCTTCGAAGTCGTGCTCGATCTGTATTTCTTCACGCAGATAGAGATTTTCGGCGTGGAGGCGATTCTTGAGCTCTTCAACCTCGGTAAAGAGTTGCGCGTTCCGAATCGCGATCGCGGCGCTGTTGGCAAAGAGGCTCAGCTGGTCGAATTCTTCGTCGGTGAGCGGTCGGCGTCCGAACATGGCGATGACGCCGAGTAGGTCACCGCGAAATGTGAGTGGATAACCAGCGAAGGAACGGAGGCCATTGTCCTTCATCCATTGTTTGTTGGGAAGTCGGGCATCCCCCAAAATATCATTCGTATACAGCGCCCCATAGCCTTGAGCGATTTCACCGATCTTGACGGCACCGAGGGGAATGCGACGATATTCCCCGTTTAGATTGCGGGAGAGGCCGGTACTGACTGCCAAGTGGAGGCATTGGGTGTGATTGGTGCAATCCGCAGCTTTATAGCAGTCCGGACAAAGATCTCCGGGACCTAGGAGCCAAATGCGAGCGAAGGTCGCGTCTAACTCCTCAACTAAACCTTGCGTGATTGTTGTGAGGACGAGTTGCAGGTCCAGACTCGAGGCCATCTGGAGGGTGATGCGCTCCAAGATCTGACGGCCATGTCTCGAAGCTGAGGTAGGAAAAGCGTTGTTCATTGTCTTGATTCCAATTTGATCACAGCCGGCTTGGAGCCACGATAGGAGGGAGACCGCTGATAGTCAATCATGGGCTCATGCACGGAGACAATGAACCCCAGCCCTGCGAAAATCGTTTTACTAAAGGGAATTTTGCGGCGAGACTTGAATCAAGGTGCGCACTGAAACTCGGCACCGTACCCGGTCGGCTTGCTGCTGTTGTGATGCCTATGGTACCGTGAAAACCTACGTCTCTGCGGCGAAATCATGAAACCTGGAGTGGCTATGCGATTGGTCTTGCATGTGGGAAGTGCGGTACTGTTGAGCCTATCGATTTGGTCCGGGGTGTACGGAGCGGAGGACCCCTTCGTGATTGCCAAATCTGAGGAGTATTTCCCTGATACGGTCGGTAGCCGGTGGACCTATCGCGGTCAGATCAGCGAGGGACCGTTGCAGACGATTGAGCGAAAGTTTTTCGAGAATGTCTCCACGGTTTCCGGAACCAAGACTCTCAATGGAGTTGCCGTGACCGTTTTTCATGACACGAATCCGGGCAATCACGGAGCCTCGGATAGCTTTTATCGTCGGGATGTGGTTGGTATTGTCTACTATGGATCGGAGCCTGGTACACCGCTGGAGAAGCAGATCACCCCCTATCAGATTTTCCGGTTTCCCCTCAAAGCCCCATCGTCGTTTCAACAGTTTGATCGAACGGGGCTTGATTTCGGGAGCGACATGGATCGTGACGGAACAGACGAGACGGTGGATACGCGGGGCTGGAGCAAGGTGATCGGTCGGGAGAGCATCACGGTGCCGGCCGGAACGTTCCAGGATGCAGTCAAAGTCGAAGCGCGCATGGACATGCATATTCACTTGTCCGGCAGCAAACACACCGTCTCAGGCATCGATGTGATGACGGCGTGGTTTGCCAAAGGCGTCGGTCTGGTGAAATATTCTGAACGGCAGGAATTGTCGGCCATCAAAGAAGATCGTGGTGTGGTTACGGAGCTGACGGAAGAACTCGAAGACTACAATATTAAACCGGCCAAAGCTTCATTGGATCGATTCGAATCCCCGACGGAGGGTATTCTCAGTCGTGATACGAGTGATCATGAATTGGGTCAAGTAGTCGTCCCCGCCGGCTTTCGCGCCCACCCCTGACAAGCGGTGTCCGCCGAAGGGCTGCCGAGCAACGAGCGCTCCAGTGATGGGGCGGTTCACGTAGAGGTTTCCCACATCGAACTGCTCACGCGCCATGGCGAGATTGGCGGGGCTGCGTGAGTAGATCCCGCCGGTCAGGGCATATCGTGTTGCATTGGCCATCTCCAACGCTTCCGCTAATGTGGTCGCGTTCATGACCGCCAGCACCGGACCGAAGATTTCCTCCTGTGCCAACCGATCGTCCGGCCCGACGCCGGCGAACACGGTCGGGCCCACAAAAAATCCCGGTCCCTCCGTAGCCCGGCGAACAACGACCCGGTGAGTCGCCATGCCTCGCGCGATGAATTTCTCGATACGCTGCTTTGCTCGGACATCGATGACAGGCCCGACGTGCGTGCCGGGATCGCACGGATCGCCCACCGCCAAACTCATGACGGCATCACGCAGGCGCGTAAGAAACTGGCCATGGATGCTGTCCAACACGATGGCGCGGGAACAAGCGGAACACTTCTGTCCCGCATAGCCCGTGAACGATGCGACCACGCCGGCGATGGCTTCGTCGAGATCAGCCGTGTCGTCGACGATGATGGCGTTTTTGCCGCCCATCTCCGCGATCACCCGCCGCACCAGTGTTTGACCAGGCTGGATCGTTGCGGCGTCAGCCCATAACTTCAGTCCCACGTCTTTCGATCCGGTGAAGGCGATCGTGGCGACCTCCGGCTGCTCGGACAATGCCCGTCCGATTTCAGGGCCACCGGGAAGGCCATACAAGACATCGGCCGGTACGCCGGCTTCATGAAACAGATCCGTCAATAACACTCCCAACAGGGAGGAACGCTCTGACGGCTTGAAGAGGACGGCGTTGCCGGTTACCAGGGCCGCACTGATCATGCCGGCTGGAATCGCCAACGGAAAATTCCAGGGAGCGATCACTGCGGTCACGCCACGCGGGCGATACCACCGCTGATTCAGTTCTCCGGGATACTGTCCGAGTCGCAGCGGCTCACTGAAACGCGCCATCTGCTGAGCGTAGAACTCCAAGAAGTCGATGGCCTCGGCCACATCGGCGTCGGCTTCCCGCCAGGGCTTTCCGACTTCGAACATTTCCCAAGCCGCAAGGTCGTGTCGGCGCTCACGCATGAGCTCTGCAGCGCGCCGCACCACCGTGATCCGTTCCGCTGCAGGACGTCGACTCCACGCCGCGCCTGCCGGCACCGCGGTACCGACTGAGGCGGTCACGTCGGCCGGTGAAGCCGCCTGAACGGTTGCGACGAGTTCGTCAGGCCGTGCGGGATTGTGCGATCTCATGAGAGAGCCGGTCAGCCGCGTTCCCCGAACTCTTGCGGGCCAGGTCCGCCCCAGATCGGTTCGTACCCGGTCGATTGCGGTCTGCATCGCCGTACGGGTGTCCTGTCTGGAAAAATCGCTGTGGGGCTCGTTCAAAAACGAATCGCGCTCTTCGTGACGCGGCAACGTGGAGTCCCGGATCACCGGCGGAGCGAGGAGTGTTGCCAACGACTGCGACTCGACATACTCTTTCCGGAGAAACGATTCGTTCGATGTATTTTCCAATAATCGCCGGACCAGATAGGCCATCCCTGGCAGTAACCGCCCGACCGGCGTATACAACCGCACTCGCCGGCCATGCGCGACCATCGCATGCTGAAACGGTTCCGCCATGCCGTAAATCATCTGATACTCGATCGTCTCCGAACCACATCGGCGCACTTCCGCCTCCGCTTCGATTACCGCCAACGTACGCAGGTTGTGTGTCCCGAAGGCCGGACGAATGATCTGACGGTGGTCCAGGAGCAACGGGACCAGCGTCTCATAGTTCTCGTCGGTCTCCGACTTATGCTCGAACAGCGGTACCGGCCACCCGGCCTGGCGATAGTGCACGGTATCCGAATCCCAATAGGCCCCCTTCACCAGCCGGATCGTGATCGGACAATTCCGTCGCTCCGCCCAGGCGATGAGCGATCGAATGTCTTGGTCGGTTTCTCGATGATAGGCTTGCATCGCCACGCCGGCATGGGGAAATGCCCGAAACGTCGGTTCGTCGAAGAGATTCCGGAATATCTCGAGCAGCAAGGTTTTCGTCTCGGCCTGCTCCATATCGAAGATCAACCCGCAGCCGACGGTCGCTGCCTGTTCCACGATCGGGCGTAGTCGAGCCGCCACGGTCCGATAGGTGCCGATGGGATCGATCGGGTCCAACCGTGATGTCAATGCGGAGATCTTCAGAGAGAGTTGCGCTCGCGGTAGCGAGCCAAGATGATCCCGTTCCAACATCGACGACGACGGCCATGTGCTGACGGTGCGGTCCAACTGCGTCAAGGCGCCGAGGCATCGCTCCTGATACCGGTTCGCCTCGACGTCGCTGATTGTGGCTTCACCGAGCAAATCCACCGACCATGCACGACCGTTTTTCCAGAGATTCGCGAGGACGGGGAGCGCTTCTTCCACCGAGCCTCCGGCGATGAAGGTTCGTGCCATCTGCTCGACCTGATGGCGGATGGATTTCCCCGTGATGGCAGCCCCGACATTGGTCGCCGCCAGTGCCTTGAAGCCCCAGTGAAGCCCGAACACCTGACCATGAAGCGCTCCAAAGTATTCTTCCGCCAATCGTACGACGGCTTGATCCGAGGCGACGGCGGGGAGCACATCGATGAACCGGAACAGTTGAACTTTGAACGCAGGATCTTTCATCGCCAGGTTGATCACGTTTTGCGACCACCAGCGACTGTCGAAGACGGTTGGGGTACGACCGGCCGACAACTGGGCCAGATGTTGTCCGATTCGGAGTACTGCGGCTTCGAGCACCAACGGCTTCATCGCCATCCCACCTCCTAGTCGGTCGTCTGGGCTTCTCTTATCAGTATACTCCCAACTTCCGTCACGAGGGCATCTGCTGAGTGATCGCAGGCACCAGCAGGTTGAAAATGCGCGTCGGTTTCGCTACAGTGCAATGTCTGCAACACGTTCACCGGAGCCGGTTTGCCATGGTGGACCTCAGCTTGGGTTATCAGCGAGAGGACACATGGCCAAGACGGATCAGATCGCTCAGCCCCCGACATCAGAATTTTCCTACGGCATCTGTCTCCTCTTTTTCACTCTCGTCGTTACCACCATTCTTGGCGTTCCCCTGTATGGGTACTATATCGGCTATACGCTGTTTGACTGGGTACACTTTTTCGTCATGTACATCATGACGGGAATGGGGATCACGGTCGGCTATCATCGGCTGGTGGCGCATCAGAGTTTTGACTGCCCGAATTGGGTCAAACGTCTGGTCTTGATTGCCGGCGGATGGGCCTTACAAAACTCAGCGCTGGTCTGGGGCGCGGACCACATCCGGCATCACGCCCGCACGGACACGGAGGAAGACCCCTACAATGCCACGAGAGGGTTCTGGCACAGCCACTGCGGCTGGCTCTTTTATAAAACGCCGTATCGCGTCGGCAAATATCAAATCCGGCTGCGCCGCGATCCGGTGATTCTCTGGCAACATCAGTACTACTGGTTGATTGTCGGCTCCGGCTTGGTGATCCCCTTTTGCGTCGGGTTCTGGTGGCACGGCACTCTCCTGGGCGGCGTCAGCGGCCTCCTCATGGGCGGCTTGTTCCGGATGTTCATGGTGCTCAACTCGACGTTCACCATCAACTCTCTCTGTCATATGGTTGGCAGCCAACCTCATGGGACACAGGACAGCAGCCGAGACAGCTGGTTGATCTCCTTTATCAGTTTTGGCGAGGGCTATCACAATTACCATCACACCTACGCCCGGGACTACCGGAACGGCCCACAGTGGTACAACTTCGACCCGTCTAAGTGGACTATCTACGCGCTGTCGTTGGCCGGCTTGGCGACGAATCTCCGTCGACTTGATCCCTCGGTCTTTTGACTCTCATGGTACGTTCCCCGGTCGGCACGCCACCGATGGCCCGACCGACCCATATCATTTCACACGTAGCCTCGCTATGATTATGTGTATCGGTCATCAATCGCGACTCGATCGCCTCGTGTCCTCAAGGCGATGCTGTTCGAGTCTAATCGTATGGGAGGCGTACTATGGCTGAGGGACAACCGCATGAGGCTCAACAGCCTCAGGAAAAAGATAATCTGATCCCTGGTGTGAAACATGTCATTGCGATCAGCAGCGGGAAGGGAGGCGTCGGCAAGTCCACCGTTGCCGCAAACCTCGCCTGTGCCCTGACGGTCGCCGGCGAAAAGGTCGGGTTGTTGGATGCGGATCTGTACGGCCCCAATATCCCGATGATGATGGGGAGTACGACCGGGCCTGAACAGAAAGACGGTAAAATCGTTCCGGTTGAAAGTCATGGAGTGAAGCTCATCTCCATGGCGTTTCTCGTGCCGGAGGAAGCGCCGCTGGTTTGGCGTGGCCCGATGGTTCATCAGTATCTGCAAGCGTTCTTCCGCGATGTGCTTTGGGGAGACTTAGACTACTTGCTCATCGATCTACCGCCTGGTACCGGTGATGTGCAGCTCTCTTTATCGCAGATGGTTCCGTTGGCCGGGGCGATTACTGTGACCACGCCTCAAGAGGTGGCGCTCTACGATGTGCGCAAGGGGATGGCCATGTTTCAGAAGGTCAATGTTCCGCTGCTGGGTATCATCGAGAATATGAGTTTCTTCGTCTGCGGCCATTGTGGTGAACGGACGGAGATTTTCTCACATGGAGGAGGGGAGCGCGCTGCGGCCAAGGTCGGCGTCCCATTCCTTGGACGGATTCCGATCGATCCTGCCATTCGCGATGGTGGAGATACCGGCCATCCGATCGTCGTGGCCGATCCGGACTCACCACAAGCCGTGGCATTTCGAGACATTGCCGCGAAGATCATGCAAGAATTGGGGGGTGCGGACAAGGGTGGGCCCTCGATCGATAGCATGCTCAAAAAGATCAAGCAACCGTTCAGCAGTAACGAGAAGTCTTGAAATTGGAGGCAACATGGCAGAGTTTACACGAGTGGCGGCGACCGCCGATGTGAAGCCCGGGCATGGTCTTGTCGCGGAAGTGAACGGCAAGCATGTCGCTTTGTTTAATGTCGAGGGGAAGATTCACGCGATCGACAATACCTGTTGCCATCGGGGAGGGCCGCTGGGAGAGGGGGAGGTCGAAGGGGAGGTTGTGACGTGTCCATGGCACGGTTGGCGATTCAATGTGACGACCGGCGCCTGCGTGAACAATCCGTCTGCAAAAGTCGATGCCTATCAAGTCACGGTGGATGGCGAGGATGTGAAGGTACTGTTGGAACCATAACGTCACAGATAGAAAGAGGTGATCTATGCCGGTCTCCGCGCAGGAACAAACCGATATCGCCGCAGCACTGGTGCGTCTGTACGTCTTTCTTGCTCAGTATCTTGATCGGTGTTTCGACGACGCGGCTCGAAAGAACTATCCGGATTCCGAGCTGCAAGCGCATCTCGACAAGACGCGGCAAGAGCTCATGGAGATTCTGTCGGTCAATCCGGTTGTGAAACGGAAACTGGCCGATGACTGCGATCGAATCTTGGCGCTGGGACATTCATGTCTGAAGACCGGCGCGACGGATAACCAGGTGCGTGAGGCGATTCATGCGGAGCGGGCTGTGCTGAAGAATAAGACGATTGCGCTCAGCGATCTGGTTGCCGTCTATCGAGCGCTTGCATGATCGATGGCGCGGGAGGGGTTCGATAGACAGCAGCTTGCCGGACTGGATCATCGGGAACGTGGATTCAGTCGGCCCGTCGAGTTTGAGCGGGGGGAGGGCGGATATCGAGCCGTCTTACGGTATGAAACCATCCGCGTCACGACGGAAATTCATTCGACCCAAGACGAGGCGCTTGTCGGTTTAATTCGGTCGTTACACGCGCAGGGATATCGGCAGCTTAAGACGCAACTGAGTTTTCGTGACGGTGAGTACCTTGGGTCCCAGGAACTATGGGTGGAGTATCCCGATCCTCCGGAGGCCAAGCCGGAGCCATCCGGTTTCTTCGATGTCCTACGAAACTGGTTCAGGTCCTTTACCGACAAGCCTTAAACGATGAGTTTTGTCCCGCTCACGGATCTACGCGCGGCATCGACGAGTGACGATCAGCCGTCATCTTTGAACCGACCTCGACTGCCTGCTTGGTTTACCGTCAACGCGAGGACCGGTCCCGATTATCTTGACATCAAGCAGACGATGGAACGGCTCTCGCTCCACACGATCTGTGAGGAGGCCCGTTGCCCGAACCGATGGGAATGTTGGAATGCTCGTACTGCAACCTTCTTGATCCTTGGCGATATTTGCACCAGGCGGTGCCACTATTGTTCGGTTGAGACAGGAAGGCCGCGTTCGTTGGATATGGAAGAGCCGCGTCGGGTTGCAGAAGCCATCCACGCGCTTGGTCTACGACATGCCGTCATCACCTCAGTGAATCGCGATGAGTTGCCGGACGGTGGAGCAGCGGTGTTTGCGGAAACGATTTGCCGAGTCAGGCAACTCAATCCGACATGCACGATTGAAGTTCTGATCCCGGATTTTGAAGGCAATGCCGCCGCGCTTGAGCGAGTCTGTGGTGAAAAGCCGGAGATCCTGAATCATAATATTGAAACCGTTCGGCGTCTTTTCCCGTCAATCCGGCCGCAAGGTAAATATCAACGGTCCATCGAGTTACTCGCGCGAGCGAAACAGCAAGGAATGAAAACGAAGTCCGGGTTGATCTTGGGGATGGGTGAAACACTGGATGAAGCACGCGAGGTCATGCGGGATCTTCGATCTGTCGAGTGCGACATCATGACGATCGGCCAATATCTGCAGCCGACCAGAGAACATCTGCCTGTTGCCAGGTTTTATGATCCTTCTGACTTTGCATTGCTGAAAGAAGAAGGCCTTGCGATGGGTTTTGGGCATGTCGAATCAGGTCCGCTGGTCCGCAGCTCCTATCATGCGGAGCAGCAAGTAGAGGGTTCACCAAGGTAAAACCGATAGCGGTAATGTGTTTGCTGCACCGATTCACAATCGTTTGCGAGACAGAAGAAAACGTTCTTCAGTGCCTCTTGCACATCGTGATTTTTGACAAGAAGTCGATACAGATGAGGCTTGGAGGAAGCTGAACGCTGGTGCCGGTCTTGTGGACAAGGGAAGTTGTTGAGTAAACCCGCCGAGCAAGTGTTTCACGAGCCCAAGCTCGACTCAAATGACCATGGCGCCTGAGACCATTGCTGCAGCGGCAGTTCGGTTCTCCACTCCCAGTTTGATATAGATCCGTTCCAAATGTTTTTGAACCGTACGACGGCTGATTTCTAAGATCATGCTGATCTCCGGATTTGTTTTGCCTTGTGCAACCCATCCCAATATTTCCGACTCCCGAGGGCTCAACCCAAAATTTGAAAAATCTCTTGCCGTAGGCGCTGTCTTGCGTTCATCGAGAATCAAGAGATAGTGGGAGTCTTGCACGATCAGCCGGATACTCAGGGAGCCTGCTTCTCCTTGTACCAGCAAAGGTTTGATCTCTGGTGTGATATCGTCCGAGCGATGCAGTTGTCTTTGGTGGTGAGTCAGCCAGTCTCGTAGAGGGGTGGGGAGCCACCCAGAATCCGACCGAGTGTGAAGATCGTATTGCTTCAGCAACTTTTGCGCAGATGGCGTGATGAATCGAACGCGCCCATCCTTTGTGACTGAGAGAAGAGCCTGTGTTCCTTCTTCTATTACGTGATTCATGGCTGTCAGGTGATGTTGCATCTGAGTAACCGCCAATGCGTTCTCCAAAGCCTGTCGAAGGTGAGGGCGAACGGCATTCAAGACGGTTTTGGTCGATTCATGAAACTCTTTGTCATTACGGTGTCGGCTGATGGACATCAACCGGCCATTTGAGACTTTCATGCCCAGGAATAGCAGATAGGCCATCTTGAGCGGTTTGTAGAATTCGTTATGCAACACGGTCTTGTGGAATCGAGAGGGTGGCGCAAAGTCAGAAATGACATGTGCGGAATCATCGTGAGTGGTGAGCCAATGGGTGACCACCGGATGCTCATGCGCGTTCTGCTGGAGCACCGTGGCATAGTGTAACGGATCGGGGCAGTACGGAAGTTGATCGGACTTGTAGAGGATCGTCCCGTCATCCACAACAAATTCATTGTACGACGTGAATTCCCCTTCCGTGATCTTCGGTAGGACTGCGATCACGTGACTGGTGAACTCTTCGTGTGTCCGTAGTTGGTACAGATCAAGCAGAAACTCAGACACCTGCCGCAGCTGGTTTCCTGCCAATCGTTCCATCGACATGATCCTTATAATAAAGGCCGCGATGTTACTACAAAGTTGTAATAGGTACAACAACGTACGCCAGGTGACGTATTTCTTAGGATGCCTTGGTTTGATAGAAGAGCCGCGACCCTGGGGGAGACAGGACGCAGGATGCTTGTCGTGGGGAATACCGCATGAACATAAACCGCATGATCAGATCGCTTGTGGCAAGCGGGATGTTACTCCTGGCTGCCTGTGGTGGGGGAGGAGAGACCTCCTCTGGGTCGAGTGGTTCAGCTCCACCGGTAGTCAGCCTCGCCAGCACCACCGTGACTGCTGACAGTTCCGTGCCGGTACCAGTTGTCACTACCATCGCAGAGGTCATTTCACCAGTGGCCTCTGGTCAACTTTCATCTTCAATACAGGTTGCGACCACGGACAGCCATGATTCCTTCGTGCTGGCATTGGATGCCGCCGGAAAGATTCGGCTTGCGGCTATAACCGGTGGTAGCTCTACTACCCTGGATGCAGATTCCACCGCGCTGGCCCTCGTTCGGATGATCACTGGTGTTCTGCCTCCAGGCATCAGTGCAAATCAGACGAATCAGGCTATTCGAGGTGCTGCTGAATTTCCAGCCCTGGTAGCGCTGATTCAGGGAGGCTTGAATACTGCCTTGGCTCCACTCGAATCCGGCCCTGTAGTACAAAGTATTGCAACCACGGTACGGCAAGCTATCAACATCATCTCGGCAATCATAGCTCCACCCGCGACTTCATCCTCCTCCGTGGCAGCTTATGCGACCACACCAGTAGACCCGAGCCAGTTGCCCCACTTCAACATTTTGAGTAATGTCGGTGGAATATTCTCCGTGTACGTCTCTGGTGCTAGAAGCGATGGGAGCGTCAACCTCGTCAATGCGTCTCCTGTTGTTTGGAGCGCTCACAGCCTGGACGAGACGGGCACCCTTATTCGAGCCCCAGCACCCTCCCCTGATGGGAAAACCTTGCTTACCTCAAACACTGTGGCCAGATCATTGCTGGACAAGATCCATCCGTGGCTTGGCCCTGCGACCGTCAATATTCCAGCAAATAAGGGAAAAGGGCTCGATGTCGTGATCGAGCAAACCACACTATCGCACAAGAAAAACCTGGAGGAGATTCTACAAAACGCCTTCGCGACAGTCGTGCCCATCAACCTGGGAAGTGAATGTCTCAATAGTGTCGCCAAAGCCTTGCATACAGCGGGCTCGCTTGATGACCTCGCGAAGTCGACAACTTTCGATGCAGTGAAAGAAGCCCTACTCAGCGCAAGAGACGGCGATGATGCGGTATTGGAGGGAGCTCTCGCTCGGTGTATACCAAGTCTTTCTCCTAAGAAAACTGAGCTTGGTAGATTCGCCCGGTTGGTAACTAAAACCTTGATGGGACTGGCTGCGGTACAAGCATTCGATGATGCAGCCACACTCGTAGCCAAGGTGGTATTGACCGCCCGTCATTGGAACACCCACCAGTCCGTGGCTGTGTGCATGAGTGAGTCGGGCTCCATTCAAAACTGCGTGGCGAAGTTTATTTTTGAGAATCCGGTCCCGATCTTGGTCCCAAATTCGCGGTTTACGCCGCGCATCACGGCATTGACCGCCGGAGATGCAGCTACAGGGCTCCCCGTCGGGATCACCCACACGTCGAGCGATGCAGCACAGGCAGTGGTGACAGTCCTGTCCCCACCGAATGGAGAACGCCAAACCGGCGAACTCGTGGCAAATGGTGTGGGGGCAGCAACGATTACCGTACGCGATCCCTTTACGAATGTCTCCGACCAATACACAGTCACGGTGGTGCGGCCAAGAATTACCCCGGGAGTTGTCAGGATGGGAGTCGGACAGAGCATGACGCTCACCCTAACCGACGCTGCCAATCATCCAGTCATCACGGATGGTGCTGGAATTAGATGGACCTCATCCGATGAAACAAAGGTTGCCTTGGGGCCGTTCTCTAGCGGTTCAACAAACACGGCTACGATCATTGCTCGCGCACCGGGGAGAGTCACCATCACCGTGACCAATCCGGTACTGCTTGACCCGATCACGGCGGATGTGGAGGTAACAGCGACTCCGGTCAACGTCTGTGAGCCCGATGTGCCGACCTATGCGCCGAGCGGCTGCGAGTGGCCGAGGATTGTTGCAAAAAATCCATTCACTCCCCTTCAAGCTGGGCAAGCCGTACCCATTTCTGAACTGTTTGAATACCGTCCAGGAACATGCAGCCAGATCACGCAGATGGTTTTTGCTCTAACCCTTAGAGGTCAGGAATATGGTCTTGAGGGTCTCCAAGATCCTTCTCTCTATGAGCACCACAACTTGGTGCCATTTTCATTCTTGCCTGGTCCCGATCTTTCTGGCCTTGAGCCTTCTTCTGTGAGGTTTCGACCCAACACATCCACAGAGCGCAGGGTTGGTTTGGGAAGGATTGTGTTTCAGTATAGACGTGATGACCCGTTCGGCCAGTTCCCGGCGGTATACCATGGGGACTTCAGCTGCATCTTTAGCCTAAGGAGCAGTCCTTGATGTAACCATCAATGATTCTGTGGGGACTTTGACGTTGTTATTGACTCGATCTGAGAGAAGATGACCTCTTGGGGTGGTTGAAGCTATGTATTGCTTGGTTAGGGGATTTCTGTTGACCAACACATCTCCAGATTTTCTCATTGCACATGAATCAATCGGGCGTCTCTAAACTTTGGAGGATGCAACAGTGCGCACTGTTTGTATTTTAGTCGGCTCTCTTCTCCTAGCCGTTTTCTCTTGCGCACCATCAGTGACAGTGGCGGCGGGGAAGTTCTCGGGGAGTGTGAAAGCAGAATTTCATAAAGACGGACTAAAAATGACGCTTCTTGAAAACTTTGAGTACGTGGATCCGCTAGGCCGAAAGTGGATCGCCCCGAAGGGTCACGTCATCGATGGCGCGTCTATTCCACGCTTTGCATGGACACTCATTGGTGGTCCATTCGAAGGAAAGTATCGAGACTCATCTGTGATTCACGATGTTGGGTGTGACAAGCGCTGGGCATCGTGGCAGGTAGTTCATGAGGTGTTTTATATGGGTATGCGTACTTCAGGTGTCGAAGATTGGCGTGCGAAGGTGATGTACGCGGCCGTTTACCATTTTGGCCCACGCTGGGATAAAGTCGTACGCGTCTCGGGAATACCGGCGGTCCAAACACCTGTTGCCCGGCAGCGGGCACTGGAAGGTGAAGAGCCAGGGAGCGCGGCGGAAATCTTGTCGGTCGATCCGCCGGTCAATCTGCCTCTGGGAGCGTCAACATCCACATTCACCATACGAGTTTCACCGCCACCCCAGAATATGACTCAAGAGCAGTTTGAGGCTCTGCGAAGAGAGATTGAGGAAGCTGCGCTTGCGGGCGAGCCTACGAGGACGCTCGAATCTATTAGGTCAGTGGAAAAATAGAGGACATCGATCGATTCAAGCCTCTGGCTATCAGAAATAGCTGCAGACGAACTGAGAGACTTGGATGCCGCGGTACTGGGTCGTTTACTAGAGTCTGAACAACTTTATCTGCAACTTGGAATGATGGCCGAGTGGGTCTACCCTCAGGATCCCAGACTGCGGATGCCTCCCATCCGGACAGTGGTCAAGATCTGCTGACTATCGAGGAGTCCGACCTGCCTCGTTATCGGCGAGTGGGTTGCGTGGTGTTTCCCGCCAAGGACATTGTGGTCTGGACCCCTCAAGAGGTTGAAGAATGGCGGCCTGAGCCCAATGCCTTCATCGCCACCGTATTAGCCGAAGGCAAACTGCTCGTATGAAAGATAGGTCAGCGTTGGCCCGAGAATTCTCTATCAGTGCTCAGCTTATCTTTTTCTGTTCTTCCCTTAATCGCTCGGCGATCCACAGATTGATGACCGATTGCCTTGTGACGCCAAGCCGACTTGTCTGAGCATCCAATGAGTCAATAATCCAATTGGGAAAATCGACATTCACGCATCTCTGCTCGTGTCTAGGACGGCGCGCCTTCGAGAGGTCAAGATGAGGCCTCATGTCTTTCACTTCATCAAACATTTTCTCGAGATTCTTGGCTTTCACGGTGGAGGCTCCTTTCTTCAGCCCTTCGTAGTCTGTTTCCACCCTGAGAGCACACAGCGCTGGGCGATCAGCGGAATGAACTGCGTAATGTCTTGAGCAATGCCGGTCATGAATTGACCGGCATGAGATTGATCCTCAAAACACTCATACACATCATCCAGGAAGCCCCCACGCAGGAGTGGGTGGCAGAGAAATTCATGGCCAGGACCAGTTTGTACTTCAAGCGGGTCCTCAAAGGCCTCAACTCGTTCAAGACCTAGTGTCTCAAGCCATCCTTGCCCATCTTGCGCTGACGGTCGTTCAGCCAGATAGCTCTTAAAGCGCTCTCGTTCCTTGATCAGTCCCTGCCGGATCATCGCGTGATCCACGACCTGCCACAGAGAGTCAAAGGTTCCGGATGACGGAAAGGTCAGGACGATCTGCCCCCCTGGGTTGAGATGCCGAATCAACCCTTGAACCGCTTGAAATCTATCGGGGCGAAGGAACATCACCGACAAGTTTCCCGTGATGCGGTCAAATGTCGGCAGATTGGGCGGCAGGGAACGTATATCCAGGCACTCGAAAGTGAGCCATGGCAGATGTACCCCTTGAATGGCTTTCGCGCGCGCGACCTGACCGGCGCTGAGATCGACAGCCAACACATTGCCGGTTGAGCCTATCTGTTCAGCCAGATAAAAGGCGGGGATGCCATGACCGGAGGCGATATCGAGGATGCTGAGACCTGGACGAAGGTCGAGATGCCGCAGTAACGATTCGGCGAACGGTGTGGACCAATAATCATGTTTGGGAAGAGGCCAGCGCAGGGTCTGTGCGTTCATTTCTGCGAGGCTAATGCATGAGTGACAAGGGCTTGAGCCTCTTCCTGAATGCGCTTCAGATGCTCCTTGCCTTTAAAACTCTCAGCGTAGAGCTTGTACACATCTTCTGTTCCAGACGGTCTGGCGGCGAACCAGCCGTGTTCGGTCACGACCTTTAACCCACCAATTGCAGCACCATTGCCAGGGGCTTTGGTGAGCATCGCGACAATCTTGTCTCCAGCCAGTTCTGTTGCCTTCACCTGCTCGGGTGACAGTTTTGAGAGAATCGCTTTCTGCTCGGGCGTCGCCTGTGCGTCGATTCGTTCATAGACCGGCTCGCCCAGCTCCTTCGTGAGATCTCGATATAACTCGGATGGATCGCGACCGGTTTTAGCCATCATCTCCGCTGCCAGCAGATCCATGATGATGCCGTCCTTGTCGGTCGACCAGACGGTGCCATCAAGGCGAAGGAACGATGCCCCGGCACTTTCCTCGCCTCCAAATCCGAGTGAACCATCCAGCAGGCCGTTCACAAACCATTTGAAGCCCACCGGCACCTCAATCAGGTTCCGGTTCAGTTTGGCCGCCACCCGGTCGATGAGGCTGCTGCTCACTAAGGTCTTGCCGATTCCGGAGTCGGGTCTCCAGTTGGGACGATTGGCAAAGAGATAGGCAATCGAGACGGCTAAGTAATGGTTCGGATTCATCAAGCCGGAGCGAGTAACGATGCCGTGCCGATCATTGTCCGCATCGTTTCCGAACGCCACATCAAAGCGATCCTTCATCGCGATCAGATTCGCCATAGCATAGGGCGAGGAACAGTCCATGCGGATTTTGCCGTCCCAGTCCAATGGCATGAAGCGAAAAGTCGGATCGACTGCAGGGTTCACAATCTGAATATCGAGCCCATACTGCTCGATCAGCGGCTTCCAGTACGCGACTCCGGATCCGCCCAGAGGGTCGATCCCAAGTTGAAGACCGGCGGACTTGATGGCAGCCATGTCGATGATGTGGTTCAGGTCGCCGATGTAGGCTCCAATATAGTCGTGGCGATGCGTGGTGGGGGCCTGTCGTGCCTGTGCGATCGGAAGTCGTTTACAGTCGCGCAGAGGATTCGTCACAAGGGTATTGGCTCTGTCCTCGATCCACTTGGTGACCTGTGTATCAGCTGGGCCGCCATGCGGAGGGTTGTATTTGATCCCGCCGTCTTCCGGAGGATTGTGCGAGGGGGTGATGACGATTCCATCGGCGAGACCGGAGGTTCGGCCTCGGTTGTAGCTCAGGATGGCGTGTGAAATGACCGGTGTTGGAGTGAATCCATCATCCTGGTCGATCATGACCTCGACGGCATTCGCCGCGAAGACTTCAAGCGCGGTCACGAAGGCCGGATCGGAGAGGGCGTGCGTGTCTTTCCCCAAATAAAGAGGCCCCGTGGTGTGTTGCGCGGCACGGTACTCGCACACAGCCTGGGCAATCGCCACGATGTGGGGCTCATTGAAGCTTCGCCTAAAGGAAGAACCACGATGCCCTGAGGTTCCGAATGACACGCGTTGGTCGCGGGCAGAAGGATCGGGTTGCTCTGTCCGGTATGCAGCGAGGAGCTTGTCGACGTCCACAAGAACTGAAGGAGGTGCCGGGTGGCCAGCCAGGGGATGATTCGCCATGAGACACGTGTAATCCGAAGACCAGGCACCTGTCAACTCTTGTCGAATCGGAACCAAACCGCAAGACTCGGGTGACCGGTTCATTGCGAACGAAACACCATCTGTCATCCCACAGTCGACTCGTCACGTTGGGTCGATCGAAGCATGCGCAAGTTCATCGACCCGGATGAATCAATCGCGTGCCAGTGATTTCCCCTCAAGCGCCGTCTCATGATGGGAAAAATTTTCCCATCTCCCGCTGGATGCAGTGGATGACCCATACATAAAGTTTTTCTCAGTGTAGGCCGATACCCTACATACGCATAGTCCATTTACTGACATGCGTACGTAAGTTATATGAAGCGAAGGGGGTCTTGATGCGTGCAATGGTGCGGTACGAATCAGGGTTTGTTGTGAGTCTCGTCATCATCGGGTGTCTGATCGACAGTCCTTCAGTGAGTCGAGCCCAAACCGTCCCGGATGCCGGTGTGATGCAGCAACAACCGCAGCAGCAAATTGAGCAAGAGCGACGCGAGCGTCTGCCATCCCAGACTCCCGGTCTCGTTCCTGAAACCACGCCCCAGGAACCCTCGCCCGAGGCCGAGACGGTGTGGGTGAGTGACTATCGGTTTGAAGGCAATACGCTGCTGACCGATGCACAACTCCAGTCCGTGGTCGCGCCGTATGCCGGACGCCGCGCCGGCCTGGGTGTGCTACGAGAAGCCGCTGCGGCGGTCTCCGAGCGTTATCAAAAAGCAGGATGGCTTGTGCGAGTCTATCTTCCACAGCAGGATGTCAGCGGCGGGCACATTCTCATCGCGATTGTCGAAGGCCGGGTCGGTGACGTGATGCTCGACGGGGATCCGCCCACCCGAGTCTCACCTGAACACGTGTTGGGGCCAATCCAGCGCCAGCTTCCTGCCGATCGTTTCCTGGGCATGACGGCGCTTGATCGTGGGTTGCTCCTGGCCGACGATCTTGCCGGGGTGCGTGTCACTGGGGCGCTCGAAGCCGGTGCACAACCTGGTCAGACCAATGTACGAGTGACGGCCGCCAATGCGCCGCTCGTTCACGGCGATTTCTCCGTCAACAATGCGGGACTCCGTGCGACTGGTCATACGCAGGGCCTCGCGAATTTGCGGATCGACAGTCCGTTCCATCGAGGCGATCGATTGTCGCTGACCGGGATGTTCTCTGAGGGGAGCCAGTACGGACGGGTCGGCTACCAGCGCCCAGTGGGGTATGACGGATGGCTAGTCGGCGTGAGCGCATCGTGGTTGTTCTATGATCTCGTCGCCTCAGAATTTGAGTCGTTGAACGCGAAGGGGCATACCCAGAGTGTTGGGCTCGACGCGCTCTATCCCATCATTCGAGCTCGTAACTACAACGTGCAATGGTTGTTGAACTACGACTATCGACGGTTCTCCAACGACGCCTTGAATGTACGCCAATCAAATTACCAGATTCATGAGGGGACGGTCGGACTCACCGGCAACTGGTTTGAGGAGGCCTTGGGAACACCGGGGGCCACGTTTGGGAGTTTCAGTGTGGTGGCAGGCACAGTGGATCAGGGTGGTCGCCAGGTGGGAGAGAACCCCGCAGTCGCCGGTTCATTCACAAAGATACGCTGGTACATGAGCCGGCAACAACAGCTCATCCCCTGGCTTTCTCTCTTCGGCTCCTTCCTCGGCCAGAAAGGGTTCGGCACGATGGACTCAGCCGAGCGCTTCTATCTTGGCGGGCCACAGGGTTTGCGGGCTTATCCCCTCAATGAGGCCAGTGGTTCTACCGGCTGGTTGACCACGGCTGAGGTGCGCGGACATTTGCCTTGGGGATTCGGTCTGACGGGGTTTTTTGACGCCGGTCATGTCGACAATCCAGCCATCGTCGGCCCGAGCTATACCTTAAAAGGCGGCGGCTTCACGTTGAGTTGGCACAGCGCGTTGGGGTTCGCCTTGAGTGCAACCTGGGCACATCGATTAGGAGACAACCCCCATCAGACAGCGACCGGTAAAGACCAGGATGGTTCGCTCATTCGAGACCGGTTTTGGCTCTCTGCCAGCTATGCGTTTTAGTCGTGTCATTTGCTTCACCGTGGTTCGCATTGTAGGAGACGGTTTATGATGCTATGCACAACATCGACGAACAATTCCCGCGTATCCCGTGCCACTCGAGAGGATGAGAGACGTGGCTACAGGACCAGTCTGATCGGTGTCTTGATGGCGACGTTGTGGGTAGGGCCTGCCGTTGGGCTGGCTGAGTCGCCGGCACCGACTCAATTGCCGACTGGGGAACAGGTGGTGGGTGGCGCTGCGGCAGTCAGTCGTCAGCAGGCCACGATGACGATCGATCAAAGTACGTCTCGAGCCGCCATCGACTGGCACGGTTTCGACATCGGTAGCCAAGCGCAAGTCAATATTCGACAACCGTCGACGGACAGTGTTTTGCTCAACCGCATCATGGGAGCAAGCCCCAGCCAAATCTTCGGTAGCCTCAGCGCCAATGGACAGGTGTATCTCTCCAATCCCAACGGCTTGTATTTTGCGCCGAGCGCGTCGGTCAACGTCGGGGGACTTGTCGCCACCACCCACAGTCTCAGCCTCGAAGAGTTTATGGCTGGACGTAACCAGTTCACACGCCATGGTGCGACGGGCCGTATCGTCAATGAAGGTCAACTGAAAGCGCGTCTGGGCGGCTACATCGCCCTCCTTGCTCCGGAAGTCCGTAATAACGGGGTCATTGTTGCCGAACTGGGGACGGTGGCGCTGGCGGCGGGTGAGGCCTATGAACTGCGCTTCGATTCGGCTCGACGGTTGGCTGGCCTTCGTGTCGAGCCAGCGCAGATTCACACGTTGGTTGAAAACAGACAAGCCGTGCTCACGCCCGGTGGCTTGATCCTCCTCTCGGCGCAGGGCATGAGTCAGCTCCAAGGGAGTGTAATCCGCCATGACGGCACACTCGATGCCTCCAGTCTCGTGGGTCGAGGCGGGCGTATCCTGCTGGAGGGCGATGTCATCACGTTGAGTGCGCGGTCCAAGACGGCTGCGACAGGAACCACCGGCGGCGGAGAGGTGTTGGTCGGTGGGGGCTGGCAAGGTTCAGGTCCGTTGAAGCATGCCACGAGCACGACCATGGAGTCAGGAGCCACCATCGATGTGAGCGCGACGCAGCACGGCGATGGTGGTACGGCCGTGTTGTGGAGCGATATCCATAATCCCAACAGCATGACCACCGTGGCAGGCAGCATCTTCGCACGAGGCGGGCTGCTGAGCGGCAACGGTGGGCGTATTGATACGTCAGGCCATTACGTGGATATCCGCCACGCGCGGGTGACAGCCGGTGCGTCCATGGGCCTCGGTGGCGAGTGGTTGATCGACCCGTACAACTACACCATTGCTGCGTCCGCAGCGAGCACCATCGTCGGCGCCCTGAACAGCGGCACCAGCGTCACCGTCGATACGGCGAGTGACGCTGTTGGGCACGGCAGTTCAGGCAACAACACGGACGCTGGGGACATCACCGTCACCTCGGCGATCACCCCCGGCGCGATGACTGGCAATGCCACACTGACGCTGAAGGCTAAGCGCCACATCGAGCTGGCCGCCGGCGGCAGCATAGACGCCACGCAGAACGGCAATACCGCCCGGCTCAACCTCAAGCTGTGGGCCGACAGCGACAACTCGGGCGACGGCATCAACATCGTCACCGCGCCTACGCTGGCCACCAACGGTGGCACGCTGACCTTCGGCAACGGCGACACCGCAGTAATCGGCGGTAACACCGTCAAGGTAGGTGGCGATGTCTACTTCAACGGCACCCAGGCGCAGACCATCAGCACCGGCGGCGGCGCGATCACGATCCAGGGTGAGACCCTCGTGGCCAACGTCAGCGTCGGCGGGCTGACCTTCAACTCCGGGGGCGGCCCCATTGTGATGCATGGCGTGCTGAACTCGAGTAACCAGTACGCCTACGTCGACGGCCCCGACGGCGAGGCCAATTCGTGGGACTGGGCGCGCACGGCAGCCAAGGGCAGCACCCAAGGCGGTGCGGCCACCGGCGACAGCTACCTGGTCACCATCAACTCGCGGCTGGAAAACGCGATAGCCGGCAAGTTTGCCAACTATGGCGGCGCCTGGCTCGGCGCGTACCGTGCCAGCCCCGCCTCCAGCTACGACTGGCAGTGGGCCGACGGGCCCGAGGCCGGCCAAATTTTCTTCGTGCAGTCACCCTCCAACGGTGGCACTATCCAGCCGGGCGGCTATGCCAACTTCGCCTCGGGCGAGCCCAATGGCGCGCTCAATAGCACCGGCGAAAGCCGGGGGCAGTTTTTCGGCCCGCAAGGCGAGTGGAACGATCTGCGCGCCACCACGTCCTTCTCGACCCCGCCGGGCAGCACCTACAGCGTGCTCGGCTATGTGCGCGAAACGAACCTGGACCCGTCCAAGGTCACCATCAACGCCGGTGCCGGCAACTTCACGGTCGGCGCCGTGGGTGGGAACAAAGCCCTTGCATCGCTGACGGTGACGGCGGCCTCCAGCACGGTCAACGGCATCGTGCTCAAGACTACCGGTGCGCAGTCGTTCAGTTCGAGGCTGACCGTCAGCAGCAGCGGCGCCTTTGACCTGATCGGCAGCGCGCTCAGCGTCGGCGGACCGCTGTCGATCACGGCCGCCAACAACGTCGCCCTCGGCGCGCCCACCACGGTGGCCGGGGCCATCGACGTGCGTGGCGCGCAGATCGCGCTGAACACCGATCTGACCAGCTCGCAGACCGGCGATATCTTCATCAAATCGAATGCAGCGACGAATGCGAGCATCAGGCTTGACCCCGCAGCCTCGATTTTCAAAACCGGCGGCGCGCGTTCGACACTGACGATGCAGGCTGATGGTCGGATTTCGATCAATGGCGATATCGTGGCCAGCGGCAGCACGCCGTTGGATGTGGTGCTGTGGTCCGACTATCTGGATGCCGGAGCAGGTGGCGTATCGCTCCTAAACAACGTGGCGACGAATGGAGGGCATCTCTGGGTGGGCGGCAGCAACAGTAGCGGCGGCAGCTCCGTGTGGAACGGGCTCACCGTCGGCGACGGACCCTCGAACGGTGCGCTCCTCCGCAATTGGAATGCTCTGGATTTCGGCAGCGCCGTGACGACCGGCGGCGGCGATGTCCTGTTGTGGGCGGACACCCCCTACAGTTCAGGTATCCAAGGGATCGGCTTGACCTCCAGTTCGACCATCGACGCGGGGAGCGGCCGTGTGACGTTGATCGCCGATCAGATCTCGAATGGCGGCGGCAGCGCCCTGCTGACGGTGAACAGTACGGGCCACTTTACGTGGACGCCGGGCGGCGGCGATTTTGGCGCGCCCTTCACCTGGGTCGGCAGCACCTCGGGCGGCAATTTTGCCCACAGCGACACGAACGCAAAACTGGTTCTCAACAATATTGCCACTCTGGGGGGGCTGACGCTCGGCCGCTACACCGGGACCGGACTCGCCGGCGATACGACGTACTCGAACATGACGAACAACAGCAATGTGACGATCGACAGTGCGATGACCATTGCCGGACCCATTGGCGTCCACGGTGGAAATGTCGTCATCAATGCGCCGTTGACCTCGACAGGCAGTCATACGATCACGCTCCAGGGAACCGGCACGGTTACTGGAGGGAGCAATGGGTCTCTGGTCGCCGATCGATTGGCCCTGTTGGGCGGCGACGTCACTTTGGATCATGTCGGCAACAACGTTGGGACACTGGCGGCGAGCGGTGTCGGCGCGCTGACGTATGTCGACAGCAATGCCCTGACCGTGGGGATCGTCAATCCGACGGGTATTACTGCAACGGGTCCGGTCCGTATCGAAACGCTCAGCGGTGACCTGACGGTGGCCCAGAATATTACGACGAGCGATGTCAGTGACTCGGCGATCATCCTCAATGCGGGAAAGAGTGCGGCGGCCGGGACGCCGACCGGCGGCGATCTGCTGATCAGCGGTGTGCCCACTCTCACGACTGGTACCGGCGGCCGAGCCACGCTCTATTCCGGCAGCGCCAGCGGCAGCACGGGGGTAACCCCGCTCATCGGGTCGGGCAGTGGCCGATTCCGTTACAACAGCGACGAATCCGCCACGAACTACACCGCAGCACTCGGGAGTGGGCTGCATGCGATCTATCGCGAGAGTCCTTCTATGGCAGTGAGGGTTGATAACAAGACGATCATCTACGGCAATGTCCTGCCACCCTTGACCTATACCACGAGCGGTCTGAATGGCGATACCTTGGCGCAGGTATTTGCGAGTCCCAGTGTGTTGGTCGGGGGAGCGACCAACAGCAGCGGACACTATGCTGTTGGAAGTTATACGCTGACCCCCTCAGGCATGACGACCAGTCAGCTCGGCTATGCTATTGGTACCCATACGAACGGCACATTGACTGTGCTTGAATCCCCTCAACAGCCACTTGGGGGTACCACGCAATTGAGTCGAGGCATCCCATTCATTTCTGGCTCGCCTCCAACGATGCCGCCACAGAGTGCACCGATTTCAGGATTTACGACTTCAAGCACCGGTGCTGTGGAACTGACGAAGCTCTTTCCATCCGATGGGTTGCTCGTGAATTGGATTCGGGAGCAATCGGACCATGACACCAGAGTCGTCACGGTGTCGATTCCAGAATCCATGATCACGCGAGGGGACCCGATTTCATTCGCTCTGCCGGTGGACCTCATCAAGACACTGCAGGCCACACCGGATCAGTTCACCCAAGCAGATGGGAACGACATACCGGCGTGGTTGGCGTATGATCAGACTGTCGGGAATTTCAAAATCACGGATCCGGCCGCTATTTCTTCCTGGCCCTATGAAGTGGTCGCAACTATGAACGATCAACGTGTCTTGGTGAAGATCGACAAACGATCCAACTGAATCCTGCCGCACGCTCTTACCGGACGAACCTACGTCTCTCGCCTCTGCGCTGAAGTTGTCCCGCGCAGAGGCTTACGCCAAGCAAGCATCTGTTTGTGGTGTCATACGGGATCGTCTTGACGTCTGGTACGATGGTCCGTCTAAGCAGCATGGCGCTCACAAGGCTCGAATATTGTGAACAACGAGAAACGCTTTACAGAATGCAGAGTTGATAGATTTCATCTAGGTGATTCGGTAAGATGCCGCCGAGACCCTGTCCAGGATCCAAAGGGGGTGGTGTGTCCCGTCTTCAGCTTGTCTTCCTGAGCATACTCATTAGTCTCGTCCTCGCCGGAACTTTTCTTGCCTTTGCGAGAGAGTTGACAGGGCAAGACTATCTCAAGGATTTTGTCTTGGGACAACTGGAAGAGAGTCTCGGGCGGAAAATTGATGTGCATCGGGTCAAGTTTGTGGTGTTCCCTCGCATTCGCGTGGAACTTTCTGAGGTCGTCATTCACGATCCGGAATCGGCGCATGTGGTGCTCACCGCGAAACGAGTCGACTTAGTCCTTCGCCTCCTCCCGCTCCTGAAGAAGCGCATCGTCGGCAAACGACTGTTGATTGAGGAACCTACGCTCACGCTCCGGCGGAACGAACGCGGCCGTTGGAATCTCCTCGATGGGGTGGAGGGACAGGCAGAGACCGACGAACGAACGATGGACATGATGGCCAAGACGTTCATGGTCCGGGAGGCGACGCTCGGCAACGGCACGATCACGGTCATTGATGCCTCGAGGCCTGACGGCATTCGGTCCATCAAGTTCGAGCATGTCGAGTGCAAGGTGCTTGTCCGGTCTGATCGTGGACTTGCGGAACTGCATGTTTCGGCGGCTCATCAGGGAGAGGCAGGCCTGTCGACGGTGTCGATTGATGGCGTTGTCAAACAGGCGGAGCCGTCGATCCCCTTGTCGGGTGACGAGGCGGTCGACAGAGGGTTTGAATTCGAGGGGCAGATTGATGCAGCCGAGATTCACATGCGTGAAGCGGCTGATTTTCTTGGCCCGAGACCGGTGTCGGCGCGCCTGCAAGGTGCGGTGAACGTTCAAAGCCGTGTTCGCGTCATGCCGGGAGTGGCCGGCTATGACATGGTCTTATCCGAGATGACGGCCCATTTGAACGAGATCACGTTGAAGGGCCATGCCAATTTAGCCGGTCTCCTCACCCCCCAACCCACGTTTGCTGCGACGTTCAACAGTTCCCTCGTGACATTGTCTCAGCTGTTGAAGACGATTCCTCCAGAATGGATTCATCCACAGCTTCCTGCGCTATTGGCGGATCGCCAGGTCGACGGCAACGTGCAGGTGATGAATGCGACGTTGATCGGATCTGCGACAACGGGTCCCGAGCTGTCCACAACCGGCGAATTCCATATCCAGGCCGGTCAAGGATTAATCGGTCGCGATCATGTAGCCGTGAAAGACCTTGCGGCGGTAGTTGTCGTCGAGACCGGCCGCGTTCGTGTCACGAAGGTGGCGGGCATGTACGGAGCGATGCAGATCACTGACGGCAAGGGCGAGGTGTCGTTTCCCGACGCAGGTCCCTGGTTGGAAGCGGAGGTGACGGGTGAGATGAAGGCGTCGCAACTTGTGGACCTGCTTCGAAAGACCGTGAAAACGGAGCCCCTGACTCAACTGCTGGCCGGTATCCGGGAGGCTGAAGGCCCTGCCCAGACGACGTTTCGCCTTGTGGGTCCGTTAAATCGGTCCGATGAGATTGCGTGTGCCGGCGGGGAAGTTACGGTCCAGCAAGGGAGTTTCACGCATACCGGTTTGCCGGAACGGGTGACTGGTATGCAGGGGCGGTTCATTTTCTCCGAGGCCTCCACTCAGTTTGATCACGTGACGGGACGTCTTGGGGAGATCGCCGTCCAGGTTCACGGGGCGATCACTGGGGGATTGACCAGTCAGTTGCAAGATGTGTCCATTCGTACACGTGGCGATGCGGCCCAGACGATACGGCTTTTCCGATCCTCATCGATCGATCGCGGTGTGATGGAGGGGACACTGGTCTCGACGACGACGCTGTCAGGCGTAACGACGAGACCGCATGTCCGAGGATCTATCGTGTTGGACGAGGCAAAAGTCATGATTGGGGCGATAGAGAAACCTATTGGGTCTCGCGCGACGGTCGAGTTTGAGGGGGTGCTGCCTCGGATGACCGGCATGAAGCTGGATCGAGTGGCACTGGTTCTGCCGCCCGTGACGATTGCAGCCAAGGGCACGATGCAGTTTGGGAATGGCTTTCTGGTTGATATGGCGGTTTCGACCGGGGTTGTACCGGTAACCAGTCTTCCTCGCTGGATAATCACGAGTGGACTGGAGGTGGGAGATATCGATCTCTCGCTGGATATCAAAGGTCGAGAGCCGAATTGGCGAGCCTGGCGAATAACCGGATGGATGGGATTGACGAATGGGGTGTGGCAGGCCAAGGGAGTCGACGGGCCCATTCAGGACCTGTATGCTCGTGTCAGATTGCTACGCAATGAAGTTGAGCTTAAACGGTTGTCGTTCAAAGTCAGAGACAGTGATGTCGCTGTGGAAGCCACCGTTCGAAATTGGCCGGCCAAGCCCATCATCATGGGGAAGATTGAGTCGAGTCAGCTTGATCTGAGTTTGCTTGTTCCAAAGGGGGGCCGCTCACCCGTCCGAGAGTTTCTCGAGACATTGGCGGCCACCAGTCAGGTGACGATGACCACGGCAGTGGCGCGTGGATATTATCGACATCTGAAATTCAACGCATTGTCTGCGCGAATCAATATTCAGGACGGGGTCCTTGATGTTGACCGCCTGTCCGGTGAATCCGCTCATGGCCAGGTGGCGGGACGAGTGGTTGTGCAGCTTCCACCAAACGCGCCGGCGGATGTCGATCTTTCCTTCCGGGCCACCGGAATCGAATTCGACGACTTGTTGAAACTCGCCAACACGCAGATACATGGCGTGCTGGGAGACCTTCGTATCAGCGGGGCTCTTCGTGGCCACGGCCGTAATCCGCATGGTGTCTATCCGACATTGAATGGGAAGGTCGAATTGTTGATGGAGAATGGGTGGATCCGGAAATCAAAGGAGCGGGCGGTCTGGAAAATCATCAACATTTTGAACCTGACCTCCGTGTTGCAGGGGAAGGTTGATCTTGAAAAGGAGGGGTTGCCCTACAAGCGGATCTCCTCGACAATCGCCATTCAGTCCGGCCTGTTTCAGACGGAGAATCTTATCATCGACAGCCCGATTCTCAAGATTACCGCGGCAGGGAATTACGATCTGCCGACCGATCAGTTGGATGTCGCCATCGCCGCAAGTCCATTCGGGTCCTACTCGCAGTTTTTGAAGGCCATTCCACTGTTTGGGCGAATCATTGCCGGAGACCGCAAGGGGTTGGCCACGGCGTTGTTTACCGCAAAAGGATCCGTCGAAGATCCCGAAGTGACCTATCTGCCGATGAAGTCTTTTGCGTCCGGACTGTCAGGGCTAGGGCAACTTGCGGTTGATGTGCTCATCAATACGCTGACGCTTCCAATTGACTTGGTAACTCCCGATGAGGATGCCGGAGTCAGGCCCAAAGATATGACCCTATCGCCGGCGCCTGCGCTGCCATGACCAAACTGGATTCTTGACCGTCCGACGACCCCGTGCTAGCATTTCTCGGTCAATCATCACGAGGATCTTGATCAACGCCGCTGGTCAATTCACACCACTATGAAACGCACGACTTTATCTTCGCCGGAGACGGCTACGCTGTTTATAGCCGCGAGCGAACAAGATTCAAATCTCTATTACGCCACGCGATTCATGGCCCCCGATCCTTTCATCTATCTTGAAATCAAAGGGGAACGGGTGATGGTGATGAGTGATCTGGAAATGGATCGCGCCCGATCTGAAGCGTCGGTGGATCGCGTGCTGTCGTACTCGGAGGTTGAACAGAAAGCGAAGAAACAGGGCATCAAGGCCCCGACCGCCGTCGATATCGTCCATGTCGTATTGAAAGAGGCGAAGATCCGACGTCTGTTGGTACCGGCGAATTTTCCGATCATCCATGCCGCCCGCTTGCAGGAGCGTGGGTACAGCCTCAAACCGAAGTCGGATCCGTTTTATGAGCAGCGTGTGGTGAAGACGACGGAGGAAGTGCGCCACATCGAAGAAGCGCAACGGGCGACGGAGGACGCCGTCACCTTCGCCCATGCAATGCTACGTCGGGCCGAAATCAAGGGAGAGCAACTGTGGCTGGACGGCTCCCCGGTGACCTCCGAGCGGATGAAAAAGCTGATCAACGTGAAGCTCATGGAACGGGATTGTATCGCCCAGCATACGATCGTGGCAGGTGGGGAACAGGCGTGTGATCCTCACAATGAAGGGAGCGGACCGTTGCCCGCTCATCGCAGCATTATCTTCGATGTGTTTCCTCGCTCTGCCACGAGTCGCTATTTTGCCGACATGTCGCGCACGGTGCTACGAGGGACGGCGAGCACCGAGCTCAAGCGGCTATATAGTACGGTGAAAGATGCGCAGGAAGAAGCCATCACGAAAATTAAGGATGGCGCCGACGGGATGAAGATCCATCAGGGCATCTGTGCACGGTTCGAGAAGGCCGGCTATAAGACCGGTGTGGTGAACGGACGCATGCAAGGGTATTTTCATGGGACAGGGCATGGGGTAGGGCTGGATATTCACGAAGCGCCTCGCATCAGTCGAACGGGGGCGCTTCTCCAAGAAGGACACGTCGTCACGGTCGAACCGGGACTCTATTATCCAGGATTGGGAGCGGTTCGAATCGAAGACATGGTGCTGGTGACCAAGGATGGCTGCCGCAATCTGACACACTTCCCGAAGCACTTCGTGCTTGACTAGCCTGCCGTTGGAAAACGCGTTCAGCGGCATGTTTGTTTGACTCACATCTTACCCCATCCACATCCGTTTGCCTCAGGCGTTCGCCCATCGCAGTCGCTTGCAAGAGCACATTGTGGGGTGAGCAAGGTCGATTGAGTCGTGTGTCAAGGACGGGAGGGGTAGATCAGCGGCTATGTCGTATCGGTAATCGGATTGCCTTAGACTGTCGTTAGTCAAGATCCCATGACATATTCATTTCGATTCCTCGAGGATATTGCGGTGGCGGACCTGGCTTTTGAAGCGGAGGGCGACTCTGTCGTGGAGTTGTTTCGCGCCGCGACAGAAGCTCTCGTGGAGGCATTGGCCGATCCTTCGACGGTGGCGGTGACATGGGAACATCCGATTGAGCACGCATGTGGAGAGCTGGATGAGCTTCTCTTTGAATGGCTGTCGGATCTGGTGTATTGGAAAGATGCCGCAGGAGTGGTTTTTCATGACACGGATCTTTCCGTGATCCAGGAAGGCACCACATGGACGCTTGTGGCTGTGCTGCGTGGGGCTCCCGTGGACGGGTCAACTCAAACGCTCCGCAATGATGTGAAGGGTGTGACGAAACATCTGTATGAAGTAGGGCAGAAGGGAGCACGCTGGTACGCGCACGTGGTGGTCGACGTATGAAGTTAAATACCGATATGCAGGTCAATCGGATCACCGATGAAGTATGGGAGATCCCTGTCACCGAAAAAGCCGGCATGCTGGTACCGGCACGGATCTATGCGATGCCAGATATTTTACGGACGATGGACCGCGGGGTATTCGATCAAGTGACGAATGTGGCCTGTTTGCCTGGCATTACCCGGTATGCGCTCTGCATGCCGGATGGGCATTGGGGGTATGGGTTTCCTATTGGTGGCGTTGCCGCGTTTGACACCAGGTCTGGAATTATCTCTCCCGGAGGTGTGGGGTATGACGTCAATTGCGGGATGCGGCTCATTCGCACGGAGCTGACACTGGAAGAGGTACGGCCGAAGCTGGAACGGCTCATGACGGAATTATTCCGCCGCGTGCCGGCCGGAGTTGGGGCATCAGGATTCGTCCGCTTGAATCGAAGATCGTTCGAAGGGGTGATGATGCGAGGTGCTCGCTGGTGCATTGAGGAAGGGTACGGGTGGCATCGGGATCTCGCACACATCGAGGAAGGCGGCTGCATCGCAGGCGCCGATCCCTCCACGGTCAGCGATCGTGCGGTAGGGCGAGGGATCAATCAGTTAGGGACACTGGGATCCGGGAATCATTATTTGGAAGTGCAGGTTGTTTCGAACGACCGAGTGTTCGATCCTGAGACGGCCACGGCGCTGGGCATCACCGGCCAGGATCAGGTGGTGGTGATGGTTCATTGTGGATCCCGTGGATTTGGTCATCAGGTCGCCGGTGACTATCTCAAAATATTCGAGAAAGCGATGCGACGGTATGGAATTACCGTGAAGGATCAACAACTCGCCTGCGCTCCGTTTCGTTCGCCGGAAGGCCAGGACTATTTTTCAGCGATGAATTGTGCAGCCAACACGGCTTTCGCCAACCGACAAGTCATCACCCATCAGATTCGTGAAGCATTCGCAGCCGTGTTTGGGACGTCGGCTGAAGAGTTGGGCATGGAGTTGGTCTATGATGTCGCGCACAATATCGCCAAGATCGAGCGCTATTCCGAAGGCGATCTGTTGGTGCACCGCAAGGGAT
The DNA here is from genome assembly GCA_964430555.1 of uncultured Nitrospira sp. Classification (GTDB taxonomy): domain Bacteria; phylum Nitrospirota; class Nitrospiria; order Nitrospirales; family Nitrospiraceae; genus Nitrospira_D. Next base: position 13,484 of record CAYSFU010000003.1, on the reverse strand, counting down.
CGACCAGAGCGTTCGGCCCCGGCAGTCCCGACTTGCCGCAGGCCTTCCAGAAAACCGGTCAACCGGTCATTTGCGGAGGGTCGATGGAGACCGGCTCCTATCTCCTGGTCGGCACAGACCGGGCCGTCGAGGAGACATTTGGTTCGACGATGCATGGGGCCGGGCGGACGATGTCACGGGCCCAAGCCAAGAAATCGATCCGTGGCGAGCAGCTGCAGCAAGAGATGAAACGGCGCGGCATTCTTGTCAAAGCCGTGTCAATGTCGGGCTTGGCGGAAGAGGCAGGGGTCGCTTACAAAAATATTTCTGACGTCGTCGAGACCGTCGATCGTGCAGGCATTACCAAAAAAGTGGCGGAACTGCGTCCAATCGGGAATATCAAAGGGTAAACGTCGTGTCTCACGAAGAGAGACCGATGGTCGGTTCACGTGTGTTGAACTGCATTTTGAGTACTTCCATAACCGCTCACATTATGCCGGTCTCGCGAGGCGTCTCGCGGTTTCGTCACGAATGATCATGAAAAATGTGGACGAGAGATCAGTGTTCTGCCTGATCGGGCGGAATCTTCTGGCCAGCCGGCTCGGCAACACCAACGGATTTTTAGGAAATTCTTTACGCATCAAACAATGCTGGTATAGTCAGGTGTAAGGCTGAGGGGTGAATGGTCTGACCCGTGCCCCCTCCTGTATGGTGTATTGATTCGGTTGCGTCAAGCCACGCCATCGAGATATTCGACTGCAACGCATCTTCGTCTTGATCCATGCACTCCGTGCTGCATCGACAACTTCAGTGTGCCGATCTGATCTCTATTCTTTTCTCGTCATGATACGAGAGGAGGCCGCATTGTTTACGCATGAGAGCGACACATCAGTCCATCAACGAAGCAATCAAGAGGCTCGTGGAGAAGACTGCAGTCTGAATCGTCCGGAGAGATGAGCTGCGTGACGTTCTCGGAGTAGGAGCGAACGAGACATGTCAGAGGAAGATGAGACAAGGGCTGCCGTCGTCCTCGTCGTGGATGATGATGAGCTGATCAGACTGTTCGTGCGCGAAGCCTTGGAACAGGCTGGGTTCGAGGTGTGTGAAGCATCCAATGGTGTGCATGCCTTGGAGCAGTTTGCCGCGCGGCGCCCAGACCTGATTATCATGGACGTTGTCATGCCTGTGATGGATGGGTTTGCGACGTGTCTGAAGCTGCGTGAGTTGGTGGAGGGGAAGCGTGTGCCGATTCTGGTGATGACGGCGTTGGATGATGAGGACTCGATCGGTCGCGCCTATGCGTACGGCGCCACGGATTTCATCGCCAAACCGACGAATGCCACGATCTTGGGCCACCGCGTCCGGTACATGTTGCGCGGGAGTCTCACGCTCAACGCACTCCTCCGGAGCGAGGCGCGACTGGGCTTGGCTCAGCGGATCGCCAAGATCGGTAATTGGGAATGGCATCCCTCTACCGGGCGGTTTCTGGTGTCCCCTGAACTCTGTCGACTGATGGGAATTCGATCACAGGATTTTCGGGAAACGAAAGAAGCCTTTCTCGATATGGTGCATGTGGATGATCGCGATCTCGTCGATCAGGCCCTGCAGGCGATTCTTGCGGAACGGAAACCCTGTGATATCGATCACCGGATCGTGTTTCAACACGGGGGTGAGTTTACGGTCAACCTGCAGGCTGAGGCGGTCTTTGATGATCAGTTGAAAATACTGACGATCGTGGGGACAGCGAAGGACATCAGTGAACGAAAGCGCTCCGAGCGAGAAATTCACCGGCTGGCCTATTACGACAGTCTCACCGGGTTGCCGAATCGGGTGTTGTTTAAAGATCGTGTCACGCAAGCGCTTGCCCATGCGCGCCGCTATCAATCGACGCTCGCAATCTTGTTTCTCGACCTGGACCGATTCAAGGTCATCAATGACACATTGGGTCATAACATCGGGGATCTGTTGTTAAAGCAGGTTGCGGATCGTTTGGCCGAATCGGTCAGACACAGTGATTCCGTCGGTCGATCGGTCGAGAAGGGCGAAGCCCACGAATTGGCCCGCCTAGGAGGAGATGAATTTACGGTCTTGTTGACGAATATCCGACAGGTTCAGGATGCCGGGATGGTCGCCAGGCGTATCTTAGAATCGCTGGCACGATCGTTCTTGATCGATGGACATGAAGTCTCAGTCACCACGAGTGTGGGGATTGCGATTTTTCCAACCGATGGAGACTCCGTGGATCAACTCCTGAAGAGTTCGGATGTCGCGATGTATCAGGCCAAAGAACGAGGTCGCAACAATGCACAATTTTACTCGGCGACCATGAACTCCATGGCTGCGGAGCGACTCCAGATGGAAAATGACTTGCGAAAGGCATTGGAGCATCATGAACTGGCCGTGTATTACCAACCGCAAGTAGACATCCGGACCCATAGGATTGTGGGTGCCGAGGCACTGGTCCGATGGCCTCATCCTCTTCGTGGATTGTTGACGCCTGCCGTGTTTCTTCCTGTGGCCAACGAGACGGGCATGATTCGAAAGCTGGATGAAGCCGTGTTGGGGATGGCGTGCCGGCAAGGTAAGGCTTGGCAAGATGCCGGCTATGCGCCCATTCGGATATCGGTCAATGTCTCCAACTCCTTCTTTCATGGCGCTTCATTGGTGAGCGCGGTGTCACGAGTTTTGGAAGAGACTCAGCTTGGTCCGGAATTTCTTGAGTTGGAGTTGACCGAGTCAATTGCCATGCGACATATCGAAACATCCATTGAGATGTTGCGGGAGTTGAGAGCGATGGGCATTCGATTGTCGATCGATGATTTTGGAACCGGCTATTCCTCCTTGAGCCATTTACAACGGTTTCCCTTGAATATGCTGAAGATCGATCAATCCTTCGCACGCGATGTGCCGCATAACGCCGCCAATGTTTCGATCTCGCGCGCGATTATCTCCCTTGCGCATAGTATGAACCTCACGGTGTTGGTTGAAGGGGTCGAAAGCGAAGAGCAGTTGCAGATGTTTCGGGAGCAGGGCTGTGATCAAGCGCAAGGGCACTACTTTGGATGTCCGATGCCGGCAGAAGACTTTGCGCGGTTGCTCACTCGGTCTGAGACAGAGATAGGAGGAAGACAGGCAGCCTAGGGCTCTGTGACGGCGTAGCCAATTGGAAACAGCTCCTCCACGAGAGTGAGGATCGTCGAAGGGAGGGATGTCCATGGAACAACGAAAAGAGAACCGATTCCCTGTTGGATTTCGAAGCTCGTTCCACTCAACGAACAGCATTTCTGGAGATGGGACATTGAGTGACCTCTCTCTTCGAGGGTGTTGTGTCCGGAGCTTGATTGAGGTGAATCCGGGGACCGTCCTTCAAATTCGCGCTCACGTTTCTGATCGCGAATCCCCCATCGTAATCTCCCATGCGATCGTCCGATGGTATCGAGACGGAAGTTTTGGCTGTGAATTTGTGAATCTCGAAGCAGAGGAATGGATCCGTCTCCGTGCAGTGACGACAGAATTGGAGAAAGAACCCTACCAGAAGCCGCAAGACGACAGTGCGGATGCATAACTTCCCCACGGGGAAGAAGCCAGCCGCCTGCGCCAGGATTGTAGCCTTGAAAACTTGCAGACTAATTTCACGCGTTCATTGAGCGAATCACGTGATGAGTCAAAACTTTAGTATCGATAGGTCAATTTGACGTAGGCGCCTCGCTGAATCTCCGTTGCGCTCTGTGCCACCAAGGAGGAGGAAAACTCAGGTCGCCTGGACTCAAGCAGGTTTTGTCCGACGAGAGAGATATCAAGATTGTTGATCGGTTTCCAGCCAAGCCTGATGTCCAAGCTGACATAGGCCGGGATGTTCAAGGCTGGGAGCTGATCGACGAATCGCCCCCACATGTCGAATTCGATATTGCGAGGAAGTTGCATGAGAGATCGGATGGATGCCTGGTGTTGTGGACTTTCTCCGGTTGCGTTTTTGCCTATCGGGTCTAGTGAAAGGCCAGTGATCATCTGAATTCTCAAATAGGAGTACGTGGCTCGCAGTTGCCACCAGTCGATGGGGCGCCATTCCGACGACACTTCAACACCATAAGTTTCAGCTGCAAGTTTGTTGTGTGCCACGAATGGGACCACGAGATGTGGAGGGAGCGGACTCGTCGCGAGGGAGGGAACGCCAGGCTCGATGCTTCTGAGTCGATCATACCGGTTGTAGAACGCTGCGATATCGATAGACCAGACCTCCATCGGTTGGTAGCGCGTGCCGATCTCATAGGCCACCAACGACTCATTGCGAAATCCTCGCTGTCCTCCGAATGATGTTAACGCGACCGGCGATCCTGGGAACAAGGCGTTTGGTGGCAATGCCCGCTGGTCGAGTACGGAATCCTCCTCGGTACGCGATGGAGTACGGATGGCATGCGAGATCCCCCCCCAAAACATGAGCGTCTGGGTCGGAGTCCACCGAAGTCGGCCGCTTGGCTGTACCACCCATCCCGTAAAATCGTTATGCTCGACTTTTGTTCCTGCCGTTACGGCTAAGGTATTCGGTATCAGGGTGAACTCGTCCTGAACGAATCCGTTGAAGAGATTTAAGGCGCGACTGGAGGGAGTCGTGCGGATGGTTGTGGAACTGGCGATGTGGTCGCTTGTCACTCGATAGCCGAGTCCCCAGATGAGGCGGTGAGTCTGACCCCATGCAAACGAGTGCTGAAGATCAATATCGAACGTGTCCCGTCGTTCATTGAAGAGATCGCTGTCCCGTTCAGTTCGATCGTAGTAGGCCTGGACAAGAAAGGAGGAGGTATCGGAAAAAGTGTGTTTCCATCGTGAGAGGACATTGCCTCCGGAGTAGCTCCGCTTGTCACGAATGAATCGGCCGTATGGAGGCGTGAGGAGCGGTTCCGCAAACTCGATTTCTTCTGTGCCTCTGTAATAATCGCCCTGTACGGTAAAGCTATCTTGTGAGGAGAGATCGTGGTCGAGGCGGAATCCTCCTCGTCCGTTTCGCCAGTCATCCCCGCCGGGCGTACCATCGGATCGAACGAAATCGTCACGCTCGGAGAACTTCCCATAGAGACGGGCATGGGTGTGTTCTCCCACGGCGGCTCCGTAGCGAAGCGTGGTAAATGCCCGTTCGTCCGTTCCTCCGCCCATGACGGCAAGGAGGCCCTGAGTCTCCTTGGCTTTTTTCGTGATGATATTGATCACGCCGTTCACGGCGTTGGCACCCCAGAGCGAGGCACCTGGTCCACGAATGACCTCGATACGATCGATATCTTCCAACACTGTGTCTTGTGCATCCCAGAATACGCCGGAAAAGAGGGGAGAATACACGGTGCGGCCGTCGATCAGCACGAGGAGTTTATTGGCAAATTCACCATTGAATCCTCGTGAACTGACGGCCCAGCGATGAGTATTGAGGCGTGCGACTTGAATGCCGGGAGCCATGCGAAGTGCTTCGGGGATCGTGGTGACACCAGACCGCCGGATATCTTCTTGGGTAATGACGAAGATCGCTGCGGCGGCTTGAAAGAGTGGTTGGGCCTGTTTGCTGACTGATGTGACTTCCACTTTCATCAACTCTTCCAGGCTGAGCGTCGTCAACTCAGGAGGAGGACTTTGCCCTGGGTCTGCATTCGCCGCAAATGCGACATTGCTCGAGAGTGGCAATCCGATCAATCCAGTGAGGCATACCGCCAGAATATCGATCGGGCGCAGCTGGACTCTGCTCTGTTGAACCATAACCACCCTCGCAAGTTGTTCGTCATGCTCTCGCGGTGCAGGCAAGAGGGTCTTAGGCGATTGGCAGTCTCAGGCCGTTCAGGTCCCTTATCGGTCGATATTATCGATTGATTAAATTGATGGTTGTGGACCGCCTGATGGTTCACGTTGATGAGAATGATGCGCTGGTGTTCATCGCAGAAGTTCGACTCCTGTGTTATCGAGCGGCACGGGTGTGTTGGATCTCACAGGTCGTAGGCGTGCGCGACCAGAGTCAGATTGGAAAATGATGATACGACGAAGCCGTAGTAACCTGAGGTGCTGAAATGACCGATGAGAGGTCTACCGACGAGTTGCTGATGTGGTTACGCGGCTTTGGCTGCTTGACGCTTCGCCACTTGGCCCAGGATATCCAGCGCGGCAATGCGGTAGGCTTCGGCATAGGTTGGAAAGTTGAAGACGTTGTCGATGAACGATTCGATCGTTGTGCTGCTTTGAAGCGCGAGTTGTCCGAGGTGGACCAACTCCGTTGCCGAATCGCCAACTACTTGGATGCCGAGCAACCGTTCACCCGAAGGATCAGCCACCATTTTGAGCAGACCGTGACCGCCACCCGATATCTGTGCGCGGGCAATTTCTTCGAATTTTGCCCGCCCAATCAGCGGATCTTTATACCGTTCTCTGGCACTCTTTTCATCCAGTCCAATGCTGGCCATTTCCGGAATGGTATAGATCCCCAGTGGAATGGTGGAAGCGGCATCGCCGATGGGGAGATTGAGCGCATGTCTGACGGCGCGTCTGCCTTGCTCCATCGCCTTTGACGCGAGCGCCGGTCCACTGACCATGTCGCCAACGGCATAGATGTGTTCCCTCGTAGTCTGACACGATTGATTGACAGGGATGAGTCCCTTGTCTGAGAGGGAGATGCCAGCTGCCTCAAGATCCAGATCCTCAATGTTTGCTTGCCGTCCGAGAGCGACCAGCATTTTTTCGCTCTTGATGACTGTCCCGTTCTTGAGCGTGGTCACGACGTGTGCCACTCCGTCCCATCGCACATCAGCGACATGGCTCTCGCCGAGATAATGACTGCCATGGGTTTCCAGCCCCTTGACGAACTGGTCGACCAGTTCTTTGTCCATGAATTGCAGCGGATAAGGCGCACGGTCAATGAGTGTGACTTCCACTCCCAATAACGCAAAGATGGAAGCATACTCGCAGCCGATGACTCCTCCTCCGATGACGGTCAACGATTGAGGGAGGTACATCATCGACAAGAGTGAATCGCTGTCGAGAATGTGCTCATGATCGACAGGAATGTCTTTTGGGTTTCTCGGGCGCGATCCTGTTGCGACCACAATCGTATCTGCCGTGAATTGTTGAGACGCTCCATCGACGGTTTGCATCTCAATGGTGTGGGCATTGATGAATCGCGCTCGACCGTGAAACAGGGCGATACTGTTTCGGCGAAGCTGCTTACTCATAAAGGAATCGTGCGCTTGCACGACTTGCTCAAGCCGGCTTAAGAGGGTGGCGATTTGGGTGTCGGGCTTTAGATTGAACTGCAGGGCTTCTCCCGCCCGTTTGAGTCGATCGAGGTGGAGCGCGCTTTCTCTTAAGGTTTTGCTTGGAATGGTCCCTCGATAGACGCAACTGCCCCCGATTCCACGCTCTCGTTCAATGAGGGCGACCCGCTTGCCGGCCTTGGCCCCTTGCACGGCGGCTTTTTGGCCGGCCGGGCCGGCGCCGATCACGATGATGTCATAGGTACTTGGTGTGCTCATAGGTTCATCGCATTCACAATGGTTAGCACTTGGTCTTTGATCGTAATGAGTTGGTCAGTGTCTTGCGGGTACAGGTTGAGTTCGGCAAAAACCGGATGTTCACGAAGCGTCTCCTCTGGCATCTCGTCCGGAGTGAGGAGGTGGCTCGCCAACCGATCGGCGACACAGGTGAGCAGGCATTCCTGGCGGAATGCCGTAGCATGATCGTAGTCCGCATAGTATTGAATGGCCGCTGCGACTTGCTTGGGAAGGCCCCACTTGTCCGCGATGAGCAGGCCGACTGCGGTGTGATAGCCCTCGACCCAGCTGTAGAGTACGGGTCTCTTGAGCGGAATGCGGCGTTCCTTCGCCAAGGTGGTGGCCGTCCGCAAGATGACAGGTTTTCCGATGGCATGGAGCAGACCACACAAGTAGGCACTTTCGACATTGACGCGACGCATGCGGGCCACTTCCTTGGCATAGGCGCCGCTGGCGAGGGAGTGTCTCCAGAGTTGTTTGACGTCGTCTTCAAACCCAGGAATGTTGAAGGCGCCGGATTTGAGCGAGGCGGTGAACGCGATCTCGGAGAGGAGGGTAATGCCGAGCATCGCGACTGCATGTTGGAGTGAGACCACAGGACTGCGAGGCATGTACGCCGGAGAGTTTGCAATTCGCAAGACGTGCGCGGCAAGAGCTTGATCTTGATGAATCAGCGCCGAGAGTTTTGCCGCGTCGGCGGATGGCTCGGACGCGAGTGCCATGACTCGGCTGGCCGCTTGTGGTAACAGAGGAAGTTCGACATTGCCGGTCTTAATATCCTGCGTGAGAGCCTGCTCCAGCTGTTCGAGTTGAGTGTCCGCGGGTTGTGCTTCAGAGGGCATGGCGGGGCTCCAAGGTTGTGACCCTGCTGTTCACGACAATGCTTTGTCGGTTGCTCTTCTCAAAAAGTTTAGCTGTCGTGACTTTGTCCTGGGTACTGACTATACTGATCCATTCCTGGGAGGGCGCGACGATGCGATGTCGATGGCTGAGAGGAGTACTCTGGGTTCCGATGGCCGTGGTGGTCGTGTGTCAGAACGCTGGAGCTGAATCGACGGTCGGGAAGGACACAATCGTCAAGGAAGCCCGTGAGACCTTTGAGGCAACAAAGGAGTATACGGATCAGCAAAAAGCGGCATTCCAACGGAAAGCGCAGGAGGAACTTGCGGCATTCCAGCAGCAGATCGTCGCCTTGCGTGGAAAAGTGGCGGATGCATCGGCATCGACTCGTGAGGAGTTGCAGAAGTCGCTCAACGAGGTAGAGAAAAAGAAGGATGACGTGAGGAGGACGCTTGATGAGCTGAAACATACCACTGATAGGAAATGGCAAGATGTGCAGGATGGGATGAATAGCGCCTTACACGAACTCAAGCAGTCCTATCAGAACTTGTTATCACGCATACCGTAACATTCGATGTCAATTGGTTCACATGACCTGGATGGAGCGTCCATGATGAAGATCATCACTCTGGCTGACCATCAACAGTTTGCCAGCGACAAAATGAAGAAGAACAATCTGTTTCAAACGGAGCGTTTGTTCTGCGATGTTTATTGTTTCGAACCTGGCCAGGAACAAACAAGCCATGTCCATGGCCATCAGGACAAGGTCTACATTGTTCTGGAAGGGCAGGGAACATTTCACATTGGCTCAGAGCGCCGCGTACTTGAGGTGGGACAGGGTACGCTTGCCCCTGCAGGAGAGGAGCATGGTGTGAGGAATCATACGACTCAGCGACTGAAAGTGCTGGTGTTCGTCGCGCCCAACCCAGCCTGAATTCTCTTTCCATGCAGCGATAGAAAAGTACAAGGGGGGATGAGCGTTATGCTCACCCCCCCCCTTGGGTTACGAATTCGTCCTGTTGTCAGGAACGAGGACGGGCTTGTTATGGCTTATAATCGGAATGGTCGGACGGTTTCCCATCGTGTGAGTACATGTGCTGATAGGCGATGACCTGCCAAATTTGCTGTTCCGACAACAGCCCCTTCCAAGCTTTCATTTTCGTTTTTGGGATCCCTTCCGATACACGCCAGAACCAATAGCTGTCTGAATATCGTGTGGTATTCTTCGGGTCTCGGAGATCTCGTGCCCCCTTCTTGACCGGCTTGCCGTCCTTGCCGTGACAACTGGCGCAGTTAATGTCGGTATTGAACTCGCCGCGATAAATCTTTCCGCCTTCTTCGATGGCTTTTGGATCGGTCCATCCACCGGCGGGCATGTGTTTACCCGCATAGTCGGCTGGAACCGGGGCTAGGGGCGAGAGGTCTTCGGCAGAGGCTGAGCCTCCTGAAAGAAACAGGGCGCAGCCCAAGACCAATACTGAAACACTTACATTCCTCCTTGTCATTCGTGCCTCCTCTTGAGTTGTGGTGTAATGAAGGTGACCTGCCTGTCTTCTATTATGTTGACGTCAATCCGTGCGTTCAACTTCTTGATCCAACCGGCATAAACTATACCACAGTTTTTTCTGGAAAATGTGAAAACGTCATGCGGAGGGTTGCCTTCGTGGCCGAATAATTGGGTGTCGTACAATCATGTTGAACAGCGTGTTATTCGCCTTGTGCACATCCAAACGATCGGATAATACCGTTGGACACCGACGAGGTGAAGTAGATATGGGTATGTTCCTTGAGAGAAGTGTGTGTGGTGAGCGATGACAATAACTAGGACGGAGGAGCGATGGGATCTCCACGGTCTCTAAAAAAGCGAAAGAGGAGGTAGCCATTGATCAGGATCACAATGGACAAGATGCCGTACGTGGTCATCGGTGAGGCGAGATCTAATTCTCCCAAGACTCGGGAGAGACCAAATCCTACCACCAGGCCGTCGAACGCCATGCAAATGCGTCGAAAGGTTTCCGGGTCCATGAGGTGAATGATATAGGTTCCAAGTGGAATCCCGATGATGATGCTTGGAATAATATAAGGAATAATTTCAAGACTGCCTGCGCTATAGAAGCCGATAAATCCGTAGGCAATCGCTGTGAGCGACGATTCCGCTAAGCGAATGATTCCCAGGGCGGCACGGAAGTCTTGTTTGGGATACCCTTGGTTGTTAAAGAGGAGCGCCAAGGGCGGGCCCGAAATTGTCGTTACGGAATACAGGGTGCCCAGTCCTAGTCCAAAGGGGACAGCGATGGCTTTTTCCGCACGGATGGGCTTCCGAATACCGGCAGCCTGGAGGAGAATCAAGGGCAACAGGAAAACATAGGTGACGAACTTGATCCAGGCTGGGTGCACCAAAAAAAGGAGGTAGCTCCCGATGCCGACTCCCACGGCCAGACCACCCAGAATCGGAGCAACTCGCCAGAAGATGTTGGGAATGCTCTTTCGGTTGACGAACAGCACATAGGCATTGATGACCAGTTCAACCAGAACAAGGGCGGGGTTGAGGATTCGATTGGTGTAAAAGACGAGGGCAACAGGAACTGTGATAGAGGAGAAGCCGTACCCGAGTGCCCCATTGACTGTGGCAGCAACAAATGTAATCAGAACGAGGACGATCGTATCCATGCGTGGTTACCCTCTCCGCCCGCCTGCGGCAAAGTCAGCCAACGAATAGTGATCGAGTATTCCGGCGATAGCATCCCGGACGGGGCCCATGGCTTCCTGCACAGGACAGCGTGATGCGTTTGCGTAAGGACACTCATTGCATTTCTGGTATGCCGTTTTACTGACACAACTGATCGGCGCGAGCGGACCATCGAGGATCCGGATGACTTGGCCGAGGGTGATGTCTTTGGGTTGCTTGATGAGCGCATATCCGCCTTTCATCCCGCGGCGGCTTGAAATCAGCCCAGCACGTTTGAGCATGAGAAGGATCTGCTCCAAGAATTCGATGGGAATATGTTGGCGGGCCGCAATCTCCTGGCGTTGGAGTGTTACTTTTCCATGGGTCAATGCGAGCTCGATCAAGGCGCGGAGACCATATTCACTTTTCTTAGAGAGTTTCATGGCCTGTCTAAAATACGAGTAAGTTTATCAACAATGGCTACAATAAGATAAATCGCTTATTCGAGTCAACCTCAAAATTCTCAAGGCAAGGGTGTAGGGTTTTGTGTTGATGCGCTACCGTGGTTCGGACGGCGGATCATCGATCGGAAACGGCTTGTTCCTTGACAGGGCAAAAGCGTTCTTGCTAGCTTGATGCCCGATCTTGCAAGCAAGTATCAGATCATCTTCCCTGGCCAGGCTGTAGATATTCGTGACGTTCCAAGAACTGATCCTTACCCTCCATCGCTTCTGGGCCGATCAGGGTTGTGTCATTCATCAACCGTACGATATGGAGATGGGGGCCGGGACGTTTCATCCTGCCACCTTTTTGCGCTCTCTAGGCCCGGAACCGTGGCGTGCGGCCTATGCGCAGCCTTGTCGTCGTCCGACAGATGGACGCTATGGGGAAAACCCCAATCGCATGCAGCATTATTATCAATATCAGGTCGTCCTGAAACCGGCTCCCGACAATATCCAGGAGCTGTATTTAGAGAGCTTGGCTCGACTGGGAATCAATCCCAAACAACACGACATCCGTTTCATGCAGGATGATTGGGAATCCCCGACCTTAGGAGCGTGGGGCTTGGGCTGGGAAGTCCGTTTGGACGGGATGGAGATCACCCAATTCACCTATTTCCAGGAAATCGGAGGGATTGAGCTGAGTCCCATCACGGGAGAAATTACGTACGGAACCGAGCGGATCGCCATGTATTTGCAGCAGGTGAACAATGTGTTCGATCTGGCGTGGACGGATTCGATCAAGTACGGCGATATTCACCATGAGACCGAGGTGCAGGGATCGCGCTACAACTTCGAAGCGGGTGATGTGCCGATGCTGATACAGCTGTTTCAGTCGTATGAAGCGGAATGCAAGCGACTGTTGGCACAGACCGACACGCGTCTGACGTTGCCCGCCTATGACTACTGTATCAAGTCGTCCCATGCCTTCAATCTCTTGGACGCGCGCGGGGCCATCAGCGTGGCGGAACGGACCGGGTACATCGCCAGAGTGCGGGCGTTGGCCAGACAGTGCGCTGAACGTTATATCGAGGAACGGGCCGCGATGGGTCATCCGCTGGTGAGCCGTGCAGCTACCACGGGGAAGTCCGGCAGACTTCGCTCGAGGACGACAGCAAGACGACACTAACTCGTTATGGCGACACGAAAGAAAGCAGGACCACGAGCGACTGCACCGAAGAAAGGGAGGGGGCCTTCTGCTCCTCCCATGGCCGAATTGCTGCTGGAAGTCGGTGTGGAAGAACTGCCGTATCAGTTCATCGTTCCTGCGCTGACCGCCCTCAAAGAATCCGCCGAACGGCTCTTATCCGATCAACGCCTGACGTTTCAGTCGATCCGTACCATGGGGACGCCTCGACGATTAACGATGATCATCGATGGTCTGGCGGCGAGACAGACGTCCATGACGAAAGAAGCGATGGGGCCATCCAAGGCCGTGGCATTTGACCAGACTGGCCAGCCAACCAAGGCGGCTGTTGGGTTTGCCGCAGGTCAGGGGGTCGCGGTCCAGGATTTACACGTTCGGCAAACGCCCAAAGGCGAATACCTGTTTGCGGTGAAACATGACGCAGGCCGTCCAACGGCTGCTGTAATGATTGAGTTGCTGCCGCAACTGCTCTCAGCTCTCTCGTTTCCCAAGGCCATGAAGTGGAATGAAACCGGTGTGCGGTTCGCCCGTCCGGTGCGGTGGATAGTGGCGGTCTACGGAGGCTCGGTCTTGCCGATCAAGGCTGCTGGGGTTACGGCTTCCAATCAAACAAAGGGGCATCGGGTCTTGGGCGGAGGGAAATGGGTGCCGGTTCGCGCTGCAGCTTCCTATGTCAGTACCCTGGAAGGTCAGGGGGTCATCGTCGACCCGCAGCAACGCCGTCAGCTGATCGAAGGTCAAATCGCTGCCATTTGTCACAAGGCCGGATTACAGCTGAATCAAGACGAAGCCTTGCTCGACCAAGCGGTGTACTCGACCGAGCAACCGACCGC
>CAYSFU010000002.1:0-125874 GCA_964430555.1 uncultured Nitrospira sp. | reverse complement strand
GCCAGAGGCGTGTTGGAGAATTTGCGTAAGAACGTCAAGAAGGGCGGAATTCAACTCTCAGGGGAAGAAGTGCGCGCCTTGGTGAATGGGCAGTGGGAACGTTGCATCAGTGCGGAAACTGATCGAGTGTCGGTCTATTTGATTGAGTCTATGGTGTCTGAACGAAGCCATCCGGAGGTCTCGATCGAGGGGTATCGCTATGTGGTCAATGAAGCGAAAGAAATGCGGCATCTCATGCTGCTTGTCCCTGCCTATCTACGGCTCGTGCACCTCTTGGTTCGGACAGGAGAGGAGGCCGAGGCACTTGAGATTATCGAACGGTTCGAGCGTCGGTTCCCACAGACGAAGCGCGGTTCGCATTTTCCGTTGGAGTCCCAGCGTGGCCTTATGACGACCAAGAAATCTAAATTGATGAAAAATATCCCACTCAAGTTATCGGCCTAGTACGCAGGAGGCCACATCGCGGGCTCCCTCCTCAGTTGTCTCCATCCGTCAGTGTTCCCGACGAGCCGATGTAACGCGTTCAGTCGTGTGATTCCAGACTGGTCGGTGTTTTATTCAGTACGGTTGCGGCGGCTTGCGAGAGGGCGGCGTCGTGGGTATGGTCCGGCGCATAAATGCGAAACTGGACCAGTCTTGTGGGCAGCAGGTCTAAGCTTTCTTCCAACAGCTCGGTCGAAACCTGACTTGTGCCGGGATCATAGACGTACAAGGGATTTCCCCGTGAATCTTTGGGGTCGGGGCGTGGATCCAACAGGGCCATGTCCACTCGAAAGGGAACTCGCTTCAGGCGAGTCGGTAGCTCCTTGACAATTTGCTGCTCAAAGTGGCGATGGCTGGGGAACGCCATACCGCGCTCCTGCCCCTTGTCTTTCAAAGTCGTACTGTAGGCCATCTTCCATTTGATATCGCGGTCGAGGATCCTCGCCCATTCCTGTCCCAACTGCCGGCGGGATGTGGTGCGGCTCTGGGTCCACCCTCGCACCTCTTCCAAGAGAGACCAGTCGGTCAGCCTGCAATAACCATCCATATTCTTCCGCGGATCACGGGGACAGATGAGCTTCATGGTGTCTCCGAAGATATCACGCAGGTGAATGTCGATGGCTCTGGTTGTGCGATGAAAATACACATTGGAATAGAGGTACATCCGGGTGTTGAGGAACATCTGGAGCGCGGGAAGCCCGGTCTTATGAATGGTGAACCCTTTTTCGGTCACAATGGTGTAATGAATCAACCGTGTGAGATCGACCGGCCCCACCGCGACGCCGCACATATAAGAGTCCCGCAAGACGTAATCCAGATTGTCTCCGGTATAGCTTCCGGAGATGACAGGTTGGAGCATGTTCAGCCAGCGCGGGAGGCGGGAATTGTCCTTGCCTTTTTCTTTGAGGATCAGGTGGGCGATCTGGTCCGGGTTCAACTCTTCACCTTTGGCGAAGGGGCCGGAGGGACTCCGGCGGATCGTTTTGATCAAGGGAGCGAGATGGTCGCGGATAATAATTTGTCCCAATCGTTCATGGGTCAGGCCGAATCCATGAAGGAAATTGTCGTCGAAAAAATGGCAGAACGGGCCGTGTCCGATATCGTGCACCAAGGCGGTGATTCGCAAGAGCTCCTCGACGTAATTGGCAGACGGCACGTCTTCGACGGTGTTCTTGAGAAAGGGATACAAATGTCGAGCGAATCGCCCTGCCACATGCATGGTGCCTAAGGAATGGACGAATCTGGTGTGTTCGGCGGACGGATAGACCCAACGGGCGCTTTGTAACTGATAGATGTACCGGAGTCGCTGGACCCAGGGAGAATCGATCAGGTCCTTCTCGGTGCGTTCGTGTGGATCAGGGTTCGCAAATGGAACGGTAAAGGTGATGTACTTATGAATCGGATCGGCAATGAGTGCAGAACCATCATAGGGGGCATCAGGACGGTCTACCGATTCCATAGTTGTCGAATATCTTAGCCCAGCCGGTCCGAGGGCGGCAATGGTTTGGCCAAATCTGCCGTCGACTCAGGTCGGTATTTCGTAATGAAGAAATACGCGGCGGGGTAGGAGATCACGGTGCCAAGTATGCTGAGGATGAGGCCTCCCAGCACAAAGGGGCCGGCATAGGGGAGGACTTGGTCATAAATACCGCTGAAGCTCAAATCCTGCCAGTCGAATGTCGGTGTATCGGTGCGTCCGAGCAAGAACGCTCCGGTCCAGTAGGTTGCCCCTAAGATGGGAATGATGGTCCAGGGGTTGTTGATCAACATTCCGGCCAACAACGCGACAAAGTTGAGGCCGAACAGCCAGGTGCACAGCGCCACCATGACTGTATGCAGGCCGTACGCCGGTGAGAAGGCGATAAAGACGCCGAGAGCGAAAGCGAAGGCCGTGCGGCGAGGGGACTCTTGCAGATGAAGGACTTGGCGTAAGAGAGCACGGAATGATCGGCTGCCTTGCACCGGTGGTTGGCTGAGTTCGGACATCAGTGAAAATGCTCGTAGCTAGTGACCGGCAGCGGTTGCCTGTGCCCGCCGGACGATATATGAATCCCAGATCGCTTGGGGCGGATCGTGCCGATACAGGTGATGTGATAGCCGTGCGTGCGGGCTTGATGTTCCATCTTACCACGGGAGCCTGGGGCGACGGTGAAGAGCAGTTCATAGTCCTCGCCTCCGGTGAGGGCGAATTCCATCGGTGAGCGTCCGGTTGCGCGGCCGTAAGCCCGGCAGGCTGCCGAGATCGGGAGCTGTTCAGTCTCTATTTCGGCGCCGACCTGACTTGCCGTACACAAATGTCGAAGATCTCCCGACAGACCGTCGGAGACATCGATGGCGGCAGAAGCCAGGCGTTCCCGATTCAACCACTGCCCTTCGGCCACTCTTGCCGTTGGATGAAAGTGGCGGTCGATCAGAAATCGTTGATGTGAAGCAGAGAGGACCGTCTTGTTCTTGCTTGAGCGCCGAGCCGTATGGAGCGGCGTCAAAAGGCGAAGACCGGCGAGAGAGTCCCCGAGTGTTCCGGTGACATAGATGAGATCTCCGGCTCGAGCTCCGCGACGAAAGAGGGCCTGTTTCGGGGCGGTGGTTCCGATGAGCGTGAGGCTGAGAAAGAGACCGGTCGTGGAGGCGGAGGTATCGCCACCGATGAGTGCCACGCGATCACGGCGGCATGCGTTCATCAAGCCGCTGTAGATCTTGAAGATGTGCGATGGCTTCAGTGTCTTTGGGATGGCCAGTGAGATAAGGAGATAGCGAGGGGTGGCTCCCATGGCGGCGAGATCGCTGAGGTTGGCCATGGCGGCTCGATATCCGATGGACTCGGGCTCTGCAGACTTGAAGTTGAAATGGATGTTTTCCGCGAGCAGGTCCGTCGTGACATGCCACCAGGTCTTCGATGTGGATTCAACGACCGCGGCATCGTCACCGATGCCCTGGACAAGTCCAGGCGCGTGGCGAGCGAACTGGCGTGCGAGCCCGCGAATCAGCGGGAACTCCTGAATGACTGATTTGGCCTTGCGATTGGCCACAAGGCGATCCTATGACCGTGCCGGGAGACGGTCGGCCTTCATCGTGGCTGGCAGCTCGTGTGACCGTCGCCCTTTGCCTGACCGAAGCGGTCGGATGCGTGTTGGTGCCGGAGAGGCTGGTTGCTTCTTTGAAGCCGGCGGTGTCTTTCCTCGCCGACGGAGCGCGATCTTTATGACGTCGTCCATCGTATCGACAAACGCCAGCTGAATGCCTTTCAGAAGGTGTTTGGGAATTTCTTCAAGATCCTTCTTGTTTCGACGAGGCAGGATGACGGTCGTCAGCTTGGCCCGTTTGGCTGCCAGAATCTTCTCTTTTAACCCTCCGATCGGAAGAACACGGCCGCGCAAGGTGATCTCTCCGGTCATAGCCAGGTCTCGCCTTGTGGGAATACCGGAGAACGCTGAGGCAATCGCGGTGGCCATCGTGATGCCGGCGGAAGGCCCGTCCTTGGGGATGGCCCCGGCTGGGACGTGGATATGCAGGTCTTGCTTGCTGAACATGGCGGGATCGATGTTCAGGCTTTTCTCCCTCGAACGGACATAGCTGAGGGCCGCTTGGGCAGACTCTTTCATCACATCCCCAAGATGGCCGGTCAGCGTTAACTGGCCCTTGCCTTTCATGACGGTCGCCTCGATGTACAGGACATCGCCACCCGCCTCAGTCCAGGCCAGACCGGTGGCCACGCCGGTCTCATCTTGTTCGAGCTCAGCCTCAGGAACATATTTTGAAACCCCGAGGTATTTATTGAGATTCGAGGGATCGATGGAGAATCCCTGCCCCTTACCCTCAGCCACTTTCTTTGCAACCTTGCGCATGACGTTGGCGATCTCGCGCTCGAGATTCCTGACTCCAGCTTCCCTGGTATAGTGCGAGATGATTTGCTTGATGACAGATTCCGAGAGCTGCACATGTTTGTTCGTAATGCCGTGTTCGTCGAGCTGACGCGGGATGAGGTAGCGCTGGGCGATGCCGAGTTTCTCCTCCTCGGTATATCCAGGGATTTCGATGATCTCCATCCGGTCGCGCAGTGCGGGCAGAATCGGGTCGATTAAGTTGGCTGTCGTGATGAACATTACTTCGGTCAAGTCGAAGGGGACGCCGAGGTAGTGGTCGGTGAAGGCTGTGTTTTGTTCGGGGTCGAGCACTTCCAGTAAGGCAGCAGAAGGATCGCCTCGGAAATCCATGCCCACCTTATCCACCTCGTCCAGCATGAACACGGGATTGCTGGTCCCTGCCTGCTTCATGCCTTGGATGATACGGCCCGGCAAGGCTCCGACGTAGGTGCGGCGATGGCCTCGGATTTCCGCCTCGTCCCGCACGCCGCCCAAGCTGATCCGTACGAATTCTCGCCCCAAGGCTTTGGCGATTGATTTGCCCAACGAGGTCTTTCCGACTCCGGGCGGACCGACGAAGCACAAGATCGGCCCCTTCATTTTTTCTTTCAGTTTTCGAACGGCCAGGTATTCCAGGATCCGCTCTTTGACCTTTTCAAGATCGTAGTGATCTTCGTTCAGCACCTTGGCCGCGGCTTTCAATTCAAGATTGTCTTTCGACCGCTTCGACCAGGGCAACTCGACCATCCATTCCAGATAGGTGCGGACAGTGGCAGACTCAGCGGTGTCGGGGTGCATTTTTTCGAGGCGTTTGAGCTGTTTCTCTGCTTCTTTCAGCACTTTTTCAGGCATCTTGGCATCTTTGATGCGTTTGCGGAATTCGGTGACTTCTTCCGCCCGTTCGTCCAGTTCGCCCAACTCCTTTTGAATCGCTTTCAGCTGTTCTCGGAGAAAGTATTCACGTTGGGTTTTGTCCATCTCGCCTTTGGCCTGTGCCTGGATCTTCTGTTGCATGGAGAGGACTTCAATTTCTTTCCCAAGAATGTCGCTGACTCGGCGAAGTCGCTGAATCGGGTCGGCAATTTCCAACGCAGCTTGGGTGGTGTCGACTTTGAGGCCAAGATTGGAAGCGACCATGTCGGCTAAACGCCCCGGCTCCTCGAGGTTTTCGATGACGACCATGACATCGGGGATCAGAACCTTGCCCAGATTGACGATCCGCTCGATCTGTTCCTTGACGGTCCGCATCACGGCTTCAGCCTCCAGCGACGTGGCCGTGGATTTCGTATCGGGGACTTTGTCGATTCGAACAGAGTAATACGGGTCGGTTTGGATATATTTGTTGATTTTGGCTTTGGCAATGCCTTGGACCAAGATCTTGATGCGTTCATCCGGCAGCTTCAGCATCCGCATGATGATGCCGACGGTTCCGACTGCGTGGATGTCCTTGGGGGTTGGGTTTTCGACATCCAACGCCTTTTGAGTGGCAAGGAAAATCATCCGGTTGCCGGCCAAGGCCGCTTCGATGGCTTTGATCGACATGTCGCGTCCAACGAACAGCGGAAGGACCATGTAGGGAAAGACGACAATGTCTCGGACCGGTAACAGCGGGAGCTGGCTGGGAACTTCAATGTTTTGGGGCGGCTGTATATCCTGCTCGTTTGGGTCAGTCATAAGATTATGGACCTGTATTATTTATCCACGCATGGAACCCCAGGTCGATGAACCGGGGGGGTTGTTACCGCGTTCAAGTATGCGGAATGATCTGTTCCCTCAATTGTAGTACGCCGCCTGAAGAAAGAAGAGTCAATTGAGATTGTGTGATGTGCTGAGCGAGCAACAGGCTCACCGGCACGCTTTGTACAGAATGGGCGTTGCCGAGATCCTTGTGACCGTTTCTCCCCATCAAGGCCGACAGGATCATCCGCGACGATTATTCGATGTGGTGTGCGATCGGGCTGAGAGATAGTCTCGAAATTCTGCCCCCAATGCCGGGTTTTTTAATGCAAACTCCACGGTGGCGATCAAAAAGCCCAGCTTGTCGCCAGCGTCGTGGCGCTGGCCCTCTACCTCGAGCGCATACATCGGAGATTTTTTTGCCAGTGCCTTGAGTGCATCGGTCAACTGAATTTCTCCGTTCTTCCCCGGGGCTGTTTTTCTCAGGATAGGAAAGATTTCCGGAGGAAGGACATAGCGGCCGATCACTGCGAGAGTGGACGGCGCATCGGTGGGCGACGGTTTCTCAACTAAATCCTCGACGCGATGCAAGCCGTGAGAGAGACGTTTCGGAGTGACGATGCCATATCGACTGACATCCGCCTTCGGAACATTCTGGACTCCAAGGACTGCCCCGTGCCGTTTCTTATAGACGTGAATCAATTGCGCGAGTCCCGGGACATCGGCGTCGATGATTTCGTCCCCCAGAATCACGGCGAATGGTTCGTCTCCGATCAGGTGCTGGGCACACAAGACGGCATGTCCCAACCCCAAGGCCTCTGACTGGCGGACATAGCAGAAATTCGCCAAGTTCGAAATCTGCCGAATTTGATGGAGTACTTGGCTCTTTCCCGTTCCCTTTAAGTTTTCTTCCAGCTCAACGGAGCGGTCGAAGTGGTCTTCAATAGCCCGCTTACCTCGGCCCGTGATGACAATGATATCTTCGATGCCTGAGGCCACCGCTTCTTCGACCGTATATTGAATGAGTGGCTTATCGACCAGAGGCAACATTTCCTTGGGAGAGGCTTTGGTCGCGGGAAGGAATCGAGTGCCTAGACCAGCTGCAGGGATGACGGCTTTTCTGACGGTGACGCGTGACATGTGAGGATAGTATGTGAGGAATTGGGTGAAGTCAAGAAACAGACGAACTGATTGTCGGGAAGAGACGGTCAGGAGTCGATCCATGAATGATGCGGATGGATTTGGCGAAGTATGCTCAGGATACCGTAGGGTCGAATCCCGTTGCGATTGTGTCGTGGTCGGTTGCGGTGAAGCGGTCCATTGATCAGTGGCCTGTTTCTGGTCGGTCGCTTCAAGAAACTATTTGCGTACCGGGGCCGGGGCATCGAGAAACCGAGAGGACTGAGGTGGCGTGGGTGGTCGGCAATCGGTTCAGGTGGCTCGCGATGGATCAGGAATGCAGGGTAGTGATGGGTCCCGACGTGGGAGGCGGCTCGCTGCTTTACAATGTGGGACAAGCTCAATATAATCCTGAAGTTTTGCAAGCCTGTGAGTTGCGCGGAGGCGAACGAAGGAGTTGGCTCGAGCGAGGAATTTGCAGGGAGTATGCTGCTCGATAGGCGCCGCGCCTGGTGCCCGTGCGTGATCGAGCAAGGTGGGTTTGTTACGTATAAAGTGAAGCCGAAATGATGACCGTATCGCCCCTGCCGTCCATCTTCATCTTGCTCCAGAGGAATCTGCATTGGTGACCGGGCATGGTGTCCACAGATCCCGATCCCTGATGGTTGTGGCATTGGTAGCTGCTGTCTTCTGGAGTGGGATCGATAGTTATGGACAGGAGGTTGAGCCTAAGGTGGCCTCAATCGACATCCGGGGAGCCAAGCGGATTGAGGCATCAGCGATTCTTGGTCGCCTCACGCTCAAACCGGATGATGCCTATACGTCAGAACATGTGCGCGGCCAGATTCGGATTCTGTACGACACGGGATTTTTCGAAGATGTGCAGGTGGAAACCGAGTCGGTTGCGGCCGGTATGGCGGTCACGTTCGTCGTGCGGGAAAAACCCTTCATCAGTGAGGTCGTCTTTGACGGAAACGAGCAGCTGAGCGACGAAAAGCTGAAGGAGAAAACAACCATTAAAAGCCAGACGTTTCTCGACCAGCAACAGGTGAAGGAAAGTGCTGATCGGCTGCGCCTCGCCTACCAACAGGATGGATACTATACTGCGCAAGTCATCCCGGTGATTCAGCCGATCGATGACGATCGGATGCGTCTGATCTTTCACGTGACTGAGGGAGAGAAAGCACGGATCAAAACAGTGGTTTTTGAGGGGCTTACTGGGACCCGTAAGGCCGAGTTGCTCAATGTGATGGCGACCAGGGAGTGGGTCCCGTGGTACGGCCTATTCACGAAAATGAAGCTCCCCTCCGTTTTCTCCGATGCCGGCGTGTTGAAACGCGAAGAGATGGAGAACGACGTGGAGCGGATCAAGGAAGTGCTGCTCAATAAAGGGTACTTCAATGCTCGAGTCGGTCAACCCTCAGTTGAACTGACAGAAGATAAAAAGTGGTTCATCGTCAGCTATCCCATTTCTGAAGGAGAACCGTTTACGGTCAGTGGCGTTGGGTTTCGTGGCTATACGGTGTTCGAGGACCCCGAGCTTCGTGAACGATTGCAGATTAAAGACGGAGAAATCTTTCAGCGAGCCAAAATTCGTGATGAGATGACGCGACTGACGGATTTGTACGGCAGCAAGGGCTATTCGTTTGCCGAGGTGATCCCCAGCGTCAATCCGAACAATGAAGAGCGGACAGTCAGTATCACCTTCAGCATTAAAGAAGGCGAGATGATGCGGATCCGGCAGATCAATATCCATGGGAACGACAAAACACGCGATAATGTCATTCGACGAGAAATACGAGTCGATGAGCAAGATGTGATCGATACCGCCTCGCTGAAACGAAGTTTTCAGCGATTGAATAACCTGAACTTCTTCGAGACGGTCGAGATTTTGCCGAATCAGGTTGCGCCGGATAAGGTGGATCTGAATGTGCGGGTGAAGGAAAAGCCGACCGGCATGTTCAGCCTTGGCGGAGGTTTCAGCACTCTCGACCGTCTCGTGGCGATCGCCGACATTACACAGGGGAATTTGGGAGGGTACGGGTATCTCGGTCGTATCCGTGGGCAGTTGGGGCAGCGACGAAGTCTCGGGTCCATTACCTTCCGCAATCCTTATCTCTATGATTCGTTGACGTCGCTTCAGATAGATGGGTATCGCAGTATGACGAACTATCTTTCCTATTTTGAGGAGCGAACCGGCGGAAATGTCACACTCGGTCGATGGCTATCAGAGTATGTGACGGGCAGCGTCAGCATTTTTGGAGAACAAATCACATTCAGAGATCCGCAAGCCGGCGTCTGCCCGGACCTGGTGCCGATTGTCTGTCGCCAGTTGGGAACACAGTCGTCGACGGGATTTCGCTTTGCGCTCTTTCGGGATACCAGAGACTACTACCTCGATCCCAGGACCGGTTGGCGGATCGGCGGTGGGTTTGATATCGGAACGCCGCTGATGGGCGGGACCAACAATTTCATCAAATATCATGTCGATGTGATCAAGGTTACTCCGCTTCCTTTGGATATGCGGGTCTCGCTGCGGGCCCGCTACGGAGAGGTTCAGGCACTCGGTGGAACGAGGATTCCGCTCAGTGAACGCTTCTTCGTGGGTGGAATCAACACCATGCGCGGGTTTGCGTTCGGACGAGCCGGTCCCGTCGTTCCCACGACCCGGGCTCCCTTCGGCGCCGCCAAGCAGTTGATCTTCAGCAGCGAGTTGATCTTTACGATTTCTGCAGAGGCCAAATTGAACGGCGTTCTCTTTTTCGATTATGGCAAAGGCTTTGATGACGACGAGCCGTTGTCCATCAACTTGCGGCCTGCTGCGGGTCTTGAGGGGCGGTGGATCTCTCCCTTCGGCCCCTTGCGAGTGGCCTATGGGATTAATCTTGACGCGCGAACCGGTGAACGAGCCGGTGTGTTTGAGTTTACGATCGGAACCTTGTTCTAAAAGGGAGAGTTGTCGTGACGGAACTGAGCGTGGATAGGATGCGGTCACGGTGCTCGGTATGGCGGCGTGGGTGGATGTGGGGAATGTTAGGCATTGTGTTGTGTGTCAGCGGGTGCGCAGGTACGGCTGTGAAGGTCGAGAGCAAGGTCGCGGTGGTCAACGCTCAGCGTCTTCTGAACGAAACAAATGCGGGGAAGCGGGCGAAGGACATTCTGGCCTCCTTCTCCAAGAATCGACAGGCCTTGATGGAGTTAGAGGAGCGGGAATTGCGACGGATGGAGGAGGATTTCGCGAGGCAGGCCTCCATTCTGAGTCCTGCGGCGAAACGGGAGCGTGAGGAACAATTTCGTCGACGCATGCAGGAGTATCAACAAAAGGCTGCGGACTTGAACCGAGAGGTTCAAGAAAAACAGAAAGACGTTCTGGAAGGATTTCGCGACAAGGTCGAAGCGGTGGTTGCCAAGGTCGCAAAGGGTTTGGGCGTGCAGGTGGTTGTTGACAAGAGCAAGGGCGGTTCGACCATCTATCATGAAGACGGGTTGGATATTTCAAGCCAAGTGATCGACGCGTTCAACCGCGATTATCCATAGTGTGTGCAGGAGGTTAGGTCATGATGAATCGTAGCGCAATGGTCGCACTGGTCGTTCTGTGGTTTACGGCTCAATGGGCGGCGCCCCTTTATGCGGGGAATTCCATCAAGGTCGGGGTGATCGATCAACAGGTCGTCTTTGAGCGAAGCAAGGCGGGAAAGGCGGCGCTGGAAGATATGGCGGGCTATGCCCAGACCAGGCAGAAGATCATCAATGCCGATGAACAGGAACTCAAAGAATTGCAGCAATCGTTGGAAGACCCGAATGCCAAGCTCACCGATACGGCCCGGCAAGAGAAGGAGGAACAGCTGCGAGGCAAGGGGGAGGCCTATCAGCAGCGCGTGCAAGAGTTCAATCGTGAAGTTCAGCAGAAGCGAGGTGATATGGTCGCCGAATACTCGCGAAAGATCGCGGCGGCGACGCAAGCTGTCGCCCAAAAAGAAGGCTATGCGGCCATTATCGACAAAGGCAATGACTCGGTGCTCAGGGTCGTGCTCTATCATCAAGCGGCGTTGGATGTGACGGAGTTGGTCGTGAAAGAATTTGATCGGCAAAACCCTTAGGTCAGAGGCGGAGAGGAGGCAGGGCAATGGCATCGGTCGAGCAGGCTGAAATTCAAACATTACTTCCCCACCGGTACCCCTTCCTGTTAGTGGATCGTGTGAAAGAGTTTGAACCACATAAACGGATTGTTGGGATCAAGAACGTGACGGTCAATGAGCCATTTTTCCAAGGCCATTTCCCCGGACGTCCGATCATGCCAGGCGTGTTACTGATCGAGGCCATGGCGCAGGTGGGAGGTGTGCTGGTCTTCAAATCGGGAGGGACGGTCGGGAAAACCATCATGTATTTGACGGGGGTTGAGGAAGCCAAATTCAGGAAGCCGGTCGTTCCGGGTGATCAGCTGGTGATTGAGATCGATGTGATCAAAAAACGTCCACCTTTCTGGAAGATGCAGGGAAAGGCGTTCGTAGAGAATGAGGTGGTGTGCGAGGCCGTCGTGACGGCGATGGTGATGGAAGAAAAGACGGAAACGCAGTAGTCAATCATCGTCATGGGTCAACCTTCACGCCGCATGGTCAGATGGGGACAGAGGGTGGACTCGTAGTGAGAAGGGGCGCCGTTGACGGCTGACGTATCTTAAAGGGGGAAGGTGTGAATATACATCCAACAGCGATCGTCCATCCCAAAGCAACACTCGATACTGATGTCGAGGTCGGACCCTTCTGTGTCATCGGAGAACATGTGACGATTGGAAAGGCGACCCGCCTGTTCTCTCACGTGATCATTGATGGGTGGACGGAGATTGGGGCGCGGAACGAAGTGCATCCCTTTGCGTCCATCGGAGGGCCTCCTCAGCATCTGGCATATAAAGGCGAGCCGACCAAGGTCATCATCGGCCATGACAACGTGATCCGTGAGTATGTCACGATCAATCGGGGAACCGTCCAAGGGGGTGGGGTGACCTCGCTTGGGTCCAAGGGCATTCTGATGGCCTACGTCCATGTGGCACATGATTGCCGGCTCGGCGACCATATCATCATGGCCAATGCGGCAACCTTGGCCGGACACATCACTATCGGAGATCATTCCGTCATCGGAGGCCTGACCGGGGTGCTTCAGTTTGTCCGTATCGGCGACTACGTCATGGTTGGAGGGTGTTGTGCGATCGGTCAGGATATTCCTCCCTTTACGTTCGCAGCCGGCGGATATCGCGCACATCTGTACGGTCTCAATACGGTCGGCTTGCAGCGGCATGGTTTCTCTGCGGACCGCATTGCCTTGTTGAGGAAAGCCTTTGATCTGCTCTTTCGAGCAGGTCATCGAACGGCGGAGGCGATCAAGCTGGCGAAGAAGGAGTTCAAGGGCCAGGAGGATGTCGCCAAGATTCTCACCTTTATGGAGGGGACCAAACGCGGTATGTCACGGGCGGCGAGCCCCGACGCCGAGTCCAATCCAGAAATCTAACCCGCGCAGCTATGACATCCCCTCTCTCCATACCAGACGGTCGGATCGGGATCATCGCCGGGAACGGGCGATTCCCGATTATTTTTTCCGATAACGCCCGCAAGATGGGTCTTCACGTGGTGGCCGTCGCCCACGAAGGCGAAACGGAATCTGAACTCGAACAGCATGTCGATCGCATTCATTGGATCAAGATCGGTCAACTCAACAAATTAATTCATGCGTTCAAGGCCGACGGCGTCCGCCATGTCGTGCTGTTGGGAGGCATCAAGAAGACGCACATTTATAGCAACGTCCGTCCTGATTTTCGCGTGTTGGCATTGGCCACGAAATTGGTCTTCTGGAAGGATGATGATATTCTACGGTCTCTGGCGGCAGAGTTGGAAAAGGACGGCATCACGATTTGTGAGTCGACGTTCGGTCTTGACGGTATTTTGGTCACGGAAGGCACGTTGACATCCCGCCAGCCCACGAAAAAGGAATGGGGCGATATCCGGTACGGCTGGGATGTTGCGAGAGAGACCGGACGTCTCGACATCGGTCAATGCGTGGTCGTCAAGGATCGCACAATCGTAGCCGTTGAAGCGGTTGAAGGAACCGATGAGGCCATCAAGCGTGGCGGCGCCCTCGCCAAGGATGGAGTGGTCGTTGTGAAACGGTGCAAGCCGCAACAGGACCTGCGATTTGATTTGCCTGCTGTCGGGCCTCGAACCATTGAGGTCATGCGTTCCGTCAAGGCGTCTGTGCTTGCCGTTGAGGCCGGTCGGTCGGTGATCCTGGATCGAGAGGTGCTCCTTCGCCATGCAGAGGATGCGGGAATCGCCGTTGTCGGTGTGGCTCGCGAAGACGAATCACGCGCGATATCTACAGGGAATACATGATCGTCAGTATGTGACGTGGTGTTGATCGGTCGATCGGAGGGAGGCATCCTCTGTTGGATTGCGGGCTCTCTACGGCGTTTGCAAACACAGTATGGTCAAACTTCGTGCGGGTGTGATCGGAGTCGGACATCTCGGGCAACATCATGCGCGTCTCTATGCCTCATCACCGGATACGACGCTGGTTGGTGTCACGGATCATGAGGATGCACGAGCCTTTGCCATCGCTCAGCAGTACGGGACACAGGCGTTTCGTGGGTTGCCGGAGCTTCTCAAGCAGGTTGATATGGTCAGTATTGCAGTGCCCACCTCGGGTCACTATGCCGTGGCTAAATCTTGTCTTGAAGCCGGGAAGCACGTCTTGGTGGAAAAACCTATCGCCGTATTGCCGGTTGAGGCGCAGGAGCTTGTGGAGTTAGCACAACGTCGAGGCTGTACGCTGCAAGTTGGACATAGCGAACGATTCAACCC
Source organism: uncultured Nitrospira sp. (assembly GCA_964430555.1). Lineage (GTDB taxonomy): Bacteria > Nitrospirota > Nitrospiria > Nitrospirales > Nitrospiraceae > Nitrospira_D. Next base: position 111,881 of record CAYSFU010000002.1, on the reverse strand, counting down.
GATCATACAGATGGTACGTCCGTATATTCAGCGCCCCCTGCTGATGGAGTGTCATCGTCTTGGTGTGTATAGCTCTCGCGGGACCGACGTCGATGTTGTGTTGGATTTGATGATCCATGACCTGGACTTGGTCCTATCCTGCCAACCTGGCCGAGTTGAAGCAGTACAAGCCACGGGATTGTCGATGCGGTCTCCCACCAACGACGTGGTCAATGCGCGGATCCAATTTGACAGTGGATGTGTCGCCAACCTGACTGCCAGCCGAATCTCACCAAAGGGGATGCGGCAATGGCGGGTGTTTCGGGAAGATGGATCGGTGTCCATTGATTTTCAGTTACGACAGAGTGTCATCGGGCGTCGGGATACAGGGTTAGACCGGAAGGCGATGGCGATTGTCGATGAAATCCAAGCCGGTGACGATGAGCCGCTGAAGTTGCAGTTAGAAGCGTTTCTTGCTGCGGTTCGGTCAGCATCCCGCCCCATTGTCTCTGGTGAAGATGGAGCTGCGGCATTGGAACTTGCGCATCGTGTGTTGTCCGCGATCCCGGTGTCTGGGCGGCAGAAGCAACCTGCGCATTCTTGACGAAATCAGTCGAACCGGGTTCTTCGTCTGGGTAGACCAACCACCTCCATTGATCATATTCTAGGGGCCATCAATGACGCGAATTCTGATCGTGACGGGTGAAGCCTCTGGTGACCTCCACGGGGCGAACCTTGCCAAGGCGTTGAAGGCGCAGGATCCTCACGTCTCATTGTCCGGCATCGGCGGTCTGGCCATGAAGGCAGCTGGGGTCGAGTTAGTCGAGGAGATGGGGAAGTTTGATGTGATTGGTATGGTTGGTCCGTTGGCTTTGATCCCGATCATCCAACGGTTTGTGACGATGCGGCGACTCTTCCGGTCTAAACGGTGGGACACGGTCGTGTTTATCGACCATCCAGGACTCAACCTTCGTTTCGCATACTTTGCCAAGGCTGCTGGGTTACGCGTGATTTATTATATCGCGCCACAGATTTGGGCCTGGTCTCCAGGGCGGATTCGTTGGATTAAGCAGCGCGTTGATCACGTGCTCGTCATCCTTCCATTCGAGAAGGCCCTGTACGATAAGGCCGGTGTGCCCTGCACCTTTGTCGGACACCCGATCCTGGATGTTGTCGCACCCCACTACGAACGAACAACGCTTCGTGCTCAGTTCGGTTTTGCCGGTGAGGAGCGAGTCATTGCGCTCTTGCCTGGGAGTCGGGCGCATGAAGTATCTGTATTGCTTCCGATCCTGATCGAGGCGGCGGAGAAACTACGACGCCAAGATCCCAAAACAAAGTTTATCCTGGCACAAGCCTCCACCATTGACGATAATCTGTTGCAGCCACTTTTGAGCCAGAACACTGTTCCAGTCACTGTGGTGAAGGAACAGGCCAATGAAGTGATGGCGGTGTCGGATCTGGTCCTGGTGGCTTCCGGGACGGCGACATTACAAGCGGCGGTGGTCGGTACGCCGATGGTGCTGTGCTATCGAACGACGGCACAGACGTTTTGGATTGCGAGTTTCGTATTGCGATTCGTGGTGCGCGTGCAATGGATTGGGCTTGTGAATTTGGTGGCAGGCCGCACTGTGGTACCAGAGTTAGTGCAATCGGCGGCAACCGGCCAACGGCTGTATGACGAAGCTATGAGGATTTTAGAGGATCCCCTAGCGTATGATGCCATGAAGCAAGACTTAGCCACGGTACGGGTCGCGTTAGGCGCACCGGGTGCGTCGACCAGAGCGGCGGAGAAGGTGTTGGCGGTATGTCGGGCGTAGAGCGGTTTAAACGGATCATGCAGTATGTCCGTCCGTATCGGGCGAGATTTGTGGGTGGGTTCGTCTGCTCTGGCCTCGTGGCTCTCTCGACCGGTGTGTACGCCTGGCTGGCCCGCCCGGTACTGGACGGCATCTTTATCGAAAAAAATGAACGACTGCTGTTGGTGCTGCCTTTGGCGCTGTTGGGAGTTGCGGCGGTGAAGGCGGTGTTCAGCTATGGGGTGAACTATCTCATGGCCTATGTCGGCAATCGGGTGGTGGCCGATATTCGCCAAGAGTTGTTTCAGCGGCTCATGCGGCTGCCGGTTGGGTTTCATGATTCGAACACCTCGGGCCGCTTGGTCTCCCGAGTCGTCAACGACGTGGGATTAATGGCGAATGCGGCCTCGAACGTCGTCAAAGACATCTTTCAGAATGGCCTCACGTTTCTCGCCATGGTCGGAATCATTCTCTATCAGGATTGGAGGCTGGCCGGGATCTCCCTCATTGTGCTTCCGTTGGCCGGTCTGACGATGGTGCGCGTGGGGAAGCGGTTGAAGAAACTGGCTGCCAGCGGACAAGAGCAGATGGGCGACATGTCGTCGACGCTGCAAGAAATCTTCGCGGGTATCCGAGTCGTGAAAGCCTTTGGCCGTGAAGATGCGGAAGGAGAGCGATTTCGGGAACGGAACCAGGCCTATCTCTCCACGACGTTAAAAACGAATCAAGTGTGGGCGATCGGCCATTCTCACATGGAAATTATTGGCGTAATCAGCATCGCCACCTTGATCTGGTATGGCGGCTATCTCGTGATCAACGGGACGATGACCCCCGGTGCGTTCTTTTCGTTCATGGCGGCGATGATATTAGCCTATACGCCGATTCGAAAGTTATCGGGGTCGAACAACTTGGTTCAGCAGGCATTGGCGGCGGCGGAGCGCGTCTTTGATGTGTTGGACATGAAGACGGAACAGTCTCACGATCACGGTACCGCTCCCTTGCTGGGTATCAAGCAGACCATTGAATTTCAGGCTGTGTCCCTGCGCTATGAGAACCACACGATTCCCGCCCTGACCGATATTGATCTGGTCATCAAGCCGGGGGAAGTGATTGCCCTGGTGGGGAGCAGTGGAAGTGGAAAGACCTCGTTGGTGAGTTTACTGCCGCGGTTTTATGAGCCGACAACCGGGCGTATCCTCATCGATGGCCTTCCCTTGGTCTCGTATGAGCTGTGCTCACTGCGCGCCCATATCGGCATCGTTTCGCAAGAAATTGTCTTGTTCGATGATACCATCCACCGGAACATCGCGTTTGGGCGGACTGGTGCGAGCCAAGCAGATGTGGAGCAGGCTGCCAAACTAGCCTATGCCCATGATTTTATTCTCCGTCTCCCGGAGGGCTATCAATCGATCATCGGAGAGCGCGGACTCAAGTTGTCGGGAGGTGAGCGACAACGACTGGCTATTGCGCGCGCCATTCTTCGTGACCCGCCGCTGTTGATTTTGGATGAGGCGACTTCAGCGTTGGATACGGAGTCCGAACGGATCGTGCAATTGGCGCTCGCGAATTTGATGAAGAATCGAACGACTCTGGTGATTGCACATCGACTCTCCACAATCCAAAATGCCGATCGTATTGTGGTCTTGGAACATGGAGCCATTGTTGAAGTTGGGGCGCATGAGGAGCTACTCAGGCAAGGTGGGACGTATCACCGGCTCCACGCACTGCAGTTTCAATCCGAAGAAGTGACGCACTGACTCGATGAAACATTCGCCCCTCGTCAAATGGCTGAAACTCTCGGTGCTGCCTCCGGTGGGGGCAGCCCTTATTCGAGGAGTTGCTCGTACGATACGGTGCGAGACTCACGGTCATGAAGCGGTTGATGCGTTGTACCGTGAAGGACGCCACGCGATCTTGGCTTTTTGGCATGCGCAGCAGCTGATGATGCTGCATGGGTATCGTGGTGCCGGTACCCAGATGTTGATCAGTCAGCATGGCGACGGTGAGATTATTGCGCGGATCATTGCACGATTCGGGCACCAGACTGTGCGTGGGTCGAGTACGAGGGGCGGAGCGACGGCCTTGCGGTCGTTAATCAAGTTGGGACGGTCGGGTTGGGATCTTGGCGTGACACCGGATGGTCCAAGGGGACCGCGGCAGGTGGCCAAGCTTGGAGTGATTCAACTGGCCAAAGCCAGCGGGCTTCCCATCGTGCCCATGGTCTTTGCCTGCTCAAAAAAAAACTCTTTGCGAGCTGGGATCGCTACATGGTCCCGTACCCATTCTCCAGAGGCCTGTTCCTCTATGGGCAGCCGCTCCAGGTCCCACATGAGGCGGATGCCGCCATGCTTGAAACGTTTCGGCTGGAGCTTGAGACCGCGCTCAATCAGTTGACGGATCAGGCGGAAGCATGTGTGACGCGCAAGCCATGAGCCGCGATTTCGTGAACAGTTCAGGAGTGAGGCGGGACATGCGATTTCTCATTCCTCACGTTCCCCCTGTGTTCCCATGTGGAAGCTGCTCTATAACATCGGCCTTCTTCTCGCGGCGCCCGTGATTGTGGGGGTGCTGCTTGCCAAGCCCCGCTGTCGGCGAGGGTTCCTCCAGCGGATGGGGTGGCAGGCGCATCCGTCCGATCGGGTCATGAATGCTCGGCCGCTGATTTGGGTCCATGCCGTGTCACTTGGAGAAGCGGTGGCGGCGGTGCCGCTGGTGAAAGCGCTGCACGAACGCCACCCCGACTATCGGTATATCGTGACGACTGTGACGGATACCGGACGCGAAGCGGTCGAACAACGATTGGCGGGCGTGGCGGAGCATCGGTATGCGCCGATGGATTTTTCATGGGCGGTTGCGGGCATGATCGATCGGTGGCGGCCGGCGCTCTATCTGTTCGTCGAGACCGAGTTGTGGCCCAATCTGCTCTGGACACTGCGGGCTCGGCGAGTCCCGGCCATCCTCGTCAACGGACGGCTGTCGTCGCGTTCGTTCCGCCGTCAGGATATCGCAGGGATCCGGTCGTTGTATCGATCGGTTCTTCGCTCGATCACACTGTGTCTGATGCAATCCGATCGGGACCGGAAGCGGATTGTCGCCTTGGGCGCCGATCCGGAGGCGGTCCATACGACCGGCAACATCAAGTTTGACCAGCCGTTACCTGTCATAGAAGGGGAGGCATCGTTGCGACGGAGTTTCGGGCTTCAGGAAGGAGAACGGTTGATTGTGTCCGGCAGTACCCATCCCGGCGAAGAGGAACTGGTGGTTTCGGCCTATCGGCGGATCGTACATGCGCATCCGTCGGTTGTGCTGATGTTGGCGCCTCGGCATATCGAGCGGGTGGATCAGGTCGAAGCGATGATTCGGAATGCCGGATTCGTCGCACAGCGCAAGAGCCGGATCGGCGAGAGGGTTTCCGGCCCTCGGGTGGTCATTTTGGATACGAGAGGGGAATTGGCTCGCGCCTATCGGGAGGCCGTTGTTGCGTTCGTGGGTGGAACGCTGGTGCCGGTAGGCGGCCACAATCTGCTGGAGCCGGCGGTCTGGGGGAAACCGGTGTTGTTCGGACCATATACCGATCACTGTGCTGAAACGGCGACATTGTTGGATGAAGCGGGCGGAGGCCGCCGAGTCACGGGAGTCGAGGATCTCGCGAGATTCTGTACTGACTGGTTGTCTGATCAAGCCTCCTGTGACGCTGTGGGGCAGGCTGCCAGGCGTGTCGTGTTGGAGAATCAAGGCGCATTGAAACGCAGTCTTGACCTGATCGAATCCTGTCTGGGGCCTACGCCGACTCGCGTGGAACCGTCAGCCGACGCCGCGCCGGGGCCGGCCATGATGCGGCTCTAGCCTGCACTATTCATAATGATTCGTGGCGAAACCGCCAAGGTGCCTTGCGAGATGGGCACGCGGAGGCGTTCGCGAACAAGACGTGCGTGGGACAATACGTCGCGGTTGCGGAGGGCGAGCCTGTCTGCGTGGCTACAGGAACCGCGCAGCCACGCTTGTCGCAGCGGCGTATCGGCGGTGCCGTAGAAGCAGTCATGAATCATGTGAGCTAGTCACATACGATGGCATGGTTAGAGCCTGGACAGTCGGTGAGGATGTGGCTCTCTGGACCGGCGTTTCTGTACGGCCTCATTGTCCGCGTGCGGAATTGGTGTTATCACCGTGGTTGGTTCACTTCCTCACGATTGTCTTGTCGGGTGGTAAGCGTCGGCAATGTGACGGTGGGTGGAACGGGGAAGACACCGGTCGTCATCCTTCTTGTGGAATGGCTGTTGGCCGAGGGCTGTCGGGTTGCGGTGTTGAGCCGCGGCTACAAGCGGGAGAACGGCGTCTCATACTGTCTCGTGTCCGATGGAGTCCGTCTTCTCGCCGATCCGTCCGATGCCGGAGACGAACCGGTGCTCATTGCACAGCGGTGCCCGACGGCGATCGTCGCGGTCGGAGCTGATCGGGCGTCCTTAGGCCGATGGGTGTTGGCGCAACAACCAGTCGACTGCATGATCTTGGACGACGGGTTTCAACACCTCGCGCTCAACCGGGATGTCGATCTGGTATTGCTTGACGCGACCGATGCCCAGGGGCTCGATGCGATGGTGCCCGCCGGGCGGCTGCGCGAACCCCTTATGGGCCTTGGGCGAGCGACGGCACTCGCCGTCACCAGGGCCGACTCCAAGGAAGATGTCGAAGCTGTGTGCATGCGATTGAAGGCGGCGCGGATTCCATTCGACGAGGCGATCGAAATTCAGTTCAAACCCGAATGCCTTGTGGCAGTATCGGCGAGCACGATGCGGCCGCTTGTATGGTGTCGAGGGATGACAATCTGGTTGATCAGCGGAATCGGGAACAGTGAGTCGTTCCGCCGATCGGTGGCGTCGTTGGGAGTCGAGATCCTTGGCGAGACGGTGTTCAACGACCATCATCGGTACCGCAACGACGATGTCCTACGAGTCCGTGCCGATGCACAGAATGCCGGTGTGGACATGGTCTTGACGACAGAAAAAGACGCCGGAAAGCTGCAGCCGTTCCTGACGCCGGACGACTCGTGGTGGGCGCTGCGAATTCGGGCGGAGGTGGTCCGCGGGGAAGAACGACTGCGCGGATTGGTGACGGACACAGGAGTGGGCAGTGCGTAAAGAATCGATTAGGCGTGTGTTGATACGAGCGCCGAATTGGATCGGGGATGCGGTGATGTGCCAGCCTGCTCTTCGAGGTCTCAGATCGCTGTTTCCGGAGGCGGAGGTCACGTTGTTGGCCAAATCCGCTGTGGCCGAGCTATTCCATGCCGCGCCAGAACTGAATCGAGTGTTGGTTTACGAGGATCAGGGGGCTCATGCCGGGATCTCAGGAAAGTGGGCGCTTGCTGGTCTGTTGCGGCAACATGGTTTTGATCTTGCGGTGCTGTTTCAGAACGCATTTGAAGCGGCATTCATCGCATGGCTGGCCGGCATTCCACAGCGATATGGCTATGCCACTGATGGACGCGTCTTTTTCCTGACCACACCTGTTGCCGTGCCTGAGCGTCGCCAATCGGTCCATCAAGTGGAGTACTACTGGAACTTGTTGAAGCCCTTAGGCCTATCCGGTCGTGCGCCGTTCCCGACGCTCTGTGTGACCGAGCAGGAGTGTCACGCAGTGGACGCGAGGTTCACTGCCCTCGGAGGCAGTGTGTCGGACGTCGTGATCGGCATCAATCCTGGGTCGACGTACGGCAGCGCAAAGCGATGGTTGCCTGAGCGGTTTGCCGAAGTCGCGCGTCGGCTTGTGAAGCGAATAAGCCACGACGAGAAGAAACCAGTGCTCGTGGCTATTCTGGGAGCCAAGGGCGAGGAGTCCTTGGGCAAGGACATCGCGTCTCGAATTAACGGACCATCGGTGGTGTTGTCCGGTGCCACGACCATTCGGGAATTGATGGCAGTGGTGAAGCGATGTCGCATCCTCATTACCAATGATACCGGGCCGATGCATGTGGCGGCGGCATGCGGTGTGCCGGTCGTTGCGGTATTTGGTCCGACGGATTCTCGCACGACCGCTCCCTATGGTCAGGAGCGATCGGTCGTCCGAGAGGCCGTTGATTGTGCCCCCTGTCTGCTTCGGGAATGTCCGATCGATCACCGATGCATGACTCGCATCTCCGCCGACCGAGTGTACGATGTGGCCTTGGCGCAACTTGAGGGGAGAGGAATGAGCGCACGAGAAAGAGAGGCGGAAGGCCGGTTACCGCTTGAAGGGGTGACGGTTTTTCTCGATCGAGACGGGACGCTCAATCCTGATCCTGGGTACATCAAGTCTCCGGACCAATTCGAATTGTTCCCCGGAACGGCAGAGGCGCTCGTCCGCTTGAAACGAGCGGGCGCTCAGTTGATCCTGGTGACGAATCAATCGGGCATCGCACGAGGAATCCTCTCGCGCCACAATCTTGACGCCATCCACAAGAAACTCGCCTGTCTGCTCGATCAGGCCGGCGCGGCGTTTGATGGCATCTATTTTTGTCCCCATCATCCTGATGACGGGTGTGGGTGTCGAAAGCCGAACCGTGGGATGATTGATCAGGCAGTTCAAGAGCGGGGGGTGGATCTGCAGCGCTCGTACGTGATCGGTGATCATCTGCGCGATATTGAATTAGCAAAACGAGTGGGAGCACGAAGCGTTCTCGTGACCACTGGGGTGACTCGGCTGCAGGAATTGGAAGGGTTGAGGGAATCCCAGGTGATCCCGGACAGAGTTGCCGTCTCCCTTCCCGAGGCTGTGGACTGGTTGTTGTCTGACGTGAGCCAGAGAGCCTTATCACAATCTGCATAGTCTGCGTCTGGTCGGACGTATGAGCCGAGCACTGCATGGGATGTCAGGCGAGGCTGGGCTTGTGTTGGCGAGGCGGCGAGAGTAAGTTGTCTGGGGCGACAATGCCCACGAGCCTGGGGGAACTGGCGATGGCCGAGGACCGGAGTGCGATGGATTGTTCCAACCCTTGTAATCTCTGTGGTGGGACCGAGGTCTCGATTCTTTCAACCAGAAGTCGAAGTGGGAACCCATTACGAACTGTCATTTGCCGAGCCTGTGGCCTTGTCTGGTCAGATCCTCGCCCGCATGACGCCAGGCAGTTTTATGCGGAAGAGTATCGCCTTGCGTATAAAAATACCTACAATCCGAAGCCCAAACATGTCCTGCGCGCAGGCAAGGTCGCCTTGTCACGGTTTGGGAAGATCGAGCAGCTGTTGCCGAGTCGGAAAACGGTGCTCGATGTCGGTACCGGGGGCGGAGAATTTGCCTATTTGCTCCAATCGCTGGGGCATGTTGTACACGGGATTGAGCCGAATCGCGGGTATGCCGACCATTCAATACAGCAATATGCGCTGACGGTTCAAGTGGGGTTCGTCCAAGATGCGACGTTCGCCCCGGCTTCGTTCGATATCGTGACGATTTGGCATGTTCTTGAGCATACGGAAGACCCGGGTTTTGTTCTGGCACGCCTCTGTTCTTGGTTGAAACCCGACGGAGTGCTCGTTGTAGAAGTGCCGAATGTGGAGGCGACCTGTCAGGCGCCTCGCAGTACGTTCCATGAAGCCCACCTGTACAGTTTCAACGTCGTGTCATTGCGTCGGTTAGCCAAAAAGCATGGATTGCACGAAACGTCACATCTCATCTCGCAGGATGGTGGGAACATCACGATGTTGTTCACTCGAAAGGAGCCTGTGATCGTCGATCAGTTCTCCGCAGTGATCCCTGGAAATTTCGAATGGATCTCAAGGATCGTGCACCGGCACAGTGCGTTACGGCACCATCTCGGCCCCGCTCCATATGTGCGCGTGTGGCAACGCCTCTGTCGATCTCTCAAGGAGCAGCGCGAAACGGTCAGCCAGAGCAGCGGCAAGGCGATACTGGATGGACTATATGCGCCTCATCTGCAGACCCATTCCCCACGATTTGCATGAAGCGAGACGGTCTACGCACGACTGAGGGATCTGCGTGTTGACTCAGCGTTCCAATGCTGCGCCGACTGCGTAGGCAGGAAGGTTGTCCGGTGTCGTCCGTCAAATCTTTCCAAGCCGTTTCCTCCACCCTCCGAGATACCGCCCGTATTCTTCTGATCAAGCCGAGCTCTTTGGGAGACATCGTCCATACGCTCCCGGTCGTGTCGGCAGTCAAGGCGCAGTGGCCCAAAGCGCATATGACGTGGGTGGTCAAACGCCAGTGGGCTGAACTCGTCGAGCGAGCAGAGGGGGTTGATCGCGTCTGGCCGGTCGATATGACGGTGGGCAGTTGGGTACGGGCAGGGCTGGCACTCAGGGCTGAGCGGTTTGACCTCGCGATCGATTTACAAGGGCTGTTTCGAAGCGGCCTGTTGGCATGGTTGAGTGGTGCGCCGACGCGAGCTGGGTTTGCGAACGGACGAGAGGGAAGTCCTTGGTTCTACACCGACCGTGTTCCGGTCGCACACCCCAATATCCATGCGGTCGATCGCTATCTCTCACTGGTGAGTGCCTTGGGGGTGAGATATGCTGAGAAACCTCGGTTCCGATTCAAGTGTCTGGACGAAGATGTTGCGATCGTTCGTGAAATCTGTCTTCGTCAAGGTGTTGCGATCGATCGACCATGGATTGCGATGAGTGTCGGCGCGCGATGGCCGACGAAACGATGGCCGATAACGATGTTCGCCGCAGTTCTGGAGCAATTGCACGTGTCACCCCGTCATCCGGTCGTGATCATAGGAAGCTCGGATGAGCGTCTGTATACGAATCAGCTCAGAACCCTGACCGCGAGTCCGTTTATGGATTTGTGCGGGGAGATCCCGCTGGGATATTTGCCGGCACTGCTTTCAACCGCATCCGCCATGGTGACAAACGACTCGGGGCCGATGCATATTGCGTCGGCGTTGAGGATTCCGGTGGTCGCGATGTTTGGGCCGACCAGTGCGATTCGGACTGGGCCCTATGGGGACGGTCAATCGGTATTGACCGGTCAGGTGCCATGCAGCCCCTGTTTCAGCCGCGTGTGTCGACATGTCCCAGAATTGGAATGCCTTCACCTCATCACGCCGAACCACGTGGTTGATGCCATTCGTTCGCAGTTGACGGCGCACACTCCATGTCAATGAACGTCTTGATCGTTCGTCCTGACGGTATCGGCGATGTGCTGCTCTCGCTCCCTGTGGCGACGCAGCTTCGGCAACTCGTGCCGGACGTCAGTATCGAGTTTTTGACGAGTCCCATCGTGGCGCCGATGCTTGAACAGCATCCTGATGTGGATGCTGTCCGCACGATTCGCTTGACGGATCCGTTGGGGGAACTCCGGCGTGCATTTCTACAAGGGGTTGAGGTGGCCGTGTTTCTCAAACCGTTTCGCCATTTGATGTGGGCGGCCTGGTTGGCTCGGGTGCCGATTCGCATCGCGACAGGCTATCGTTGGTATAGCTTCCTGGCCAATCGACGGATCTATGAACATCGCAGTGAGTTTTCCAAACACGAATCAGAATACAACGTCGAGATGCTGAGAGGACTGGGCTTAAGTCCGCACAAAGTTCATCCTCCAAGGCTGTTCACGACGGAGCAAGAGCACACGATCGGGGCATCATGCTGGGAAGATCTGCCGAGCCCACGAGTGGTGGTTCATCCAGGAGGTCTTTCCGCGCGCCGGTGGCGACCGGAACAGTACCGGGATTTGGCTGTTGCGTTGGCACAAACCGGATATGGTGTGATAGTGACCGGCAGCGAGGCAGAAAAAAAACAGTTTGAACCCTATGAATTGTCTGTTTCGAAGCTCCCGCCCACGATCAAAAATTGTATGGGGCAACTGTCCATCCGCCAGCTCATGGCTGTGATTGCCAATGCCCATGCGGTTGTCTCCGGGGCTACAGGACCAGCCCATATGGCGGCGGCGTTGCGCATCCCCACTGTCAGTCTGTTTGATCCTCGTCGAAACAATTTGCCGGTACGGTGGAAGCCTCTTGGAAGAGGAATGGTGTTACGCCCGGATGTTCCTACTTGTGATAAATGCATCGGTGATGCCTGCTCATATTGGGACTGTCTGGACCATTTCACAATCGACAAGGTGGCCTCGGCTGTGAGGCAGGTGATTGATACTCCTTCTGCTCTCGTTGTCCACCACCTCTGATGCCGATCGTCAGTGTGATGCGTGACGATTTCTAGGTAATGGTCTTGACTCCATGCCACGCATATGTTCATATCCTGAACGCATCGCCGGAGATCGCATAACTCTATGAATCTGCAAGGCCAACGAGATCTGCTCTTGCTGACCGAGGTGGAGCGAGATGCAGGGGTGACACAACGGTCTCTTGCGGCAACGCTTGGGGTTGCCCTGGGGCTTGCAAATTTGTATCTGAAGCGATTGGTTCGGAACGGCTATATCACCATTACGACGATCCCCTCCCACCGCGTTCGCTACGTGTTGACACCACAAGGGGCTGCTGAAAAATCGAGACTGACAGCCCTTCATATGGAGTATGCCCTGTCTCAATATCGTGATATGCGCGCGCGACTCCGAGAAGCCTTGTCTCATATCGCCCAGAATGGAATGACCCGAGTCGTCATTTATGGAACCGATGAACTTGCGGAGATGGCTTATCTCTCACTCCGTGAGATGCGGATGACGTTGGTCGGATTTGTGGATGATGGACGGCAGGAATCGTTTCTCGCGTATCCGGTCTGGTCGTCGGACGTTTTGCAGGAGTGGGAGTTCGATGCGGTGCTGCTGGCAAACTTCAGTCAGATCACTGGGCTTCGCACCAAATTGGAACGTCATCAGGTGCCAGACAGCAAGATCATCGCACTGACGTCGTCGATGTAAGTGCCCGAGAAGCTAACCTGGTTTTTTTGTTCACTGTAAGTGAGAGGGCGAAGCTGTCCTTAAAATGGGCTTTCTGGTGGAAGGTGGCTATCGTGTTTTTCTCGCGAGGAGAGGTCGCGCGCACCAGAGAGGCCAATGGCCGGACAGATGAGAAAGACCGGATGGATCAGACAGGCAATCTCAACTGGTATGCTCTTCGAACGAAGTCTCGTCATGAGAAGTTGGTGCGAGATCAGTTGGATAAGCAAGGAATCGAACCGTTGCTTCCGACGGTCAAACGACTGAGCCAGTGGAAGGACCGAAGAAAAGAAATCGAGGTCCCTTTATTTTCCGGCTACTGTTTCGTGCGATTTTCTCAGCAAGAGAAGGCGCTGGTACAAAAAACTACAGGCTGCGTCGAAATCGTCGGCTGCGGAAGCCGACCTGAACCCATCCCAGACCAAGAAATAGACGCCTTGCGGCGTCTCATGACAAGCGTCCTTCCCTATGATCCTCATCCCTATCTCCATGAAGGTATGAAGGTCGAAGTGATTCGTGGCCCTCTGCAGGGAGTGTACGGGATTCTCGTACGGAAAGATAAGCGGCATCGACTGGTTCTTGGAGTCCATTTGATTCAGCAGGCTGCCGCGGTTGAGATCGATGTTATGGATGTGGTCGCGGTGTGAGGAGCTGAAGTCCGATCGTCTGACCGATGAGCCATGTCACAGTAGTGGAAATCGATAGCGGGGAAAGGGCGTCGAGATCGACCTGCAGTTTGATGCAGGATAAGCTGCATTTGCGGCAGCTACAGGCATTGCGGATCTTCCCGTCAGGTTCCCTCCTTCCAATCGTTGAATGGATGCAGGAAAGACAAGCAAGGTGAATTCTTTACCGAATCCGTTCTGGCTGCGTTATGTGCCCGTGTCGCTTCGCACGAAGATTGCGCACCGGTCAGGCCTGCTGAAGATATTGAGTAATACGGCATGGCTTTTTAGTGAGAGGCTTTTGCGTATGGGCATTGGCCTCTTTGTGACTGTTTGGATGGCCAGGTATCTGGGGCCGGAAGACTTCGGGTTGTTCAGTTTCGCGATTGCCGTTGTGTCCATTGCTGGTGTCCTTTCCACCCTTGGTCTTCCCAGCATTGTGGTTCGGGATGTTGTCAATGATCCACAAGGCAGTTCGGAGACTCTGGGCAGCGTCGTGGTGCTTCAGGTCGTCGGCGGAATAACCGCGTTTTCTACAGTGCTCATTCTGATTCCCATCTTCCGTCCAGGCGACGACTCCGCAATGAGTGTCATTGCCGTCATCGGCCTCACGTTGCTCTTCAAAGGGAGTGACGGTATCAAATACTGGTTCGAGTCACAGGTGCAGTCGAAGTATACGGTCTTGGCTGAAAATGCCGCATTTTTAGCCGGTGCGGTGGTAAAGATCGGATTCATTCTACTCGGGGCCTCTCTTCTTGCATTTGCGTGGATCACGTGTATCGAAGGTCTTCTAGCCGCCATTTTTCTACTCGCGATATATGAATGGGTTGGGGCAAGGATCAGTGCATGGCGATTCAGTATTACTCGTGCCAAAACCTTGCTGAAACAGAGCTGGTCCCTTGTTCTGTCAGGACTTGCCGTGATGATTTATATGCGGATCGATCAGGTGATGTTAGGTCAAATGCTCAATGATGAAGCTGTTGGAGTATATTCAGCGGCCGTTCGTCTCAGTGAAGCCTGGTACTTCATTCCAATGGTGATTGTGGGCTCGGTGTTCCCGACTTTACTCGAGACAAAGAAAACAAGCGAAGCCCTATACCTTGAGAAGTTCCAAAAACTCTATGACCTTCTTGTGATGATCGCGCTGGTGGTTGCGATCCCAGTGACATTTCTTGCAGATCCGATAGTAGCAGCTGTTTTCGGACAGAAATATCTGGAAGCAGGGACAATTCTCTCCATTCATATCTGGACCGCGTTGTTTGTGTTCCTGGGGGTTGCCAGTGGGAAATGGTTGCTCGCAGAGAATCGCCAAGTACTCGACTTTCAGCGCGCGTTTCTTGGGATGGTCGTCAACGTTGGGTTGAATTGGATGTGGATTCCCCAATATGGGGGAGTTGGTGCGGCCGTGGCCACACTTATTTCACAAGCCGTGGCGACACTACTGATTGATGGGCTCCATAAGGAGACGAGACTTATGTTTCGAATGAAGCTGAAAGCATGTCTGCTGACAAGAGTGTTTCGGGCACAGTATTCTGCGTAGAGTCCATACTTTTCTCATGTATTCCTCGGCTCGACTGCTCAAAATCATGAATCTTTCTCGTTACAACTGCACGGCATTTGTACAGACTGCCATGCCTAGATCGGCCTGAGTCCTATTCACATAGTAATCATGTCTTTAACTGTCGTCAGGAATGTGGACCAACATGATGCCCGCCTTTATCATGGATGCTCAACGCCTCGATCTGTCGTAGCCTGGGTTGTATATGGGCAACGCCTGAATCATGTGGACGAAACGTGGCGTTTGCGGAAAAGAGATTCTACAGGCCACGCTGTATGGCTTTGAGACTGAGCCGTGAGCAGGCCGAGCATCGCTATGGAGAACGGGTGCGCTCTGTATGGCGCATAGGTAGGGGGCCGTACTGATGTGCGGCATACTCGGATGGTGTGGAGGACATGGGCCGGCGGATGTTGAGCGCTTTGGCGCAGCACTGGATCAACTTGCGCATCGTGGGCCTGATGATCGCGGTGTGTTTGATGCGCATGGTGTTCTCCTGGGTCATCGTCGGCTTTCCATTATTGATCTGAGCGGTGGTGGCCACCAGCCCATGCGAGATCCCGCATCCGGCGCAGTCATCGTATTTAACGGAGAGATTTATAACTATCTGGAACTTCGAGGTCGGTTGGAGGCTTATGGGCATGTGTTCCGAACCAAGTCCGATACCGAGGTGCTTCTGCATGCGTATCTTCAGTGGGGGGCCTCAGGATTGAATAAGCTGAACGGGATGTGGAGTTTTGCCGTTTGGCAACCGGAACAGCGCAAGCTTTTCGTTGCCCGCGATCGATTTGGTGTCAAACCGTTCTATTTCACGTATCGTCCTGGCAGTTTTGCCTTTGCCTCCGAACCAAAGTCCTTGCTTGCCCTCTTCCCAGAGCTTCGCCAGCCGGATGACCTGGCGGTATATAAATTTTTAGCTGAAGGGCTTCTCTATACGGAAGGGAGATCATTTTATCAGGGCATTCATACCTTGCTTCCCGCTCATTATGGGGAATACGTAGATCAGAGCGGGCAATTCAGGACGACACGGTATTGGGATTACCCTGAAGCCTTCACGTCGTCTGCGCAGAATCAGCGTGACACGATAAAGGAGTTTTCGAGCTTATTTGAAGATGCCGTCAGGGTGAGAACGCGCAGTGATGTGCCGGTAGGTGTGACGTTATCTGGGGGACTGGATTCCACAGCTGTGCTTGCAGCTACTACGCCTAATACACCAGGCGATACAGCATGCCTTACATCGGTGTACGGCGGATATGAACGAGGTGAAGCAGAGTGGGCAACCATTGCCGCTGCACCATATGGGGTCGTACCAGTCGAAGTGCAAGCGCCAAAGGATGCGTGGTTAGAGACACTACAACGCATCGCCTGGCATATGGACGGCCCAGGTTACTCACCCGCAGTCTATCCTTTGTGGCACGTGATGCGTGAGGCACGCAGGCGTGGGGTGCTGGTCTTGTTGGAGGGGCAGGGTGCAGATGAAGCCCTTGGAGGCTATCCGCAGTATGCGGTGATTGCATTGCTAAGCATGGTGAAGCATTGGAAGAATGTAGCTGAATGGAAACGCGTGGCTCATGTGTGGGGAAGGTTATGTGCCACGTTTACCGCTCGCTGGGTGATGTTATGGTTATTGCGAGAGGTGTTTCCAGGATTGGTTTCATTCAATCGACGCAGGGCGGGTGCGTACATGACGCTTACGGATGACTTTAAGGCCACGATTGAAAAACAGCTTGCCGAATCGAGCGCTGTGCATACAAGACCGAGTCACCTGACTGCCGAACCTGTAACCAGGCGGTTGTGGCAGGATCATTCTAGAAATATTCTCCCAGGACTCTTGCACTATGGTGATGCCATCAGCATGGCGCATGGGGTGGAGTCGCGGCTGCCTTTCATGGATTTCAGACTGGTCGAATGGATGTTTTCCAGTGGAGATACAGTCAAAATTCTTGATGGTGAAACCAAGTGGGTGTTGCGCGAGTATTTGTATTCTGTCGGGCAAGGCAGAATTGCAGAACGAAAGGATAAACAAGGATACCCGACGCCTATCGAACGATGGCTGAGAGATGACGATGGCGCCGTCGTGAGGGAGCTCCTTCTCGCGCCAGACAGGAAAATTTCACGTTTCTGCAACGAGCGCGGTATCGAGCGATTGTTGCATCACCATCTGACTGGTCGTCCTGGTGCAGGAAACCATTTGTATCGTTTGATCAGTTCCGAGTTATGGCTTCGTCAGTGTGTGTGAGTCGGTAATGGTGTATTCGCCGCTTGCACTTTTCGTCTACAACCGTCCCGATCACGTCAGGCAAACCGTGGAGGCCTTGGCGGCCAATACGCTTGCTGGGCGGACCGCACTTCATGTGTTTTCCGATGCGCCGAGAAATACAGCGGCAAAACTGGCGGTCGAAGAAGTCCGGTCATATATCAGAACGGTTACGGGATTCCAGTCTGTCGAGATCATCGAGCGAGAGACCAACTTAGGCCTGGCTCGTTCCATTATTGAGGGAGTAACCGACCTATGCGAGAAGTATGGCCGTGTGATTGTGGTCGAAGATGACCTGGTTACATCACCATATTTCTTGTCGTACATGAACGATGCACTGACGCGTTATGAATATGAGGGGCGAGTCATGCAGATTGTCGGGTACATGTTCCCGATCAATCTCACGCTGGAAGAGGATGCGCTGTTTCTTCCTGTGACGTCTTCCTGGGGATGGGGAACGTGGAAACGTGCGTGGCAGCATTTCGATGCGAGTGGTGCAGGCTATCAGAATCTTGTAAATGATCAGAATCTGCGACGGGCATTCGATCTGAATGGAAAACATGAGTTTTTCAAGATGCTGGCATCGCAGTTGCGCGGAGAAGCGGATTCCTGGGCGATCAGGTGGTATCTCAGTGTCTTTCTGATGAAAGGCTTGGTTTTGTACCCCAGGAAACCATTGGTGGAGAACGTAGGGTTTGACGGCAGCGGGGTGAATTGTGTGGTTAGCCGTATTGATGCAACCGAGATTGATCCACACTTCTGTGTTGCCACGATGCCAAAGCGGATTGAGTTGTCTGAAAGGTGCCTCGATGTTCTGGAAACGTTTCCCAGGCCAAGGTTGAATATCAAGAGCATGGTGAACAGGGTGCGGCGTCTCGTGGCAGATTTCTGCGAATGAAAAGAATAGTTCGATCGCTGTACCACTCGTATGGGGCTTGGCTGTACCCCGCTTTTGGCATGAAACCATGGCGATTTGGGTATGTCCCCTACAAATTCTTGACCATTCGTCGTGCGCTGGACCGGCGCGTGTTGAGAGATGGAGTGTTGCCGGCTGGGTACGGGTTTCGATTGGATGAGCGAATAGTTGAGTACCCGTGGTTATTTTCTCGCCTACCTCCGGGAAAGGGCAACTTGCTGGATGCAGGGTCGGTCCTGAACTATCAATTCTTATTGTCTCAGCCTACTCTTGCCGAGAAACGTATATTTATTTCTACGCTGGCTCCAGAATTTGATTGCTACTGGGACCATTCCGTTTCCTATGTGTATGAAGATTTGAGAGAGTCCTGTTTTAGGGACAACTATTTTGATTGGGTCGCGAGCCTTTCGACCATTGAGCACATAGGTTTGGATAACACCCTGTTATATACGCAGGATGCAACAAAGTATGAACGCGACGAAGATGCCTATCTGGTAGCAGTCAGGGAGTTTCGGCGAGTCCTGAAGCCGGGGGGGACCTTGTTTCTCAGTATGCCCTATGGGCGCCACCGTAATCATGGCTGGTTCCAGGTTTTTGACGCGGAAATGGTAGATCGGGTGCGCGATGTGTTTATGCCCAATGAGTACCGTGAATCGCATTTCAAGTATCAAGCCGATGGCTGGGTGGTATCGAACCGAGAACGGTCCTCAGACGCTTCTTGTTTCGATGTTCATGTCCAAAAGGCCTACGATGCTGATTTTGCGGCTGCATCCAGAGCTGTTGTCTGCCTGGAATTGCAAAAATAATCATGCGAACTGGCTTGGTGAAGCGAATCCTGCTGTCGCGTCGTATGGTATTGGATGCAAAGGCCGTGGTCCATCCGATGGCAAGCATCCAGAATATAAGAAACCATCGAGAGGCAATTCGAGTTGGAGCCAACACCCATATCAAGGGTGAACTCCTCACGTTTGCTCATGGGGGGGAGGTATCGATCGGCGAATATTGTTATGTGGGAGAACAGAGTCACATCTGGTCGGCCGTACGTATCAGCATCGGCGATCGTGTGTTGATATCTCACAATGTCAATGTCTTCGATAGCCTGACTCATCCGGTTAACCCCAAAGAGCGACATGGTCATTATCGAGCCATCATCACAAGTGGTCATCCCGTCAGCATTGATTTGGGTGAAGCTCCCGTGAGCATCGATCACGATGTATGGATCGGTTGTCTTTCTATTGTTCTGCGGGGCGTGACGATTGGGGAAGGCGCAATAGTCGGCGCTGGAAGTGTGGTGAGCCAGGATGTCCCTCCATTTACCATCGTTGCAGGCAATCCCGCCAGAGTGATTCGTGAGCTGGGACCGGATGAACGGTAAGCAGGAGTCTTGGGAGCAAGCCGTTGAATGGTTGGTGGCTCAACCTGATCAACAGGAATTGGTCAGAGATTGTTATTTTGATTCATCACCTGAGATTGCCGCTGATCGGTATGTACGAAGCGACGAATGGGCGGCGATCAGCACATTGTTGCCGTCCGTTCCGGGAAGGGCGTTGGATGTGGGGGCTGGACGCGGCATTACGAGCTATGCCTTGGCGAAATCGGGATGGACGGTCGTCGCTGTCGAACCTGATGCCAGCCAAATTGTCGGAAGGGGGGCGATTCAGCGAATCGCACAGTCCAAGGGGTTGCCCATTGAGGTGATCGAAGAATTTGGCGAGCAGATACCACGTGAATCAGATTCGTTCGACCTTGTCCTGGCCAGGCAAGCGTTGCACCATGCGCGCGATCTGCCGACGTTGTGTGCGGAGATCTGTCGCGTGCTGAAGCCGGGAGGGACGTTTATCGCTGTTCGTGACCATGTGATTACCTCGCCCGAGGATCTGTCGGCGTTTCTACAAACCCATCCACTGCATGTGCGGTACGGCGGGGAAAATGCGTATCAGGCGCGGCAATACCTCAGTGCGCTCCGTGCTGCCGGCTTTCGCGTGGATCAGATGTTTCGTTCATTCGACAGTGTCATCAATTATGCGCCTCATACGAGAGAATCGTTGCGGGAGGAGTTTCAGCATAGACTAGGTCGTCTGCCTTTGGGCCGTATCGTGGGAAAGAGCCTCAATGTTGAACACATTTTCGATCTTGCGCTTGCCGTATTATCCCGCGTTGATCGCCGACCTGGTCGGTTGTATTCGTTTGTCTGCATGAAGCCGCTGAGGGAAAGCTGATCTCGTGGCAACGATTTGGATTACCGGCGGCAAAGGGTTTATTGGCCGGCATCTGGCCAGATTGGTCTCCATGGAGGGCAACCGAGTTTGTGGTATCGGACATGGGTTATGGCCTGCGGAAGAAGCCAGGCAGTGTGGGTATGTCGAATGGTGCAATGGTGAAATTGAAGCAACCAACCTGACTCAGATGGCTCAGGGGGTGGGGGTACCGGACGTTGTCTATCATCTTGCCGGTGGCTCATCGGTTGGGCCCTCGCTTCTGCACCCTCGTGAGGATTTTTGCCGATCTGTCGAGAGTACCTCACGCTTGCTCGAATGGTGCCGCCTCAATGCTCCGGACTCGCTTCTCGTCGGTATATCCAGTGCGGCTGTCTACGGGGTCACGGTTGCTGGACCGATTGCAGAGGACGCAACGCTCTCACCGTCTTCGCCGTATGGTGTGCATAAGGCGATGATGGAAAGTTTGTGCCGAGCCTATGCCGAGAACTTTCAGCTCCGTGTTTCAATCGTCCGGCTGTTCTCAGTCTATGGGGCTGGGTTAGAAAAACAGCTGATCTGGGATCTATGCAGCAAACTTGTGCGAGGCGGAAGCGATCCTGTGGTCCTTGGCGGAATCGGCGAAGAGGTGCGTGATTGGTTGCATGTTTCGGATGCGGCCGAGTTACTCTGGCTGGTGCGTGGGCAATCCGATCGCAGTTACCGCGTGTTCAACGGCGGCACCGGCATCGCAACCTCGATTCGCGATATGGCGGGAATAGTTTGCCGGGCATGGGGGGAAGGGGCGCGTGTCGAATTTAGCGGTATCGCACGAGCCGGTGATCCGCCTTGCTTGGTCGCCGATTGTACGAGGGCGATGCAGCTTGGTTTCAAACCTCGCACGATGCTTGCGGAGGGCATTCAGGAATCGGTGGAATGGTTTAAGAACAGGGCAAAGGCATGCGCGTTGCCTTTCACTTGATTGAGAGCGCTCGGTGGACGGGTGGGTATAACTATTTGCTCAATCTTTTTAGAGCGATCCGAAATTACGAGACGGATCATCTCTGCCCCATCCTGTTTTGCGGGGAGGATGCGGTTGAAAGCGATGTGCGCGCGTTCCTTGAAATGGGAGATGTAGAAGTCGTTCGTTCGTCCGTTTTTGATGCGCGCAAGAAGGCGTCCAATATCCTGCGTGCCTGCCTATTCGGTGTGGACTCCGCGGCGCTTCAGGTGTTCCGCCGACACGAGATCGACGTGGCTTTTGAAAATGCAACGTTTTACGGACGTGGTTTCCCGATCCCAACTCTCGCATGGTTGCCGGATTTTCAGCATCGTCATTTGCAAGATCAGTTCAGCATTCAAGCCTATTGGCGGCGCGAACTAGGCTATCGTGCGCAGGTGTTGTCCGGACGGACCATCATGCTGAGCAGTGAAGATGCCCGTAAGGATTGTGAGCGTTTTTATCGGAGGGCGAAAGGCCATACGGTGGTGGTGCGGTTTGGCGCGTTTCTGTCGGGCGATCTGATCGAGGCAGCGCCGGAAAGGGTTGTGAAGGACTATGGGTTGCCGCCAAGGTTTTTTTATTTGCCGAACCAGTTCTGGAAGCATAAGAACCATGTGGTGGTTATTGAGGCGCTGGGCTTGTTGAAGCGTCAGGGCGTGGAGGCAGTGGTGGCCGTCACTGGCAATCTGCGTGATCCGCGTCACCCTGAGTACATCGGGCAGTTGCATAATCGGATTGAATCGCTGGCACTTCACGATAATTTTCGCATCCTTGGTTTGGTGCCGAGGCGACATGTGATTGCCTTGATGCAAGGTTGCACGGCGCTCATCAATCCATCGCTCTTCGAAGGGTGGAGTAGTACTGTCGAAGAAGCACGTGCGCTGGGTGTTCCACTGCTGCTGTCGGATATTGCCGTGCATCGTGAACAAATGGAAAGCGGTGCGACATATTTTGGGGTCGATGATGCAGAAGAGCTGGCCGCGAAGATGCGGAATGCGGCATCAGCCGTCTCTTCTATGCCGCTGAATCGAAAGCCGGATGCACGCAGTCAAGAACATGTACGCCGTTTTGCACGGGATTTTTCTAGGGCGGCTGAGAGAGCCATGGCGCGGTGTCAATCGAAGGGGCTGGCATGATGGCCATGGCATGAAAGTTACCGTCATTACGGTGTGCTTTAACGCGGAACGGACTATCGGTGACACGCTTGCGTCTATTGCGGAGCAGGATTGGAGTGATGTCGAGAGCCTCGTGATTGATGGCGCATCTGCTGACAATACGCGCAAGATCGTTGAGCAGTATGTCGGCCGGCGTACGGCTATGCGTTCCGAACCAGATCACGGCGTCTATGACGCAATGAACAAGGGCGTGGCGCTCGCTTCCGGCGATGTCATCGGGTTTCTCAATGCCGATGACGTCTATGCGGGACCGTCGGTGTTGTCTCGCGTGATGACGATTATGGAAACGGAAGGGCTGGATGCGTTGTTAGGGGATGTGGGGTTTTTCAGGCCGGAGGATCCCGCGCGGACGGTTCGTCGCTATCGGTCAGAACGGTTTACACCCGATCGGATCGCCTGGGGTTGGATGCCGGCCCACCCGGCGCTCTTCCTCAGACGCCAAGTGTATGAGCGATTCGGTCTGTTCCGCACAGACTACCGCATCGCCGGCGATTTTGAGTATTGTGCGCGTATCTTCCACGGGAAGAGCTTGGCCTACCGAAGTCTTCCAGAAACGTTGGTGCGGATGCGGGTTGGCGGCATCAGTACCGGCGGTTGGCGCAGTACGCTCTTACTCAATCGAGAAGTCCTACGTGCGTGCCGTGAGAACGGGATCAGCACGAACATCTTTAAAATTTCTTCCAAATATCCTGCCAAGCTATTGGAGTTTTTGGTGAAATGACGGGCAGAATCTGCAGCCTTGATGATTGCGTTGATCTGATATGTGCGGTGGGCGGGTGTGTGTGGTTTTCACAAGAGCGACGAGTCCTCATCAGCCCAGACGGACCCGGCATGTCCGAGTTAAGATGAGGCAGCAGATACTCGTGACCGGAGCAACGGGGTTCATCGGTACGGCGTTAAGCCTGAATCTTCTGGAAGCCGGATACGAGGTGAGAGGGACGAGTCGAAATCCAAACAGAATGCCATGGCAAGAACGGTTTCACCCCGTCGGTCTCGAATGGGTGACCTTACACGATCAATCGACAGAGGATGAACTGCAACAGGTACTCCAGGATGTGCAGGTGGTCATTCACCTGGCGGGGCGAGCCCATATTATGACCGACCATGTGCCCGATCGGAGCGGCGAGTTCCACCGAATCAACACAGACTGGACCACACGGCTCGCATGGGCGGCCGTAGGTCAGGGAGTCCGTCGATTTGTGTACTTGAGCTCGGTTAAGGTGAACGGCGAGAAGAGCCGTGTGCCGTTCACGGAAGCGGATTCTCCAGGTCCGCAGGATCCGTATGGTGTTTCAAAATGGGAAGCGGAACAGGCTCTCGCAACGGTCGCATCCCAGACGAATCTTGAGACCGTCGTGATTCGGTCGCCTCTTGTGTATGGGCCTGGTGTGGGAGGGAATTTTCTGCACCTCCTGAACATTGTCCGAAAGGGCATTCCGCTGCCCTTGGCGCTGGTAGAAAACCGACGGAGTCTCATCTACCGGGGGAACCTGGTCGATGCGCTTGTCAGATCCGTGTGGGATGACCGAGCCGTAGGCCGAACTTACTTGGTGAGTGACGGAGAGGATCTTTCTACTCCGGACTTAATTCGGCGACTCGGCAAGGCGTTGGAATTACCGGCGCGTCTTTGGCCCGTCCCTATCCCGATACTTCGTAGTTTGGGGCGAGTCGTTGGGAAGCAGATGGCGATTGAGCGTTTGCTCGGATCGCTCCAAGTCAACTCGTCAAGAATCAGGCAAGAGTTGGACTGGCACCCTCCGTTTCGCGTCGATCAGGGCCTTGCGGAGACCGCGGACTGGTTCCGCGCTCAAGCAACCGGGCAGGTGCTGGCGTCATGACGGAGAGGACAGTTCGGTCGGAATGCGGTATCGCTCTTTGAGCAAGTTCGGTAGAGGTGTCTCAGTGCCGCATTCCGGATCGTGAGTTTTGTTCGTATGCCGTCTAGTCCAGTACAGGTAGTGACTCAAACACCGGGTATCATGAGGCGATGATGATCCTACTCTTCCCAGCGCTTTTGGCCTTTGTGGTCGCGTGGTGGTTGACGAACCGGCTCTGCTCGCCGCGAGCGTTTTTGTCCATTCTCGCTCATCCGAACGAACGAACGCTGCATGTTCAGCCGACTCCTCAGACTGGAGGGGTTGCCGTCATCGGCAGCATCGTGATCGGGCTCATTTTGGTTGCGGGTGTGCTGGCTCTTACCCAACCCTCGAAGCCCGTGTTGCCGAAAGGCGTAGCCTCAGGGAGTCTCTGGATTATTCTCTCCATGCTTCTTGTCTTTGTGGTGTCGTTCATCGACGACTGTCGGGGGCTTCCCGCCAGTCTCCGCTTAGGGGTGCAGGCCGCCGCTGCTTGTATCATTGTCATCGGTGTCGGATTGACTGTGTCATCAATCCCAATTCCTGGAGGGCCGGCGATCCAACTCGGTTTGGCCGCAATCCCTGTGAGTGCCGTCCTGTTAGTCTGGATGGCCAACCTGTACAACTTTATGGATGGTATCGATGGCTTCGCCGGTGGGATGGCATTTTGGGGGTTCGGGTTTCTCGCCTATTTGGGGTGGCAGGCACAGTTTCCGGTCATGCTGATTATCTCCACATTCGTGGCGATGAGTGCACTGGGATTTCTCATGCATAACTTTCCTCCTGCTCGTATTTTTATGGGCGACGCAGGGAGTATCACGCTCGGATTTCTGGCGGGGACATTGATGATTCTTGGCGTTCGAGACGGATTGTTTGAGATATGGGTTCCGGTCATGATCTTCTCGCCGTTCATTGTGGATGCGACGGTGACGTTGATCAGCCGTGTCCTTCGGCGAAAACGGATCTGGGAAGCGCACCGAGAGCATTATTATCAACGGTTGGTGCTGAGCGGCTGGAGTCATCGTCGGACCGTGCTTGCAGAGTATGGTGTCATGATTCTGTGCGGGGGGCTAGCCGTTTCATATCACCACTCGACGGACGGCATGCGGCTTATCATTCTTGGTGTATGGGTAGGGATGTTTGTCTTATCCGCAATGCTCGTGCGGATGCGCGAACGGAAGAAAGCAATCTCGTACCCTGTCCCAGATGCGAAGGTGGTGGGTGGTCAGCACAAGAGGCAGGTTACCCAGGTCGAAGACTCATCCAGCGTGACGGTCAATACCTAGCGCGATGGTGATCGATTACACGTTGTCTCACCCGAGGACAACAAGCAAGGGGGCGCTTGAGCTGGCACGACACTCGTCGAGGTCCGCACGGTACCATAAATGCGGTTTCTGAAATCGCGGCGTGATCATAAAGGAGTTCAAAGAACTTGGTCTCTGGGCACGGCAATCAAGGATCTGGCTCCGTCAGTCAGACTCTGATCGCCGTTGCATATACACGATGATGGTGTCACTCGAACGAGTACAACTTGGAGCGAGACGAGTTGCAGGTTTGACCACGATCGCGCTTGGCTTCACGATTCCGATTTCAGTTGCAGCGGATGGTATTCTTGTCGTGCTGCTGGTCGTGTCCTGGCTTGCCGGTGGGGAGTGGAAGGAGCGGGTTCATCGAATCATCACGAATCCCGTAGCGGCGAGTGTCATCCTCTTGTTTGGATGGCTCTTGCTCGGAACTCTGTGGGGCGAGGGAGCATTGCAAGACCGATCTTTGGCGATAAAAAAATACGCGGACCTCTTACTCATCCCTCTCTTTATTTCAATGGCGATCCATGCGGACGATCGTAATCGCGCCCTACGAGCACTCGCTGCGTCATTAGTTGTGACGCTGCTGTTGTCGTTGTTCTTGGGGTCGGGGTTCCTCCCATCCGGGATGATGAGCGATTGTGATGAGTCCAACCCCTGTCTGTTCAAAACGCTGGATACCTGCGATCCGTCCAGTCCCTGTATCTTTAAAAAACGGATCACGCATAACGTACTGATGGCCTTTGGGGCACTGTTGTTCGCTGTGTTAGCGTGGAGATCTCACAAAGCATGGGTACGAGGAGGATGGAGTCTTGTTTCGCTTCTGGCGCTCAGCAATGTCGTGCTGATGGTGCAGGGGCGAACGGGGTATGTGGTGCTGGCGGCACTTGTCATTGTCGCGCTCCAGGTCGTCTTCGGTTGGCGAGGGGTGGCAGGAGCCATCATCATCCTCGTCCTCATGTTCAGTGGGGCCTATCACGTCTCCCCCGGTTTCCACGATCGGGTCAATCTGACGGCCTCGAATATCATACAAGGGAAATCCAAAGAGATTGATGTTGCAACACATGAGCGGTTAGAGTTTTATCGGTATACGTTTAAAGTCATCGAAGATCATCCTATTATGGGGGCAGGCACAGGAGGGTTCTCCCAAGCGTACGAGGTACATGCCAAGCCTGCCGGGGTCCGTGTTCCTGCCCATCCACACAATCAATACCTCATGATCATGGCGCAAGTGGGGATTGTCGGTGGTGGTCTGTTGTTGTGGCTGTTTGTGCAACAATGGAAATCGGCATTGCGAGTCAGCGACGCGACGTATGGTCTGCTTGCCAGAGGACTCGTGGTGACCATGGTGGTGGGGTGTCTCTTCAACACCTTCCTCATTGATCATACCGAAAAACTGTTTTATTGCTGGCTTTCCGGCCTGCTGTATTCCGGAAGCGACGCACAGGTTGCGACTCGAGTATGAGCCTTTCGGTCTATATCATTGCCTATAACGAGGCCAAAAAGATCGCCACGACTATTAACAGCGTGTTGTGGGCGGACGAAATCATCGTGGCTGATTCAGCCAGTACGGACGAGACCGTCAGCATCGCGCAAGATTTGGGGGCTCGCATTGTCCAGATTCCTTTTCAGGGATTCGGTCATCTTCGAAATCAAGCCATCCAAGCCTGCACCCATGAATGGATTTTCAGTCTCGATACCGATGAGCAATGTACCCCGGCAGTCCGCGATGAAATTCTCCAGATTCTCGCCGGCACGCCGCCGCACGATGCCTATCTTGTCCCCAGGAGGAATTACTTCATGGGGCGGTGGATCAGACATTCCGGGTGGTACCCAAATTTTCGCCAACCGCAATTGTTTCGGAAAGGGGCCATGAAGTATGCGGAGTCGCCTGTTCACGAGGGATATGAACTGTTGACCGACAAGCCGGTCGGCCGCTTGGAGCAGGCGATTTGGCAGATTCCGTTCAGGGACTTTGAAGAGGTTGTGAAAAAGGCCAACCGGTATTCGTCGCTTGGGACGCTCAAGCTCGCCGATCGACGCGTGTCGATGGGAGCGGCTCTGGCGCACGGTATGTGGTCGTTCCTGAAGCACTATGTGGCCAAGCGAGGGTTTCTTGATGGCTGGGCCGGGTTTGTGATCGCCTTCGGAAATTTTGAAGGAACTTTTTATCGATATGCCAAACGGTTTGAGCAGCAGGAGCTCTGGTCGATCCCTCAGCAGCCACCGCTTCGACGCCCACATGACTCGCCGTCAAAATGAAAACGGCGGTGATCGTAACGACCTATAACCGCCCTGAGGCCTTGACGGTCGTACTGGAAGGCTATTGCGCTCAGAGCGATCAAGATTTTCGACTCATCGTTGCAGATGATGGGTCGACGAAGGATACGATTGAAGTCGTGCGGCGTTTTGCGCGGTGTGCGCCGTTCCAGCTGGACCATGTCTGGCACGAAGATCGGGGGTTTCGGGCTGCCGCGATTCGCAATCGTGCCGTCGCGTCGACGGACGCCGACTATCTCGTGTTTACAGACGGGGATTGTGTTCCCTCACGTCATTTTGTGCAAGCCCATAAGCAGCTGGCTGAGCCGGGTTACTTTCTCGGAGCGAATCGTGTGTTGCTTACTTCGGAATTGACGAACCGGATCATCCGGACGCAGATCCCGGTGCATCGTTGGCGCGAGATCGATTGGATACGCTCCTGGTCACGGCGAGAGATCAATCGTGTGCTTCCGTTGCTGACGTTGCCGGATGGCCCATTCCGAAAGTGGGCACCGGGCCGGTGGAAAGGGATTAAGACCTGCAATCTGTCTGTGTGGCGGGCCGATTTGCTCCGTGTGAACGGACTGGATGAGTCGTATGAGGGATGGGGGCTGGAGGACTCTGATTTGGTGATTCGCCTTCTCCATGCCGGTGTGAAACATAAAACCGCCCGCATGGCAGCGACGGTGTTCCATCTATGGCATCCCGAGCAGGATCGCCTCAGTCTTGCACGCAATCAGAAGCGCTTGGACGCGCTCTTCGGGGCGGTGACGGTTCGCGCTGCGATCGGACTCGATCGGTATCTGAGGCCTGATAGTGATCGAGCGTTGTCATGATAACGGGATTACGGACGGCGACATGAATCGAGATCTGCGCAGCGCCTTGGTTGTCTGTACGCGCAGGATCGGTGACGTGCTCTTAGCCACACCTGTTATTCGTTCGCTCAAGGCCGCGCTGCCTCATCTATCGGTTGACATGCTTGTGTTCGAGGGGACGCAGGAGGCTGTCACCGCGAATCCCGATGTTCGTCGAGTCTGGACGATCGCCGAGCGTTCGGCCATCGGTCCTCATGTTGCGTTGCTGTGTTCGTTGTGGCGACGCTACGATCTTGCGGTCTCGGTCCTGGCGGGCGATCGTCCGACGTTTCACGCCTGGCTCGCAGGACGACATTGTGTCGGGACGCTCGTTCCGGACAACAAATCCTGGTGGAAGCGGAGATTGCTGAATCACTGGGTCCCATTCGACAACCTTCATACCCATACGGTCGCGATGAATCTTCGGCTGCTTGAACCGCTGGGCATCACGCCACATGGTACACCCGTGGTGAGCTGGACGGAGGAGGACGAGCAATCGGTTTGCGCCTTGTTTCCTGCGATGCGGAATGCTCAGCCCTACGCGGTGCTGCATGTGTCGCCGAAGTTCGCCTACAAAACGTGGACCGTCGATGGATGGGTGATGCTTGGACAGTGGTTGATCGATCGTGGATTGATCGTCGCCGTCACCGGAGTCGAATCGGCTGAGCAATCGTATTGTGACCAGATTATCCGCAGGCTCCCCAAGGCCGTCGATTTGATCGGACGGGTGACCTTGCCGGTTCTGGGTTGTCTCTTGAATCACGCCGCGCTGTATGTTGGAACGGATACGGCCGTCAGTCACATGGCTGCCGCCGTCGGCGTGCCATCCGTGGTGCTGTTCGGCCCTTCAAATCCCGTTAAGTGGGGACCATGGCCGAAGGACTTTCCTGCAACTGCCCGGAGCCCGTGGCACAAGCACGGATCGCAGCGGCAGGGGAACGTCTTGTTGCTTCAAGGGGAAGGGGAGTGTGTGCCATGCCTTGCCGAAGGATGTGATCGTCATGTGGAGAGTCTCAGTGATTGCCTCCAGCGATTGTCTGTGCATCGGGTCATCCAGGCTGCTGCCGCCATGCTCCAAGAACGGGAGCGCAGCGGGGTTGTGCTGACTGGTGTATGAAACAGCCGACCGCCAAACTATATGATTTTCTTACGAGACGGTTTGGAGACTGGGCCCTCGGGTATCGGTCGATTCTCGTCATTGGTGTGGAATTACTGTTGATTTTCGCGGCGAATCTGACGGCATTTGCGTTACGATTCGATGCATATCCTCCTCCTGAATATCGGAGGATCATGTGGGATTTCATGCCTGCCGTGTTGCTCATATACGGTACCAGCTTGTGGGTGTTTGGAATCCAGCGTCGACTCTGGAGATATGTCGATCTTCGCGATCTCTGGAAAATTCTGCTGGCCGCACTGAGCGGTTCTGCGGTGTTTTACGGCGTGATCCATAAGCTCGGTGGGGTGACACAATATCCTCGCTCCGCGATCATTTTGACGGGTCTGTTGACGGCGCTGTATTTAGCAGGCATGCGCTTGGCGGTACGAGGGTTCCGGGAATGGATCCAGATATTTGATCCGAGTGCACGACGTGTGTTGATCGTCGGTGCAGGACATGCGGGCGAGCTGTTGGTCAGAGACATGCTGTACGATACAAATTACCATTGCCGTCCGGTAGGGTTTGTCGATGATGATCCGATCAAGCGCAAGATGAGCATTCATGGAATTCCCGTTATGGGAACCATTGCGGATATCAAGAAGACCGCTGAACGGTTGAAGGTCGACGAGATCATCGTGGCCATTCCTTCGGGCTCCACGACGGTGAAACAAAAAATCCTTGCGGCGTCAGAAGGCTGTTCGGTACCGATCAAGACTTTGCCTGATGTCAAACAGTTACTCGGTGACCCTGTCTCGTTGCATCACGTACGGTCCATGAGTGTGGACGACCTGCTCCAACGTGAGCCGATCCGGACGGATTCCCAAGCGCTGTCTCCCCACATCAGCGGGAAAACGCTCCTCGTGACTGGAGCAGGCGGATCGATCGGATCGGAACTTTGTCGGCAGATTGCCCGGCACAAGCCTCAGGCGGTGGTGCTGTTTGAGCGCTACGAGAATGCGCTTCATTCGCTTTTGCTGGAATTACACACTGCCTTTCCGACAGTACGGATTATTCCTATCATCGGTGATGTTACGGTGCCGGATCGCGTCGCGGAAGTCTTTCGCCAGACCAGCCCCGACATGGTGTTTCATGCGGCCGCGCACAAGCATGTTCCCTTGATGGAACTGAACCCGAAAGAAGCGATCCGCAACAATATTCTGGGCACTCGTGTCGTCGCCGAAGCCGCGGTGAAAGCGGGCGTCAGTCGATTTGTCCTGATCTCCACGGACAAGGCCGTCAATCCATCGAGCGTGATGGGTGTAACCAAACGCATTGCCGAGCATATGATGCAGGAGTTCAATAGTCCTGCCCTTACGAAGTTTACGGTGGTGCGGTTTGGAAATGTGTTAGGCAGTAATGGGAGTGTGGTCCCTCTGTTCACCGAACAGATCCGCAAAGGCGGACCCGTGACCGTTACCCACCCGGAGATCAAACGGTTTTTCATGACGATTCCGGAAGCGGTGCAGCTGGTTCTCCAAGCGAGTGCGATGGGGCGTGGAGGGGAAGTCTTCGTTCTTGATATGGGTGAACAGATCAAGGTGGCTGATTTGGCCAGGAACATGATCGTCTTGGCCGGACTGGTTCCCGGAAAAGACATCGACATTGTCTATACCGGTCTGCGACCCGGCGAGAAGATGTACGAAGAACTCTTTGAGGAACAGGAACAAGTTGAACCTACAGCTCATGCAAAAATCAATCGCGCGAGCGGTGCCCCGGTATCCGTCGGCGAGCTGGATCAATGGCTGGCGATGTTGCAGACGAATCTTCCTCATTGTAATGAGGAAGAGCTGCTGCAGGATCTCAAGCGACTGGTGCCGAGCTTTCAACCTGCCATCCCTCAACGGGTGCCGTGATGAGACCGTGTAGAGCCTCTGTACGTGATTACTGGATTGGGCCTGTGCGGCCAAGAAGGGACCCATGTTGAGATGAGTATTGTCGTCACCGGTGGGGCCGGCTTTATTGGGGCTAATTTTGTCTTGGACTGGTCGGCACAGCACGACGAGCCCATCATCAATCTCGACAAGCTTACATATGCCGGTAATTTGGAAAGCCTTGTCAGTCTCGAACACAATGCGCGGCATATCTTCGTGCGAGGGGATATCGGTGATACCAAGCTCGTTGAGGCGCTCTTGACGGAGCATCGTCCGCGAGCGGTTATCAATTTCGCTGCGGAAAGTCATGTGGATCGCTCTATTCATGGGCCTGGGGAGTTTATCCAGACCAACATCGTCGGCACCTTTCACTTGCTTGAATCGGTGCGGGCGTATTGGGGGGCATTGGAAGGCGGAGCCAAGGAACGTTTCCGGTTTGTGCATGTCTCTACCGATGAGGTGTATGGCTCATTGACGAACGATGCGCCGGCTTTCAGTGAGACGAATCGGTACGAGCCCAATAGTCCCTATTCGGCCAGCAAGGCGGCGAGCGATCATCTTGTCCGTGCCTATCACCAGACCTATGGTTTGCCGGTTCTGACCACCAATTGTTCGAATAATTATGGTCCCTACCAATTTCCTGAAAAATTGATCCCGCTCTGCATCTTGAATGCATTGGCTGGGAAACCACTTCCGATGTATGGAGATGGATTACAAGTACGAGACTGGTTGTACGTGAAAGATCACTGTCGAGCCATTGATCTCGTGCTTCAAGGCGGCCTTGTGGGAGAGACCTATAACATCGGCGGTTGGAGCGAAAAAGCCAATCTTGAAGTCGTACAGACCCTCTGCGACATTCTGGATGAGCTTGCTCCAACTGCTGCGCACCACCTGCCATTTGCCACGTACCGTTCGCTGATCACCTTTGTAAAGGATCGACCTGGGCATGATCGTCGTTATGCCATAGATGCTCGCAAGCTTGAGCGGGAGTTAGGCTGGAAACCTTTGGAGACATTTGAAACAGGCCTCCGCAGGACCGTTGAATGGTACCTGGCAAATCAGAGTTGGGTTTCCAATGTCGCCAGTGGAGCGTATCGAAACTGGGTCGAAAGGCAATATGGCCAGTAGTCAGGAGAGAGTAAACAGCGGGTGGGTCCCTCTCTACTTGCCACTCATCACACAGGACAACGCCTGAGCGTCATGAAGATACTCTTAACCGGTAAACAGGGTCAGGTCGGGTTTGAACTCCAACGAGCACTGGCTCCCTTAGGGGAGGTTCATGCCGTCGATTACGCTGAATGCGATTTGGCCGATGCTGCGGCGATCTCTTCCCTGGTGCGGTTGGTCCGACCGGATCTGATCGTCAATCCTGGAGCGTATACGGCGGTAGATAAAGCAGAATCAGAGCCTGAATTGGCTCATGCCGTCAATGCCGTGGCCCCGGGAGTCCTGGGGGAAGAAGCAGTCAAGCTCGGCTCGTGGGTCGTGCATTATTCCACGGATTATGTATTCGATGGTACGAAGTCCGGGGTCTATACAGAAGATGATCTGACCAACTCACAAAGTGTCTATGGGCGGACCAAACGGGATGGTGAGATCGCCCTGCAGGAAAGCGGAGCGCGGCATCTGATTTTTCGCACGAGCTGGGTCGTCGGAGCCCATGGGAACAATTTTGCAAAAACAATCCTGCGACTCGCCCTCGAACGAGAACAGCTGAATGTGGTGGCCGATCAATATGGTGCCCCGACATCGGCAGCATTATTGGCTGATGTGACGGCTCATGTGGTCCGGCAACGGCAGCGTGAAGGAGACAATCGCTTTCCGTTCGGGTTATACCATTTGGTCGCAGGCGGCGAGACAACATGGCGTGAGTATGCGCGGGTGGTCGTGTCGGAAGCTCTTTCGTCTGGTAGATCACTGAAACTAGCGCCGGATGCCATTCGAGGGATTTCCTCCTTAGAATATCCAACTGCCGCCAAGCGTCCGGCCAATTCCCGGTTGGATACGGGCAAGTTACGCAGGACCTTTGATTTGGAGTTGCCTGATTGGCAGCAGGGTGTCCGGCATATTCTGCAACAGATTTTGAGGAAATCATGAGTGGACGCAAAGGGATTATTTTGGCTGGAGGAGCTGGCACCAGACTGCATCCGGCCACATTGGCAATCAGTAAACAGCTGTTGCCAGTGTTCGACAAACCGATGATCTATTATCCGCTCAGTGTGCTCATGTTGGCAGGGATCCGAGACATCCTTATTATCTCCACCCCTCAAGACACTCCCCGCTTCGAGCAGCTACTCGGGAACGGCGGTCAATGGGGGCTGAGTATCCAATATGCGGTACAACCTTCTCCTGGGGGCCTTGCGCAGGCCTTTCTGATCGGTGAAGCTTTCATCGGCAACGATCTGTCGGCCCTTGTCTTGGGTGATAACATTTTCTATGGCCATGACTTTCACAATCTGCTCGGGAGCGCGATGGCGCGCACGAATGGGGCAACAGTCTTTGCGTACCATGTTCAAGACCCAGAGCGGTATGGAGTCGTTGATTTTGATCCGGGAGGAAAAGTTCGTTCGCTGGAAGAAAAACCAAAACAGCCAAGATCCAGCTATGCTGTGACCGGCCTGTATTTCTACGACCGAGAGGTTACGGACCTGGCTAAAAGTCTGAAACCGTCGGCCCGTGGCGAACTGGAGATTACGGATCTGAATCGGTTGTATCTGGAGCAGCGCACGTTGAACGTCGAGGTCATGGGACGAGGCTATGCCTGGTTGGATACGGGGACACATGAATCGTTGCTTGAGGCCAGCCAATTCATTGCCACGATTGAAAACCGTCAAGGCTTGAAGGTGGCCTGTCCTGAAGAAATCGCCTACAGACAACAGTGGATAAGTGAGGCTCAACTGAAACAATTGGCACAGCCCCTGATGAGAAATGGATATGGGAGGTATTTGTTGCGCGTGATAGAAAAGCAAATCCTCTGATGAAGGCGATGCCCGATAAGATTCTCAACGTTGTTCGGCTCGCATCTAAAATCTGTGGAGTTGCATGAGGGCTTTTCTTTCAAGCTTCAATCAAATAACTTCTGAAACAGTGATCGAGATAAAAGTATTCTTCGAGCAAGGTCATCGCGCGCACATCCCACAGGGATGTCTTACACAGTCAATACTCTTCGGCGTAATCGCTAACCCATTGGGAAAATGATCGGAGTGAGGTTCATGCTATTTTGCTGATGCGACATGATTTTACAGGGGAGATGAGGTGTGGCTTTGAGATGTCATGTAAGGGAATATATTAAGGAAGGTCTGATTTATTCAGAGTTTTGATCACGAGCCAATCGAATCTCTAATGTTTTGAGAGCTGATTGGCCAAAAAACTGAATTAAACAGACCTTCCTTAAGAGGATTCTTGTGTGAGATCTCATCAGATTGAGGCTGTGAACCCGAAGAAGCGAGTTGGCTAAAATGTGTGGAATTGTTGGCATATTTTCCACAAAAATATCTGTCCCTGAGGATATAAGAACCACAATTGGCCGAATGGTCGGAGCTGTTGAGCATCGCGGTCCCGATGATCAGGGGATCTGGGTTGGCCGTGGAATCGCCTTGGGCCACGCACGACTGTCAATCCTGGACTTGACGGCTGCGGGGCAGCAACCCATGCCGAACGGAGAAGACAGCCTAAAAGTAGTATTCAACGGAGAAATCTACAATTTTCAAGAATTGCGTGAAGAACTAATCCAACGTGGCTACAACTTTAAAACTCATACCGATACCGAAGTTGTTTTAAATGGGTATCACTGCTGGGGCGAACAGGTATTTGAACGATTGCGAGGGATGTTTGCCATTGCTCTGTGGGACCAACGAGATGAGAAGCTCATCCTTGCCAGGGACCGCATTGGCAAGAAACCTCTGTTCTATGCATGGCATGGCAACATTCTCCTATTTGGATCAGAAATCAAGTCCATCCTTGTATGGCCTGGTTTTAAGAGAGAGCCTGACTATGAAGCAATCCATCACTACTTGACGCTCCAATATGTCCCAGCACCATGGTCAGCATTCAACGGAGTGAAGAAATTCCCAAGCGGCTGTTACATGGTGGTGACCCGCGATGGGCGAACCAGCACACAGCGCTATTGGGCATTGCCCTCGCCGTCACAAACGTGTCATAGGCCGTTGCCGGAATTGAAGGAAGAGCTTCTCTCACTACTTGATGAAGCGGTGCGCATGCGAATGATTGCCGATGTGCCACTGGGGGCATTTCTTTCTGGCGGTGTCGACTCGTCAGCTGTGGTCGCCATGATGGCGCGCCACTCCAGTGGCCGTGTCAAAACGTTCTGCATCGGTTTTGATGAGGCGAGTTACGACGAACGTGCCTATGCTCGCATGGTCGCTGAGCGCTACGCTACGGATCATCACGAGATGGTTGTTCGACCCAAAGCTATGGCGATTCTTCCGTTACTCGTATGGCACTATAACGAGCCGTTTGCGGATCCCTCGGCCATACCAACGTACTACGTGGCACAGATGGCACGTCGACATGTCACCGTTGTCCTGAACGGTGATGGAGGAGACGAGAGTTTCCTGGGTTATAGTCGTTACTCGCAATGCCTGGAAACAGAGTGGATAGGTCATCTGCCTCGATCAGTGCGCCAATTCGCGTCTCGCATAGTTCAGTCTATCCCCCCGGACGTTGATCGTTACCGTGTCTTGCGTGTGTTTCGTCGCTGGCTCTCCTATGTGAGCGAAAAAGATTCTCGTCGCTATGCCCCATCCATGGCGTACTTCTACGACCATGATAAGGTTGCCGGTTACGACCGTCTTCTGAGTTCATTTCTCCCTAATTCGTCACTTGACCTTCTTGAGCCCTATTTCCAGCAATCCTCGTCTTACGTCGGTGGAGCAGCCTGGGCCGACATTCACACTTATTTGCCGGATGACCTTCTGGTGAAGGTTGATATCGCCAGTATGGCTCATGGCTTAGAGGCCAGATCGCCGCTGTTGGATCACAAACTTATGGAGTGGGCTGCTCGTATTCCACCTGCGCAAAAAATGAAGGGTGGCGTCAGCAAGGCGATTCTGAAGTCAACGTTGGAGCCATTCTTGCCCAAGGATGTACTCTATCGTCCCAAAATGGGATTTGGCGTACCAATTGATGGATGGCTCAAAGACGAACTCAAAGAGTTTGCCTATGACACGCTACTCAGTTCCCACGCTCGCCAAAGGGGGTTAATGAGGTCAGACCATGTCCAGTCAATGTTAGACGAGCATTGTAATGGTATCCGGTTACATCATACTCGTTTGTGGGCATTACTCATGCTCGAACTCTGGTTCCAGATGTGGATTGACCCTGCCGAAGTGCCGTTGTTTCCACCTGTTACTCCACCACTAATGTGAGTACCGAGAAGGTTGTGAGCACGCCCGTCTGGAGGCATATTCTACGAGGTGTTAAATCTGTATTTGTCACTCCCATTGTCGGGACCGGGGGTACTGTTTCGGCCCAGTATTGCTACTCCGTGTACTTGCGTCACCTGGTCATGGCAGATCAGCATGGCTTCACGATGGTTCCTCGAACAGTTGTTGAGCTCGGCCCGGGCGATTCAATCGGAATTGGCCTGATGGCTCTTCTCACGGGTACTGAGCAGTATTATGCTCTTGATTCCGTCCGCCACGCATCGAGCAAAACAAACCTTCAAGTTTTTGATGAGCTCGTCAAACTGCTCATGATGCAAACGCCCATTCCTTCCGGAGGGGAATTCACTGAGGTATTGCCAGAGTTGGGTGACTATCGTTTCCCAAAGCAAATACTGGGTGAACCTAGACTTACTCAAGCCCTTGCGCCAGAGCGGTTGAAGCGTCTTCGATATACCCTGACAGGCAATCTGACAGAAGACCCTATCCACTATTTGGCACCGATGGGCAGAATGAGTGAAATTCCTGATCAAAGCATTGACCTGGTTATTTCGCAGGCCGTCATGGAACATGTCGATCAACTTGAAGTACTCTATGCCGAGTGTTTCCGTAGTCTCAAGCCAGGCGGCTTTATGTCCCACCAGATCGACCTTCAGTGCCACGATACAGCACCGGAGTGGAATGGCCACTGGAAATACTCTGAATTGACGTGGCGATTGATGCGCGGTGGCCGGCCATGGTTCATTAATCGGCAACCCTGCTCGGTGCATCTCGGTTTAGTTAAACGGGTTGGATTGAAGCTTTGCGTTGAGGTAAGACAATTTGGTAATTTGGGAATCTCGAGTCGGCAACTAGCGAACGGTTTTCAAACGCTCTCTGAAAGCGATCTTAAAACTTCTGGAGTGTTCATTATGGCGAAGAAACCGGTATCAGGAGTACATGACTAACCCGAGACTTCGTGTCGCTGTCGAATACTGGCAGGCCAGGGAAAGAAACAAGTCTGTGTTTGTGATTCCATTCACTGTTTCCGAAGCGGATGTCCTTGCACTCCGGAATCACCAATGTTGTGCGTCAATGATCCTCCGCGATCCTCCCTCGGCGGTGAAAATTCAATCTGACCATTCGTGGCTAGGGTATTATGCTGATGACGGAATATCTTGGCATCTCCCAGGGAATTTAGGAAAGTTTATCTTTGTAGGTCCATCCACGATGCTGAGTAAAAAAATGGTGAGCCAAGTTGCGGGTACGGGTGCCCGCTCAATAGTCTGTGAGAGCACAAATCAGCAGTTTTCTGATGTTCATCTTTTTCGCTTCTATTTATGGCATCTGGCCGAGAGGGCTATATCAAAAATCAGCAATCTGCCAGCTGGGTCACTAATACACCGTGCCATTCATGCGGCCAGAACAATACCCGGTGCAAGAAGCTTATGGCATCGTGTGTTTCGGCGAGAGTTACATCGCCCCTCAATACCGCTGTTGGAGGTTGAGCGAAGTTCCACGCTTGCTGCATGTTTGGATATCGTGAGAAGCCCTACCCCTGTCGCATCTTTGGATATCGTGTTTTTTCAAGAACTGTTAAGGCAAGCACGTTTGCTGGCATCCACAAGCAAAGTTACGGCTGAGCCAAAACGTTTTATCTTGGTCAATGCGGGTCTGGCAGCTGGTGGGGCAGAGCGGCAAGTTGTTAATACGCTGCGGGGGCTTAAATCCAGAGGCTTTGACGACATCTGTCTGATCGGAGAGTATTTGCATCGGTCGCAAGGGCTCGACTTCTATCTGCCGCTTCTTGAATCTGCTGAGATACAAGCGGAGCCTCTGACAAACGCTGTAACAATAGTTGAGCATGGGTTCCAATCAGTTCCTGCCCCACTCGGTGAGTTGCTCGCGCAGTTGCCCGGCGCAATGGCTGAAGAAATTCTGAATATGGTTGAAGAATTCAAGAATCGCCGACCTGCCGTGGTGCATGCCTGGCAAGACAGTACGAGCATTAAGGTCGGTATCGCCGCAACAATGGCTGGCGTCCCACGTATTGTGCTCGCGAGCCGAAACCTGACACCGGTGAATTTTGGTTATTACCAAGAATATATGAAGCCTGCTTACCAGGCCTTGTCCGAGCTGGATAACATCATTTTCCTCAATAACAGTGTTGCAGGGGCATCGGACTATTGCCGTTGGCTTGAAATCCCGCAAGATCGCTTTCAGCTTGTAAGAAATGGCGTGGATTTTAGTAGGATCATTCGGGTGGATGACTCGATTGTGTCGGCTTATCGTCACTCTCTTGGTATTCCCCAACATGCTTCGGTTGTTGGCGCCATCTTTCGCTTTTGGGAAGAAAAGCGTCCCATGCTCTGGCTGGAAGCTGCGAGACAGATAGCAAAATTAGTACCCGAAGCACATTTTCTCCTGATTGGTGAAGGCCCCATGCGAAAAGAGATGGAAACGTTTGTGCAGAGGGCTGGGCTTCAAAACAAGGTGCATATGCCTGGTGCGCGAACGGACATCGCTACACCGCTGTCGGCGATGACGGTATTTGTATTGACCTCGAAATTTGAAGGGACTCCAAATGTTCTTCTGGAGGCGCAATGGCTTGGGGTGCCTGTCGTTGCAACTGATGCGGGCGGTACGTGCGAGGCTATCGACGAGGGCGTGACAGGATGGTGTTGTCGTACCCCCGATGCTGTTGTGATAGCGGCCAAAACTAAGGAAGTACTGTCGGATAGTTCATTTCGACAAGAACTCCGTCAGCGTGGGCCTCGCTTTGTTGATCAACAGTTTGGTATGAACAACATGATTGACCGCACATTGAGTTTATATGGGGCTAAGAATGAGAGGGATCTACTTCCTGCCCCCATTTATTCTCGAGTGCGTCTAACTAGTACACAAGTAGAAACATGACTCAAGCAACAACACCGACGTACTGCGCATACCCCTGGCAACAGATGATTGTTGACCTGACAGGTGAGGTGGTGCCCTGTTGTTTCTGGAGTGGCTACGGCAATGTCGGTAAACCGCTGGGGAATACGAATATTTCTAGCATAGATGAAATCTGGAACAACTCGGAGTACCAAGCGTTACGAAGAGCCAATGCTTCTGGTGGCCTCGAGGGCCATCCCTGTAACCGATGCATGGCCTATGCGTGGTCAAACGGAAACTATCCACCGTTCAGTTCTCCCATCCCTTGGCGGCATGAGTCTGGCCATTGCTACCTTGTGGAAATACCGGAGAGTTTTAGGAAGCTTGCGGGGGAGTCATTGAACGATGCCAAATTGCTAGAGGACGGCGTTCCTCTGCCGTTTCCTAATAAGCTGCACGATGACATCCGAAACCTGGGTGAAGGGCGCTATTCGGTTTGGGGCCACTCGTTGTACTTCTCGACTTCCGATAGTTCGGACCCATCAGATAATGGGCGCAGCTATGAATTGCAGGTGCCGGGTGGACGCATCAAGTTACAAGGCTTGGTTGTCGATTCCATCTCAGGGCGAAACATACTGAAGGCAAGGGAGGAGTATCGGGAAGGAGTCGAGGTCATGTCGGCCAAGCCGACTATGATCTCACTGATATCTACTGCAGATTGCAATATCGACTGTCCTGGTTGTAGCCAAAACATGGTGCGGCTCACTCGTGTGCAACATCGAGCCGAGACGGTGCCGGATATCCTGGCGCATGTTCGCTACCTCTATCAATTTATCTGGCACGGCGGCGAGCCCTATCTCATCAAGCGTTTCCGCCAGTTTGTCGATGATTTTCGTGCTGAGGACAACCCCAACCTGGCCTTCGGTTTTACCAGCAATGGCACCATGCTCACGGCCAAGGAGCTTAAGAAGCTCCAGAATTTTCCTCGCATCAACGCCAGTATTTCTATAGACAGTTTTAATAAAGAGATGTTTGAGAAGGTCAGAAAAGGGGCGGACTACGATACGGTGTTAAGTAATGCGCTGCGTGCCATTGCGACCTATGACGCACCTGACAGGGTTTTCTCTGTCGGTATGATCGTGTGCAAATCGAATTTCCTGGAATTGCCAGAAAATCTCAAGTTTGCGATCGAACACGAGATCGGGCTTAATTTATCACCCGTGGTTATCTATCCAGTCACTGAGCAACTTAATGTATTTGAAAATTACCATCTACAAACTCGCGGTTGGCAAGAAGCGCTGGATCACGCACGTAGCATTGTGAAGCTGGCGGTGGTGGAACAGAAACCTGCTCTTAAGCGCGTTGATACGACGGGCATGCTGGCTGAATTACAGTCGATCCTTGATCGTGCTCAACAATATTACCGTCATTACACCACTTTGGAAATCATTGTTACTGACCCCTACGATTCGCTTTCTCGAATGATACGCCCTGGAATGGTCCTCTACCATGCCCAGACAAACGAGGTGTCGGCCTATTGTGAATTTGCATCAGGTGTTGGCTCCTACGCCATTCAGGTGCCGTATGGTTACTCGCCGAAGACTCTCTATTGGGTATTGGTGCACAATCTACTTGAGCCAACTGGAAGGGTAACCGATGGTTGGTTTGAACCTAGAGACGAATCCCTCCTCGCGGCGAAGTTCGAAGATCAAACAGTGAAGCCTGTTTGTCTCACGATTCCTAAATTTGCTGCGGTAGATCGGCCAAGAAATACTACGTTTGCCAATTACGGTGAAACGACACCTCACGGTTTGCATGTCAAGACAGCAGAAGACGTTACGATTGCGTACAACCACATGACAGCAGAAGAAAGGCTCAATGGTAGAGGCCTTGCGGTACGGACTTATCGGCAATATATGTATCTGGGAGGACTCAGAGTGACTAATCGGCTACGTCGCTTTTTCAACGAATCAAGATGGTGAGCTAACTACCTCTAATTTACTCTTTGCTGAGTTGAGAGTCTCTTATAATGATGATCCCGGTGATCTGTTTTATGAGCGAATTGAATAAAATCTTGGAACCTCGTAGTGCGCTCAGTAAATGAGTGCCTCCACACTTCCGATTTCGTGAAATTCTCAGGCTCATCGGAGTTCTCCCTTTAGGTGATACCTCGAACGGCTGCCTGAGGGGCTTGCCGTAACAGCATGGCGTGAGTCAACTTGACCAGATTTGGCGTTTATTCTGGAATCCAAAGCTTGTATGGAAACCGTAGCTTGCTGTGGGCGCTCGTGGTTCGTGACATTCAGTCTCGTTATCGCGGCACCATTCTCGGATTGTTATGGGCCATGGTCTTTCCGCTTATGATGCTGACCGTGTATGCCTTTGTTTTTGGTGGGGTATTCAACGCACGGTGGGGAAGTAATGGTAGCATGAAGTATTTTGTTCTTATGCTCTATTGTGGTCTTATCGTGCACGCGGTGTTTTCTGAAACACTGACTCGCTCTCCCACAGCGATTCTTTCCAATCCAAGCTATGTGAAAAAAGTCGTATTTCCACTAGAGCTGCTGCCTATCTGCCATCTTTGCTCAGCGGTTTTCAACGCCCTGATCGGCCTCGGGTTGTTATGTATTTTCTTGCTCATTCAGTATCAATCGATTCCTTGGACTGCTTTATATGTGCCGCTGATGTTTGCCCCTTTGTTGGTGCTCACAGTTGGCCTGGCATGGGTGCTTGCTACCATTGGTCTATTCTTTCGTGACATCGGGCAGATGATAGGGGTGATCATGTCGGTACTGTTGTTCTTGAGCCCTGTGTTCTACCCGGCCTCTTCCGTCCCGGCGTTGGCACAAAAGCTTATCTATCTCAATCCGCTGACTTATCCCATTGAAGAGTTGCGTGCCGTTTTGATTTTAGGCAATCAGCCTGAGTGGTTGCACTGGGTGTCTTATTTGGCCGTTTCCGTGGTCGTGGCTATTGGCGGTCTCTGGATGTTCCAGAAGTCTCGCCCTGCATTTGCGGATGTGATTTGATATGAGCGTGCCAATGACATCGCCCATTCGGCTTGAGGCTGTCAGCAAATGCTACCGACTTTTTCAGAAGCCACAGGATCGGTTTAAACAAGCAACCTTCGATCGCTTTCCGAAACTGTTTGGTGGGAAAAGTGCTGCCCCTCTGTATCGTGAACATTGGGCCTTGCGTGATGTGAGTCTAGAACTCCAGCCCGGTGAGACTGTTGGTATTTTAGGCCGCAATGGTGCTGGCAAGAGTACCTTGCTGCAGATCATCGCTGGAACCGTAGCCCCTACCTCAGGTACAGTTCAAACCACTGGGCGAATTACTGCATTGTTAGAGTTGGGGAGTGGTTTCAATCCTGAATTTACTGGGCGTGAAAATGTGTTTCTGAATGCCAAAATTCTGGGGCTCTCAGGAGAAGATGTGCGGGCTCGCTTTGATGACATTGCCAGCTTTGCAGACATCGGTGACTTCATCGAACAGCCAGTCAAAACTTATAGCTCAGGAATGATGATGCGGCTTGCGTTTGCCGTTCAGACGGCCGTGGATCCTAAGGTTTTGATTGTGGATGAAGCTCTATCTGTAGGCGATATGTTTTTCCAGGCAAAATGCATGGCGAGAATTTCAAGATTGGTTGATTCTGGTGTGGCACTGCTGTTTGTCAGTCACGATATCAGTACGGTCCGGCAACTATGTCGGCGCGCGGTTCTGTTGGATCGTGGTGTAGTGCGAGCAATGGGGCTGGCGGTAACGGTGTCCGACGAATACGTCAAATTGCAACTCGAAGACAGAAATCAATCCGCATGCAGTGCGGCCGCCAACCCGGCGTCATCATCAGGCACAGTCGACGCTATGAAATTGGTGGAGCATAGCGCCATTACTGATGCAGCCGATCCTGCAATGCAAGACTTGGCTTTTGGCCAGGAGGCATTTCAAAAGCGGGCTCAACTTCACCGCGTAAGAAACGGCAATGCGGAAATAGTCAATGTGCAAATGTTGCGCGACGGGGACCATAGCGCTAATTTTGATTTTGAAGATATGGCGACAATTAGGGTATTGGTTCAGCTCGCCAAAGATTTGAGCAATCTGAATCTCTCCATCAAGATACGCACCCTCCAAGGAACCGATGTGGTGTTTTTTGATACGCGTCTGCAGGAGGAGATGTCGCGTCACTATGGAGCAGCTACGAACTACCTGTTTGAGTGGACAGTGAAACTGCCGCTGATTCATGGTAATTACGCACTGGCTGTTGGGCTTGCCCATCCCCCTCAAGTGCCTGGAGCGGATTGGGTTTTTGTCGATATTGTGCCTCATGCGTATGAATTCAGGATGGCACCACGAAAAAATGGAATGATTGACGGGTTCGTAACCTTGCCGGCATCGCTCGCAATAAGAGAAGTTGCTGCGAGTCTGGCATAGGAAGCTGCATGTGAAGAAAAGAGAAAGCTATCTAGCCTTTGGCATCCCTGATTTTACCGACGCAGAAATTAACGCAGTCACCCGTGTCATGCGCTCCGGCTGGGTTGGCATGGGTCAGGAGACGATCGCTTTT
Source organism: uncultured Nitrospira sp. (assembly GCA_964430555.1). Taxonomy (GTDB): domain Bacteria; phylum Nitrospirota; class Nitrospiria; order Nitrospirales; family Nitrospiraceae; genus Nitrospira_D. The sequence goes on along the minus strand of CAYSFU010000002.1, from coordinate 67,394 downwards.
GAAAAGGAGTTGTCCGAATACATCGGCGCTCCGGAAGTTGTCACGCTCAACTCCTGTACATCGGCTCTATTCTTGGCGTTGCTTGTTGAAGGGATTGGGCCTGGCGACGAGGTCATCGTGCCTAGTCTTACTTGGTATGCCACTGCAAACGCCGCACTGTACCTCGGCGCTACCCCAGTCTTCTGCGAGATTGATCCGCAGAGCATGTGTGTGACACCGGAAACAATCACAGCAAAGGTTACCTCTCGTACCAAGGCCGTCGTTGTTGTCCATTACGGCGGCTTTGCTATCGATGTCGACAGGTTGCGTAATGGGTTGCCGTCGGGCATAGCGATTGTTGAAGATGCTGCCCATGCACTTGGATCGACTCATCGTAATGGCAAGCGTGTAGGTGCATCCGGCAATACCGTCTGCTTCAGCTTTTACGCCAACAAAAATCTCTCCACGGCCGATGGCGGCGCGCTCGCGCTTTTTGATACCGATAAGGCAGAACATCTTCGTTCTTTACGTATGAGCGGCTTGGAGTCCAGTGCGTGGTCTCGCTTCATAAAACCGGCCACGGCCTTTGTGGCGGGGGTTGCAGAGTTGGGCTATAAGATGAACTTTACCGACTTACAAGCGGCCATTGGCCGAGTTCAGCTGCAACGATTGGGCGATATGGCTGTAATCCGTCACAAGGTCGCAGAAGGCTACCGGCAAGCCATTAAAGAAGCAGGGCTGGATATCACATTTCAGAGCCAGGTCTTTGATGACGGTCATGCCCGGCATCTGCTGGTTGCCTGTTTTGATCCAAGGAAAACTGGGATGTTACGGGATGACTTGCTATTGGCACTGCGCGATTCAAATATTGGAGCCAGCATTCATTACCGCCCGCTCCACAGACAGTCCTTATATTGTAAGAATGCTGTAGTCTCCCTGCCTGTTACTGAACGTCTGGCTGAGCAGATCATGACACTCCCTATCAGTGCCCGAATGTCCCTCGATGACGTCGAGTATGTGGTTCATCACCTGGTAAGGTTGATTCAACGGAAAGGCTCACCATGACCGCTATCAACCCAATACCGTCGAGTGATGTTGAATATGACTTCGGGGGGAGGCTAGTAGCTGATTTTCCGTCACAAATCATCATGGACATTACGGAAGTGTGCAATCTCGCGTGCACGCATTGCCCGCATCCTGATTTTGCAAAATCAGAACATTATAGTGGCCGACATCTTGACCCCGCTCTCAACGAGAAAATGATTGCGGAGGTCCACCAGTACGGACAAGCGAAAACTCAATACATTCGCTACACCAGCAATGGTGAGCCGCTGATCCATCCAAACGGCTACGACCTAATTCAAGCTGCGGTTGATCATTCTGGGGTCTATGTCACGTTGACCACCAACGGCAAGATCATGAATGAAAAACGTACCCAGAGATTGCTTGAGTCCGGGGTGCATCTGATTGACATTAGTATTGACGCGTTCAGGCCAGAGACCTATGCCAAGATTCGAGTCAAGGGTGATCTTGATGTCACACGGGGAAATGTACTTCGCTTGATAGAGTGGGTGCGTGAATCAAAATCCAAAACCAAGGTGGTGGTCAGCTTTGTTGAACAGCCGCAAAATACGACTGAAGTTCAAGACTTTGAAAGGTACTGGAAGGATGCCGGAGCAAGCTACGTTGTGATACGTCGGCTTCATTCTCACTCGGGGGCCGTAATCAAAGTTGCCGACATCAACCGGAAGAAGCAGCAGACGGAAGATCGGCGTCCTTGCCTCTATCCGTGGGAAAGAGTCACCATCAATGCTCGAGGAGATTTAGCCTTTTGTCCATCCGACTGGGTGCACGGTTCATTTGTTGCTGACTATCGCGCTACGACCATCTATGCGGAGTGGCAAGGTAAGTTTTATCAAGCTCTCCGTAGAGCGCATGTGTCAAACAACTACGGCAACCATGGCTTCTGCGATAACTGTCCGGATTGGGCTTCAACCAGGTGGCCTCATGAGGGACGAAGTTATGCGGATATGGTTGAAGAGTTCCTAAACGAAGAAAAGTCGTAGAGACGGTTGCCCGCATGAACATTCTCGGCATTCATACCGCGCATCGTATCTATGACCATGATCCTGGTGCGACCATCATTTGTGAAGGTGAAGTACTAGCCGTATGTGAAGAAGAACGGTTTAATCGAATCAAAACATCAAAAGGCTGTTTACCCATTCGCGCAATCAAACAATGCCTCTCTCAGGCGAAGATATCGATCCATGATGTCGATCTTGTAGTTGCGCCTGGTGAAAAGGATCCTGATGCGGAAAAGCGACTTCAACTTATCCTAACCCATTATTTTGGATTCTCACCCAAAATTGAACTGATTAACCATCAGCTCGCCCATCTCTCTTCTGCATACTTTAGTTCCGGATATGATCAATCAATGTTGGTCGCTTACGATGGATCTGGTGATTCATTAAGTTGTGTCTTGGCCAAGGGGGATAAGGGAAATATTGAGTTCCTAGAGACATATCCTGCGACCAATTCGTTAGGAAATTTCTACGAACTCATTACACAGTTTCTTGGATTTGAGCCATCAGAAGGTGAGTATAAGGTTATGGGGTTGGCGCCTTATGGAACACCTGACGCTATTGACCTGTCTGACTTCATTGACGTAACAAGCACCGGATATAAATATCACAACAAAGATTGTTATTCGTCCGCCGTCAAATTTTCCTTGATTGAAGTCCCATTTTATTCGGATATCGTGACAAGTAAGCTTGGTCCTCCAAGACGTCTGGGCGAACCAGTTACGCAAAGACACAAAGACATTGCTCTTGCTGCGCAACAGGCACTTGAAAAGGCAGCGCTATCTCTGGTTACCCATTTGCATGGCCTGACCGGATTGGACTCGTTATGTTTGGCTGGTGGAGTGGCACTAAATTGTTCGGCTAATATGCATATTAGCCACCTTCCTTTTTTGAAAAAACTTTACGTTCAGCCTGCCGCATCGGATCGTGGTTTAGCGCTTGGTTGTGCGCTTTGGGGAGCAAATAAATATGATGGGGGAATTAAAGCAGTTGGGGATATTTTTCGGTGTGGCCCGGATTACTCCAGTGGCCAAATTGAAGAGGCGCTTCAGTTCTCTGGATTTGACTATCAGCTAGTTGAAGATCCAAGTAGAATAGCAGCGGAGCTTTTGGCTGACAATTTGATAGTCGGGTGGTTTCATGGGCGCTCTGAATATGGACCAAGGGCATTGGGGCACAGATCAATCTTGGGCAATCCTAAGGATTCAACGATCAAAGCGCGAATCAACTCTCGTATTAAATTTAGAGAGGAATTTCGTCCTTTTGCGCCTTCGGTCACTGAAGAGGCTTCCAATAAATATTTTGACCTTGGAATCATGCAGTCTTCTCCACACATGACGGTAGCACTACCAGTAAAACAAGCGAGGTCCTCAGAGATTCCTGGTGTGACGCATATTAACGGTACGGCTAGAGTGCAAACAGTATCTCGCATCGATGATGACAGATATCACCGTCTCATCTCGAAATTTGGTGAGCGAACTGGTACGCCAGTCGTTCTCAATACAAGCTTTAATGTTCGTGGACAGCCGATCGTGGAAACTCCCCTCGATGCGTTAGGTACGTTTGCTTCTTGTGGTCTTGATGCGCTGCTAATTGATAACTACCTCCTAAAGAAGCGACATCGTTCGTGAGAGTTGCTGCTATTCAATCCTCGTTTGTCCCTTGGCGAGGCTACTTTGATTTCATTGCCAGTGTCGACGCATTCGTGTTTTTAGACGACGTGCAATACACGGCGCGCGACTGGAGAAATCGAAATCAAATCAAGACACCCAAAGGTGTCGAGTGGGTTACAGTGCCTGTAGCCCATGGTGGTGGAAGAGGGGTGCTGGTAAGCGAAGTCAAGATTGATTACTCAAGGGGCTGGATCAAGAAACTTCTGGGGGCGTGGTCCGCTAATTATGGACGAACTAAATTTTTTCATGAAACTTTTGCTTTGCTTGCTGAAACAGAAACTGCGAGACACGAAAGACTGAGCGCGTTAAATATTGAATTGACAAGTCGGATATGTGAATACCTCGGAATCGTTACTCCGCTCATGCACTCTTTGGAGCTTTCTCTGGTCGGAACAAAAACAGACCGCCTGATTGATCTGATCAAGAAATTACATGCAACGACTTACCTGAGTGGGCCAAGTGCTGATGCATATTTAGACAAAGACGCGTTTCGCACGAATGGCATTCGGCTGGAATACAAGGCTTATGACTATGCCCCGTACCCCCAACTGTGGGGGCCGTTTGAAGGCGCTGTTACGGTATTGGACTTGATTGCCAATTGTGGTCCTGGTGCAAGGAACCACATCCGTAGTCGTACGCCGGACCAGATCATCATTGAGTGAGCTGCGACGTGAATAAACTTTCCATCGCCATTTTTGGAAATACGAACAACTATCCCTTGTTACTGGCGCAAGGGCTGCGGTTACTTGGGCATGATGTTCGATTGGTGCTCAATCGAAAGGAGACCTTACACCGACCGGAATCCAGGTATCCAGAGTGGGCGGAGGCCTATCCAGATTGGGTCGTCGATTGCTCGAATCTGACAGATGAAGACATTGCGTTTGAAACGCCGGCGATTGAACAGGCGATCCACCACCTGACACACAAGGTTGATTTGGTAGTCCTCAACGATGTGGGGCCTGCATTGGCAAGCCATCTAAGAACTCCTCATGCTGTCGTGCTGACCGGATCAGATTTGTCCTATCATGCCAATTTTGATTCACTTGAGATTCGAACCAGGATGTGGGATCTGGAGTTCAAGCGCTCGTTACAAGGGCGGCGGTATCTGCGATGTATGGCTGATTTAGTGGCTCGCCAACGCGATGGGATTTTGGGAAGTGAGGTGGTTTGCTATGGGCAGCGCGGATTGGTTCCATCGGGCGATCAAATCCTAGACGACATTGGCGTGAGCGATAAGCGACGTTTGATGCTGCATTTTTCAAACACTATTGACTTGAAGGCACAGCCATTGGCTGAGAATTTCAGACTCATCATCCTGTGTGGAAGCCGTGTGGTCTATCGTCCCGACCATAATCCAGCTTTGAGTGCTATGGATTTTAAGGGGACCGATATTCTACTTGAGGGATTTGCTTTGTATTGCAGGCAAGGGGGGGAGGGAGAATTGCGACTTCCACGCAAGGGGCAAGATCTCCAAGCAGCTGTCGATCTTATTGCTGAGTTGGATATTGCGGAACGGGTGCACTGGTTGGATGAAATGCCTCTCGTGCGGTTCTACGATGAGATGGTTGCCGCTGATGTGGTGTGTGACCAGTTTAGCTCATCGTATCCCGGCATGGTGACGACGGATGCGTACGCGTTAGGTCGTCCAGTAATGGCAAAATTGAGGCCTGAAATTTTTAGTCAGCGCTTCCCTGAAGCCTTGCCAGGGTTTAATGCCGAAACACCTGAGCAGATCGCTGCTCATTTAATGACGATGGAAAGAAATCCAAATATCTTGGTTGATATGGGCCTCATGAGTCGAACCTACGCTGAAGCGTATTTGTCGCCTGAAAGTATGGCGAAGCAGTTTCTTGAAAAACTATAGGCATGGCGAATGTTTAGTGTTGAGTTTCTGCATGTCATCCGTGAATACGAGTACAAAAAAATAGTCGAGCGGTTTCCCCCGGGCATTCGAATCCTCGAAATTGGTGGTGGTACGGGCTATCAAGCAAAACGATTGACTGAGGATGGTTTTGTCGTTGATTCGATCGATATCCCAGCTTCCGAATACGCAGGGCAACAAGAGTTTCTAGTTCAACCCTACGATGGCCGGAATATTCCATTTCCAGAGGATAGTTTTGACGTAGTGTTTTCTTCGAATGTCTTGGAGCATGTGCTTGATTTGCCATATCTCCAAGCGGAGATCAAAAGAGTCTTGAAGCCGAGCGGGTACTGTGTGCACCTCATGCCCACCGGCGCATGGCGATTCTGGACCAATCTGGCTCACTATACGGAGCTGTTTCAGCGCTTGATTGGTTTAGCTCCTCGCTTGCTTCCTAATGGGTTTTCGAAGCCCGCGCTTTCTGATGTCATGAGTGTGCTGCGTTTGATGGCAACTACTGCCGAGCACTATGCAATAGTCCCTCGCCATGGCGAGGCCGGGAATGCGTTGAGCGAAATGATGACCTTTAGCTCACGCCATTGGAAGAAACATTTTATAAGCCAACTTTTTGCCATCGACGAAACGACCGGTGTTGGGCTCTTCTATACCGGGCATATGGTGCTTGGCCCACGTCTTTCTCTGAGAACGAGGCAGAGAATGTCCAAGTGGCTTGGAAGCGCCTGTGTGATCTACGTGGTTCGGCCTGCATAAGCCTGACCTTCCCTCGATTTCAGAGACATCTGTATAAGGAGGAACAGGATGAAATCGGAGGGCAGCATGACCATCCACAAAACACGGCAGCGATACACGGAAGAATTTAAAGCAGAAGCGGTCCGATTGGTACGAGACTCGGCACAGCCTGTCACACAAGTGGCCAGGAATCTGGGCATTGCCGACCATCTACTCTACCGCTGGCGGGCTGAGAGCCAGGGCCACACACGCCAGTCGATGCGTGCGGAACAGGAGGAGCTGGCGCAGCTGCGACGAGAAAATACCGTGCTGAAGCAGGAGCGGGATTTTTTACGACGTGCGGCGGCGTTTTTCGCGAAGGAGTCCCGATGAGATACCGGGTGATCCAGGAGTATGACCGTCGCTATTCTATCCGCTTGATGTGCCGAGTCTTGCCCGTATCCCCCGCAGGGTATTACGCGTGGCGAAGACGTCCAGAGAGTCGACGGGCGGCTGCCAATCGGACGCTGCTTGCCACCATCCGCGTGCTCCATCAGGACAGTCGCCAGACCTATGGCAGTCCACGCATCTGGCGAGCGCTCCGTGCACAGGGCCACCAGGTGGGAGAGCACCGCGTGGCGCGGCTGATGCGCCATGATGGCCTCCGGGCCAAGACCGTGAAGCAATGGCGGGCCACGACGCACTCGTCGCACCGTTTACCCGTAGCGGCGAACACCCTGCAACGCCAGTTCACGGTGTCGCAGCCCAACCGGGTTTGGGCCGGCGATATCACCTACGTCTGGACCCTGGAGGGCTGGCTGTATCTGGCCGTGCTGCTGGATCTGTACTCACGTGCCGTCATCGGCTGGGCGATGGGCCCACGCTTGACCGGAGAGTTCACCGAGCAGGCACTGCGCATGGCGCTCGTTACTCGACAACCCCACGCCGAACTCCTGCATCACTCCGATCGCGGGAGTCAATATGCCGCAAGGCCGTACCAACAGCTGCTCACCACGCACGGCATCACGGCCAGTATGAGCCGCAAAGGCAATTGCTGGGACAACGCCTGCGTTGAAAGCTTCTTCGGGACGTTGAAGCGGGAGCTGGTGTACCATCGGCAGTACGTGACGCGGAGCGAGGCGACACAGGACATCTTCGAGTATATCGAGGTGTTCTATAACCGGAAACGCCGTCACTCGACGCTCGGCTACCAGTCTCCTGCCGAGTACGAAGCCCGGCGGGCAGTGGCGTAACCCGGTGTCCACCAAATCGGGGGAAGATCAGCCTTCAGATCTTTCTCTCGTGAATCATTCAAACATTGCGCGATTTCCATGGCGTCTGGTGTCTTGCGATATCATGTGGCTGATTCATCGCGTGCGAGTTGCTCTGAGAATGCGAGGGCCGGTGCCTCGCCCTGAGCTTTTATCGTCACAAGTTGGAGCATCCACAAGTCTGAATGGCAAGGCAGTTGGTGAGCATGGACCCATAAAAGTCATTGTATTTTCGCATAACCTTGATTTTGAGGGTGCTTCCATCAGTTTGAAAGAGCTGGTTGTGGGACTCTCTCATCAGAGAGCTATTGTTCCTGAAATAGTCGCCTTTGAGGATGGTCCGTTACGATCTGAATATACATCGAGAGGAATTGCTGTAGAGGTAGTACCTGGTATTTTGCACAAAGTTTCAACGCTTAGGTGTTTGAATGTTGAGATTGATCGTCTTGCCTCACGTATTCAGAAAGCTGGAGCTGAGCTGGTTTTAGTTAATACGCTCCTGAATTTTCCGGCTGTCTTGGCCGCAGAACATGCCGGTGTGCTCTCAATCTGGAGTATTCGTGAGAGCGAGCCATGGGATCGGTATTTCTGTTTCCTGCCCGATCCGGTGGCGCAGCGTGCGATTGCTGCCATCGGATTACCGAGGAAAGTGGTTTTTGTTGCGCATGCCACCCGAAAAGTTTGGGAGACCTTTGACACTGGACAGCGTTTTGATGTTGTGCACAATGGCATCAATCTCGACCGATTTCCGCTTCGCAATGATCCAGCTGAGCGCGCACGATGTCGTGATGTACTAGGGTTGAAGGCAGACTCCATTGCAATCCTCTGTGTGGGTACGTTATGCAACAGAAAGGGGCAAATAGATCTGATTGAAGCGTTTGCCATGCTGCCCGACGCTATTTCAAACCGCATTCAGATACTGCTTATCGGCGATGATCGTGGTGACTACGCGAGCGCTCTTAGGAAGAGGTGTCATTCGCTCCTAGTGAACCTTAGAGGTGCGATTCGAATTGTCCCGCCAACTGAATTGATTGCTTCTTATTATGCGGCTGCTGATCTCTTTGTCCTCAGCTCAAGGGTAGAGAGCTTCCCGCGGGTGGTGCTTGAGGCGATGGCGTTTGCTTTACCCATTATTACAACACCCGTATTTGGAGTATGTGAGCAAGTAGTCGAGGGAGAAAATGCATTATTTTATCAGCCAGGTGATTGCTGCTTGCTGGCAAAGCAAATTGAGCAGTTGGCATCTGATGATGCATTGCGGGCATGGATGGCTGAGCGTTCACGTCAGCGCATATTAAAGATGACGACCTTCGATGAGATGATTGATGCCTACGCCACTATCTGTAAGGAGACTGTCAGTTGAAAGCTCTATTCGCTGGCATGCCTATAATAATGTCAGATACTTTCCTTGGATGGCCGGTGGTATAAATGGTGGTGATTAGTAATTGGCAAGTTGTTGGTAAAGTCTTTAGAGTGAAGGTTTGTGACCTCTCTTCATTACCGATCGATACTATTGGAAATGGGCAAGGAGTACGGTTTGCTGATGATTTTGATGGCAGACTGTGAGTTTTCTATGCTCACCAGTCGTACACCTGAAAATAGTTTGTGCTAGTCTGCTAGGAGATGTGGCCTAAGGTAACCGTCATTATTGTGAACTGGAACGGTGAGCGCTATCTTGATCGGTGCCTGTCAGCATTGCTAGCGCAGACGGTCATGCCGTATGAGATCATTCTGGTAGACAATGCAAGTTCGGATGCATCCCTGGAAGTGGCTCAGTGCTATCCATCAGTGCGAGTGCTTGCACAGAACAAGAATCTTGGATTTGCGCACGGCAACAATTTGGCAATCCAGATTGCCGCAGTCGAGTCGGAATGGATCGCTTTACTGAATCCAGATGCATTCCCTGAACCTCAATGGCTAGAGGCGTTACTGTCGGCGACTCGAGATCATCCGACCGTCGATATATTTGGCAGCAAGTTGGTGAACGCCACTGATCCATCTGTGCTGGATGGTGCGGGCGATGTGTATCATATCAGCGGGTTGGTTTGGCGTCACCGGCGTGAAGCCACGCAACGAACTGGGGATTCAGTAACTCGTGAAATATTCTCGCCCTGTGCAGCTGCGGCATTGTATCGGCGACAGGCATTCATTGATGTTGGTGGATTTGATGAGGACTACTTTTGCTACGTTGAGGATATAGATTTGGGATTTCGTCTGCGGTTGGCAGGATGCAAGGCTCTGTATGTACCGGATGCTGTAGTTCATCATGTAGGCTCTGCGACAACTGGAGGACAACACAGTGACTTTTCTGTGTATCATGGCCACCGCAATCTGGTATGGACATTTGTGAAAGATATGCCGGGCTTGTTGTTCTGGTTTTTCCTGCCGCTGCACGTCGTGATGAACCTGGCAAGCATCCTCTGGTTTGCGCTACAAGGACGTGGTGGCGTGATTTTACGAGCAAAACGTGATGCGCTACTTGGGCTGCCGAAGATGTGGCGGAAGCGACGACTGGTTCAGTCAACTCGTATTACAACTGTGCGTGAGATTTGGCGATTGATGGATAAACAGATCGTTCCAGCAAGGTGAAGGTAGATAACTCTGTCAGCTCTATAAGAGGCCTTGCCGGCGTTCAGTTCATTTCTAAAGTAATTTATTGCCTTGCATCTAGGGCTTTACCTAGTCTAAATTGTGTAAGAGATTTAGAGTAATTACATCGAAGATCCCGAATGCTTATGCGAACGGTAATGCACAGGAATTCGGCAGCTGGGTTGCGCGATGTGAAGAGCGTCGAGCACATGTCCCTGGCTGTCCGAGTGTCACTCATCATCGTGAACTACAATGCAGGCTGCTACCTTCGAGCTTGTGTTGCGTCTGCGTGGAGTCAGGTGGACGAAGTGATCGTGGTCGACAATGCTTCAACCGATGACAGTGTGATAGAGGTTGAGGCTGCATTTCCATGTGACCGGAAGCTGAGGGTCGTGCATAATCGGGAGAATCGTGGATTTGCAGCCGCCTGCAATATTGGACTGGAGATGTCCTCCGGTAGGTACCTGTTCTTTCTGAATCCGGATTGTGTGCTGGAGTCGGATTCTGTGGAGCGCCTGGTTCGGGTGCTGGACGATTATCCCGATGTGGGAATGGTGGGTGGCCTGCTCGTCAATCCTGATGGCACTGAACAAGCTGGTGGGCGGCGGGCTGTTCCAACCCCGTGGCGGTCGTTTGTGAGAGCGTTTGGGTTGTCCTGTTTTGCTGATCGATGGCCTCGCCTGTTGTTTGACTTTCATTTGCACAAGCAACCACTACCCGCTCACCCCATTGAAGTTGAGGCCATTTCCGGAGCCTGCATGTTAGTTCGTCATGCCGCGATGCAGGAGGTCGGGCAGTGGGACGAAGGATATTTTCTGCATTGTGAAGACCTTGATTTTTCCATGACCTTACGAGGGAAGGGTTGGAAAATCATGTTTGCCCCTGATGCCAGGATCGTTCATGACAAGGGAGGTAGTAGTCGCTCTCGGCCTATCTTTGTCGAATGGCATAAGCACCGTGGAATGCTGCGGTTCTATCGAAAGTTTTTCCAGCATCAGTATCCAGGCCCGTTGATGTGGCTGGTGACGATTGGAATCTGGCTGCGATTTGGGTTGATTGCGTCATATCACTCCGCAGTGCTCGCCTTGCGGTATCTCGGAATTCAGCGTGGATGAATCGTCGAAGATCGGTGTGCTTGGTGCAAGCAGTTTTGTCGGTGAGTGCGCGATCCAACGATTGAGAAAAGATGGCCACCACATCGTGGCATTCTCCAGGTCTCTCCATGATGCCAAGACCGAATCAAATGTGACGTGGTTGCAGCTTTCGCCTCCGTTGCGTGTCTCTCGTGAAATTCCTCCCATCAAAGATTGGCTCTGCGTCGCTCCGATTTGGGTGCTACCTCAGTATTTCGCGCTACTCGAGGCGAAGGGTGCTCGTCGAGTGGTGGCCCTGTCATCTACGAGCCTTCTCGTAAAAAACGATTCATCAGATCAGGGTGAGCAGGCGCTTGCGCGGAGACTGCAGGCCGGCGAGCAGGCGTTGCGTCTGTGGGCTGAGACTCGGGGAGTCGAGTGGGTGATTTTGCGCCCGACGTTGGTCTATGGATATGGACGGGACAAGAATGTGACGGAGATTCTTTGCTTTGTGCGACGTTGGGGATTTTTCCCCTTGCTGGGACGTGCTGAGGGGTTGCGTCAACCTGTGCATGCGGAGGATGTGGCCACAGCATGTGTGTCGGCCCTCACAGTGTCTAAGGCCGGAAATCAGACATATACGCTCTCGGGCGGTGAAACTTTGTCATATCGAGATATGGTGTGTCGTATCTTTGCTGCTATCGATAAATGCCCGTATCTGGTGTCTATCCCTCGAGGGCTCTTTCGGTTCGCTGTGATAGCACTTCGCCAGCTGCCACGATATCGCCATTGGACGACGGAAATGGCTGAACGCATGAACCGCGACTTAGTATTCGACCATAGCGATGCCGCACGAGACTTAGGATTTTCACCAAGACCTTTTCAGCTTGTGCGTGAGGATGTGCCCACCTGAGCACCAGCGTGTGACGGTGACCATGCTTAGGAATGAATTCGGTGCAGGCTAGGTGATCCGCGTAGTGCCGTCGGGTCCTATAGCATATTAGTCTTGCAAAGCGCTGCCTGCTGGGTATGATGACACACATTGACCTGTGCCGAATCAATCGGTATCCCATGTCCGACTGAGTAGTCGACAGAATCATGGCGAAAAAAAACGCGAGGCAAGGTTCCAAGGGTAAACAACTGTCGAGAACGATACTCCGACAGATTCATCTTTTTGCCACGGATGTCGACGGAGTCCTGACCGATGCCGGGATGTATTACTCCGAGTCAGGTGATGAGTGGAAGAAGTTCAATACGCGGGATGGAATGGGTCTCAAGCTTCTGCAGAAGGCCGGGCTCATCACGGCGATCGTGACACAGGAGCGAACCCGATTAGTTGCGCGGCGGGCGGAAAAGTTGGCGATTCCCGAGCTTCATCAGGGAGTGCTGGATAAACTATCGGTGATTCGGGAAATGGCCGAGCGACATGGGATTTCTCTCGATCAAATCGCGTACATTGGCGATGATGTCAATGACGTTGAAGCCTTGAAAGCCGTAGGGTTGTCTGCGGCCCCGGCGGATGGTCTGCCTCAAGTCAGAAAAGTTGTCGACTATGTCTGTCGCCAGAAGGGCGGCGAGGGAGCGGTGAGGGAGCTTGCGGACATGATTCTGCAATCCCGCAGCGAGACTGCACGTACGGCATGGAGGCGGTGAGAGAAACCATGGCGAAGACGCACCCATTGTATCCAGTGATCATGGCCGGCGGGAGCGGGACAAGATTTTGGCCGTTGAGTCGGCATCTGTTCCCTAAACAGCTTCTTTGCATTGGCGGGGAGCATACGCTCATTCAGCAAACCATGCACCGAATCGTAGGCTGTGCGCCGGCTTCGAATGTTCTGATTTCTACGAATGCGGCACAGGCAGATCTCATCCGTGTCCAGTTGACGGATTGGAAAGAGGATCTCATCAATGGATTTATCCTTGAACCAGAAGGGCGAAATACGGCGCCGGCCATCGCAGTCGCAGCCCTCGAGGTCTTGGAACGAGATCCCAATGGCGTGATGCTGGTGGTGCCCGCCGACCATGTGGTCACCGGTCAGCGTGATTTTGAGGCAGCGGTTCAGCTGGCCTGTCAATTGGCGGAAGACGGTTACTTGGTGACCTTTGGGATTAAGCCGATGAGGCCGGAAATCGGCTATGGGTACATCAAGCCGAACGACAAGACTGCTCTGGGGAGACGAGGATCGTTGCGAGGTTTTTCAGTCCACAAATTCGTGGAAAAACCGAATGTTGCCAAGGCGACACGGTATCTCAAGGCCGGTAATTATTATTGGAATAGTGGGATGTTTATCTGGCGAGCTGCGACGATTTTGGAAGAGATTCGCCAGCACCAATCCGACATTGCTCGAGCTATGGATCAGATGAAACACCTTCGCATGAGTCATGCACCCCAGTCAGCCATTGACGATCTCTATCGAACCATCAAACCGGTTTCCATCGACAACGGTGTGATGGAACGCTCGTCAAAGGCGGCGGTGATCCCGGTGATGTTCAAATGGTCGGACGTCGGGAGCTGGGGGAGCTTGGATGAGGTGGCTTCGAGGGATAAGGCCGGGAACGTGACGACCGGGCGTGTGGTTGACATCGAGAGTTGTCGATCAATCGTTTATGCCGACCGGCGGGTCGTGGCGACGATCGGTTTGCAGGACATGGTGGTGGTGGATACACCGGACGCGACGTTGGTCTGTCCGAAATCCCGGGCACAAGATGTCAAAAAAGTCGTCGACATTCTGAAACAACAAAAAGCGCCGGAGCATTTGGAACACCTGACGGTCCAGCGGCCCTGGGGAGCCTATACGGTGCTGGAAGAAGGCCCTGGGTTCAAAGTCAAACGAGTCACCGTCAATCCGGGTGGGCGGCTCTCACTCCAGATGCACCATCAACGCAGTGAACATTGGGTGATCATCGCCGGCACTGCGCGAGTGACTAGGGGGGAGGAAATTTTTGATCTCCAGGTTGGGCAGAGTACGGCCATTCCGGTGAAGACACAACATCGACTCGAAAACCCAGGACGCGAGACCGTGCATCTCATCGAGGTGCAGAACGGCGCGTATCTTGGTGAAGATGATATCGTCCGCTTCAAGGATGATTACGGAAGAATTGCAGGTCGTTGACGATGGAGCCGGTTGACGCAATGTCAACGCGTGTGCGCGTTAGCGTATCAGCATATGGGAGACACCATGGGATTGTTTCGCGAATATGATCTCCGCGGCATCGTCGGAACCGAGCTGACGGAGGAATTGGCTGAGCGGGTGGGGCTTGCGTACGCCACTTATGCCGGTAAACGCGGAGTCAAGACAGTCAGCGTAGGCCGTGATGGCCGCCTCAGTTCTCCCGCGTTGCACAAGGCGTTGCTCAAGGGGCTTCTTGCCGGTGGACTTGATGTCGTCGATATCGGAATCTGTTCCTCCCCGCTGGTGTACTTTTCCCTGTTCACTTTGCCGGTTGGCGGCGGCATCATGATCACCGGAAGTCACAATTCAGCGGAGTATAACGGATTCAAGATCTGTATCGGTAAAACCGCGATCCATGGAGATGAAATTCAAGAACTGCGACGCGTGATGGAAGGGGGCGTTTTCAGTTCGGGGAGTGGACGGCTCTCTGACTATCCAATCATCCCGGACTATTTGGCGTACATCAAGAAAAGCTTTTCCCATGTTCGGGCTGATCGATTGCATGTCGTGATTGATTGCGGAAACGGCGCGGCTTCCCTTATTGCCAAACAAGCACTCGAGTTACTGGGTTGTCAGGTCACGGGGCTGTATTGCGATCTGGATGGACGCTTCCCCAATCATCATCCGGATCCCACGGTATTGGAAAACTTGTCCGATCTGATGCACGCGGTGAAGGATCATCATGCCGATGTGGGAATCGGCTATGATGGAGACGCGGACCGAATCGGTGCAGTGGATGAACAGGGCCAGGTGCTCTGGGGAGATCGTCTCTTGGTGCTGTATTCACGAGAGATTTTGGCCGAGAAGCCGGGGAGTACGATCATCTCGGAGGTCAAGGCGTCACAAAGTCTCTACGATGACATCGCCAAGCGTGGTGGGCGTGCCGTGATGTGGAAGACCGGACATTCGTTGATCAAGGCGAAAATGAAAGAAGAGGCGGCTGTGTTGGCCGGGGAAATGTCCGGACACATGTTTTTTGCGGATCGATATTTCGGGTATGACGACGCCGTGTATGCCTCCTGTCGGCTCGTGGAAATCTTGGCGAAATCTCCGCAGCGGCTTTCGACGTTAGTATCTGATTTACCGCAGTCGGTTGTGACGCCTGAGATCCGTGTGGATCTTCCAGACGTCATCAAATTTGATGTGGTCGAGCGGGTTCGCAAGAAATTTACGCAATACCTGAAGACCAAGCAGCGTCTTGGCCAGAAAAAACTCACACTAAGAAATCTGATCACGATCGACGGGGTTCGTGCGATATTTGATGATGGATGGGGCCTGATCCGGGCGTCCAATACCCAACCGGCCTTAGTGCTCAGATTTGAAGCGACGTCTTCCGCGCAACTCCACGCGATTCGTGCGCTCATCGAGGAGGAACTCGAGGAGGCCAAACGGGCGATCGCGTGCTAAAATCCGTTTCCGAATGGATTGGTCCTGCTCGCCTGTGTGTCTGCGTCGGTCGTCCTGCCGCCGCTGTGGTTGTTGTGTTGACGCTCTTGGCTTCTCTTGGGACAACGTTCGCTGAAAGCCCTGGGGAAGCGACACGTCCTTTCAGAGTTGGAGAACGGCTGACTTACGAAGTTTCCTGGCTCAACCTACCTGCTGCCATCGCCGTGATGGAAGTGGCTCCTACGGAAGGTAAAGAAGGAGATCCCCTTACGGCTAAGTTGATCGGGACGGCACGGTCTACACCGATCATCACGAAGTTCTTTCCTGTCGATAATCGAGTGGAGTCGGAACTGGATCTGGACACGCTCACGCCGGAACATCTGACCTTCAGGCGGCGCGAAGGCAAAAAGAAAGAGGATATCGAATATACATTCCACCAACGAGAAGGGACGGTCACTGCCGTCAGAGGAGGAACGACCGAAACCGTATCCATCCCAGCCGGGACCCACGACATCATTTCCTGCCTGTACTACACACGTGCTGCGTTGCCGCCCAAACCGGGAACCTCTCTCAAGATGAATGTGTATCATGATAAGAAAAACCGGCCGGTTGAGGTGCGCGTCGAGGGAATCGAGACGCTTGAAGGGAGTTGGGGGAGAGTGGAGACGGTACGCGTCCGGGTGATCATGCCTTTTCATGGTCTCTTTATGAATAAGGGAGATATTCATGTCTGGGTCACCAATGATGAACGAAAGACTCCTGTTCGGATGAAAGCGAAAATCGTTCTGGGAGCCATCGTCGCCGATCTTGTTGATGGCTGGTCGGAAGTCGGCAGTGTGAAGCCGGAGTCCTGAGCAGGAGGTTGTTGTTCACGCGGGGTAAACCCGCTATACTGAGCTGCAGCATGAGACAGTTTCCCACCACATTAAGCCAGTTTATCATTCGAAGTCAGGCGTCGTACCCGGGGGCGACCGGAGAGTTTTCCAGTCTGTTGACCCAAATCGGGCTGGTTGGCAAACTCATCTCCCAAGACCTTCGGCGGGCAGGATTGATCAATATTCTTGGGACGACCGGTGAGACGAATGTCCAGGGAGAGACCGTCAAGAAGCTGGATGCCATCGCGAATGATGACTTCGTGCGAGTCTTTCAATCCAGCGAACATGTCTGTGCGTTGGCCTCGGAAGAAATGGAAAAACCCATCTCGTTGCCGAATAATTGGCCGCATGGCAAGTATATGCTGCTCTTCGATCCGCTCGACGGTTCGTCCAATACGGACAACAATATGCCGCTCGGGGCTATTTTTTCCGTGCTCAAGTATGGGCGGACGGATCGATTACCGACGGAAGCGGATTTGATCCGTCCAGGGACCGAACAAGTTGCAGCGGGGTATCTGCTGTATGGATCGAGCACTATGCTGGTGTATACCGTTGGGCAAGGTGTCTACGGGTTTACGCTCGATCCTGACATCGGAGAGTACCTGTTGTCCCATGAGCGGATGAGGATTCCTGAAAAAGGCAAGGTCTACGCCGCCAATGAAGGCAATTATAATAAGTGGCCCGACGGGGTCAGGAAGTTTTTGGATTCGCTCAAAATCAGCGATAAGGCGACGGGGCGTCCCTACAGTGCAAGGTATACCGGCTGCTTGGTGGCCGATGTGCATCGTCTCTTGCTGGGGGGAGGGATCTATCTTTATCCAGGGGAGGTCGATAAGCCGGAGGGGAAGTTGCGGTTGCTCTATGAGGCGAATCCGTTGGCCTTTGTGGTTGAACAGGCTGGTGGAAAGGCCTCAACCGGTATGATGAGGATTCTGGACGTGGAAGCCAAGAAATTACATCAGCGTGTCTCGTTGCTCATCGGGAGTCGCCTTGATGTCGAGCAGGCCGAGGCGTACATTCAAGGAAGAGCATAGCTACTCATCGTGTTGACAGGTGTGAGCAGTCTGGAGGGAATCATGGGAGATCGAGTTCAAGAGATTCTCAGTTGGTATGGTAGCGACAATGCCGGGACCAAGACGAATATTGCTCGCATGCTGCGTTCCGGCAAGTTGGCTGGGACCGGCAAGCTGGTCATTCTTCCGGTCGATCAAGGATTCGAACATGGCCCGGCTCGAAGTTTTGCGCCGAATCCATCCGGATACAACCCACACTATCACTTTCAACTGGCTATCGATGCCGGCTGCAATGCCTATGCGGCGCCACTCGGATTTTTAGAGGCGGGAGCCAGTGAGTTTGCGGGGGAGATCCCCCTTATTCTCAAGCTCAATAATCATGATGTGTTGCATGATGAAAAGGATCCGCTGCCGTCAGTCACAGGCAGCGTGAACGACGCACTGCGGTTAGGTTGCTCGGCTGTGGGGTTCACGATCTATCCTGGGTCTGCCCATTGCAACGCCATGTATGAACAACTGCAAGCCATTGCCGAAGAGGCGAAAGCCAGTGGTCTGGCTGTCGTGGTCTGGTCCTATCCTCGAGGATCAGTCTTGAGTAAGGAAGGGGAGACAGCCATGGATGTGGTGGCCTATGCAGCACAGATCGCGGCGCAACTCGGCGCGCATATCATCAAGGTGAAGTTGCCGACCGCGCACTTGGAGCAGGCGGCCGCCAAGAAGGTTTATGAGTCGACGCACATTCCAATTAAGACTCTGGCGGAGCGAGTCAAACATGTGGTGCAGAGCTCATTCGACGGGCGTCGGATCGTGATCTTTTCCGGCGGAGCCAAGAGCGAAGATAAGAATGTGTTCGATGAGGCTCGTGGGATTCGGGATGGAGGAGGATTCGGGAGCATCATTGGCCGGAACTCGTTCCAACGGCCGAAGGCAGAGGCCATCAAGTTTCTCCAAACCATTATGGCTATTTACAGTGGTGAGGTGAAGTAACTCCCGACAAGCATTGCCGAGCGCCCCACAGTTCTGTAATGAAGAACGAATGGATACTATGAATGACATCGAGTTAGACCCCAAGCCTCCACGAGGGAAGAAAAACTGGGTTGTGACAGCGGCGTTGTTGTCGGCCGGGATGATCATTGGATTTGTGGTTGCCTCGGATCTTGGCTGGCTGTCGAATGGCCATGCTGTGCCTGACGCCTCGTCTGTTGCGCCACCACCGCCTTCCATCGTCAGGCCTGTTTCAACGGCTCCCCAACCTATTCTGGGCGGAGGCACCCAAACGTTCGTGGATATCGCCAAGTCGGTGAAGCCGGCGGTGGTCAATATCTACGCGACGAAGAGCGGACGTGGAGAAGGGTCTGGCATGACCCCTTTCGACGATCCGTTATTTAGAAAGTTTTTCGGCGAGGAATTTTTTCGGAAGTTCGAACATCCCAAGGAAAAGAAAGAACGAGGATTGGGCTCCGGCGTGATTGTGGATTCGAACGGGTTGATCATTACCAACAACCATGTCGTCGGCAAGGCGGATGAGATTCGTGTCACCCTCTCGGACAAGCGCGAGTTCAAGGCGAAGCTGATCGGCACCGATCCAAAAACGGATGTGGCGGTCGTGAAGATCGAAGCCACAGGGCTTCCCAGTGTAGCGTGGGCGGATTCGGACAAGTTGGAAGTCGGCGAATTCGTCTTGGCCGTCGGCAATCCATTCGGACTGACCCAGACCGTCACGATGGGGATCGTCAGTGCACTGGGGCGAGCGGCGGGTATTGCGGAGTATGAAGACTTCATCCAGACCGATGCCGCGATCAACCCTGGGAACTCCGGGGGAGCGTTGGTCAATGTCCGAGGTGAACTGGTGGGTATCAACACCGCCATCTTCAGCCAGAGCGGCGGCAATATGGGGATCGGATTTGCCGTGCCGAGCAATATGGCACAGTCGATTATGGGACAGCTTGTACAGACCGGGAAAGTCGTGCGCGGATGGCTGGGCGTCTCGATTCAGGAGTTGACACCGGAATTGGCCTCGCAGTTCGGAATTACTGAAACGAAGGGTGTGCTTGTCAGCGATGTCATGGATGACAGCCCGGCGAAGAAGGCCGGTTTTGAGCGGGCCGATGTGATCGTTGAGTATGACGGAAAACCGATGGATTCGCCGGCACATCTGCGCAATGCCGTCGCACAGACACCGGTTGGGAAAAAGGTGGCCGTCAAGATCATCAGAGATAAAAAGGCCAAAAACATCGATCTCACCATCGTCGAGCAGCCTAAGTCGATGTCGCAAAACGGTGAAGAAGACGGGGGGGACTCAGCGACGCCGACCGGAATACTGTCCAGTTTTGACGTGCGCGATCTGAACGACGAGTTGGCCAGTCGCTATGGGTTGAAGTCGGGCGAGCACGGTGTGGTGATTGTCCGAGTCAAGTCCGGCAGTATGGCTGAAGAATTGGGTGTTCGTGAAGGGGATATTGTGCTTGAGGTCAATCGTCAAGGCGTAACCTCGGTGAAGGCGTTTGAACGGATTGCCAACAAACTGCCAAAGGATCAAGCAGTGTTGCTGCTGCTCAAACGGCAGGGACGGACGATTTATCTCACGCTTCGCCCATGATCGACTCAGATTCCTGTGATCCATCAGGTCTGTCTTGTGTGTTTGGTCGAATGAAGTGACTGGATGAACCGGCAACCCAGATGGACCAGACAGACGCACGTTCCCGTCAGACTTCGTTAGCCGTGGCCATCGTTCCTGCGGCCGGGCGCGGCCTTCGTATGGGCGGCACCGTTCCCAAGCAGTTTTTGGCTTTGGGCGGCGAACCTTTGGTCGTGCACTCGCTTCGTGTTCTTCAACGATCTCCTGTCATCGACCACATCATCTTGGCTGTGCCGGAGGCGGACTTTGACTATTGTCTGAATGATCTTGCCGTCCGATTTGGATTCTCAAAAATCAGGCGAGTCGTAGCAGGAGGAAAGGAACGCCAGGATTCCGTGCGACATGCGCTCGAACATGTGCCGGAGGAGACGCAGATTGTCGTGGTGCACGATGCAGTACGTCCGTTTCTGACCGAACGGATGATAGCTGAGGTGGTCGAGGCGGCATACCGCGAGGGAGGAGCGATTATCGCATTGCCGATGCGTGATACCGTCAAACAGGTTGGGCTGGAACATCGGATCGAACGGACTGTTGATAGGAAGTCGCTCTGGCTGGCTCAGACGCCGCAGGCCTTCAGGCGAGACCGGTTGTTGAATGGTCATCGAAAGGCTCATGCGGAGGGTGTGCATGCCACCGATGATGCATGTATATTCGAGTGGACCGGTCATCCGGTTGTGGTGGTGGAGGGGAGCGGAGAGAATATCAAGGTGACAAGGCCCGAAGACATGGTGATTGGTGAGGCCATTTTGGCATCGCGTCGAGTGGACAATGTGAAGGGATCGCTATGAGCAAAGGGGCACGTATCGGTTATGGTTATGATGTTCACCCGCTGGCGCCAGATCGGAAGTTGATCTTGGGCGGAATTGAAATACCGCATACGAAAGGTCTGCTTGGCCATTCTGACTCGGATGTCCTCGTCCATGCGGTGTGTGATGCCTTATTGGGTGCGATGGGGGAAGGGGACCTTGGTCGGCACTATCCGAGTTCAGATCTCAAATACAAAGGAATTTCCAGCCTGAAACTCTTGGAAGACGTGATGTCAAAGTTGAAAGCGAAGGGCTATCGAGTAGGCAATATCGACACGGTCATTGTTGCACAAGCGCCTCGTCTTGGGCCTCATCTTTCAGCCATGCAGAAAAGCATGGCCGAGACGGCCGGTATCGATCCTGATTTGATCAACGTCAAGGTGAAGAGCGGGGAGGGACTCGATGCAGTCGGTCACGAAGAGGGGATGATCGCGCATGCCGTCTGTTTGATCGAACCGTCGTGACCTCGTAAAATGCCCGCATGATGTTGGCAAAGATTCGACAAGATCTCCAGGCTGTTTTTGACCGAGATCCGGCTGCGGTCAGCAAGTTGGAGGTGATCCTTACCTACGCCGGATTTCATGCGCTTCTCGCCTACCGCATCTCTCACTGGTTGAAGTCACATAATGTTCCGTTCGTGCCGCGTGCCTTGTCTCAGATGGCTCGCTGGGTGACCGGTATAGAAATTCATCCCTCCGCCAAAATCGGGGCCGGATTTTTCATCGACCATGGCATGGGCGTGGTGATCGGGGAAACGGCGGAGATCGGTGATTCTGTGACGCTGTTTCAAGGCGTAACGCTGGGAGGGACCGGCAAAGAACGAGGCAAGCGACATCCGACCTTGGGGAATCACGTGGTGGTCGGTGCCGGGGCTAAGATTCTCGGAGGGATTACGATCGGCGACAATGTGAAGATTGGGGCCAATTCGGTTGTCTTGAAAAACGTTGCGGCCAATTCGACGGTGATCGGTGTTCCCGGCCGTGTGATTAAATCCCAAGGTGAGCGCTTGCCCGATGCCACGATGGATCAAGTGGATTTGCCGGATCCGATCAGTGACCGCTTCATCGCATTGGAACAGGAATTGATTGAGCTTCGGAAGAAGCTCGAAAATCATGATGAGCCGCGCCGTCAATAGTTGGCAGACTCGTCGGTCGGCATGCTGGTGAAGTCACCTCGGCGCGGCATTGTGCCGCGCCGGATTACGACGGCTTATGCCGAGAGGCAGCCGCTCATGAATTTCTTCCGCTCGTCACCCTTCAGCTGCTTTTCGCCCGCCTCTTTGTTGCACGTCTTCATCTTATTCTGCTGAGTCTCCTTGCCGACTCCGCCTTTCGCCGACTTGGCGGACAGGCAATCCTTCATAAACGCCTTCCGCTCATCGCCTTTCCCTTCACCAAACCCTTTTGCATTTGCCTGTTCGTTGCAGGCCTTCATCTTATTCTGTTGCTCCGGTGCGGCGAGGGCGAATGGAGTCACTCCTATGGTAAGCGCAAATACTGTCACTGTGAGGGTGCGCAGAACTCTCCACATATCGGCTCTCCTTTTAAGGGGTGCAATGCACGGTCGAGTCGTATCATAGCAGAAAACTACCTACGTGTCATGAGGAGAGATGTGAGATGAATGGATCGCGGATGGTTTGCTGAGGAGCGATTGTCGGAGAGAGGTCGTTCAGCAGCTTGGGCCACAGTCTTGTGTGTCACGTCAAGCATCATTGGTC
Organism: uncultured Nitrospira sp.; assembly: GCA_964430555.1. Classification (GTDB taxonomy): domain Bacteria; phylum Nitrospirota; class Nitrospiria; order Nitrospirales; family Nitrospiraceae; genus Nitrospira_D. The sequence continues at coordinate 44,530 of CAYSFU010000002.1, read as the reverse complement.
GTGCGCCAAGAAGGGGCAGAAGATGATTTCTCTTTGAGAAAAGGATATGCTGTGGCGCCCTAAAAGACGCGGTACCGTTCTATCCATACAGCCTGTCTTGGATGACTTCGACGGGAAGGGAAAAGGTCGGCCATGAGCTCAACACCAGTGGTCACACCAGCACGCCAGTTTCGGAATCTTCTTTTATCCGAGCAGCTGGAATTTATTTGTGAAGCGCATAACGGCCTCAGCGCAAAAATCGTTCAAGAAGCCGGTTTCAGAGGTATTTGGGCCAGCGGTCTCTCCATCTCGGCGCAATTCGGAGTCCGTGACAATAATGAGGCCAGTTGGACGCAAGTCTTGGAGAATCTGGAATTCATGTCCGATGCGACCACGATTCCCATTCTGCTCGACGGGGATACGGGATACGGGAACTTTAATAATATGCAGCGGCTGGTCCGCAAGCTGGAGCAACGGCGTATTGCCGCCGTGTGTATCGAGGATAAGTTATTCCCCAAGACGAATAGTTTTATCAAAGGGGATGCGCAGCCGATGGCGGATATGCAGGAGTTCTGCGGCAAGATTAAGGCGGGCAAAGACGCACAAACGGACCCGGACTTTTGCATTATCGCCAGAGTGGAAGCCTTTATCTGTGGCTGGGGGCTGGCGGAAGCGCTGCGTCGGGCGGAGGCTTATCGTCAGGCCGGCGCAGACGGGATCCTTATTCATAGCGCGTTGTCCGTGCCTGATGAAATCCTGTCGTTCAAGCAGGAGTGGGGAAACCGATGCCCCGTCGTGATCGTGCCGACCAAGTACTATGCCACCCCTACCGAGGTATTTCGGCAGCATGGATTTTCAATCGTCATTTGGGCCAATCATCTGCTGCGAGCCGCGGCGGCGGCGATGCAGAAGACCGCCAAGACCCTCAAGAAACAGGAGCATCTGCTCTCCATCGAAGACAAGGTTGCGCCCGTGTCAGAAATCTTCCGTCTGCAAAACGCCGCGGAACTGCAAGATGCCGAAGACCGTTATCTTCCCAAAGGCGCGGAAAATACGTCCGCGATCGTGTTGGCGGCTTCTCGTGGGGAAGAACTTCGAGAGTTGACGGAGTATCAGCCGAAGACGATGGTGAAAATTCAAGGAACGCCGATTCTGGCCCACATTGTTGACGCTTACAACGCCGTGGGGATCAAAGATATTACAGTCGTGCGTGGCTACAAAAAGGAAGCCGTCACGCTTCCTAACCTAACGTATCTTGATAATGATGAGTTTGCTGAGACCGGCGAGTTGGACTCGCTGCATAAAGTCCTGCGCACAGGGCAGGGGGCGGCAAAGGATCTGATCATCTCCTATGGAGACGTACTCTTTAATAAATATATCCCACAGGCACTCTGTCAGGAAAAAGAGGATTTTGTCGTATTCGTTGACAGTGATTGGCAACACCAGAGCAGCTATGATCGTTTAGGCGGCTTTGCGGAATGTTCGTTGCCGAATTCAAGGAGAGCATTTAACGCCAAGGTCTACCTCAAACAATTGGGGGCTCAGGTGCCCAAAGAGCATACCCATGGAGTATGGATGGGGTTTTTAAAAGTCTCTCCTGCGGGTGCGACCCAGGTTCAGACGATCGTGGCCACGATGATGGCTGACCCCGCGAATCGCAAAGCCGGCATCCCTCAGTTGTTGCAAGAGCTGCTGAAACGAGGTCACTCTATTCGCGTGTTGTATACCGTGGGGCACTGGCTTGATATCAACAGCCTCGATGACGTGGTCCAGGCGGGTAATTTTTGATCGATCATAGCTGGGTGTGTGCGTCCGCATTGGTTTGCGAATGGCGTGGTGCTGTCGTCGCCAAAAATTGACGCACGGAGCATGGCGCTGATCAGATATTCCACGTAGAGAATTGCCTATGTTGAATCCACAAGAATTTATCGAATGCCTCAAACAACAGGGTGTGAGGTTTTTTACAGGGGTGCCGGATTCTCTTCTCAAAGAACTCTGTTCCTGCATCGCTCATACGAGTCGGCCACGAGAGCACATCATCGCTGCTAATGAAGGTGGCGCTGTGGCTCTGGCACTGGGGTATCATCTGGCGACGAGGAAAATCCCTCTTGTATATTTGCAAAACTCCGGGCTGGGTAACGTCGTCAATCCGCTGTTATCACTGGTTGATGAGGATGTATATTCCGTTCCGATGCTCTTGGTCATTGGGTGGCGTGGTGAGCCAGGAGTGCATGATGAACCGCAACATAAGAAGCAAGGCCGAGTGATGGTCCCTATGCTTGAGGCCATGCAGGTTCCCTATTCGGTATTGGGTGCTGATGTGGATCAGGCAGCGGCCATCGTGAACGATGCCGTGGCGCATGTCAGAAGGACCGGCAGCCCTTTCGCGTTGGTGATCAAGAAAGGAACCTTTACCGCTTATGCAGCTCCTCGGCTGGAGAAGGCGGACTTTTCGTTGTCTCGGGAAGAGGCCATTCAGCAGGTTATCGATGTTCTTGAGGAGCACGATGTGGTTGTTTCAACCACCGGCATGCCTTCGCGGGAAGTGTACGAATATCGGACCAAGAGGAAGGTCGGTCATCAACGGGATTTCCTCACGGTGGGTGGCATGGGACATGCCTCGCAAATTGCGCTGGGGATCGCGGCTCACAAACCGGAATGCTCCGTGTATTGTCTCGATGGAGATGGGGCGCTTTTGATGCATATGGGAGGGCTGGCCCTGATAGGGACACTCAAGCCGGACAATTTTACGCATATCGTCCTGAACAATGGCGCACACGATTCAGTGGGGGGGCAACCGACTGTGGCTTTGGATATTGACATCCTGGGCATCGCCCGCGCAGCCGGGTATGCACGAGTGGCCAGGGCACGGACAGAATCGGAGCTACGGTCGTGCCTGCAGGAGCTCAAAGACTCGCCAGGGCCACGCCTCCTGGAGATTCAGGTCCGTTGTGGGTCGCGGAAAGATTTGGGACGTCCGGAAACAACTCCAGTCCAGAACAAGAATGCCTTTATGGATTTCCTTGAGTCTGCTGGGTAGATGATGCACGAACAGCTTCGATGAGAGGGCGCAGTTGTGTTTCGTGTGGGAAGACTCGATTATTCACTCGTCTGCTCGTCATTCGTTCTGCACATACGTTCAGGGTGTGTCGGAACGGCCTCGTTCATAGTCAACTCGCACTAAGAACAGTCCCTGTGGGGGAGCGGTCTTCCCGGCAGCTGAGCGGTCACGGGCACTCAGGATGGATGTGAGACTCTGTGCTGGGCGTTTGCCGAGCCCGACTTCAACAAGGGTGCCGACAATCGAACGGATCATTTGCTTGAGGAACCGGTCAGCATACACCTCGATCCGTAGCCGATGCCCCTCACGGATGATCGTGAATCGCTGGAGATGGCAAATGGGATCATCATTGTCGGTCGGCTGAGTCTGGAACGATGAAAAGTCATGAGTTCCGATTAAGGTGAGCCCGGCGGTATGCATGGCCGTGTCGTCAAGGGGCTTATGGACATGCCACCAATAGGCTCGCTCAACTGCCGGACGCTCTGGACGATTGAGGATGTGGTACGCATACAGTTTTCCCTCAGCGGAATGCCTTGCATGGAATGAGTCGGGCATGAGTTCAACTGATCTGACCGCAATGTCCTCCGGAAGATGCGCATTGAGCGCTCTGGTCCATTCACGGGGACTCATGTCGCGATTGATGCGAAAGCTGGCAACTTGGCCCAGGGCATGCACTCCAGAATCAGTTCGTCCGGCGCCGATGACGGGGATGTTGAGTTGGGTGACACCGAAGATGGCTGTTTCAACGGCGGCCTGAATGGTCGGCTGGTTGGGCTGACGTTGCCAGCCGGCATAGGCCACGCCGTCATATTCGAGGGTGAGCTTTACTGTGGACATGTTCCAACCATGAAGTGAAGGACACGTTTCGCCGGACTGAATTCAGCGTATATCAGACTTGCCCACAGAGAGGAAGGCGACAATGCCCTGGTAGAGTGAGTGAGCAATATCCCGGATGAACGCAGGTTTATGGAGCAGTTCTTCTTCTGAGGGATTCGAAATGTAGGCAATTTCAGCCAGGATACTGGGCATGCTCGTGAATCTCAAGACATAGAAGGGGGCTGTTTTGACCCCATGGTCGTCGACTTCATAGTGGCCGTTCATCTGAGCCACCATGGCGGCTTTGGTATTCCACGCGAGCTCAAGCGACTCCTCAATCTTCTTCGTCGTTAAGAGCTCTGCCACCAGGTATTCCCATCCTACGCCGGTGCTGCTGATAGGTGTTCCGTTTTCCCGTGCGGCCACCTCGAGCGCTCGTTGATCTTTGGCCTCTCCAAAGTGATAGATTTCTATTCCTTTGACAGTGCGCGAGGGATGAGAATTGACATGGATGGAAACAAACAGATCGGCTTCGTTGCTGTTTGCAAACCGAGCCCGTTCCTCCAATTCCACAAAGACATCCCGATCACGAGTCATCAACACCCGCACCCCTGGCTGCTTACTCAAGAACTTTTTGAGTTGAAGTCCAACCTTCAGCGTAATGTCTTTCTCCTCGGTTTTTCGGACCCCTCGAGCGCCTGGATCCTTTCCCCCGTGGCCTGGATCGAGCACAATGGTGGTGTATCCCTTTGTTCGGGTGGCAAGAGGCTGAGGATTCGTGGAGAGTTCAGATTTTTGAGCCTCTTGTGTGGCATCTGTAGGGCTCACGCCTTGATCCATGGGAAGGGTGATGTCGATGACCAAGCGTGGAGGGTCGGACAAAATGAAGTGTTTATATGATTGGAATGATGCTGTCGGGAGAGAGATGGCCACGGTATGAGGGGTGATTTGTGTCACGGTGAAGGGCGTGGGGACCGTTCCGTTCTGAGCTTTGTCCTGTGCTGTCTGGTTGAGCCGGGCGTCGGGAAGAGCGATGAGTATTCTGCTGGGCTCTTCTGCTCGCTGTTCGCTGACTCCGGCATGACGATCGAGATCGAGCACGAGTCTGATCTTCTCGGGACCAGTTGTGACACGGACGTTATGGATTATCACAGGAGCGAGGGAAGCGCTGGTTCCTTTGACATGGCGTTGTTTCGCCCCGTGTGTCGACAGCGTTCGTGGTTTGTCGGATGGCGAAGCCCACGCGCCGGGGACCACCCCACTAGATAGAGCAAGACAGAAGAGGGTACTCGTCGCGAGGAGCATGCGGAGCGTGACCAAACACAACCGGGGGGCTCGTACTTGCATGGGCCCTTTGCAGTAGAAGACAATGAGAGACTATTCTCAGATGTGTGTTGCCTTGTCAAGAATTTCACAGGTCGGCTCTTGCGGGCCTTTGAAGCCAAGCAGCCCGCTGGAGTCCAAAAAGCATGATGTATGCCAACGCATCTAATCATTGATGGATACAATCTGCTGTCGGTCTGGGGCCGGCTGAGCGGGCCGCTTGAGTCGGCTCGCGAACGATTGCTGCGTGATTTGGCGGGTTACCGGCACCGAAAACATCATCACATCACCGTCGTGTTTGATGGGTGGCAGCAAGGCCAATCATCAGAGCAACGGGAGCATCGTTCGGGAGTGCAGGTGGTCTATTCTAAGCGAGGGGAGCGAGCCGATCAGGTCATTCAGCGACTTGCGCGGGAGTATGGTCCTGACTGTGCCGTGGTGAGTTCGGACCATGAAATCGTGAATGCAGCTCGGGCTCATGGAGCCTTTGTCATGGGGGCTCAGGAATTCGTTTCAAAACTACGGGCATCATCGGTACCAAGCGGGAGGGTGCCATACAAGGAACTGGATACCGAGGAGGACGTAACGGTGCGGCGTGGTCCGGAGAAAAAAGGCAATCCAAGAAAGCTTCCGAAGTCGCAACGGCAGAGGGACCGGCACCTCAAGCGATTCTGAACAGTCGCTTTGCGTTGTCGCTCGTCTGTTTGGCGACGTCATCCAACGATAAGCCATGGATGGAGGCTAACTGTTGAGCCACGTATGAAACGAACGCTGGCTCGTTGCGTTTTCCCCGGTAGGGAACAGGGGTAAGGTACGGACAGTCAGTTTCAATGAACACTCGATCCAGTGGCGTGTTTTTTGCGATGTCCCGTAGTATCGTGGCATTTGTGAAGGTGAGGATACCTGAAAACGACAGATAGAATCCAAGATCCAAAGCAGCCTTGGCCAGCCAGGTATCTCCGGAGAAGCAGTGAAAGACTCCGCCGATTTCTGACGCCTTCTCTTCTTTTAGAATCGCAATCGTATCCTCCTGGGCTTCCCGCGTGTGAATAATCACGGGGAGCGTGAGTTCTCGCGCCAACTGAACCTGCTCACGAAACCGCTCGCGCTGTTCTTTTGGTGAGGAGTGGTTGTAGTGATAGTCCAACCCGATTTCGCCGTAGGCTACGACGTTCTCGTTGGAAGCCAGCCGGCGGAACTCGTCATACCAACCGTCGCCGATATGCTTGACCTCGTGTGGGTGAACGCCGATTGAGGCGTAGACGAACGGATAGCGTGTGGCAAGTGTCACGGCGGCTTGGCTTGTAGCCAGATCACAACCGATCGTCAAAAATGCGTCGACCCCGGCTTCCCGTGCGCGGGTGATGACCGCGTCTCGGTCGTCATGATAGCGCACATCGTCGAGGTGTGTATGGGTATCGATGAGCATGTCGTGATCCTCTCACGATGCGATCATGTGATCGGTATATCAGAGTAAGAGCATCAAAGCGGACGGCAATTAGGAAACCGGTTTGGGAGCGATCGCCGTTGCGAGATCATGCAGCAGCTGTTCGGTTTCGCTCCAGCCCAGACAGGCATCAGTAATGGAAACGCCATGCTGAAGAGCCACGTCCGCCTTCCACGCCTGTTTCCCGGGATTCAGGTTGCTTTCGAGCATGAAGCCCATGATGGTCTGGCGACCTTCGCGGAATTGCCGGAGCACCTCGTGAGCGACGAAGCCTTGGCGGGTGTGATCTTTCTGGGAATTGTCATGCGAACAGTCAATCATAATGGGGCGGACGATGCCTTCTCCGGCGACAGCGGTTTCGGCCTTGGCGACATCCTGTGCCTCATAGTTGGTTCTTCCGCCTCCACCGCGGAGGACGATATGGCGGTCAGGATTTCCCATGGTCTTGATGATGGCGGTTTGCCCGTCGGCGTTGATGCCGACAAAATGGTGCGGGGCGCGCGCGGAAATCATGGCATTCACGGCAACCTGCAGGCTGCCTTCCGTCCCATTTTTGAACCCCACCGGCATAGAGACACCGCTGGCCATTTCACGATGAGTTTGGCTTTCGGTGGTGCGAGCTCCGATCGCCGCCCAACTGATGAGATCGGCGACGTACTGAGGACTGATCGGGTCCAGTAACTCTGTTCCGCAGGGAAGGCCCAATTGATTGACCTTGAGGAGAATCGCTCTCGCCAACTCCACCCCTGTTGCGATGTCGCACGTGCCGTCCAGGTGTGGATCATTAATCAACCCTTTCCACCCGACCGTGGTCCTCGGCTTTTCGAAGTAGGTCCGCATCACGATCAAAAATCGGTCGCGCAAGGCATCGGCAATCGGTTTCAGTTTGGCGGCATATTCATAGGCCGCCTCCGGGTCATGAATGGAACAAGGCCCGACGATCACGAGGAGTCGGTCACGGTCTTGTCCGTGGAGAATCCGGCGGATCGCTTCCCGTGTCTCGACGACGAGAGCGGCTGCCTGATCGGTAATAGGCAGTTTGGTCTTGACGGCGCGAGGCGAGGGAAGCGCCTTAATTTCAATGACATGTTGATTATCGATCGGTCTATTCATGGTCTGCTACTCGACACAGTTTCGTTCTCCCTCTGATCCTGTCTTGCGGGGGTAAACACTGTACCGAATGGCAGCAGAAAAGTCCATATCGATGACGGGCAGGGCTGGATTGAGCCATCCGGCGACTAATTGCAGCAATTCTTGCAATTTCAATACTGGATGCCTATTCTACCGTCATGTTGGTGAGACGCTTGAGAGACCTCTCCTCGTTACTCCGCTCAGGAGTGGCCTTGGGGATGATCGGTATCATCCTGGGGCTGGCGCCGTTCGCCGTTGCCCAGGATGTTCACCACGAGTTGGCCGCCGCTGATGCGGATGGTCATGAACATTCGGACACTGATATCTGTCAGTGGGTCCAGCACCACATTGCCGGATCGGTTGATCTGGACCTTCCGCGACTCGCTGTTTGTGACGGTGTCAGCCAGCAGGAGCTTCCATCCGAATCCATTCTTCTATCGTCTACCCTCTCGCTTGTCGGCCCTTCCCGCGCTCCTCCACAAATATAACTGATCGATCAGAGCTAACAGGCAGGGTGGGTTGATCAGCCACGCGGTTTGCGTACGCCTTTTCTACCCTTCTGCTTCATCCTGAGCAGACTTGTGAGCGAGGAGGGTGGTATGTACGCGGTCAGAAGGCATGCGTGGCAGATAACGTCCGTGATGATTGCCGTGACAGCTGTGTGGGGGGCATGTTCAGTCAGTCGTGCCGAGGAGCACGGCCAGGCAAACACGATCCATGGGATTGTTCAAAATCAGGATCTTCGGCGCGTTCCGCAAGCGGTCATCGAAATCAAGAATCAAGAAGGAGACATCCTCTCGTCCGGGGTGTCGAACAATGCCGGCGAATTCAACGTCGCCGTCCCGGAGAGCGGTATCTATTCTGTCAGTGCGGTACAAGAGACCTATCGGAGTGAATATGTGGTGCTGACGGTGGGGGAAGAACCTCTGAAACCGGTTACCCTGACCCTTTCTCAAACCAGAGAAATGTCGCTGGAGGTGATTTCCCCATTACCCCCCATCCAAACCAAGGCGTCCAGCGAGATCTATTCGCTCAATCGGAAGGACATCGAAGTTCTCCCACGTGGGAACAATATCAATCTCGAAGATCTGCTGGTCACGATCCCCAGCGCCGTGTATGGATCGTTGAAGCAAGTACACATCCGCCAGGACCATGCCAATCTCCAGCTGCGTATCGATGGCGTTCCGATACCAGAAACTGTTTCGTCCACGTTTTCCGATGTGCTTGCACCCAGGGCCTGGGAGCGAGCCGATATCGTCTTAGGAGGCATGGAAGCCAATGTGGGCAACAAGACGGCCGCATTGATCGACATTACAACGAAGAGTGGGACGAAGCCAGGATTTGGGTCGGTCCAAATGTTCGGTGGGTCGAACAAGACGCTGAATCCGTCGTTCGAATACGGAGGGACGATCGGCGAGAAGTTCCGCTACTATGTCCTCAACAGTCACACGGCGACGAATCGAGGCATCGAGCCTCCGACCGTTGGGCACTCCATTTTCCATGGTCAGAGCGAACGGAATCAGACGATGTTCCGTGGCGACTATCAGCATGACAATAACAATACTGTTACCGTTTTGTTCTTAAACTCTATTGCGAAATATCAGATTCCCACCCTCCCGGGGCAGGCGCTGAATCCTGCCATTGCAGGCCTTTTGCCTGGCGGATTTACCCCGGTGCCCTCTGAGATGATCGATGAGAATCAGAAAGAGAACAGCCAATACGGTCACTTGGTGTGGCGGCATGACATCAACGCCAGAAATTTTTTCAGCGTGGCTGGGTATTTCCGCCACACGCGGGCGACATTCCGGACCGACCCGTTGAATGTGCTTGCCTATGTACCGGACGAAGCTGAACCGTTTTCCTCCGGAAGTCAGGATCGTACCGGCTATTCAGGCGGCGTGAGGTTCGATTACACCTTTGTCCATAGCAAGGAGCATGTGATCAAGGCGGGTTTCCAGATCGACCGGACTCAGGCCATCAATAAAACACGGTTGTATACCTTTCTTGATGATGGCGCAGGGAGTCCGATAGGAGGCGTGATCAACCGCAATGCGGATAATCGATTAATCGGTTGGCGTCAGGAATTTTGGATTCAAGATCAATGGACTCCGAATGAGCACTGGACGATCAACGTGGGGATTCGTGGGGATGCGGTCCAGTACCAACGCCACGAAGGTCAAGTGAGTCCGCGCCTTGGGATCACCTATCGGTATAACTCTTCCCATGCATTCCATGCGTTTTACGGGCGGTTGTTTTCGCCGCCGAATCTGGAAGCAATTTCCTTTGCCAAGCTGAATACTCTCGGAACAAAGGCGGCTCCTGAAGATACGACCAACAACCAACCACGAGCTGAGCGAGCCCACTATTTTCAGATCGGCAGCACCCATGCCCTGACCGACTGGGCGACGCTGCAGCTAACCGGCTATTACAAGCTCGCCAACTATCTTTCGGATGCCGGCCAGTTCGGAACGACGCCGTTGCTCAACTATTTTGCCTTTGAGCGGGGCTGGAGCCGTGGTGCTGATGCAGCCCTCAAGGTGTGGTTCATGGAACATCTGGCAGGACGTGGAAATATCGCGTGGGGGCAATGCAAAGGATATGGATTGCAATCGGGGCATTTCTTGCTGGAAGCCAAAGAAATTGCCGACATCAACACCGCGAGCGGAGTTCATTGCGATCACCAACAAACGCTGACGGCGTCAGGTGTCCTGAGTTATCAACTCTTCGAGCGAACGACTCTTACCGGGCAGGTGTTATTTGCATCCGGGCTGCGGACGGCAGCAGAAGGTGCACAGACCAACTCAACGCATAGTCCGTCGTACACGATCTATAATTTTTCGATCAGCCATGTCATCCCCTTGCCGTGGCATGGCCAGAAATTCATGCTGGGGTTCGACGTTGTGAATGCATTGGATCAAAAGTATTTCATCAACCAAGGGGAAGGCAGCATCGGTCTTGGGGTGTCCCATGCCGGGATGCCACGGTCTTTCTTTTTCCGCGGGCAATGGTTCTTCTAGTCGGATGCTGAAACAGGCCATCAACGGCGCTCTCGGCTTGTGCAACTCCTCAACGTGCCCCAGAGGGTACGCTGCCGGTTCGCACATCGCCTGCGGCCTTGTTGAGTGGCCTGTTTGAGCATCCGGTCATTGATAACGTAGAATGGAATGCATGGGACTGATTATGAGAACGCTCTTGGCTGTGATCTTGGCGTGGCCGGCTCTGCTCTATGCTGTGGTCGGCGACGAGGCCACGCACGAGAGCGACCATGAGGAAGACGTACTTGAGCTGCCTGAAGTGCATGTGCACGGCCTCTCCCTCAATAAAGATCAGCAATTGGGCCCCGTGGCAAAGTCCACCCCCTGGCCCGCTATTCCCGCCTCGCTCAATGGGCAAGAAATCGATGATTGGATGAAAGCCCGTCTATTGGTTTCCAAGCATGCGAAGGTTACCGTCGTGGTGCTGGAACCCTGTACGCATCGCGAACTGACGACGGCTGGAGTCAAGGCGCTCGGCCGGTGGACGTTCGACCCTCAAATGAAGGGCGATGATCCGGTCGATGGTGAGTTGACAGTCCGCATCCATTTCCGCACCAGATGAGGGAGATCGTTCGTCAACGATCATTAGACAGGGGTGAACAAAATCCTGATAATGTGTATTCCAATGACTCGTGACTAATGCCTGACCATGACGTGGGACGAATCCCTTTTCTTAGCGATCAACGGCTTGGCTGGCCAGTCAGCGGTTGCCGATTACTTCTTCCTCCAACTGGGAAATCGCAGCGCGCTCTATCTTCCTGGTGCCTGCGCGATTGCCTATTGGATTTGGAGCAACAGGCAAGAGGCGCTGTTGGGCGGTCCTGTTTTGGGCGCAGCCGTCGGTCTCACCGATTTCTTTGGTGGGCAGCTCAAATGGGTTTTTGAACGAGTGCGACCCTGCCGGGCCCTCACTGAAGCGGTGAAGATTGAACCAAGCGGCTGTGGAGGATTGTTCAGCTTCCCGTCGAACCATGCAGCCAACACCGCAGCGCTCGCGGCATTCCTTCAAGTCTTGTACCCTGGGTCAGGCTGGATCACTTGGCCGATTGTGGCATTCGTCGGATTTTCCCGTGTATTTATCGGCGCGCATTATGTGACGGACATTCTTGGCGGATGGATCCTTGGCGGGGTGATCGGCGGAGGAGCGGCATGGGTTCTGCTTCAATGGCCACGATTCAGAAAGAAGGTGACGACGGTTGTAGGCCCGGTCGGCGAAGGAGGAGCGAGGCATTGAGACTCACGAATGATCCGTGCGATTGTCTACTGTTGCCAAGAGTTCGTTCCGAAGACGCTCTACATTGTATCCCCGTCCGATCAGTACCAGTGCCGCTTCCGGTTCATCCAGCAGAGTGAGCGGCGTGATCGTGGCTTCTCCCGGCAGAGCATATTGAAACTCCTGTAACTTTGGTTCTTGTGCAAATCGAAAGTAGCCCTTTGCTCGCTCAAGTTCCTTGGGGAAGGTCTTGACCCATGCCATGAACCGTTGATGATTCACTGGGCCAGGCAACGAGACCGTCGTGGCGATAGGATGGTAGGTCGCGCGCTCAGGATGGCCTGGCCGTAATGTGCCGAACAGAACATTGGTCGGCACCGGTTGCTTGGCTGACGGATGGGGAGCCAACAGATCCGCCACATCGAGCCTAGCATGTGACGTTTCCCATAGACGGGCATAGGGGTTTTGTCGGAGGATCCCGGCACGGAACTGTTCCCAATGTCCTGGGACATAGAGATCTCGCTTGTTCAGGATCAGTTCATCGGCGCAGCGTATTGCCTGGGTTGTCACGTATGCGCTGAAGTGGTTTTCTTCCGCCGAGACTGGGTGCACGAGTGCGATGACTCGTTCAAGGAAGACCAATCGCGCCGTATAGGCATCGGTGACCGCATCAATCACTTCAGCCGGATCAGCCAGGCCTGAACATTCCAGAATCAGCACATCGGAGCCATGATCGCGTACTAGCTGTGCAATCCCCCAGGAAAGATCTTCCTTGGTGTCACAACAGACGCAACCACCGGCGAGGTTCATGACCTGTTCAGCGAGAGTGCCTGCCCGGGGGCCATCGATACTGACAGACCCAGCCTCGTTCATCAGCACACCAGTCTGTCGTCCTTGGGTTTTCCAATGCTCCAGTAGGCGCATCAAGAGCGTTGTTTTGCCGGCACCGAGCGAGCCGCAGAGGATGTAAAAAGGAATTGGAGTCGACATTATACGCGTATCCTCTCAGGCATAGGCCATTGTAGCTGGATCCCCAAAGGAGTGGAAGTCCCGGGTGCAGTGACTGTGCGCCACCAAATTGGTTAGGCGCTAGCCTTTGAGCGAGGCGGTGATGAGTTCACGACTCAGCCCGACGGATTTTTCGCGGAACAGGCGGTTTATTTCAGTTCGTTGAATGAGAGGAACCCCCTAAAATTGTCTGCAAAGCGGTCGTCAGTTCATCCCTGAGTTGGTCTGCAAAATTGCCCGTCAGATGGTCTCTATCTCTGTAGGCGATCGTCCCTCCCTGATGTCGATGATCAGCAATCCAGACAGAACAAAGAAGACATCGACTCCGACAAAGCCTCCTAAGAATCAGGTATATCACAATGGAATAGGACCGCTAGAAGGATGGAGATGTCGCGCAGTCCTTCGATATCTGCACGAAAAACCGATGATCGACGGTCAGAACTTCTCACAGAATTCTCAGTGATTGCCATGTCTCTACTCAATCGTGGACGAATATCTCAAACCCTTGGCATGCTCGTTGTGAGCATACAAAGTTGAGCAAGTTGCATGAGGGATGCCAGCCTCATGTTTAGAGAAAAGGCTTGGTGCATCAATGGTTTAAATTATGGTAATGACGAGATGGCTATGCCTGGATCGGTGTGAGGTGTAGGAAAAAGAATTCACTTGTTTCAGCATTGCCGCTGTTCGCCATGTTTGTTCCGTACGAATCGCACACGGCTCAGACCTGGAATGCCACGCAGGCTTATATGAATGCAAACTATTAGTAATATTTGTATTTAGTTATTGTATTTCGAATAGCTGTGATCATTCTCGGAATGGTTGTTCTGAGGAATTTCTTACTCAAGCGAGGTAGGTCGTATTCACGCTTTGGGAAAAGTTGGCGAGGTTTCTCACGGGAGATGTGTCGTGGTTGCCTGTTGCCGTTACCGGTTACAGGAGGGCTTTAGCAGGTATTGCAGAACCTTGCTGAAGCTCGATCAGTCCTTTCGATGCCGGCGTGAAGCCGCCGGTTCGATTTGTTAGTGCTCTGTGGGTGGTGACGAGGAGAGCGTGCGCGTGGTTCGAAAGTGGACTAGATCTTTTGAAAAGAGCACATCCAGAGTCCAGTCCAAGGCGACGAGCACTTTCTTCTCAAAACGAGGGAGTTTCAGCAGGTAGATCGTTCGCCACAGCCACCAGGCAATGAACCCTGAAAAATTGATGCCGAGAATGTTTGCCACACCGGTCCGTTTTCCGATCGGGGCGAGTAGTCCTATTGTGGAGTAGGCAAACGGCCGTTTCCATCCTTGTCGAACCGTCGCCAGGATATTTTGTGCGGCCACCCGTCCTTCGCGCAGCGCGTGTTGTGCGGTTGGAGGATGAAATGTTCCTGTTTTCTGGTCTGGCACCATCGCACAGTCGCCTAAGGCCCAGACCCCGGGCCACCCAGGAACTTCTAGATATTCGTTCACAAGGACTCGGCCCTTGGTTTTCTGACAGGGCAGTGCGTTCAACAGCGTGTGGGGATTGATACCGGCGGTCCAGACCAATGTATTCGTTGTTACCGTCGTCCCGTCACTGAGGGTGATATCGCGGTCTGTCACGGCGGTGACTTTGCAGTTCGCATGGATCTCCACCTTCTGCTCAGTCAATTTGCGTTGTGCGTAGGTTCCAAGCTTCTCTCCGAGCTCCGGCAAGATGACGGGCCCCGCACTGACTAGAATGACTCGCAGCATATCTTCCCGCAAATGCGCAAAGAACCGCACGGCCTCTCGCAGAAAGTCGTTCATGGCTGCGATGGTTTCGACTCCGGCAAAGCCACCTCCGGCCACCACAAAGTTCAAGAGGCCGGTGCGGAGCAAGGCTCCGCACTCAAAGTCAGCCTCTTCCATGTTTGCGATGAGATGGTTGCGCAACACAATCGCATCACTGAGCGTTTTCATGGTAAAGGCACGGGTAGCCAAGCCCGGAATATCAAAGAAATTCGTGGTCGACCCAAGTGCCAACACCAGGTGGTCGTATGGAAGCGTATGGCAATGTTTGTCATGCCCATGCGAGAGGCCGACGTGCTTCTGTTCCAGATCAATGGCTTCGACTTCGCCATGAAAGAATGTCACTTTGCGCAGCAGCTTGCGTATGGGACTCACGATATTGGTGACATCAAGGTCGCTCGCGGCCACTTCATGCAGCATGGGAGTGAAGAGGAAAAAATTGTCGTGGTTGATGAGGGTGACGTCTAGGTTTGCACCACGCTCGAGTGCGCGCTCGAATTCCAGCGCGGCATACATCCCGCCGAACCCTCCGCCCAGAATCAAGACGCGTGGCTTTGTGGTCGACATCATGCCTCCGTAACGGGCGATATGTGTGTCGGGTGCAATGAGAGATTTCGGTACGCGAGCGCGGGAGATATCCTCGCAAGGAGGACTATGGTCAGAGTCATAATCTTGACGCTGATCGTGCCTGTTGCCGTTCAGCTGTTACGGAATCGGGCCGTTATCCGCAAGCATACCACGTGTAGTGCGGATTGATGCAGTTTGAAAGAAATAGGTTGATGTGTCGAGTGAGTGGCGCGTTTCGCACATGGCAAGTGTAATGATACAATCGGCATATCAGACCGAAGTTTCATTGGATCAGAGGTTATGCAATAGTTTGCGACTATGATAGAAAAGAGGGTAGATTATAGAGAAGAGGTGCCTGCGTTGAGTGGAGTTTGTCAACGAGCGGACGCGGCAACGTCGATCTGTGTGAGCGAGTGGGGCACGTGGAGTCTGACGATCTGGGAGGACACATGATCACCTGGTGGCTGGTCGGTGGGTTTGTAACAATGGTGGCTGGAATTGTCTTGTACCGAGAGTGGAAGATTCGTCGTCAACCGATGTCCGGCTCCCTTTCCGTGATGACGAAAACAACAGACGGCGAGTTGCTTCAGTTTCTGGTGCGCCCCACGAGAAAGATCGGAAGGGAGTAGACGTAGGAGGTTTGTGTGAAGCACGCAGCCTGACTGCTACCACCAAGACCATTCTCGTGTCACTAACACGTGTATGCCAAGGGCTAAGTTGGTGATGGCATGTGCACCAATGCAGGTCCAGAGATTTTTTGTCTGGACGAGAAGGAGCCCATAGGCAACTCCCGCCATCATCCCGGCGAGCCAAAGGTCATGTTCCACTCCAAAGAGTGCGACGACTGTAACGAAGGAAAACGGTGTGAAGGTTCCGATGGGGACGGTTTCAAAACGCGATGAAATCAAATACCTCAGCATAAATGACCTCCAGAACAGTTCTTCCATAACCGGCACAACAATCGCCGCTCCACAGGGACGAAACGCTGTCAGGAGATAGCTGGTCGGCCAGTCAATTACATATGGATTGTATCCTGGTGTCTGTGGTCGTGCAGTCCTTCAGTGAAAAGGGATACGCGAAGGGGAGATGTGTGTGATCTACGAGGTAAGGGATGGTGCTGCTGGGTAAACTGACAGGATTTCAGCTTGTCAGGCGAGTGTGAAAGATTCGGCTCAGGAGTTCAATCGATGTATTTGTTTGATCGAACGGTAGAGGGCGTATCCTTGGGCAATCATTCCGGTTACCAGTAATCCAAGCGCGGTCTGAAGCCAGTGTGATTCAGGATGATCAAGCCCGTACATCCCGATCACAAATCCGAGCGCGATGGCAACGATGCCTACCGACCGTGCAACGATGGCGCTTAGTCGCCGGTTTTTGGGGAAAGGGGTTTTGGCGGTCTGCATGGGCTCATGATACGCGTCGTTTGATCGAAGATCAATTTCAGCTGTCCGTATCGCCGGTAGCTACTGCTGATAGCAGTTTTTGGTTGGATCGTCCGATGGCGAGTGTTCCGCGCAGCTGGGCCCCATAGGCCTCGGGGCTCGGAGATATCCTTCCACGGTATGATTCTTTTTGAACATCTCAATGTGCAATTCGTGACAGGATCCTGAGCACCCGGTTGTCGCTGGTCGTGGGTTGTCTAGGATCATAGATTTTCCTCCCACTGGAATAAAACGAGGATAGGTAATGGTGGTTGAGCCGAAGGTCAGTTGTCCCTGATGCGCGGATTGCTCAACGCGAGTGGTGAATGTGGGACGAGGATGCTTCGGTCTCAAGACTGTGGCCCAGGTGGGATCATCAGGGGCATAGAGGAAGGCGTTGTTCCCACGATGACATTCGGTGCAGGCGACGGTGTTTGGAGAAAACCCCTGGACGGGGTCGCGGAGGGAGCTGATAGGAACTTCGGTTGTCTCGGGTGTCCAATTTGACTGTGCGGAGCTTGCGTCGTTACCCCAAAAACAGGCATATCCGGTCGTGGCGCTTTGGCAGATGATTTGAAACGATCCCCCATTCCTCCCGAGTGCGATGCAAGCACCTCGACCATGGGATGGGGCATAGGACCAGACGTATGCGAACGAGGTCTCATCAACCGGAGTCTGTTCAAGGTTATTTGGTGTGAGAAGTATGGTTTTGAGATTGCCGTGGTGTTCCCATTCCGGTGAGAGCCGTTTCCAATCAGGTGGAATTGGGACGCCTTTTGTTCGACACGTTTCTATGTAACCACCGTCGCTGAGGAGGGAGGCGTTGGTTTGCTGAGTGGGAAGAGAGGATTGAGTCGGTATCCTTTCGGCAGATGATCCCTTCAACGAGCAACCTGCGAGCAATATACAAGCTACGATCAGGCTCGGCACATTGCGAAATCTCGTCGGTGTTCCGCGTTGCCAAATCTTCATTTTTGACATCTCCGACATAGCCGTCTATGGGCAACGTGCCTGCTGATACGTTGTAGAATATCACACGATGCTCATCGGATTTTGCTTGTCACGTGTGCAGAGAGGTTCTCATGCCTTTGCAGATTTTGAGCGCTCGCGCTGTTTCGAAAAAGTTGCTCTCTTGGATCGGAAAAACTCCCGCAAGAGTTCTCGGCTCTCATCTTCATAGAGGCCCCCGGTCACCTGTACTCGATGGTTGAAGCGACGCTCAGAAGGAATGTCGAGGATTGAACCGCAGGCTCCTGCCTTGGGATCCCAGGCGCCGAACACGAGCCGTGCGATACGTGCTTGGACAATGGCTCCGGCACACATCGGACAGGGTTCCAGCGTGACGTAGAGTGTGGTGTCGGTGAGGCGCCACGTCTTCAACTGCTCTGCAGCGTTTCTGATGGCGATGATCTCGGCATGCGCCGTCGGATCCTGTGAGATCTCTCGATAGTTATGAGCAGCCGCGATCACATGGTTGTCGGATACCAACACGGCGCCGATCGGGACTTCCCCGACGAGGGGAGCCAGTTGGGCTTGTTGAAGCGCCAGCTCCATGAAATGGGAATCATTGTAGTCCGGTTGTATCGATGGAGCTATTGTCGCGCTTGTCACGGTCACAATGCATGCTAGCACAGGAGCCGGAGAGAGGGACAGGAGTGGGGAGGATTTGTGCAGGAACGGTATTCGGTGCTCTTACGGTAGGACTGTTGGTCTTGTGCGTTGTGGCAGGAGGCGGCCTTTTAGGTCATCCACCTCGGCTTCGCGTTGGATCAGCTGATCTTTCACGTCCGCCAGTTCGGTGACACGTCGCTGCAGTTCTTCCTGGGTCCGGGCAAGAGACTCTTCTCGCTCCTTCAGTTGTCGCTGGAGGATGGCCAGTTTGGCATGTGTCTCGTCCGCTTGTGCCTGCAGTTCAGTGACTCTGCTTGCAGTGGTCATTTCTTGGGGAGCGTAATTCCAACTTAAGAATACCAACAGGCCGAGGACAGCGAGAAACACCATACTGAGTATCCACCCAAACGACGGGGCGGAGGTTGTAGATGGCGGGAAGAGATGATTCATCCATTCACCCGGCTCAAGGCTGGGCTTGTCAGATAGGTTCGTCGTCTCCTCCGTCGAAAGCGGCAGTGCGCGAGCGCCCATGACCTTTGCCTTAAGATGACGAGGTGAAGGGACCAGCGTGAGTTGAAAGGGAAGCGCTACCGCAACCGACTGATATTCCTTCAAGATGGTACGACAAGAGACACATCCGGAAAGCAGATGGGCTTCCAGGGCTTGCCGTTCGATCTTCTCAAGCGCGCCGATCGCATAGCAAGGAACGGTGTCTTCGAGATCTTGGTGTGTCATGCCGAAAGATCGTGTTCCCAGTAGACGTGTAGGGACTCATGCAGTTGTGACATGCCGAGCTTGAGGCGAGTGATCACTGTATCGAGCGGCTGATCGAGTCGCGTCGCTATTTCCGTTGGAAGCAGGCCTTCGTAGTAGGCCAATTCGATTGCCTGCCGATGCGTCTTCGGCAGATCGTTGAGTGCCTTGCTGATCACTGTCCGTAGTGCTTGGTCCGCTGGATTCTCAAATTGCCCGGGTAGAGCGGCAGATTCGGTACCATCGGTCGGCCATCTCTGGCGACGCAGTTGAGGATCGGAGGCTCGTAGCCGGTCGATGGCTCGACCGCGGGTTAGTGTGATGAGCCAGGCGATCGGTGTGCCACGTCCGACGTCATAGCGAACGGCTCGTTTCCAGATATCGACATACACTGTCTGTAGAATATCAGCGGCTTCTTCTCGGCTTCCGAGTATCCGCAATGCCAAGCTGAAGAGCATGGTGCTTGATTGATCATAGAGTTGGGTGAAGGCATGACTGTCACCCTTGCCGGCTCGAATTGCGACTTTTGGGTCAATCGTCGATGTGGCGTGCTGAGCGGCAGTGTCCATAGACTGATATATGGTTAGGAATAGGAGGACGATCTATCAATCGGCCCCAACTATAGCACCAGGAATCTGCGGCAAGAAGAAATCGCGAAAAAGAATGCTGGCTCACGCACGTCTGAAAATAGAATTGTTGTTGATTTTCAAGAATGGCGATCGCACCGCCGATCCATGGGAAGGGAGGGGGCTCGTGGCATGATCTGACTGCATCCACGGCAACAGAAGGTACGGTCAGTGCGGGAGCGAGGTGGCGAGAAAGGTGTCGGAGTGGGAGCCTGGTAACCGCACCGTCATCGTCGATCACTCGTGATGTACGGTGCCAATAGGGTTGCTGCGTTGGTTGCGCCATTGAGTTGTGGTGGCGGAGTTGAAGCGAGGAGGTTGACGGCTTTCTTCAGTGTGGTGGCCCATTGGCCATTCATGAAGTCGTCCATGGAAAGCTCGATCCCTTTCCCGTAGCGGTGTAGGTAATCCACGAGAGATTGTTCGTCTCCGAAGTTGTATCGCCGAACGTATATTGTCGGGACTTGTACGGCGACGGCTTCGACCAGCGTCCCATATCCTGGTTTGGTCATGATCATATCAGCTGATGCAAGCAACGTCTTAAATGAAAAGGGGAGGGCCTTGATCGAGATGAACCGCTTGCTCTCTGGCGGAATTGAGCCATCAAAGAGAAATCGATAACCAGAAAGCGACTCAGCTGTCTCGAAAGGGAGTGACGTGAGCGGAACTCCTCCGAATCCGATTAAAACCGTTCGTTCATCGGACGTAAGGGATAGAAACTCAGCCAATTTCTGACGGACGGGGACAGCCGGCTCGGCAATCGGGGGAAGCGCGACAACTTGGTGGAAGCAATCTAATGTGGGAGAGGGCGTGATTCGTAGGGCGAGATCAGCTTGACCATACGCCTGTCGAATCGACTGTATGATCGCTTGGCCATCGATCGAAGGCGGAGTCTGGTATTCAGACAAAATCAGATCCCAGGTAAAACTGGCAAGTGCAACGGTTGGAATCGACGCAGCTTTTCCCGCTGCCAATGCCAGGTACGGGGTATCGGCGAGAATCAGATCCGGTTTGGCCGCTCTCATGGTTTCTACCTCGGTCAGCAGTCGCTCCTTCCATGTGCCGTGGAATCGGTGGTGCTCATACCAGGTCGCATCGATATCGATCGTCATGGGACCCTGTTGAATGCAGCCGACGTCCTGCTGAACAGGACTCAGGTCCCATGGAATCTTGAGACGATCAACAAAAAACGATGTCGGAACCATCGTACGTAGGAGCACTCGAAGGTTTGGAACAAGACAGCCCAATGCATTGAGCACCGGCACCACCTGGGCCGCGTGACCGAATCCGTGTGCAGAGATGGCGGCCCAGATCAGCGGCATAGAAGAGGATGTGCGCACGTCATGATGGACATCCGGTGTAGGACGGAAGGACTCAACTATTGGAGTGATCCGATTCCATGGGGGCGATGTTGTACATCAACTCAAGGTCAAACTCGTCAACCAATTCGTTGAAGGCGCCGGCGCCGAGGTCCGAGCGAACCTCCGCCATGACCAAGTCAATGGCGGGCGCGGCATGCTGGCCATATTGTGTGACGGCTGAGTCAATTCGTTTTCTGGCATCGTCGAGGTTCACTGGCAGCCTCCTTCGTGCATGGCGGCGGTACGATCATCACAGTGTGCTCAGTAACTCCTGCATTTCAGGGACCAGATCCTTCCCGCCGTTGGAGCGACCAGAATGGACCGCCTCAATGCCAGCCGTGAGCACAGGCTTCGCTTCGGCGTTCCTTCCCAGTCGGATCAAGGTTCGCCCTAAAGCCAGATGAGAAGCCGCGTGGGTTGGGTCCAGCTGTGTGGCAACCGTCAGATGCTCAACGGCTTCCTCCAGACTCCCGTTTTCTTGAAGTATCTTGTTGCCGAGTCCATAGCGGCCGAGGAATCCCTTGGGATTCTTGGCGACCATTTGACGGAATGCATCAATGTCCATAGTACCTGCGATGTAAATTTAAATGGTACTATAGCACTAGCACGCCTGGATCAGCCAGAGGAGAACGTGGTTGAGAGAAGCGAAGCGAGTGTTCTTTATGGAAACGGAGATGTCGTCGGAGGAGACGCCAAACGCGTGGGGAGGGTCGTCGAGGGTCTTTTGGCTCTCACGGTCACTGTGCGAATACCGGAGCCGGAGGTTGGGGCGCTGCTGGCCATATAGAGCGTCGTGTCACGGACCAGTTGAGCCGTCAGCTCTGTCAGACAGGCTTCCGTGACGTGTCCCTTCAACTCATCAATCATGACCGGCGTCGCCCCGAATAATTTGTACTGAACGGTGCCGGCTGAAGTCCCTTCGTACCGTTTGACCTGTCCGTCCCAGCGTTCAAGCTCAAGCCCGACCGTGGCTGCATAGTCGTACTCAAAATCGACAAAGGGCGAAAGCAGAAACATGGAACCGCCGAGGATGATGCCTTTGAAGGCCGACAACCATGAATGCGGCTCGATCGTTTCATCCACGGTGATGCGCGCAGACACGATTTTGTCGCCGAGGGAATCCGACGGTGCTCCGAGAGGAATCAGTGTCGAGAAGAGGTGAGTTTCCCGAACCGTATTGAGAACCCGCCGCTCGGCTTCGGCCGAGGGATTTTGTGGCGCTCCGTTTTGTACCAGCTGAAATGAGTCCATGACCAATGGAACGCGCTCATCGTCAGCAAGGAAATGAGTCTCGACCGCCTGCGAATTTGCCGAAACAGACTTCAATTCGATGGACCGTGTGCATCCGGTATGCGTGCACAACAGAACTCCGACAACGCTCAGGAGCGACCAGCGAAAAGCATGTCTCGTCATGATCACCGTCTCCTCAGAAATAAAAGGAAAATCCGCCGAAGGGCAGACTCGCATTCAGGCCAAGGTTGGGAAAGGCTGTGCCGGCATTGGAAATGTGATGAAAACGGTAGCCAGCGTTAAAGGCGAGTTGCGGCGTAATAAACCATGACACGCCCACACCGCCCGACAAGACGAAGTTGAACTCGTTGGCCTGTTCCCGAATCCGACCGCCGAGATCCGTCCAGAATGGTCCTCCGGTAAATTCCACATAGGGGCGAACCCGATCCAAGGCGACGAAGGTGTACTTGATTCTTGGCGTGAAACCGATGCCGTGCGTCACGATCGGTTCGCGAAACTCCAGGTAGACCATCTCCGCGCCGAGCGAGATCTGTCCCCGGTACCAGCTGTCCCCGATGGGGTCGGTCAACGTAATCATCCACGAAGGCATCAGGGCCGGCCCGTGTTGCGTAGTCTTGTGTAGGCCCGTGAGCCGGTGAGAGAACATATAGCCTGCGGTGAGTCCGACCTCCTGCGTCCCGACGGTGATCACAGGCGAGACATCCGAGGCCAGTGCACGGGAAGCCGTCAGGATCACTCCGAAAATTGCAGTCAGGATGATGCGAGCGGACCAGGCCATGCTCTCTCCTTGTCACTATCCTGTCGGCGTGTGTGAGCAAAAACTTAATCGACAGGCGTTCCGAATAGGACGAGTTCTAAGGTAGCAGAGGATTGCGTTCTGTCCAGGATCGAGAGGGATTTCTTGGTCGATTTGCGAGGGCGAGGGTGTCAGCCAGCCTTCTTTATGTTCAAGAGTGTCTGTGAGTCGGCCTCCAAATTGGGCAATCGATAGCGTCGGTCGAGTGCAACCACGCGCTCGAGACAGCGTTGTGCCGAAATAGGGTCGCGTCGCTTTTCATAGAGACTTGCAAGGAGACGGAGCACAGCCGCTTCGGCAGGCTCATTCCCAAGTTTGATGTAATGTTCCGAGGCGTTGTTGAGACAGCGCTCAGCGTCCAGGAGATCATCTTGGTCGAGATAACATTTGCCGAGTTGACTGTAGGTTACGGCGAGCCCTTCCTCATTGCCGACTGTCCGATGATGATCGAGGGCCTGTTTGAACGATGTGACGGCTTGCTCCCAACAGTTTGCGCGGGCTTCTTGGAGGGCAAGGTTTGTATAGAGGATCCCAAGGCCGCGATGGTCTTGCAGTTGACGTAAAAGATCCAGCGCTTCGAGGTAGTAGGGGCGTGCGTGCTCTGGGTGGTCTGAGGCGATATGGAGATTGCCGAGGTTGACCAAGGTGTGGGCGACAGCGGTGAGGTTTCCCTCAGTCCGTTGGATCTGGAGCACTTCGCGATAGCATTGCTCCGCCCGGAGCAGGTCGTTCATCAGCGCGCAGGTATTACCGAGGTTGCCAAGAGAATCGGACAAAGCTTGCGGGCTGTCTGCCAGTCGATCATCGGCCACCGCCAGTTCCCACGCGGTGCGAGCTTGCAGTAAATCGCCGCGATGGAGAAAGATTCGGGCTCGATGCTTGTGACCATCGTTCATGCGGATTCGGCCATCGGTCGTTCGCTCTCATTGTGAGCAGTATTCCGACTTAGCACGGTTTCCGATCAGTCGCCTCCTTTTGGCGTGTCCCGCTTGTATTCAACTTGCAGCTCGTCTTGTTCTTCCAGGCCTAATCCAGCCCGGAAAGATCCGTAGAGCTCTTCGATCTGTTCACTATCCCGCGCCGTTCGTGTTTCACAAGATGCGAGGTAGGCTTCACAGAGCTTCAGGCCGGTCTCGAAGTGATGCGCGATGGTTTCCTCCGTCACCTGTTGCCAGGTGATATAGATGCAGAAGGCGTGAAAGAAATGGCTCTGGGGGTGCTGCTGGGCCAGAGCGAGCAGGCCTTCATAGGCTTCGCGCGCTGTCGCTCCGGCATTGGAGGAAAATGTATGTTCCAGCTCCACGGCCGTATCCCAATCTGTGCCGAGTTCGGGTTCAGCTTGGCCGAAAGCTTCTTGTGCGGCAAGGGCGGGATCAAAGCGCATGAGTCATCCCAAATTAGCTGAGTGAGGAAGAGAGGTCAATGAAGATTATTGACCGTCTATAACGGGGACCGTGCGAGGCATTTCTTCGCGCGAGTTACGACGGGTGTCGTCTTAACATCTTCTCAATCGCAATAACGCACCTTCGTGGTGCGTCGAAATGTATGTGAGCAGCGCATTGATGAAGAGGATACTGCCTGCCATTTCAAGACCTTCCTCTACCGTCACAAAGATAGAAAACTGAAAATTGTTCTCTCCGCCTCGCGATTCGGAGTAGAGGCCTTCCAAAATTTCTACGCCGATAGCCCCGCCAACAAAGACAGCAGCAGCGATGAAGAATTGTATTCGTGTGGAGGTGGGAAGGTGAAGAAAGAACTTGAGGTATGAGAGTGCCACCACCACGACCATAGCCATACCAAACATCACCCAGCCATAGTGAAAAATACTCGTCGTATGACGACCCATCACCCACCGTCCCGCTCCATTCAGCAGTTCATGGAGGCTTGCGGCCTCATCAACTGCCATGAAGAAAAATAGGAATGAGAGAATTGCCCAGTGACGACGATAGGGATCCTGAGAGGACTTTTTAAGTGAGGCGATGCACGCAAGCAAAAGGGAGGCCAGGAGCAAAAGAATTGCAGAGAAGAAGGTTGGTACATTGCCTTCCGTATCCAGATAAAAGAGACGGACGAATCCGTAGAGCGAGTCATGCCCGAATCCATACGCAATGATCTGTCCTGCCATACTGGCAATAAGGAGTAAGCAGGTTGTTGTCGTCAGAACTCGGACGATAGTGTGACGACTCAGTGCGATCTCATCCTGCTCCGGCATGCGATACTCCTGCGCCATCGGATGAACTGGGGTTAGAAAGTAATCTGCGTCGATCGATGACGTTTCCCGCGTCTATTTCACGTTGCAGCTCATCTTGCGCTGCGCATCCGCTCTCAAACCGTTTCGAACAAACACGCAGTTGAGGGACATGTGTGACGTCCCGAGGACTCTTGTCTTCAGGTCGTTTTCTTACGGTAGCTCAATCCACACCGAAGGTGGCTTTTAATCGGTGGAATGCATTAAGTGGTGAAATTTTGAACTGATGCACTAAGGGATGTCAATGTAATTCACGTAATATTTTCTTGTGGTTGACAGGGCTCCCAGTTCAAATCCGCTGGCTCCCAGCATGAACGTCAACGCAAGTGCTCAGTAGGCATTCTGTTCAGCTATGTTGCCATGCGATGGCATAGGTGTTTCTCGCGTTTACTTTCTTTCGCGCGGCTCTGTACACTAGTCGAAGCCGCATAATGACTACTGAGAATCCGGATCTTACTGCAGCCCCCCAATCTGTTCCCCGTGATCCCATTGATCGGATCATCGACTACCATATTCGCACCAAGCACCATTTCAATCGCTATGCCCGCTCGTTGGGATATCTCGATTGGGCGAATCAACCTGACCCGTTCCGGCGGTTCAACGGTGCACAGCTCATCCCCCTGCCATTGCTCGCGTCCGACGAAGAACCGCTGTCGCCGGCCTATGCTGCGGTCTATGAGCGAGGAGCCGTTCCCCGTCGGCCTGTGAACGTGCAAACTCTTTCACGTTTTTTTGAATATGCCTTGGCCCTGTCGGCTTGGAAGAAGGCCGGAGAATCGGAATGGGCGTTGCGCATGAATCCCTCATCCGGCAATCTGCATCCGACCGAAGGGTATGTGATTGTGCCACAAATCGAAGGACTCGATCTGGCGTCGGGACTCTATCACTATGCGCCCAAGGAGCATGGGCTGGAACGGAGAGCTGATTTCCAAGCCGACCCTGTTGCTCGACTCATGGCTGCCTTTCCTCCTAATGCGTTCCTCCTTGGGCTGACCTCCGTGCATTGGCGGGAAGCCTGGAAATATGGGGAACGGGCGTTTCGCTACTGCAATCACGATGTGGGCCATGCGATCGGCACGGCGAGGATTGCCGCAGCGACACTCGGGTGGAATATGGTGTTGCTGGACGGGCTGGGTCAGGATACGGTGGCGATGTTGCTCGGAACAGATCGCACGGAAGACTTTGGCGAAGCCGAACAGGAACATCCTGATTGTTTGGCGGTGATGTGGCCATCTGAACGCGTGCCGAATGAGCGCTCGACGATACCGCTGTTTCTTGATACGGCGCTTGTGAAGGAAGTGGCTGGTGGAACATGGTATGGGAAAGCCACTCGTTTGAGCCGGGAACATGGAGTTCATTGGGATATCATCGACGAAGTCGCCGAGGCTTCATGGAAGCCGCAGCCGATGAATCCGACGATCGGACAGTCCAGTTCCCGACCCGATACGCTTCATGTATCACGAGCGGCGAGTGACGCTGATCCGACGGCCGGCCACATCATTCGCCAACGCCGAAGTGCCGTGGCGTTTGATGGCAAGACGTCGATGTCTGCTGCGACGTTCTTTCGAATGATGCAGCGCGTCATGCCATCGGCTGAATCCTTGCAGTTAGAAAGACCGATACCATGGGATGTCTGGCCCTATGATCCGGCGATTCACCTGTTGATCTTCGCTCATCGGGTAGAGGGGCTGACATCGGGAGTGTATGTCCTGGTTCGAGATGTCAGAAAGTTGTCATTTGTTCAGCAGGGGATGAGCGCTGAACTGACGTGGACCACTGTCCCGGGTTGTCCTGATGGTCTGCCTCTCTATTCATTGCATGAAGGCGATGCCAGAAGACTGGCCGTGCAAGTCAGTTGTCACCAAGACATTGCCGGCGACAGCGCCTTCTCATTCGGGATGTTGGCTGAATTCGAAGGGACCTTGCGGGAGCGCGGTGCTTGGTGGTACCCGCGCTTATTTTGGGAGGCGGGTTTGCTCGGACAGGTGCTGTACCTGGACGCGGAAGCAGTGGGGCTGCGGGCGACGGGGATCGGCTGCTTTTTTGATGATCCGGTCCATGGAATCGTCGGGGTCCAAGGGTTAGTTATGCAGTCGCTGTATCATTTCACGATCGGTGGGCCGGTGGAAGATCGACGATTGCAGACGTTGCCAGCCTACGGACATCTGGTTAGGAGTAAGGTGTGAGAGGAGGAGGGTAAGGAGAGATGTTCAAGATCAAGCGGAAGGCCGACAAGCCGAAGCCAACGGTGCTCTATAACATCGTGGAAGACTATTCGGAGTTTGACGCGCCGGGCAACGTGACCGTCTGTGCCATGACGGAGCAGGAGGATCTTTCGGCTCATGCCAAGATCCTGTCCGAAAGCTACGATGTTCCGCTTGACACGATGACCACCTTGCTGACGATCGGTGGAACGTATGTCTACCCACACATCGGCGGCATTCTTACGCGAGGAGTATTCGTCTGTCGGATCGATTCAACGAGGGAGGGGATGAAATACACTTGGGTCTTG
Organism: uncultured Nitrospira sp.; assembly: GCA_964430555.1. Lineage (GTDB taxonomy): Bacteria > Nitrospirota > Nitrospiria > Nitrospirales > Nitrospiraceae > Nitrospira_D. The sequence goes on along the minus strand of CAYSFU010000002.1, from coordinate 16,620 downwards.
GATCTCGTGCAGTTTGCCGAAGCGGAGCACGTTGCTCGATCTGGAGCACATTCGCTCGCCGAGGCGGCCTGGGAGGTGTTTTGGAAGGCGCTGCCGGATGAGCTACAGGCCAAACTGCAGCAGAAAAATTTGGGCTTGGATTACCGAACGATGGATCGCGCGATTACCAAAGGTGGCGACATCAAGTACATCGATTTTCGAAAGGACTGGTCACCGCACTTTAAGCGGCTCTGTATCATGCCGGACGGGCGACTGGTGGAGACCGGAGGGGTACAAGCATTCGCTCAGCTGCACGGCATTTCTGTAGCGCAGGCCCAAACTCTGATTCAGCAGGGTGGGACGCTCGAGGTGAATGGCGAGGTGCTGGCCTGTCAGATCGTGAACGGTCAACCGGCCGTGGCGCGGTTTAGTGCAACGAATTATGCAAAGGCGAAGGCCTTGGTCTCCTCGAAGAACCTCCATCTGCTGGATGCCCTCAGTGAAGTGGGGTATGCCGATCCGGCGATGATGCGAGGGTTAGCGCGCAAAACACTGCGTGCATGACGATGCTATTTGAAGGGGAGTTCTCGTTTATGAACGCTGGAAGTTTGATGGCATCGCTCTCGACCGAACACCGCTGTCAGCCACCGAGTGAGCCAGGGTTCTCTTGACGTTGTCACGGGCTGTTTCTCAGCTACGTACCCACCCAGGCCGGCGCCGACCACATTGCACACCACATCCGTCATTGAGGCGATACGATGGTGGCAGAAGACTTGAAAGAGTTCAGCCGAAAGCGAGATACCGCTTGCGATGATAATGATCCTGGCAAGCGTCCAGCGAGAGCGTGAATTCCCATTCAGTTGGTGATGAAGAAGGCATCCGAACATCATAAACCAAACCGTATTGCCGAGGACGTCCTTGAGGATGTTCCGAGACAAGGAAAAATCTTGAAAAGGAATCCACCGAGCGTGATCCCAATGCGGGTGCCCGACGAAATTGCTGAGCGGGAAGAAAGGGGCAGCTGCTAACACAACCAGTATGCACCAGATGGCTCCGGTCTTCAGGGGTGATCGTGAGAGGACCATGTTTGGGGAGGATTCCTCTATACCCATCGGTCATCATTGAAGATTCTGACGAACCACACGAGCTATTCGGAGTCACAAGTATACACGATGAGCGGAATGCTCAGTTCTGGATGATATGTGCCGGAACGTGTTCGGTCTGCAGGGAACCGGCGCGATGTCGAATCAGAAGGGAGACGAGAGGACCCTGGCTGATAAAACGAGAGAATCTTGGGTTAGGCTGCTAGTTCTTCTTGCACGGCATCCAGCAGTTTATTGATATCAAATGGCTTTTCAAATGCCCGGCGAGCGCCGAGGAGTTTAGCGACATTGAGAAAGTTGTGATCGCCTTGGGCCCCTGTAATGGCAATGACTCTCGCGTCAAGATATTCGCGGGTGAGTTGAAGCGTGGCCTCAAGACCATCCGTTTCCGGCATCAAGAGATCCATGATCACAAGATCAACCGGCTCCTTTTGGTAGAGGTCCAGCCCTTTGCGGCCATCCTCTGCTTCAAGCACGCGGTGTCCTGCCTTTTGCAGAACACCTTTGAGCAACCCTCTGATGGATTGCTCATCGTCGATAACAAGAATTGTGGCCATAGATATTCGCCTCAGTATGGTTGAATCTTACCCGTGGGGCAGTGGACTGTCTAGAAATAAAACGATACTAGACGATAGGTGCAAATAGCTGATCTTCTAATAGGGCCAATCAGTTGATGGGGATGGGTGGTCCTCCTCCTATTTTGGGGAAATAGGCATGTTGTGTAGACCATCGACAGTTGGGACTACGTTCACTTCGCAAGGATTTGCCTGAAAGGTAGACCTATTCAGGTCGTGAAATTATGGGTTGACCGAGTTTTTGTTTTTTGTTACAAGCGTGCATCTTTGAGTCGGTTGTTGTTCATTTTTTGGACATCCTGATTAGGAAGGTGTGTCTGTGGATAGAGCCGATCAGCCTACATGGGCTTGGACCCGTCGAGCATTTCTTCAGGTTTCTCTGGTCGGTACGCTCTTGCTGAGTGGACGGTTGATTGGTCCTCAGCCTGCTCAAGCGCGTGAGCTTCCCGAAGGCAGATTGACATTGGTCAACATCTGGATGGATGAGCGATTGGATGTGACTTATCGAGACGAATCCGGCGTCTACGATCTTGCGGCGCTCGATGATGTGAATTACCTTCTCCGTTGCCACAAGACCGGGGAGATCGGTGCGATCGATGTGCGAGTGCTGGAACATGTCAATTTAGTGCAGAAAAAACTTGGCACGCAACAAGAAATCCATATCATCTCAGGTTTTCGGTCTCCGGAATATAACGATCTCTTGGTCCGAACGGGGCAGCAAGCCGCTAAAAACAGTTTGCATGTACAGGGGCAGGCTATTGATCTCAGTATCCCTGGTATCCCTGTGAAGAAGCTCCGTCAAGCTGCACTAGAATTAAAGTATGGCGGAGTCGGCTCATATCGAAACTCGACCTATGTGCATTTAGATTCAGGGCCTTTCCGGTACTGGCATCGCTAGTTGCCACAACTTCATTAGGAATGACGCGTTTTCTCCGCCGCTTCTTCCCTCAATCCTCACGGGGGTCCGTTCTCGGCCTTTCCGAAAGAGTGCTTGCCGGTATCAGTCAACGTTTCCAAGATATTGAGAGGGCTCAGTTTGTAACGGTAAGTTCTTAACCTCTGTCGCTTCGGCCAAGGCGTAGAGGAGGGAAAAGAGCGTCATCGTCAGGGCGAACTGTGGACTCGTGTGACATCGGTCTATCCTACTGACAGCGACTCCGATGAGGAGGAGAAAATGTGAATTTCTGAGACACCACAGCAAGAGCCTTCCACACAACTCTCATTGCATTGTCTTGGTAGCTCCCCGATAATGCGTTGGGCCTGGACGATCGGTTGTAAATCGTAACGAGGAATCGCATGTCATCCTTGACGCTCGCTCTGCTTATTTTTGGCCTGTGCTACGCGCTCATCATGACCGAGCGGCTCCACAAGACGATTGTGGCGCTATTCGGTGCGGCGGTCATGATCAGTCTTGGGGTGGTGACACAAGAGGAAGCGTTTTATTCGCACGAATTCGGAGTGGACTACAATGTTGTGTTCTTGTTGATTGGCATGATGGTCATCGTCAACATCGTCAGGGAGACGGGCCTCTTTGAGGTATTGGCCATTTGGGCGGCACAACGGGCAGATGCGAAACCGTTTCGCCTCCTGGTCTTGCTGGCGGTGTTGACCGCCGGCCTCTCCGCGATGCTGGATAATGTCACCACCGTCCTCTTGCTGGCACCCGTCACACTCTCAATTACCAAGCGCTTAGAGCTGAATCCCATCACATTTCTGGTCACGGAGGCACTGGCTTCCAATATCGGTGGCACTGCGACGCTGGTCGGCGATCCGCCCAATATCATGATTGCGAGCAAGGCGGAGCTCAGCTATCTCGACTTTCTCGTCATGATGGGGCCGATCGTCATCGTGATGATGGCGCTGTTTCTCGCGGTGTTGTGGATCATCTTTGGACGATCTATGACCGTTGCGCCACATTTGAGAGAGGCGGTTCTCGCACTGAGTTCACGGGAAGCGGTGCCGGATAAGGCGTTCTTGCGTCGGTGCTTGTTCTTATTAGGTGTCGTGAATGTGGCTTTCTGCTTGCACTCTCTGGTTCATCTTGAGCCGGCCACGATTGCGCTCTTGGGTGCGAGCCTGTTCATGGTGATGGGACATGCCAGGCGTAAGCATGAAGAAGATGCCGAGGAATTGCGGTATCTGGCCGAAGTGGAGTGGAAGACCATCTTCTTTTTTATCGGTCTCTTCATCCTAGTAGGAGGGCTGGTCAAAGTCGGAGTGATTCGGTATTTGGCCGATCAATTGGTGTCCGTCACGAGGGGGAATCTCGCGGGATCCACGATGGCGGTGCTCTGGGGGTCGGCACTGTTGTCCGCCGCGGTGGACAATATTCCCTACGTGGCCGCGATGAATCCATTGATCGTCGACCTCGCCAGATCGTTGCACCCGGAGATCACCGATTACGCGACGCTGGTCCATCAAGCCGACATCATTCCGCTCTGGTGGGCGTTGGCATTGGGGGCTTGCTTGGGAGGCAATGGCACTATCATCGGGGCAAGTGCCAACGTCGTGATTGTGGATATTGCTCGAAAGGCCGGCTACCGGATCACTTTTTGGCAGTTCTTTCAGTACGGGTTCCCGATCATGGTGGGGTCGGTCGCACTCAGTGCGGTCTATCTCTGGCTGGTGTTTCTTCGATAGGTCGTTCGCAGCCGACATTCAGCTGTTTCAATGGATCAAGGTTCGGCTCGTCGAGCTGAGTCAGGGCTTATCAGTGACGGTCACATCAAGCGTTCCATCGCTCATCGTGCGGACATGCAATGCCGTGCTATCGGCAAACACGCCGATGCCTTGAACCGACTCCACGGTTCCGTGCATGGAGATGGATGGACTGAGTGCCCGATGTAGTGTGGTAGTCAGTAGGCCTCGGACACGGTCCGTGGCGGGTGTCACTCCGAGAACGGTTTCGCTGGCAACCAGATCCCGAAACGTTGCGAAGTCGAGCCAATCAGCTGTCTTCTGCAAAAGCGCTTCCGTCTCGATGTCATAGCGGAGGCCGCTGATAGAAACCGTCTGTGTGAGTGTACTCATGTCTGGTTTTCCGACAAAATACACGTGACCGACTGCGTCTCCCGAAAAGTCAATCCGCACCACCACTTGGTTGCCGCCATTGCCGAAGATCGCGGCATTTGTAATGACGATGAAATACCCTTTCTTCGCGACGCGTTTCCCTTTGAGCCGGTTCGCAAGGCCCTTGGAGAGTACGGGGTAGTCCAAGGGAACATCCGTGACGACGTGGAACCGCGTGGGAGTGAGCCGGTTTGCCAGTGTCGTGGGGAGCGTCCCATAGAGCTGAGCGTCGGCCGGACTGTGAAATCCGGTGGAAGTTGGTGGAGTGTCGAGCGGGGGCAAGGAGGCAACTCCAGCGGGCGGTTCCGGGCCGAAGACGATGACCGGTTTCGCGGTAATGTGAATCGTGTCATCGACTATAGGGCCGGTTCCCGAAAATCCACTATGCCGGACTTTGTCGATATTGAACTGGAGCCAGGCATCAGGTTCTAACTGGATGGGGTTGTGGAGCGTATTCCAGACAGTGTCCATATGAGAGTGAACCGTCAGCGCATTGATGCGGGTGACAGCGCGGCTGAGTCCTCCTCGAACGAGGTCCGCCAGTCTCTGCCGCACCTCCTGCGCGACGTCCAGATCCCCGACTCGTATCTGGCATGACTCACTGGCGCTTATGACCACGCTGGCGACTGATGCCGACAGGCTGTACGCCGGAGTCAGCTCAGTCGCGATACTGCCGTGCACGGTGCCCCTTCGCGGCCATTCATTGCCGTCACCACAGTGAAGTGAAGAGGCTCCAATTTTATATCGAAGGGAGGCGTCAACAAATACGTGGGAACTGGAAAGTTCGATCCCTTTCCACCATTCACGGAGAGCCATGCCTGGCGGTGTGTCGTTGGCTTGCTGGAGACCGGAACGTGCCATCGTAAACGTATCTCGTTCCGCATAGTATTTATAGTCGACGCCTTTGGAATGTTTGACGAGACTTCCCCAATGGTCGAATTTCTTCGGGATTATGCTGTCATCGTTGGCGGCAGCGAGAAATGGTGACAGATCGACATGGACAGGAACGCTGATGCTGGATTCTGGGGCTGGCGAAGGTGGGTTCGGTGCCGCTGGTAGTAACTTTGGTGCCGGAGGACGAACAATAGGGGTCGTGAGCGCGGTACAGCTCGTCAAGGACAGCAACAGAGAGAAGGCTACCAGAGAATGGTTTATCGATTTGGGAAACATGTACTTTCCCCCTTTAGAGAGAGTCCTGGGTCGTGAGGCTTGTGGATTCACACCGTCTTCCGCCTATGGACAGCGAGTCCCGATGATGAAGAAACCAGAGCAGGATACCAGAAACATGCGAGCGTTTGTCAGGTCTCAGTCGAGGGCGTCACTGCCGGATCTTGTTGTAGGCCAAGCGAAGGCCAGAAAGTACTTCGTAAACCTTCCAGTTATGGGTGGCCGGTTGATCAAGAAAGAGAAATGAAAGATCAATGATGGTGTGCGAAGGTCTGGGTTTCGTGATGATGCTCGGTCAGTTTCCGGAGATCACAATGGATGTCGTCGGGATCGCAGCACTCGGTTTCGAGTTGGATCGTCATGTGTTTGATGCCGAAGTCCGTCGTGATGCGGTGCTGAATCAGCTGGAGTAACTCCGGCGGAGCGCGATCCGGTTCGATCATGACGTGGCTGGTGAGCATGATCAGCCGGGGTTCGACTGACCAGATGTGTAGGTCATGCACATTCTTCACGCCGGGAATGGCCTCCATGGTCGCTGCCACGCGTGATGCGCTGATACCCGGGGGGGTTGACTCCAGCAAGATCTCCATCGATTCTTTAAAGATGGGCCAGGCTCCTCGGAGAATAACTCCGACGATCAGTAGGCTCACGAGCGGATCCAGGACCGTCCATCCCGTGAGAAGAATCGCTCCGCCGCTGATGATCACACCGAGCGAGACCCATGCATCTCCCAACATGTGCCAGAAGGCACTGCGAATGTTGAGATCGTCTTTCGCTCCCTGTTGGAGCAAAAGGGCAACGCCGAGATTGGCAACGAAGCTGACAGCCGCGATCGCCATCACCCATCCGCCGTCAACGGGAACCGGTTGGAGGAGCCGCTTGAGAGAGACGAGCGTGATCCCACATGCGGTCAGCAAAAGAACAAAGCTATTCAAAAAAGCGGCAATGATGCCGGCTCGGTGATAGCCGAATGTTCGGCTTTCCGATGCGGGCCGTGCCGTGAGGAGGTGTGCATAGAGGGCGAGAAAAAGCGATCCTTGGTCGACGAGGTTGTGCCCGGCATCGCCCATGAGGCCGATGCTGTTCAAGAGCCAGCCGCCGATGAATTCCGCTGCAATAATCACGGCGTTGATGGCCAAGGCCAGCTGGAGTCGTGATCGGAGGTGAGAGTAGGAAGCAAGCTCCGTCATATGGGACAGTGTCTCATGAGCGATGCAGCGGGGCAAGCCTAGCCGGAGGATCGTGCGAAATGTCTTCGGCTGCCGGCTAACGGACTGGTTGGGAGGGCAGACGTTCGCTCAACACCGGATAGCTCGCGTGAGCCATTCCGGTGTTGCCGGTTGCGAGATCCGTTGCGATCACTCGAAGAACGATTCCATCAGGGACTTCTTGTAACGGTGGGACAAAGAAGGGGGCTTCGAAGGTCCGACTGCCCTCATCATAAAACATCTGCAGTCGTTCGATGGTTCGGTCGCCGATGACGATTTCTCCATAAATACGGATCTTTCGAGAGTCCCAATCTCCATGGGGACGAACCAAGGAACCCGAGAGTGTTCTGACTGAGGCGCGGAGTTTCACATCATCTCGTGCGATCAATGCTTCACGAGGTGTGGGCCATTCGATCTGGACCAGGTATCCGGAGAGGTGCAACACGATGCCGTCCTGTGTCAGATCGTGTCCTGGGATCAGGAGGAGGGTTGTCCTCGTCTTCTGGATTGCAGCGGGGTAGGCCAATGGTCCTTCGGCGGAAATTTCCACCAGCGTCGGTTTGTGAAGTTGCAGGGTTGTCGTAAACGCAGCGGAAGGACGTGTGCTATAGATCGGCTCTTCCATCATATGAGGCGTGCGCATGATTTGATTTTGATCACCGGCTTCACCCTGCTGTAAGCCGGTTGCCAGGATTTGGCCGCTTACGATATCGGTGATCGTGACGCGAGCCCCACCGACTTCGCGACCTAACACCATGGCTCCATGTGCAACGACCCGTACCAACACAGTCGTTGGTTGAGGACCGTTGAGCGGGATGTCGGGAGGAGTTTGGCTGTGGGCTGGAATGGTGAGGCAAGCAAGCAGGCTGAGCAAGGCGCTCAGTCTGACTGGAGCAAATGGGAATCGCGTCATTTCACCTTCGTGCCTGGATCCACTTCTTCTTGGAGGGTGAGCAGTCCACGCACGTCCGCATCACCCGCAGCGAGGACCATCCCCTGAGATTCAATGCCCATCAGTTTGGCCGGCTTCAGATTGGCCACGATGACGATGGTTTTGCCGAGGAGCACGTCAGGTTCGTATTTCTTCCCGATGCCAGCGACGATCTGACGTTGTTCGGTGCCAAGAGAGACTTGCAGCTTGATCAATTTTTCTGATTTCGGCACCCGCTCGGCGGACAAGATCTTCGCTGTCCGAAGCTGAACCTTCATGAATTCGTCGATGGTGATCTGAGGTGAAGCTGGAGGTGCTGGGGGAGCTGCTGGAGTGACCGCACCTGCCGATGTTACGGGTGGAGTTGGCGTGGTTATGGCAGAAACCGGTTGCGGAGTCGCGGGTGTTTCACTCACTGGTTTGGCTCCTTGTATCAGTTTTGTTTCAAGTTCCTCTGTGCTGCGGAGTGTTCCGCTTAGAGGCTCAATGCGTGGGAACAGCGGGGCGCCCTTGGCGATCGTGAGATCAGCGATGGAGCTGTCCCACTGATAGGCCGAGACCGGAAGACTTTTAGAAAAGTCTATGTGGGAGCCGAGCTGCCGAGCCAACTGTTCCATTGTGTGCGGCATGAACGGATAGAGCGAGACGGCCAGTAGGCGCAGAGCACGGGCAGAGTGATTGAGAACCGTCTTCAGTTTCGGCGCATCTTCCGGGTTCTTGGCCAGCTTCCAAGGTGCGGCTTTGTCGATGTACTCATCGCAGAGGCCGACGAGGGCATTGATTGCCTGCAGATTGTCGCGGAAAGACAGTGCAGTAAAGCCTTGTTCCAATGTTGTCGGCAATTGTGTGGAGGCCTGGGCGATCTTCTCTTCGAGCTCAGGCAGCACGGGCGGCCCGCTTGCCGGAATTGTTTTGTTGGCGAAACGCTCGATCATTGTCAGCGTGCGGCTGAGTAGATTGCCGATGCCGTTCGCCAAGTCGCTGTTGATGCTGGTGATCAGTGCGCTCTGCGAAAAATCTCCATCCTGGCCGAACGGGACTTCACGCAAGAGAAAGTAGCGAAACGCATCGACGCCGAATTCATCGGCCATCCTATGCGGATCCACGACGTTGCCGCGGCTTTTGGACATCTTTTCGCCGTCGACAGTCCACCAGCCGTGGGCGAAGATGGTGTCTGGTAACGGAAGATTCAGCGCCATCAGCATCGTGGACCAATAGACAGCGTGCGTCGTCAAGATATCCTTGCCCACGAGATGCACGTCCGCCGGCCAGAATCGATTGCCCGCGGGGTTTCCCCGAGGGAGATAGTCCAAAGCAGAGATGTAATTCACCAGCGCGTCGAACCAGACGTAGGTGACGTAGTGTTTGTCGAAAGGCAGTTCGATGCCCCAAGAGAGTCGCGATTTCGGTCTTGAGATCGAGAGGTCGCCGAGTTTCTGGGTTTGAAGAAATCCCAGGACTTCATTTCGACGCGATTCGGGGCGAATGAACTGATCGTTCTTCTTAATGTGTTCGATGAGACGGTCTTGGTAGTGCCCCATCTTGAAGAAGTAGTTGTGTTCGCTGAGTTGCTCGACAGGGCGTTTACAGTCAGGGCAGAGGCCGTCAGCGACATCCTTTTCCGTCCAGAATCTCTCATCGAAGGTACAGTACCAGCCTGAATAATCGGCTTTATAGATGAGCTGCTTGTCGTACAGCTCTTGAAGATATCGCTGGACGATGGATTTGTGTTGCGGATCCGTCGTTCGGATAAAGGCGTTGTTCGAGATGTTCAGTTTTTCCCAGAGATTCTCAAATTGTGGCGCCAGCTTGTCGCAGTGAACTTGTGGGTCGATACCGGCTTTCATCGCAGCCTGTTGCACTTTCTGCCCATGTTCATCGAGTCCGGTGAGAAAGAATACCTCGCGCCCGCGTAGCCGCCAGTAGCGCGCCAAGACGTCGGCCGCCACCGTGGTGTAGGCGTGCCCGATATGTGGGATATCGTTAACGTAATAAATCGGCGTGGTGATGTAAAACGTATTCTCTCTTACCATGACGAAGGCACGATATCAGGTTGGCGGCGTGTTTGGCTAGGTCGTGGTTCCCGCTGGGGTAAGCCCGAGTGCGTCACGGAGCCGAAAAAACGTCGTCTCCAATGCCATCTGTACGTTCAGGTGTCGTGTGGCTTGCTGCGTGTGCTTTTCAATGTCGCTCAAGAGAGTCAAGAGGTGGTCAATGTTTGCGCGTTCGGCGAAACGTTGCAATTGGGGAAGTTGATCAAGATGAAGGAGCTGGTCGTGCTCTCCATTCACAAGGACAATCACAAGATCTCGAATCCATCGCGTCAGCCAGCGCAAGGTCTCCGCTCCTCGATCCGATTTGGCCAGGGATTCCGATGCTGACAGGATGGCGGTACTGGAGGTCAATGATTCGGGTTTCACCAAGGTCAGGCATTCGTGTTGCCGTGTGTGAACTTCCGCTACGTTTGTGGTGAGTGCCTCTCCGATACGGCCGTCGGTGAGCAGGGCCAGGAATCGAGCGTCATCGGGTGGAAGTTCCCGCTGAAGGATCAGTGCGGCCTCCACCTGTGTCCGTGCCGGTGAGGTAAAGCGAAGCGCTTGGCAGCGTGATCGAATCGTGATGGGGAGCGCGTGGAGCCGGCTGGTGACCAGGATAAAGAGGCTATGACCCGGAGGCTCCTCCAATGTCTTGAGCAGGGCGTTGGCTGCGCCGATGGTCATGCGATCCGCATCATCGATCAGGCAGATCTTTTGTTCACCAATGAGGGGGCGATAGACGAACTGCTGTTCGAGTTCCCGGATCTGCTCAATCTTGATTTGTGGTGTTGCCGCCTCCGCATCAGGTTCGATAACGAAATAATCGGGATGTGTTTGAGCCGCGATCTGCAAGCAAGAGCGGCATTGGCCGCAACTGTCCGGAGTCTCGGTGGGAACTGGGCGGTCGCAACTCAACACCTGGGCCAGCCTCACGGCAGTCATACGCTTGCCGATGTGGGCATCACCGTGGAAAAGATAGGCCTGCGCTAATCGCTTATTGGAGAGGCTGGCCCGGAGGAGGGCAATCGATTGCTCGTGGCCCGTGATATCCGTAAAGGGCATAGGCTACCGTTGCCGCAGCTGTCGAGGGCGGCGGGTGTTGAGCCAATTCGTCACAAATGTTACGACGTTCTGCTGGACGGACTCTAGAGGAAGAGCGGCATCGAATACAACCACGCGTCGTGGTGCTTGCCGCGCGAGAGCTCGAAATCCGACTCGCACCCGCTCATGAAATTGTGTGGCCTCTCGATCAAGACGATTCTGGGAGGAGCGTTGGCCGCGTCGTCGGGTCAATCCGATGTGGACAGGCACGTCGAAGAGCAGCGTCAGATGCGGAACAAGTTTTCCGGTTGCCCATGCATTCATGGTGCGCAACAGGCGAAGGTTCAAGCCCCGCCCATAGCCTTGATAGGCGATCGTCGAGTCTGAAAAACGGTCGCACAGAACGATCATGCCCTGTCGGAGTGCAGGTTTGATCACATGATCGACATGTTGGCGCCTGGCGGCAAGGATGAGCCACGCTTCCGTTTCTGGTGCAACGGCTTCTGCGGAATGGTCGAGAAGGATGCTGCGCAATCGCTCAGCGAGGATTGTTCCCCCCGGCTCTCTGGTCTGTAGGACCTGTCGGCCTTGGGATCTGAGCCACTCGCACAGTCTCCGAGCCTGTGTCGTTTTTCCGCTTCCTTCACCGCCTTCCAATGTGATGAAAATGCCGGAGTGTTTTCTGATGTGAGGGTTCATCGATCGTTCTCGTCCTACGCGTAGCGGAACGGATCCTAAGTCAGGAGGTGGGGAATAGCAAGGTGGAACCTCATTCAGAGATCCTTCTCGTTTGTGGACATAACTCATTGAAATTAACAAGAAAACGCTTGCGACGTTTGTTCGGTACTCTGTAAGATGAATCACGGATTCTTCTCAACAGGAGGGTGGGCTGATCTCCCTATGCTTAAGACGGCTTTGAGGCGCTATTTTTTGACAGGACTTCTGCTTGTCACCCCAATTTGGGGCACGATTCTCGTTTTAAAAACCTTGTTTGTGGCACTGGATGGTATCTTGGGCGATGCGATGGCTGAGTTGGTGCCTGATCACTATATTCCAGGGCTTGGGATCGTGACATTGGTGCTGCTGATCTTTTTGGTTGGGTTGTTTGCAGCCAACTTTATCGGGCGCCAGATCGTCAGTCACTGGGAGGAGTGGCTCAATCGGTTGCCCCTTGTCCGCGGGATTTATTCGACCTTGAAATCCATGATGGATATCCTCTCTTTCTCGGAGCGCGGATCGTATCGGCGTGTGGTCTTGATCCAGTTTCCCAAGAATGGTCATTATTGTTTTGCGTTCGTGACGGGTATGACCAAAAGCGAGACGACGGCATTGGGGCAAGATACGCTGATCCATGTCTATGTGCCGACCTCACCCAATCCCACGTCGGGTTATTTTTTGCTCGTGCCTGAACAGGAGGTGACGTCGGTCGATATCAGTATTGAAGAAGCGATGAAGCTGATTGTATCGGGGGGGTTGTACACGCCGTCCGGTACAATGGCCTCGGCGTTGGCGGAAGCGAAGTGGGGTCAGATTAAACAGCCGGATGTCGGCGTGCCGATCGGATAAATCAAGCTTCTCCATGGGGTCCTTGAGAAACGCTCATCATCAGGAGTATTCAGCACCATGATGCCACTGACTGATCAACACACACTGCCTGCACCTATGTCCGGTCTTGGGGTGATCGTGATGGCCGCTGGGTTGGGCAAGCGGATGAAGTCCAATCATGTCAAAGTCTTACATCAGGTCGCGGGGAAACCGATGGTGCTGTACGCGGTCGACGTGGCGCTTCGAGCGGCAGGCCACCGCATTGCGGTCGTTGTTGGGCATCAAGCGGAAAAGGTTCGACAGGTGATTCAAGCGGGGATCATCGGCACATCGAGAGCACAAGCTGTGCGCATCGTCGAGCAGGCGCAGCAGCTTGGGACCGGCCATGCCGTCATGCAAAGCCGCTCCGTGTTTACTCAGCATGGTGAGACGGGTCCGACACACTATCTTATTCTGAACGGTGATACGCCTTTGCTGCAGGAGGCCACAGTGCGAGAGCTCTTGGCCGTTCATCAGCAAGAGGGGGCCACAGTTACCATCCTGACAGCGATGCTGGATGATCCGAGCGGCTATGGGCGGGTGATCCGTCGTGCAGCGAGCCAGGGAGATCAGGCGTACGCGTCGTCGGGCGTGGAGAAAATCGTCGAAGATCGAGATGCCACACCGTCGGAGCGCGCGAGCAGGGAAATCAATGTGGGGACGTACGTGGTGTCCGGAGAGTTTCTCTTCGCGGCACTGGATAAGCTGGAGCCCGACAATGCGCAGGGTGAGTACTACCTAACGGATATCGTACGGATGGCGGTTGCGCAAGGTCGGCCCGTGGCTGCCGTGACGCTTCAGAACCCCGATGAAGGATTAGGCGTCAACACCAGACAGCAGCTGGCCACGGCGGAACAGGTCGTCCGGCAGCAAATTCGTGAGCGCTGGCTCGATGCCGGGGTAACGATGCGCGACCCAGGCTTGGTGTGGATTGATGCAGATGTCACGATCGGCAAAGATACTGTGCTCTATCCAAACGTCAGTCTTGAGGGAAAGACGAGCATTGGCGAAGGAGTGATCATCAGATCCGGGGTCCGTATGACTGATTGTACGATTGGGGACAATGTGGAGATCCTTGATTACTGCGTGTTGCGCGAATCGCAGGTTGAGGCGGACGCCCATCTCGGTCCATTCGCGCATCTGAGACCTGGTGCGATCATGCGACGCAAGGCCAAAATAGGGAATTTTGTTGAGATGAAGAAGGCCGAGCTTGGTGAAGGATCAAAGGCGAATCATCTCACGTACCTGGGAGATGCGCGAATCGGAAAAGGCGTCAATATAGGAGCTGGAACGATCACGGTGAATTATGACGGTGTGAACAAACACCGGACGATACTCGAAGATTACGTGTCTGTGGGGAGTGATACCCAGTTTGTGGCCCCGGTGACGGTTGGAGCAGGAGCAGTGATTGCCGCAGGAACGACGGTGACGCAGAACGTGCCGGCCGATTCACTGGCGATTGCCAGAGTTCCTCAGATCAATCGGATTGGGTGGGTGGCCAAACGACGGGCGTTGATGGCAAACACTGCACCCAGCGTAGCTTCAGATAAGGCCCCTGGTACGGGTGCAACGGTAACGCGTCAGAAGGCTTCGGCGAAGTCAAAGAAAGGGTCTGGTCGGTCGTCAAAGGGTTGATTGCGGAACGGTCATGCTGCGTATCTGTCTGCCAACCATCAAGCTGGAGTGTCGTCATGTGTGGAATCATCGGATATGTCGGTAACCAGGAAGCGGTGCCGATTCTTATTGGAGGATTGTCCAAGTTAGAGTACCGCGGCTACGATTCATCGGGTGTGGCTGTCTTAGAAGGAGAGAAGATCGCCGTCAAACGGAGTGTGGGGAAGCTGGTGAATCTTCAAAATGCCCTCAAAGCCAACGGGCTCAAGGGAACGGTCGGAATCGGCCATACCCGGTGGGCGACGCATGGCAAGCCTTCGGAACAGAATGCCCATCCGCACCGGTCAAAAGGCTGTGTGTTGGTCCATAACGGGATCATCGAAAACTATCAGCAGTTGAAACAGCAGCTCGAGAAAGACGGCTACAAGTTTGCGTCGGAGACGGATACGGAGGTCGTCGCTCATTTGATTGATAAGTATCTTCAACAGGGAAATAAATTGGCCGATGCGGTGCGTTTGGCGACGAAAGACGTGAAAGGCAGCTACGCGCTGGCCGTGCTGTCGGAACGAGAGCCGGGAACGTTGATTGCTGCACGGTCAGGTTGTCCGCTGGTCGTCGGGCGGACCACGCATGCGTCCTATATCGCCTCCGATGTCATGGCCATGCTGGCTCATACGCGAGAGGTGACCTATCTTGAAGAAGGGGACGTGGCCGTCGTGACTCAACATGCTGTGCACCTGACCAATTCCGATGGTCAGGTTGTTTCACGCAAGGCATCGAAGATCACATGGGATACGTCTGCAGCGGAGAAGAGCGGATATCCCCACTTCATGCTGAAAGAGATTCATGAACAGCCGCAGACCATTCTGGATACCATGCGAGGACGGTATTCCTATGAGACGGGAGAGGCGGATCTTCCGGATATTGGGCTGACGCCGAAAGAATTCGCGTCTTTAGAGCGGATCTGGATCGTGGCTTGCGGGACGTCCTGGCATGCCGGTCAGGTCGGAAAGTATCTGTTTGAGGAGATGGTTCGAACGCCGGTTCAGGTGGATATTGGCAGCGAGTTTCGTTATCGTGATCCGCTCGTCGGCAAGAAGGATTTGTTTATTACGATCTCCCAATCCGGGGAGACGGCAGATACCCTCGCTGCTGCGAGGGAGGCGAAGGCCAAGGGTGCACGTGTTGTTTCTATTGTGAACGTTGTCGGGAGCACTCTGGCCCGTGAGTCCGATGGGGTTTTGTATACCCATTGCGGGCCGGAGATCGGTGTGGCATCGACCAAGGCGTTCACGGCTCAGCTCACGGCGCTCTATCTCTTGGCCTTGCATTTTGCGCGAGTTCGTAATGTGATGAAGGTGGCGGATGGTCAAGCCTGGCTTGATCGGCTCGTGCGGTTGCCGGCCCTGGTCGAGAATGTGTTGCAGCGGGAAGCTGAAATCGTGGCGATTGCCAAACGCTATTACAAGAAGCGGAACTTTCTGTTCCTGGGGCGTGGCATCAACTATCCGATCGCGTTGGAGGGCTCACTCAAACTCAAAGAAATTTCTTATATCCATGCCGAAGGCTATGCGGCAGGTGAGATGAAGCATGGTCCGATCGCATTGATCGATAAGGATATGCCGGTTGTGGTGCTGGCGCCTCGCGATCGATTGTATGACAAAACGGTCAGCAATCTTATGGAAGTGAAAGCGCGACACGCACCGGTCATTGCGTTTGTTGCGGAGGGAGAACGAGAACTCGGGAAGATCGCAGATGCGGTGTTCACGGTGCCGGATACCCATGCATTGATCTCTCCGATGTTGTTTACGATTCCGCTTCAGCTCCTGGCGTACCACATTGCCGTGTTGCGAGGTGCGGATGTGGATCAGCCGAGAAATCTGGCGAAAAGCGTGACGGTGGAATAAAAGGTGCGGCGGCAGTATCCCGATGTGCTCATCCAACGCACGTCCTCGGAAGGCTCTCGTTGGATGCACGCGGTACGAGATCTTGCCCGCACACCTCAGCGAGAAGAGGAGAAAAGCGTGGAAATTGCGCAGCAGGATGTTGAGAAAGTGGCGCACTTGGCGCGATTGGCACTGACGGCTTCCGAAAAGGAAATGTTTGCGAAGCAGTTGAGCCAGATTCTCTCACATGTCGACCAACTCAATCGGTACGACACGACCGGTATTGAACCGACCGCAACCGTGATGGGACAAGTCAATGTATTTCGGGACGATGTTGTTCGACCGTCTCTTCCGGGAGAGAAGGCGTTGGCCAATGCGCCGGAACGTGAATCGGATGGATTTGTTGTCCCTAAAATCATAGAGGAGC
>CAYSFU010000001.1:0-181782 GCA_964430555.1 uncultured Nitrospira sp. | reverse complement strand
AGATCAAAGAAGAACACAAGGCGGCGGAAGGCGATCCTCTGATTAAGAGTCGCGTGCGAACCGTCCAGCGTGAGTTGGTGAAGAAGCGCATGTTGGCGGCCGTCAAAACCGCTGATGTCGTGATCACAAACCCGACGCACTTGGCTGTCGCCCTGAAGTATGACACGGCCACGATGACGGCTCCGGTCGTGGTGGCCAAAGGGGCCGGTGTGATTGCCGAACGGATTCGGGAGTTGGCACGACATCACAACGTGCCGGTCGTGGAAAACAAATTCGTCGCCAGGACGGTCTTCAAGCTGGTCGATATCGGAAAAGAAATTCCACATGACCTCTATCGCGCGGTGGCGGAAATTCTGGCGTTCGTCTATCGCGCGCGAGGGGGGACGGCATGAGTCAGTCGTAGTCACCGATCATTATGGCCACCGTCACGGAACCAGCGGGCGCTTCTCAATTGATCAAACATCCGGACATTCTCATGTCCGTGGGGGTTGTCGCCATTATCATGGTGATGCTCCTGCCGTTGCCGCGGTTCATCCTCGACTTGTTGCTGAGCTTTGATATCACCCTCTCAGTCATCATTCTGTTGGTCGGGCTCCAAGTCCGTCGTCCCATCGAATTTTCGGTGTTCCCTTCGATTCTCTTGATGATTACGCTGTTTCGACTGTCGCTGAATATCGCCTCGACGCGACTCATCCTGCTGCACGGCAACGAAGGGGCCGGGGCGGCCGGTGAGGTCATTCGGGCGTTCGGAAATTTCATTGTCGGCGGCAATTACACCGTCGGTCTTGTGGTCTTTACGATTCTCGTCGTCATCAATTTTGTGGTGGTCACCAAGGGCGCAGGCCGTGTGGCCGAGGTGGCGGCTCGGTTCACCTTGGATGCGATGCCCGGCAAACAGATGAGCATCGACGCGGATCTGAATGCCGGGGTGATCAATGAAACCGACGCACGCCGACGGAGGCGTGAGATCACCGAAGAGGCGGATTTCTACGGGGCCATGGACGGAGCCAGCAAGTTCGTTCGCGGTGACGCCATCGCGGCGGTGATCATCACGTTGGTGAATATTCTCGGCGGTTTGGCCATCGGGGTTTTGCAGCAAGGGATGAGTCCGGGGCTCGCGGCTCAGACCTATACGGTGTTGACCGTCGGGGAAGGACTGGTTGCTCAGATTCCTGCTCTTATCGTGTCGACGGCCGCTGGTATTGTCGTGACGCGGGCTGCTTCGGACATGGACTTGGGCGGAGCGATGACGAAGCAGCTGCTGATGTCCTCCAAGCCGGTGGGGATTGCAGCGGGGATTCTTCTTGCGCTTGGTTTAGTCCCTGGTCTTCCGCATCTGGCGTTTCTGGTGTTGGGGAGCGCGGTCGCCTATATCGCCTATCACCTGCACCAAGAAGAACTCCGAGAAGCTGCTCCACCCCCAACGCCTACGGTACCCAAGACTGATGAAGGGCCGACCCGCGTGACTCCGTTGGATCTGATGGAAGTACAAGTGGGCTATGGCTTGATCGGTCTTGTGGAAGGGACTCAAGGCACTGCGCTGCTTGACCGGATCAAAGCTCTCCGGCGGCAGTTTGCGGAAACCATGGGATTTGTCGTGCCGCCCATCCATATCCGAGATAATTTACAGTTGAGACCGAACGAGTACGCCATCATGTTGAAAGGGGTGGAGGTCGCCAAAGCGGATGTGTTGCCCGGGCATCTGCTGGCGATTAATCCGGGGACGGGACAGAAGGGAGGAGTGCATGGCATTGAGACGAAGGAACCTGCCTTCGGGCTGCCGGCGCTCTGGATCCAGGAAGATGCGAGAGAACAGGCTCAGATTGCCGGCTATACCGTCGTGGATGCAAGTTCCGCCATCGCGACCCATCTGTCCGAGCTGGTGAAACGGTATAGTTATGAATTGTTAGGGCGCCAGGAGGTGCAAGCGCTTCTGGATGAGGTCGGCAAATCCCATCCCAAACTGGTGGAAGAGCTAATTCCGACGATGGTCCCGCTGGGAACGGTGGTTCGAGTCCTCGGTAATCTGCTCAAGGAAGGCATTCCCATTCGAGATCTGCGCTCCATTTTGGAGGCCATTTCTGATCAAGCGTCCATCAGTAAAGATGCGGAACTCCTGACGGAGTATGCCCGACAAGCGTTGGCGAGAACGATCACTAAGCAGTACCAAGCTCCGGACGGCAGCCTGCAGGTGATTACATTGGACCCTCGGCTGGATCGGTCGCTGGCTGATCAAGTGGCGGCGCTTCCGCCCGGCGCGGCGCTACAGCTTGATCCGACGTTATCGCACAAGCTGCTCACGGGGATTAAACAGGCGGCTGAACGGGTTGCGGCTCGTGGGCAACAGCCGATCGTTCTGTGTTCACAGGGCCTTCGGCGGCATCTGCGCCGTCATAGCGATCGCATTCTTCATTCGGTTCCGGTGATGGGGTTTAACGAGGTTGATGCCTTTGTTCGTTTACAGTCACTCGATACGGTGCGAGTGGATTTGGAGTTGGCACAGTCATCATAGGATAGCCGATGAAGGTCAAGACATTTCACGCGCTCACTATGCAGGATGCCATTCGAGCCATCAAGGAGGAATTGGGGCCTGATGCGATCATCCTGTCGTCCAAAGAGGTGCGCGAGGGGGGGCGACCGCTACGAGCCTTCAATCATTCAGTGTTGGAAGTTATGGCGGCGGTCGAATATGAGCGTCCGCAGATTGCACGGGAGAGCACACAGGTCAAGGAATCCGTGCCTGCCGTACGGACATCAGAGGCCGGCCCTTCGACCGTTGATCCGATGGCGACCTTTCAGCAGACCTTGTGCGGCATGTTGGAGCCTGTCAGCGAGACGAAACCAAGAAAGAAGAGTCAGCAGGAACCGCCACGCAAGTCTGCCGCATCGGCCGGTAAGCAGAACCGTCTCCGCCATGTACGGGTGGTGCGCAACGAACTGAGCCAGTTACTGCGCGACCTTTCGTCGGACACGCGTCCATCATGCATCGGTCAATCGTTTCCGTTTCTTGCCGCACTACGCGAATCGTTGCGTGAGCAGGGGATGCGTTCGTCCACGATCGAGTGGCTCTTCTGCGAAGTTCTGAAGTCAGAACGATTGGGGCATATTCCAGACGAGTCGACGATGCGACGTGCACTTCACCAGGAAATTGCGCGTCGTGTGCGGGTCACCGGACCGTTGGCTCATAGCCACGCACGCCCTGAGATCGGACTCCTCGTCGGCCCGAGCGGATCCGGGAAGACGTCGGCTGCTGCCAAACTCGCCGCGTACTATCGCCTGGAGCAGCGGAAGTCGGTCGCCCTGATTACGTTTGATGCGTATCGAGAGGCGGCGGCAGAGCAGCTTCGGCGGTACGCCAAACTCATCGGCGTACCATTTGCCTGCGCGTTGTCGGCTCGTCAAGTGCAAGCAGGACTGCGCCGTCACGCACAGGTGGATCTGGTTTTGATGGATCTGCCGGGGATCGCGCCGGAGGACTTGGCCTTGGCGAATGAGCTTCGCCGATTGTTGAAGCACGACTCCATCACGACGCATCTGGTGTTGCCGCTCTCAACCGGAACGCGAGAAGCCTGTCGAATGACCGATTGCATGAAGACACTTCCGCACCCTCGTCTCCTCTTTACCAAGCTCGACGAAACAGAATCTTGCGGCACGATGTTCGAAGTGGCGCATGCAACGGGTGTCCCGCTGTCGTACTGGAGTATCGGACGGCGAGTCCCGGGGGATATCGAGGTCGCCTCTCCGGATGTTCTGGCCACCAGGCTCACGCGACCCGGCGTCAAGGGAACGCATAAACCTACGAGCCAGTCCGATCACTCAGTAGAAACACAACTTGCATTGACGGCAACAGGAACTCATCACCGATAACGTGGTTGGAGGTCACACTATGCAGCCCAGATCCAAATCGTTCGCCCTGATATCGGAGCCTGTCAGATCGGAGGGTGAGTCGTTCCCTCACGTCATTGCCGTCTCAAGCGGGAAAGGTGGTGTAGGGAAAACCAATATCGTGGCGAATGTGGGCATGGCACTGACGAAACTTGGGAAACGGGTCTTGATTCTGGATGCCGATCTCGGCCTGGGCAATCTCGATGTACTCCTTGGTCTTGCCCCACGGCTCACGATCGAAGATGTGCTGGCCGGGACCCACACGTTCGACGAGATCGTGTTGAAAGGCCCCGCTGATATCCATGTATTGCCGGCGAGCTCAGGAGTCCCACATCTGACGACATTGACGGAATCGCAACAGCTGATCATCCAAGAGCAGTTGGCGCAGTTTGCCGGGGGGATGGACGTGCTGTTGATCGATACCGGCGCCGGAATTTCCCCCAGTGTGACATTTTTTGCCTCTTCGGCTGATGAGACGGTGGTTGTCGTGTCGCCGGAACCCACATCGCTCACAGATGCCTACGCGTTGATCAAGGTGTTGTCGCGCCGATATCGTGAACGTCGGTTCAAAATATTAGTGAATCAAGCGAAGAGCCCTCGAGAAGCATCCGAAGTGTTCGGAAAACTCGATATCGCGGCGGATCGATTTTTGCATGTTGCGCTCGAATTGATCGGGGTCATTCCTGATGACGACTATGTGCCGATGGCGGTCATGCAACAGAAGGCCGTCTTGGAATTGTTCCCTGAGGCTCCGGCGTCCGAAGCGTTCAGGAAGTTAGCCAGGCAGATCGTGCAATGGCCGAAGCCTGCGCTTCCGAAAAGCTCAATGCAGTTGGTGTGGCAACGGTCGGCGACGCACGCCGGCAACTAGCAAAAGGTCAGGCCATTATTATGAGCAAGGCAGCATTACCACATGAGCGGAAATCCTTCTCAGCGCAAGGGGCGAGGCGGGAGCAACTGATCAAAGAGTTTGCCCATGTCATTCGTGCCATGGCCCATCGGTTGGCATTCCGACTCCCGGCCTATCTGGATGCCGAGGATCTGATTTCGGTCGGTACCATCGGATTGATGGATGCCATGACGAAGTACGATCCGACACGAGAGGCCAAATTCAAAACCTACGCCGAGTTCCGTATTCGAGGCGCCATGCTCGATGAGATCCGTGCCATGGATTGGATTCCACGGTCGGTCCACGAACGTATTTCCTTGCTTCAAAAAACCCACACGGCTCTGATGAGCCGCCTCGGCCGACCGCCCCATGATGAGGAGGTCGCGAGCGAGTTGAAGATGTCGCTGGAAGAGCTGGATGAGTTCATCACACGCGCCAGGGGGGCGGTCATGATCAGTGTGGACGACCTGAGCCTGCATGAGCCGGACGGACACAAAGTGGTGAAGATGTTGGCCGACACCCATACGCCTGATCCACTCTCTTCATTGGTGAGTGAGCGTGAGCGTGAGTCGATTGCCGGGGCGATCCAGATGTTGCCGGAAAAAGAACGGCTTGTCCTCACCCTCTATTACTACGAGGAACTCACCATGAAAGAAATCGGTGAATTCCTCAAGGTGACAGAGTCCCGAGTCTGTCAAATCCACACGAAAGCCATCATCCGGCTCAAAGCCACTCTGGAAGCGATCAGTTAGGGGGCATGCTCGGCCGCTGCGTGCGTCTGTTGCCAGTGAGAGGTGTGGCGGCATCTTCCCCGTCTCTTTGCCAAACTCTTCTTCCGATGCCTGTGAGTGATGAGCCGTTGTAGGCTGGATAAACACAATGGTTTATCTGCTCGCCGTGAAGCCACGGTTTGCTGCCAAGCCCGCATGTTCTTAATCATCAACAGAGTCGACTTCCCTTGACCGACTGCGTGCGTCATCGTGTTTGATGACGTTGGGGGAGAGCAGGGTCTGTGATGAGTCTGAAGAGGATCGGGTGTCGTCCCAGGAAAAATGTGCCGCTTGCTGGGTAGAATATATCCTGGCCGGACGACAGCGTGATCCATCATCACGATGCTCTCCCTGCTCACTGGTCGGCATTCTCCTATAATTTCACTACTTTTGAATGGTGAGTCCGTGACATGGGCGGTGTGACGACCATGGCACAAGGGTTGCTGTCTTTGTGGAGGGACTGAGAAGGAGCAAGTCAGATGAATCGTGGGATCTATCCAATTCTATCCGGGGCATTGGCCCATGAGCGACGGATGCAAGTCTTCGCCAACAATATGGCGAATGTGAATACGGCCGGATTCAAGCAAGACGAGCAAGCATTCAAATCAATCTTCCCGAAGTACCAAGCGGTGATTCCAATGATCGGGCACAGTGCGGGGTTAGCACAGCAGATTGTCGCCAGGCCATTCGGGGCGACCGAACGTGCGTTTGTGGCGCCGCACACGATGAAAACGACGTTCGAAGCGGGTCGCATCCGGTTGACCGGCAATCCGCTGGATCTTGCGATTCAGGGAAGAGGGTTTTTGGAAGTCGAGACGCCGCAAGGGGTTCGGTACACCAGGAACGGCATGTTGTCATTGGACAATCAACGCAGGTTGGTCAACGGACTGGGCTATCCGGTGATGGGGACAAAAGGGGAAATCAAAATTCCAGCCGGGAAGTTGGAAATCACTCCTCAAGGCGATATCAGAGTGGACGATAAATCAGTGGCGACGATAAAAGTTATGGATTTCTCCGATGAGGAGATGCCGGTCAAGTCTGCTGAAGGGTTGTTCGCCTCCGAGAAAGGCAAGCCAGTTAAGAATCCGCAGCTGTTGGCCGGACATATCGAGGAATCAAATGTCAACGCGGTCGGTGAAATGGTGAAGATGATTGAGGGAATGCGGAGTTATGAGTCTGCACAGAAACTCATTCAAACGCTCGATCGCATGGCGGAAGTGGCGATTCAAGACATCGGGCGAGTCGCATAGGGATGGAACGCAGGTCACAGCAAGTTCAATCGGTCTGAATCATACGGGTAAGGGAGACAGCACATGATTCGTGCCATGTGGACCGCCGCGACGGGGATGACGGCGCAGCAGATCAATGTCGATACCATTGCGCACAACCTTGCCAACGTAAACACGAATTCCTTTAAACGAAGCCGGGCGGAGTTTGCCGACCTGGTCTATCAAATCCAACGGCTCCCGGGCACGAACGCATCGAATGTCGGGGTCTTTCCCGTCGGGATTCAGGTCGGGACCGGGGTCCGTCCGACGACCGTGGCAAAAGAATGGCTGCAAGGGAATATGCGCCAAACGAATAACGAGACGGATCTTGCGATCGACGGCAACGGTTTTTTTCAGGTGTCTCGTCCTGACGGCACCATCATGTATACCAGGAACGGCTCATTTAAACGTGACAACGTCGGGAACCTCGTCACCGGAGACGGCGATCTTCTGAATCCGGTTATTACCATTCCGTCCGGTGCGCTCAAGGTGGATATTGGTCAAGACGGTACCGTGTCCGTGTTGCTCCCTGGCGTGACTCAAGCCTCACAAGTTGGTCAGATTCAGCTGACCCGGTTCGACAATCCTTCGGGTTTGGTGGCGATGGGGAATAACCTGTTCATCGATAGTTTTGCCTCAGGCCCTCCCACACAAGGCACCGGCGGTTTCACGACCGGATTCGGCACGATCCAACAGGGATTCTTGGAAAGCTCGAATGTCAATCTCGCCGAGGAGATGGTCAATATGATCATTGCCCAGCGGAGTTATGAGATCAATTCGAAAACGATTCAGGCCTCGGACGAGATGATGGCCATTGCCAACAATCTTCGACGCTAGGGAGGGGAGGGGTAAGATGGTGAGGATCGGGGTCGCTGTCGTATTACTCTGGGCGGGGTGGTTGAGCTGGACGTCTGTGGTCTCAGCCGGGACCCAAGCCGATACACGCACCGGCACACCGGTGAATGCGGGGCGTGAGACACGATCTGTGGAGAAGGAGCGTGCAAGGCCCGCGATGCAGGAGCTCAATGCCGAACTGCTGCAGGGGGCGATTCATCGATATCTGGAGCACACCCGGTCACAAACAGTGAAGACGATCGCGGTGGCCGTGCTCGACCCAGCCGAACCGATTGCCGTCCCGTCGGGAATCATCGAGTTTCAGGTGCTGTCCACCGGTTCCGATGATGGCCTTGGACGGCGGGTCTTCCATGTGGCGGTTGCGGTGAGCGGAAAAGCCTGGAAAACCATTCGGGTGTTGGCGGATGTGTCGGCGATGATCGAGGCTATCGTGCCCACACGACTGTTGAAGACGGAAGAGCTCATCGACGGTGCGGATCTGAAGACCACGCTTATTCGAATCCACCAATGGAATCATCCGTTTCTGACCGATCGTGATGAGGTGATCGGCAAGAGCGCTGCGCGACCTTTACCGCCTGATACCCCACTACGTGCGGTGTTTGTGAAACTCCCCCTCGTCGTGAAGAAGGGCGATCGGGTCATGATCGAGGCGCGTCGAGGAGGGTTGTCGATTCAAGCCTATGGCATCACCAAATCAAGCGGTCAAGTCGGACAGACCATCATGGTCGCCAATCTTGATTCGGGTCGAGAGTTGAGGGCGAAGGTGGTGGCGCCCAGCCTAGTACAAGTGGATTTCTAGGAGCGTATGGTGAGCTTTTCGACAACTGGTCATCGAATGCAGTCGAGCCGTGTCATGGCGGGACTTGGGATCGTGCTGGCGGTGCTCGCGCAGGGATGTTCGAGCTCGCCGTCGGTGTCAAGCAAGGTAATCGCGCCTCCGTTGCCTCCTCCCAAAACACTCGGGTCGCTCTGGCAGGAAGAAAATGGACGGGCCTATCTCTATGAAGACCTCAGAGCCATGCGTATCGGCGATATTCTGACCGTGAAAATCGCCGAAAACCATAAAGGTT
Organism: uncultured Nitrospira sp.; assembly: GCA_964430555.1. GTDB lineage: Bacteria > Nitrospirota > Nitrospiria > Nitrospirales > Nitrospiraceae > Nitrospira_D. Next base: position 173,045 of record CAYSFU010000001.1, on the reverse strand, counting down.
CGAAGTCGGCCGACACGGCGGTCCAACGGGACTCCACGATCAAGAACAGTATGATCGGCAGCGGTGCCGGGTATATCGGATTACCGGGCATCCGATTCAGTGATGAAACGAAACGTGGATTCGGAATCAATGCGAGTGCCAATAACAAGTTCGACGGGAAAGGCGCCACCAATCGAGAGGGCACCTTAACCGGGACGATCTCGGCCATCGTGACGGAAGTCTTCCCGAACGGTGACCTGCGCATTGAAGGGCGGCGAGAAGTCACGGTCAACAGTGAAAAACAGTTGATGACCATTGCCGGTATTGTGCGGCGTATGGACGTCGATACCAAGAACACGGTGATCTCAACGTCGATCGCCGATGCCAAAATCGAGTATTCCGGGTTGGGCGTACTGGATGATGTCCAGCGCCCCGGTTGGCTTGTTCGAATCCTCGATTGGATCTATCCGTTCTAAGGAGTCGTGTCGTCATGCCGAGTCCGATGAAACGCACGGTCCCCGGAAAAGCGCTTTCCAAACGGCGAGTGGTGAATGTGCACTCGCTGCAACTGATGGTCGGAAGTGGGGTCGTTCGGAGGGCGGACTCCATACCTCCGCATCCGCCCAGGCGCGCTCGCGTGCAACGATCGGATGAATCTCGACGAGTCGTGTGCAACGAGGCGGTGCAGGAGCAAGGGTGGTTATCACGTGTCATTTTTGGCCCGAAACCGCATCCGACACTCACGAGGCGTTCCTCACTCGACGGAGGGCAATAGCTGTATGGTCGTACGGTGGTTGATGATGCTGTGTGTCTTGACTGGAGGCTCCCTGTGGCCGGTGACGGCCGATGCCGTGAGAATCAAGGACATCGGTGGGATCGAAGGGGTTCGTGAAAACCAGCTCCTGGGGTATGGGTTGGTGGTCGGGTTGGACAGCACGGGCGATCGTGTGATCGGTGGACAGTTTACGATTCAAGCGATGATGTCGATGTTGAATAAGATGGGGGTTCATCTGGTCATCGATCCCATTCAGCTCTTGACGAGAAATATCGCATCCGTGATGGTCACCGCGAAACTTCCCCCATTCGCGAAGCCTGGGATGACGTTGGATGCGGTGGTCTCCTCAATGGCCAACGCGAAGAGTTTGCAAGGAGGCACGCTCTTGCTGACGCCGCTCAAATCAGCGAATCAGCAAGTCTTTGCCGTGGCACAGGGGCCTGTTTCGATCGGAGGGTTTCTCGGCGGCACGGGCGGGGGGGGCGGGGCGACGGTAACCAAGAATCATCAGGCGGCGGGTGTGGTGCCGGGCGGAGCCATTATTGAAAAGGAACTTCTCGTCGACATCGATTCGTGGGAGACCGTCTCCGTTGTGCTGCGTCAGCCGGACTTTACCACTGCGATTCGGACGGCAGAGGCCATTGAACATGCCTTTGGGAAAGGCAGTGCATCAGCCGTCAACGCCGGTTACATTAAGGCAACGATTCCTCCGGTTTTTCATGGACGGGTTGTCGAATATATTGCCTCGATTGAAGGGCTTGACGTGTCCGTCGATGCCATCGCAAAGGTCGTTGTCAATGAGCGGACCGGTACGGTGGTTCTTGGCGAACACGTTCGGATCTCAACGTGCGCTATTTCTCATGGGAATCTCACGATTTCAGTCAAAAATACGTTGAATGTGTCTCAACCGGCGGCACCGCTTGTGGGAAATGCGGCAGGGCAAACCACGGTCACGCCGGATGTCCAGACCGAGGTCAAAGAACAGGAGTCTCGCCTGATCGTCGTCGATGAAACGATCACGTTGGGAGAGGTCGTCCAGGCACTCAACGCCGTAGGGGTCACGCCTCGGGATCTGGTGGCGATACTCTCAGCGCTCAAGTCGGCAGGGGCACTTCAAGCAAATCTGGAGATCATTTGAGGGTTTCTATGAATGGGATCGCTCAAACAGGGATGGAGAAGAGTCTGGGAATGATGGCGTCACCATTATATCGGGATCCTGGGGCGCTGCTCTCTCCCAATCAACTGAATATTCCTCGGCACCCAATGATCGCACAAGATGTGATACGGGAGCAGCAGAAGCTCATCGAAGCCGGGAAGCAGTTTGAGTCCTATTTTGTCTCGTATTTACTGAAGGTTATGAGAGAGACCGTTCCTCAGGGGGCAATTGCCGATAAACAGGCTGCGTATTTCTATTCATTCTATGATGAGGAAATCGGACGGCGCGCAGCAGAATCCGGAGGAATCGGCATTGCTCAGATGGTGCAAGAGCATGCGGAAAAATATTTTTCTGGCTCCCCTGCAGAACGCTCAAGTTTTCCTGTGAGCGACCGATAAGTCACTCGACAGGGATAAAGGGCACCGGTCGTTCGAGACAGGAGTACGGGGGGTTGGGGAAGGAGTAGGACGATGCAGATTTCAGGTCATGGGAAAGTCGATCATCTTGCAAAAGTGTTGCTTGGAGTGCATGAGGCTGAGAACGCCGCTGCTCGACAACCGACGGTCCAGGCCAAAGCAGGTAAAGATGAGGTTCAGATTTCTGCGCAGGCCAAAGAACTGCAACGGATCCGAGAGCTGGCCAATCAACCGGATCCCGAACGAGCAGAACGTGTCGAGCGCATCAAACAGGCCTTCGACAGCGGCACGTACGATGTCAGCGGTCGCGCAGTCGGAGATGCGTTGATCAAACAGGTTTTGACGGACGCCGTACTCTAAGCGACCGGAATCCACGTACGTCGAGTCGTCCTCGCAACGGGTTCTCGATCTGGTCCATGGATGGGCAGGTTTCCGATCGTGAATGCTTCAATCTCTCTTGCGCAGTTGTCTCAGATTCTCACCCGTGAATCAGCTCACTGCGATCTCTTAGCCCAGAATATCGTTCAGGAGCGAGATGCCATTAAGCGGATGGCCCTCAGCGAATTTCTTGCCATCAACCAGTCCAGGGTTTCGATTCTTGAGTCTCTGCATCAACTCAAGGACGAGTTGGATCGGCTGCTTGACGACCTCGCGAACACCTATCAGGTGCCGGTGTCCAATCGGACGGTCACGGAAATACTTCACCGAGTTCAAAGCCCAGAGGCGGGGATGATTCTGCAGCAGTATGAACGTCTGGCGGAAAAGGTTCGGGCGGTTAAACAGGATATTGCCGCCAATCAAGTGTTGATTCACAGCGTTCAATCGTTTCTCCTTCGAGCGATAGACGCCCATCGCCAGGCCTTGCCGGACGGAGCGCTCTATTCAGAATCCGGCTCCCGACAGCACCAACATGTACCGGCGGCAGTCATCAGGAGACAGGGGTGACGATCAATGGGACTTAGCGCATTGATGGACATCGCCAAGACGGCGTTATTTACGGCACAACAGGGACTCACTGTCACAGGCCACAACATCGGCAATGTCAATACTCCAGGTTTTTCCAGGCAACAAGTCATCCAGACCGAAGAACGCCCGGTCGATGGAAGCCCGGGGCAAGTCGGGACCGGCGTCAAAGTCGCCGAAATTCGTCGCGCAGTCGACAAATTCCTCAATCGGGAAATGACGGTATCACAGCAAGATCTTGGGCAATTCACCGTCCTCCGAGATGAGTTGAATAGACTGGAGAACCTCTTCGGAGATGCGCGAGGACAGGGACTTTCGGGAAAGCTCAACGAGTTTTTCAAGGCGTTGCAGGATGCGACGACCACGCCGTCACAGGTTTCGTCACGGTCGGTGGTCTTGGGGAGAGCTGCAACATTGGCCGGAGTCTTTCACCAGCTCAATACGAACTTGGGTGAGACTCGTCGAGCGATCGATGTCCAGGTCAAGGTGACGATCAACGAGGTCAATACGCTGACTGATAAAATTGCACAGCTCAATACCCAGATCAAGTCGGCTGAGGTGAGCAGGCAGAATGCCAACGACCTCCGAGATCAACGAGATCTTGCCGTCAATGAGTTGGCCACGAGGGTCGAAGTGTTCACACTCGATCGTTCAGATGGCACCATCTCGGTCTTTACCGCTCGTGGGCTTGTGTTAGTTGATCAGGAGACGACTCGCAAGCTGGTCGGAGTCGAATCGGCGGACAATCAGGGCCTGCTTGAGATCGGGTACGATATCGGAGGAACTCAACCGGCCATCATCAGCGACTTGATCTCGAGCGGGCGTCTTCGTGGACAGTTGAATGTTCGAGACCAATCCATTCCGTCGGTTCAACGGGGAATCGACGCGCTGGCCGGATCGCTGATCAATGAGGTGAATCAACGCCATCGCGCGGGATATGGCCTTGATGGTTCGACCGGGCAGGACGTTTTCTCGGGCTTGTCGGTCACCACGAAGGGGCTCACGACCAATACGGGATCCGGCACGATCGGCAACGGAGCCGTCACAGCGCCAAGCCTCATGACATTCCACGACTACGAAATTCGGTTCAGCGGCACGAATAGCTATACGATCGTCGATGCGACGACGGGTTCAGGAATTAAGGGGAACTACACCGGAACAGCCCTGACGCCTCCGACGGTGGATGCTCCGTTGAACATCGTCTCCGGGGTCAACGACACGCTGGTCGTGTCGGTCGATGGGACCACGTCAGGGACCATTACGCTCAACGGGGCTGCCTCTCCGGGGATCTCCTACACATCCGGTAACGCATTGGCTGCTGAGCTACAGAGCAAGATCAACGCGGATGCCACCCTCACTGCGGCCGGCCGACGTGTCACGGTCAATTTTGACAGCACAACAAACCGGTTGGTGGTGCGCTCCAACTCAACCGGTGGTGCGAGCGCGGTCGACGTCCTGGGCGGGACCGCACGGGCCGGTCTTGGCTTATCCGGGGGGACGGCCACTGCGGCATCCGGCACCTACAGCGGTCCCCAAACGTTTCATGTCGACGGCGTGGCCGTCACGGTCTCCGGAGCGCCGGCGGCGAACGATGTCTTGGCGTTCAACTCTCGCGAGAATGCAGCGAGAGACATTCTCGTTGCTCTATCCGATCCGTCCAAGCTCGCCTTCTCGTCGACACGAGCGGGTGTTCCAGGGAACAATCAGAATGGGCTCAGCCTCGTCGCACTGCAATCGAAGACCATCACGAGCCTCGACAATGCCACTCTGCTCGACTCCTATCGCAAGACGACGGCGGACTTGGGAGTGGCCTCTCAGGTCGCCAAACAGCGCTTGGATACGCAGGAAGTTCGCCAAGAACAGCTCGAAAGCTTTCATGCTCAAGTGTCTGGAGTCTCGCTCGATGAGGAATTGGTGAATCTTCTCAAGTATCAACGCGCGTTTGAAGCCGCGTCGCGCATGATCGTCGCAGCCGATGAAATGATGTCGACGCTGATTTCGCTCAAACGATAGACGAAGGAGTGCGCCATGCGCGTGACCGAACAGCAGGTCTTTGGATTCCTCGTCAACAGTTACCAACGGTCTCGATCTCGAGCGCTGCAATTGCAGGAACATCTTGCAACGGGCAAGCAGGTCTTGCAGCCGTCCGACGATCCCGGTCGATTCCATAGAATCATCGGAGAAAAAACGACATTAGCGAAACTGGAGCAGCATGCTCGAAATATTTCTTCGGCGACGGTCCGATTGGATCTGGCCGATAAGGCTCTTCAGGGAACGACGTCTACCCTCGCCCGCGTGAGGCAATTGGCGGTTCAATATGCGTCCGACACCAATGGCGCAGCGGAGCGGGCCGCCGGCGGGCAGGAAGTCAAGGCCTTGCTCCAACATCTCCTTCAACTCGGCAATACCGAATACGACGAGCATCAACCGGTCTTTGGTGGGACAAGCCGCCATGGATTCGCTGCGGGATTGACGCTGCCTACGCCCGTGACGCTCACGAATGCTGTCGCCGATACATTGGCAGTCACCGTGGATGGCGTGACGTCCGGCGCGATAGATTTGACCGGAAGTACCGAGACGTTGACGGGTCCTGCGTTAGCTGCCCGTGTGCAGAGCCGTATCAATGCGGATACCACCTTAGCAGCGGCGGGGAAGAGCGTGTCTGTCAGGTATGAAGATGCTCGTCTTGTTATTGCGTCCAATTCTGAAGGGGCAGGTTCAACGGTGGACGTGTTCGGGGGGACGGCCCGCACGCTGCTCGGATTCAACGGAGGCAGTTCGGGCAACGGCGGTGCGACATTTTCGACGACCGTGGCGACTCATGTGTCTTCGGCCAATAGCGGGGGAGCGGTGATCTCTCAAGGACAGGTGCTGAACCCGAGCGCGGCTTCCTACGACAATTACATTGTTCGATTTACCGGGGCGACAACCTTTGATATCGTCAATGTCTCAGCTCCTCTCTCGGTCATTCCGAATCCCGCAAATGCCGGTCGGGTGGGCGCCACCGATGTAGGTGTCGTCGATCCGCACCAACGGACACTCGACGCGTACGAAATACAGTTTACATCGGCGTCGCAGTACTCTGTGCGAAACACAACCACCGGGGCAACACTTTCGACTGGGAATGCGTATGTGTCCGGAGGCGCGATCGAATTTGATGGCGTTCGCGTCGTGCTGTCCAATGTGCACGGGAGCGGGCCTGTGACTGGAGATCGCTTTGCCCTCACATCGGCTCCCAAAACGATATTGGCCAATCAAGCCTATACGGCCGGTGCTCCTATTACATTTGATGGAATCCAATTCCGAATCACGAACGGGACGTCTGCTCCGGCTGCCGGAGACCTGTTTCATGTGAGCGCGCATACTCGATATGCGGGAGATGCCGACAGTCAACAGATTGAAGTGGCTGATGGAGAGATCGTGAACACCACTGTGCGAGGAAATGAAGTCTTCAGCGGGTCCGACGTGAATCTATTCGACACCGTCCAACAACTTCTGGCAGCCCTTCGAGGAAACTTTAAAGCCGGCATTATTGAGAGTTTGGATGGCTTGGACCGGGCTATCAGCCAAGTTGGAGCGGCACAGGGAGATGTCGGTGCGTTGACGAACCGCTTAGAGTCTACGTCGTCGGCCTTGGACAACGCCAAGGAGCTTGCCACGAATACACTGTCGTCATTCGAAGATATCGATTTGGCGCGGACGATCTCCGATTTAACGCTGCAAGAGTACGCGATTCAAGCCGCTGGGGCGACGCTTGGTCGGATTTTCGATAACACGCTCCTCAAGTACCTTCGTTAGTCCGTCAGGAATCTTGCGATCCAGACGCCCTCTTCAGTCCCAAGAACCTGCGGTCTGAGCGCTCAAGGCAACCACTGCTAGAATCAAGAATGACACGGGTGAGGACGGCTGCTTAAGTTTGTCGGACTCATGGCCGATAGTTCTCTAGAGAACCATCGGCCACGGAAGGCAGGCAGGTATGCTGGTACTGACTCGGCGATGCGGAGAAAGCGTCACGATCGGCCCCGATATCAGGGTCGTCGTGCTTGGCTTGAAAAGCGGGCAAGTCCGTTTGGGGATTGAAGCCCCGCCGGCGGTCGCTGTTCATCGGGAAGAGGTCCATGCTCGGATTCAAGAAGAGAATCGATTAGCGGCAAAAACCAAATCCGTTCCCCTCGATGCGTTGTGCCGTCTGGTTCCCAGAAAACGTGGGATGGCTTCATGAGGATGTCGCGATGAAATGCCGATCGACCCGATTTGGACCATTCGACGTCTCCGACGACAGCATCGTCCGTTTTCCTGCCGGCCTGTTAGGGTTTCCGGAGTCCCAGCGGTACGTCATTCTCGATCATGACACGGAGGCTCCGTTTAAATGGCTTCAGTCGATCGATGAACCTGGGCTTGCATTTGTGATTCTTGATCCGGCCATATTCCACACCGACTATCATGTCACGGTGCCGGCCGATCTCTTGGCCGAGATGAGTAACGGAAAAGAAGAGGATCTGGCATTCGTCGTTATTTTGACTATTCCCTCCGACGATCCAGCGCACATTACCGCGAATCTACGGGGTCCGCTTGTCATGAGTCACAAGACCAGATTAGGGACACAACTAGTGCTTTCCGAAGAATATCCGACCCGGTACCCGCTCTTTCCTGCGTTGTCTTCCCAGCCGTCATGCTCCGCAGAGCCACAGTCGACGGCACAGTGACCGACAGAATATCTGTGTGAGTATTATGCCCTTGCACAAGGCAGGTTGCACACGAGGCTCATACTCCATCGACACACTCAGAATCTAGGGGGAGGCATTGAAACGCCCATGATGCCTCTGTGTTAAGCAGCGGCTTGTGTCAGGGGTGGGTACCCATTACGATAGGATTCCAGCACATGGACGAGTCGTGCGACTTCGATCTCAAGTTGCGCGTATACCGGAGGGGCGTCGTGAAGTGCTTGCAGGCGTCCGACTGCTTCAAGGCGACTGGCGATCAATCCGACCTCTGAGGCGCATAGATTTCCAGCAGTTCCTTTAAATGTGTGGGCTGAGCGTTCGACGGCAGACGCATTCCCATCAGCCAAAGCCATTCGAATGTCAGCCAGCATCGTCTGATAGCGATCCAAGAAGAGACGGATGAGTTGGCCGAACAGCTCATTGTCGCTCCCGATGTTCTGATACATTTGTGCGTGATTGAAAATGCCTTGATCAGGATCGGTCGTGCTGGGAGCCCGCATCGGCTTGGCCGGATGGACCCTCTGAGGCGGAGCCGGCGTCCAACGTGCGAGCGCGGCCCGTAGTTCGTCGAGCTTGATCGGTTTTGAGAGATAGTCATCCATGCCAGCGGCTAAGCAGCGCTCACGGTCACCCTGCATGGCATTGGCGGTGACGGCAATGATCGGAATATGGGAAGAAGCGGTCAGATTGGTCGAGTCATCGGAGTCTGAACTATCGGTCTGAGCCACGATGTACGAATGAGTTCCGGACGCTTCGCGTTCCCGAATGGCTCGAGTCGTTTCAAATCCGTCCATGATGGGCATCTGACAATCCATCAGGATGGCGGCATATCGTCCTTTTGCGAGCGCCGCCAAGGCTTCCTGCCCATTGTCGACGACATCCGGTCGGTATCCCAGTTTCTCGACCATCCGAACGGCAAGTTTCTGGTTGACCATATTATCTTCGACGACCAAGACATGCTGGTGCCGAACGTTTTCGGCGATGGTATGCCGCGTCACCAGTTGAGGGATAATGGAACCGCTCTGTTCGGTTTTCCGGTCCGAATCATCCTGAAGGCCAAGAACAGTTCGGAGGCATCCTCGTAACTCGTCGTGACGGACCGGTTTGGGGAGATAGCCCATGGCACCGGACGATCGAGCCTGTTCTGCATGCCCGCGCTGAAGGATGGACGTCATAACAACAAGACGAGTGTGAGACCGCTCAGGATGGCTGTTGAGCTCGCGCGCAAGCTGTAAGCCGTCTTTCCCCGGCATAATGACATCTAAGATGGCGAGATCGTAGGGCATCCCTCTTTGATTGGCTTCGGTGATCCGCTGCCAGGCCGATTCGGCATCTTCGGCCAGGTCGTCCACCATGCCCCATCCGGAAACGAGATGGTGGAGAATCATCCGATTGGATTCATTGTCGTCAACGATCAGGACCCGTTTTCCTGCGAGCTCACCGGATGGAAGGATGGCCCGGAGAGAGCCGGCCTGTTTCTGGAAGCGTGCGGTACACCAGAAGGTACTTCCATGACCTTCGACGCTGCGGACTCCGATCCGACCTCCCATCAGTTCCACCAACTGCTTTGAAATCGACAGGCCCAGGCCGGTCCCTCCGTATTTTCTTGTCGTCGAGCTGTCGGCTTGAACGAAGGGGCGAAAAAGCTTGTCGAGGGTTGCGGAACTCATGCCGATTCCGCTGTCAGTGACTTCGAATCGGACCATCACGGTGTCAGTGAAGTCTTCCTCAAGATAGGCTTGAAGGGTGACATCTCCCTTGTCCGTAAACTTCACAGCATTGGCAACCAAATTGGTGAGGATTTGCCGAAGACGTCCCGGGTCACCCGTCAGTCCTGTCGGAACGGCCGCGTGGACCAGTCCGGTTAATTCGATCCCTTTCGTCTCGGCTCGTTCGGCAAACTGTGCTAAGACCTGTTCGACGGTGCTTCTCAGGTTGAAATCCAGACACTCCAACTCCAGTTTCCCGGCTTCGATTTTGCTGCATTCCAGGACATCATTGATCAACTGCAACAGTGCTTCACCACATTGACGAATGGTTTCAGTGTAGGAATGCTGTTCAGGCGTCAACGGAGTTTCCATCAGCAGGCTCGTCATGCCGATTACTCCGTTCATGGGTGTACGTAATTCATGGCTGACGGTGGCCAAGAATGCTGATTTGACACGCGCGGATTCCGTTGCCTTCTCCAGCGCCTGGTCGAGGCGCTGATTACTCTCACGAAGTTGAGTGGCTGTCTCTTGGAGTGCCTGTTGTGTCCGGTACACGTCGGTCATGTCCGTTGCATACCCGCGGACGACTCCGTGGGGGAGGACCGGACAAAAGGTCCATGAAAAACTGGCCTTAGGAAGCAGGACCTCTTCTCCATGCAGGATGTGGCCGGTCGAGAGGCATCGTTGGATGATCGTCATGAGCTGGGCGGGTGCCACGCTGGGAAATCCTTCGAGACTATAGCCGAATCGAGAGAGCAGCGAAATCATGGAGGGATTGGCGTACAAGAGACTGCCATGTCGGTCCAACTCGATCATGGGTGAGGGACTTTCATGCGCAATGGCGGCGAGACGGTCGCGCTCGTGTTTGGCCTCCATTTCCTGGGACAAGTCTCTCACACAGATCATCAGCACAGAGGCGGCGCCGACTGTGTTGAGAGTGCATGTCCATTCCACAGGAATGAGGGCGCTCGTCCGTTTCATGTGAAGGTGTTGCCTTGAGGCAATCGGATGACCGCTTCGCAAGACTCTGGTCAGTTGTGCGGCGATCGCGTCGGCATCGGACGCCGTGAGCGTCGACCAGAAGGCTGGAAAGGATTGTTTCATAGGGAGCCGTGATCGTGACCCCAGAAATCGGCGGCCTTCCCGGTTGATGGCGAGGAGCGTGAGATCTGCGTTCAGAATGATGGCGCCGATCGGCAAACCCTCGAGCAGGTCGGCGGCCTGGGAAATGTCACGTAAGTCGGCTGCCGTCCGACGGCGGGATGGTCCATGCCTTCCTAGAGATCGACGCATTAGGCGGCTTTCAAGTCCGGATTATCCAGATGAATACCGATGTTGACTCGTTCACGAATCGGGTCGAGCACACGGAGGACCGAACGTACCGCATGGTCCGTGGATGGTGCGGCGAGGTCCGCCTCGATCGGTGTGGGATAGGAGCCCCCGTGCGAGTCGGTCGTGATCCTCACAAGTGGTTTGAGCCGGTGTTGAGGGTTGACCCGGACGACCACAGCTTGTTCCCCGGTATTGAGTCTGACCAAACTTCCCACAGGATAGACGCCGATGCTTCGAATCATCAGCTCCACGAGCGATGTCTCAAATTGACCTCGCTCCCCGGCCAGGAACAATTGACGAACCGCATCATGGGGGATCATGGCGGGACGCGTTCCGCGCCGGCTTACCATGCCGTCATAAAAGTCGACGATGCCGACGATTTGCGCGAGGTAGGAAATCTGATCGTTGCGAAGGGCGGCAGGAAAACCACTGCCATCGCTTCGCTCATGATGCTCTCTGACGATGCGCAAGACGTCCTCATGCATCCCTGGTTGTTCGGAGAGCACTGCGACTCCAAGTTTGCAGTGTTGCTCGAGAAGAGTCTTGTCCTGTCCGGTGCACTCATCTCGCTTGCGCACCAGATTGCGGGGCAACCGGACATACCCTGTGTCGTGCAGCAACGCCCCCATGCCAATGAGTTCTTGTGTCGGTTGATCCAGTCCGCTCTCAAGGGCCACGATGAGTGACAGAATGCAGGTATCCAGTGCATGGGTGGTCAGCGATCGATCAAACTGCTTGATTTTTTGGATGGCGAGCTGAATCGCGATTGCCGTGTGATTGCGAAGCACGTGCTCCAGAACGATCGACACGACCGCTTTGCTCGCTTCCGGTGACGGAGGGATGCCGCGTTCAAGATCACTGAAGATGCGCTCCACGGCTTCCTGAGCTTGGGCATAGATAATCGAGGAAGGTTGATCGGCGTTCCTCGTCGTCGTGGGTTCATAGGATGCGATCGTATTCGCAGGGGAGAGGGATTCAAGAGGAGGTGGTTCCGATGGGACCTTGTGTTCGGGATTTTCCGAGCCGGCCTGTGAAGCCGGCGATGACACATCAAGCCCCTTGCTGGTGTCGATCGTGACCATCCTGATCCCATGGTGCTTCATGAGTTGAATGGTATCCTGATCTTTGATGACAAATTTATGAGAAAAAAACGGAGTACGATACCAAGGGACGTCCATCTCGACGAGATACATTCCGAGAATCAGCTGGTCGATAGAAATTCGTTTTGTGGCCATAGACCGTGGCTCCAGATTCAAGACGCCGTCGAACACACGTTTACGCTGCAGCTGGTTCGCGTGTGTTATCGGCGAAAGAGGCATTGAACTTGATCGATGTGTGTGCGACAGTGCGTGTTCTTCTTCATTCGGAATCAATGCGTTCCGTCTCGTGTCCTTGATGCTCAAGAAAAGTTCATGATGGGCCGATAGAGCCCATGAGAATGCGCCCGTCGTGATTGCTCACCGAGGAAGGATCTCGATGAACGAATTAGTCGAAGCGGCTCCCGCACCAGCCTCGTTCTTGTCGGTAGGATTGGCCATCAAACTTTCTCTGATGCTCGATGGCCAGAAGGTGATGTATGGCTCAACGCTGTTGGGATGGAAGGATCACGCCTGGCTTGTCTGTGAATGGCCTCTGCCGCTCAGTCATGACCAACGGGTGGCGAGTCGGACGCCGTGCACGGTGAGTTATTTTCACGACGGCAAACTGGTCGGATATCGCAGTGAGATTCGCGATATGATTACGTCGCCGGTCCCGTTGCTTTTCGTGGCCTACCCGAAGGGTGTCGAGGAGATGCATCTTCGCAAACATCTCCGGGCGTCTGCGAACGAACCGATCCTCTTGATGCAAGCAGACACGACGAATACCTCGGCGTCCGTGTCACCTGCGAGCGGCTATTTTGGAGGTCTCCTGAAGGATCTCAGCGGAGGAGGATGCAATGTGAGTTTGGTGCGAAGACCGGCGTGGTTGCGCTCAGGATCGACAGTTCGTCTGGAATTTGAACTTCCCGGACTAGGACACATTACCAATCTGACGGGTGTCGTGAAAAACGTCGATGTACGGCATGACAGTGACACGATCGGGATCGAGTTTCGGTTCAACAAAATGGAGTATATCGAGTATCGAGGCTGGGGGGGGTCAGTCAAGAATGCGATCGAACAGTGGGCGACACAGAAAACCATAGGGTCGTCATCGTCTTGACGGTAGAGATTCTGTATCTGCCTTGAGGAATTGTTTTCCCGCCAGATCGGCAAATACTGCCGCGCTATTCGTCTTCTAGATTCAAAATCCCTCATCTCTCGCACTATCGTTCAGTGTCCGATCTGGCATGTGTTTTGAAGTACGGTTTCATGCTGGCCTGATCTGGAGGAAGGGCGCATGATGAACGGTCAATCTACGGCACCGCATGAGCTGAATCCGCGATGGTGTTTAGCCTACGACACGATCGACCATCGCGATATTGATCGCTTGATCGAGTGGCTTCGTACGAATCCTCGGTTAACGAAGGGGAGGATCACGCATGACTTCGAGGCGCGTTGGTCACGCTGGTTGAACGCCTCACACTCCATTTTCTGCAATTCCGGATCGTCCGCCAATCTTTTGATGTACTACGCGCTGCTAGTTTCCGGGCGGTTGCGTAACAAAAAAGTGATCGTTCCCAGCGTGGGTTGGGTCACATCGATTGCCCCGGCCATCCAATTCGGCTTTGAGCCCATTATGTGTGAGGCTGATCCAGAGACGTTCGGCCTCGACCTCGATCATCTCGAAACGCTTCTGAAACAGCATCACGCTCAGACCGTCATGCTCGTGCAGGTGCTGGGTGTTCCCCACAAGATGCGCGAACTGATGGCATTGAAAGCCCGCTATGAGTTCGTGCTTCTGGAAGATGCCTGTGCGGCAATCGGCGCAACCTATGAAGGGCGGCGAGTCGGTTCATTCGGCGACATGGGCAGCTTCTCATTTTACTTCGGTCATCAAATGTCGACGATCGAAGGCGGCATGGTTTCGACCAATGACAAACCATTGAGCGATCTGCTGCTTATGCTCAGAAGTCACGGGTGGAGCAAGGACGTGGACAATGCGGCACATCATGCGCTTGTGACGCAATATGGCATCGATGATTTTCATTCCCCCTTTGTGTTTTACGAGCCGGGGTTCAACCTTCGCTCGACGGATCTGAACGCCTTCATCGGGATCGGACAGGTGGAGAAACTGGATTGGATGACGGAGCAACGCCGTCGGAACCATGCCTGCTATTTGGACCGCTTGGGAAGAAGTTTTTACGTCCAACGTCCACCGGCAGGGAGTGAAGTCGCCAGCATTTCGGTCGGACTCTTGGCGGAGTCTCGGCAACAACGCCAGCGCATCGTCCAGGCCCTTGTTGCGCATGGCGTGGAGACCCGCATCTTTTCGGCCGGCAATCTTGGTCTGCATCCGTTCTGGATGAACCGTTATGGGGCGGCCAGCTTTCCGGTCGCCGATCGAATTCACCATTGTGGGTTCTTTCTGCCGAACCACCCAGCTCTGACCGAAGAGGATATTGCGGCGATTTCCACGATCGTTTTGGAGGCGGCGTGACAGGTTCCTTACTCGTGACCGGAGGATCGGGGTTGTTAGGGCAAGCCGTGCGCCGCTTGAGGCCTGACGCGGTGTACTGGTCCAGTCGGGACGGAGACCTGCGGGATCAGAGCGTTGCCGAACGGCTGCTGCAAGCCATCCACCCCGGCCAGATTCTGCATTTGGCCGGGGTGGTAGGGGGCGTCAAGGCCAATGCCGACGGCAATGCGCGATTCCTTGAAGACAACATCCTAATCAACACGGCCGTCCTATCGGCTGCTCGTCGGCTGCGCGTGCCGCGTCTTACCGCGATGTTATCCAGTTGCGCGTTTCCATTGTATGCGGATCGTTCGACCACCGAAAGCGACTTGCAGGATGCATTGCCCTATGACGGGAACGCCGGCTATGCCTGTGCGAAGCGCACCCTCGATCGTCACATCGCGCTCGCGGCCAACGAAGCGGGACTCGCATGGAACAGCCTCACACCGGTGACCATGTATGGACCGCATGATTCTTTTGAGTTGGAAACCGGGCATGTCGTGGGTGCGCTGATTCGTCGCTGTCACGAGGCCCATACGTACGGCACTGCCTTCACAGTCTGGGGTACCGGGCGGGCTATTCGGCAGTTCGTCTATGTCGATGATGTCGCACGTCTGGCCCTTCGAGCCTTAGGGGGCGCTTGGGGACCGGCTACGACCATCGTGACGCCCGACGAAGGCATTCCAATCGCTCAGCTGGCCCGTACCATCGCTCAAGTCATGGACTATTCCGGTCCTATCGTCTTTGATGCCGCACAACCGGAAGGGGTACCGGTGAAGCGCCTGCGGAGTACGACTTTTGAAGAAAGGTTTAGAGGTAGCCGATTTACCAGTCTCACCGACGGGCTCACAGAGACCGTGCGATGGTTTCTCAGTCAAGAGACCGGACAGGCCCCGCGCAATCTTGAGCCGTCTGTGTGCAATCAGTCGTAAGGAGCAGGAAGAGCATGAAAAGATCGAAAGCGCACGTCGTGATGACAGGCGGGGCGGGCTACATTGGATCCGTGCTCTCGCGCCACTTGCTTAATCATGGGTATCGGGTCACGGTCATCGACAACTTCATGTACCGGCAGAATAGCCTTCTGGATTGTTGCGGTGATGACATGTTTGAAGTGGTGCGAGGTGATTGCCGGGATGAACGGGTGATGACGGATGCGATACGTGACGCCGACATCCTGATTCCGCTGGCAGCCTTGGTCGGTGCGCCGCTGTGCAATCGCGATAGGATTGGAGCCTATACCATCAATTTCGAGGCGGTTCAACTGCTGTGTAAACTGTCCTCTCCTGCTCAGCGCATCGTCTTTCCTGTGACCAACAGCGGATATGGGATCGGCCAACCGGGAATTCCCTGTACGGAAGAGTCGCCGCTCCGTCCCATCAGTCTCTACGGCGAGACGAAAATCAAAGCTGAACATGCCGTGCTTGATCGAGGCAATACCATCACGCTTCGGCTCGCAACAGTGTTCGGCGCCTCGCCTCGGATGCGAATGGATCTTCTTGTGAACGATTTCGTCTGGCGGGCGGTCCATGATCGTGCTGTGACGGTCTTCGAGGGCCACTGCAAGCGGAACTATATCCATATTCGAGATGTGACCAAGGCTTTTCTCCATAGCATCGAACATTTTGATGCCATGAAAGACCGTCCGTACAACGTCGGCCTGGACGATGCCAATTTATCAAAGCTTGAACTGTGCGAAGAAATTCAACGACACGTGCCGCAATTCGTCTATTCAGAGGCCCCGATTGGGGAAGATCCGGACAAGCGGGATTATATTGTCTCGAACGAGCGGATTCTCGCTACTGGTTTCAAGCCGGACTGGTCGCTTGCCCG
Source organism: uncultured Nitrospira sp. (assembly GCA_964430555.1). GTDB lineage: Bacteria > Nitrospirota > Nitrospiria > Nitrospirales > Nitrospiraceae > Nitrospira_D. Next base: position 156,567 of record CAYSFU010000001.1, on the reverse strand, counting down.
AGGTATCCGTGAGTTGACCAAGTGCTACACCATCATCGGCGGAACCGGATACGGGAATGTGTAAGACGGGCATGATCTCATACAGGAGAGTCGTACGATGATCATCAGTCGCACACCGTTCCGCATCTCATTTTTGGGTGGAGGTACCGATTACCCGGTGTGGTTTCGTGAACATGGGGGCGCTGTCTTGGCGACGACCATCGACAAGTATTGTTATATCTCTTGCCGATATCTGCCGCCGTTCTTTGAACACAAGACACGCATTGCGTACTCGCGTATCGAGCAAGCCAAATCGAACGAGGAAATCAAACATCCTGCAGTCCGTGGGGTGCTGCAGCACATGGGTATCACCGATGGTCTTGAGATCCACCATGATGGTGATTTGCCTGCACGCACGGGATTGGGATCAAGTTCTTCGTTTACCGTCGGCTTATTACATTCTTTATATGCGCTACAGCACATCATGCCGAGCAAAGCGGAATTGGCTCAGACGGCGATCCATATCGAGCAAAACGTGGTGCAAGAATCTGTCGGTTGCCAGGACCAGGTGTTGGCCGCGCACGGCGGATTATGCCGCGTCAATTTTTCTTCGAACGGTGACATCGGATATACCGCGCTCGTGATGAAGCCGGAGCGACTGGCAGACTTTCAGGATCATCTGCTGCTGTACTTCACGGGGTTTTCACGGACAGCATCGGAAATTGCAAAAGAGCAAATCGAAAAAACAAGGCAACGGCGTGTGGAACTGTTTGCCATGTTGCAGATGGTCCAAGAGGGTATTTCGATCATGGTCGGAGATCGCGACCTCTCCGAGTTCGGTGAATTGCTGCATGAGGCCTGGATGGTCAAGCGAGGCCTGACCTCTCGGATCACCACGCCGATGATCGACGACATCTATGATGCAGCGCGACGGGCGGGAGCGCTTGGCGGCAAGCTGCTGGGGGCAGGCGGTGGTGGATTCATGCTGTTCTTCGCCAAGCCGGAGATGCATCAAAAGATCCACGCGGCTCTACCGGGACTTCTCCGGGTGCCTTTCCGATTCGAGGGACTCGGCAGCCAAATCGTGTTCTATCAACAGGAGATGCCGATTGTCCGGGACTTTAGATGGGCGGATGAGCAGGCGTCAGCGGCTGGTCGCAATGCAGCGCCGATGGAGAACGCGGCATGACCATGACGTACGCTGCCGGTTGTGATCTCCTCGTGCTGTGCGGGGGACTCGGCACCAGGCTGCGTCAGGCGGTGAGCGATCGCCCCAAAGCGCTGGCTGCAATTGGTGATCGACCTTTTCTTGATTTCCTTCTTGAGCATTTCGTCCATCATGGGATCGCGCGCATCATTCTCTGCACCGGGTACTTGGGAGACTATATCGACCGGCATTACGCCGATACTCGGCATGTCTATGAACTGGTGATTGCGCGTGAGCCGTCTCCGATGGGCACGGCGGGTGCGGTCAAACAGGTGGAGCGGTTGATCCGCAGCGACCCCTTCATGGTCGTGAACGGCGATTCGTTGATCGATGTCGATCCGAATGAGTTGCTGGAGTTTCACGCCGTCAAACAAGGATGGGCGACGATCGCGCTGGCCTCGGCCGATGCACGGCATGATGTTGGCTTCGTGACGCTGGGTCCCCATGGACAGGTCACGGCATTTTTGGAGAAGCGATCGGGTCAGGCATCGCCATACCACAACGCCGGCCTATATGTGATCAGCAAAGCGGTGCTGGCGGAAATCCCGGAGCGTCGACCCTTGTCCATCGAGTCGGATGTGCTTCCGGGGCTGTTGCCCAGGGGAGTGTTCGGATTTGTCAGCGACGCTCCACTCTACGACATCGGGACTCCGGAACGATTGGGAGCGTTTGCAAGGGATCGGCATAACTGGCCGGGAAGTGTGCTGTCCGGAACAATGAGAGGGATCAGCCGTAAGCGGAGTTCGTGAGCCGCAGAGGAGTTGAATGACGCACTCGCATACACTGACGATGTTGCCGTTTTCGTCGAGAGGTGAACGGTTGATCGGCCAAGAGATGTTTAAGGTTTTGGATCGCGCTCAACGCCTCGAGCTGGAGGGGCGGTATGTCTATCACCTTGAGCTTGGAAACCCGCGGATGGAGCCTCCCGCTGAGATTATTGAAGCAACGGTGGAGGCAATTAGAAACGGACAGCTGGGATATACCCCCATGGCCGGCCTGCAGGAATTGCGCGCCGCGCTGGCCGATCGGTATGCATCGATGACGGGTCGGCGCCTCGACCAGCGTCATGTTGTCATCAGTCCGGCGAATTTGTTGATCAGTCAGTTCCTGGACCTTACCTGCAATGCCGGCGACCGAGTGGCGCTGTTTACGCCTGCGTTTCCGTCTTATTGGGCGGCGGCGACGCACATGGGTCTTGACGTGATGGCGGTGTCTTTGACGCAAGACAACGGGTTCCATCTGTCGGAGTCACATATCGACGCGGCCATTGCGGCTGCTCCCAAAGCCATCATTGTGAATTCCGCCAACAACCCGACCGGCGCCGTCTATGCCAGGCCGATGTTGGAACTGCTGGCGCAGCGCTGCGATGAAGAGGGCATCTGGCTCTTGAGCGATGAAACGTACGGAGAGCTGTCGTTCAACCGGCCGTTCTTCAGTTTGGCCTCTTGTGAGCTGTCTCAGCTCGTCGTGATGTCGTCTTTTTCGAAGCTGTGTTCGATCCCAGGTTATCGCATCGGCTATGCCATCGCGCATCCTGCCGTCGCGGAGAAGTTGGCGCTTTCATCATCCACGTTGATTTCCTGTCTGCCGGCGTTCACGCAACGTGGGTGTCTCGTAGGTCTTCCGGTACTCGACCAGTACGTTGCGCAGGTCAAGGCACGGTGTAGTCGTGTCGGAATCGCCTGTGCGACCGCCGTCAACCACTCTGGGATTCTGCGCACCGCTTCACCGGAATCAGGTTTTTACTTGTTCGTCGATATCGGGGCGACGGGTATGGACGACCGGACCTTCTGTGCGCAGTTGCTCGAAGAGCGGCATACGGCCGTGACGCCCGGCCGAAGTTTCGGTGCGGACTGCTCCACATTCATTCGGATCGCCACCTGCGGACTCGAACAGGATGTGATGGAAGGTGTTCGTCGTGTCGTGGCATTGGCCCATGACGCAGGAGGGATGCATGTCGCAGCGTAGCGACGTCTTGTTCGTGACACCGCCGAGCCGAGTGCAAATCTATCAGGACCTTAGCCGTGATTTGGCGGCGATCGAGCCGCCTGTCTGGGCCGGGTTGCTGGCGACCTGTGTGCGGAATCACGGGTACGAAGGGACTATTCTCGACGCCGAGGCGCAGGGGTTCACACACCAACAGACAGCGGAGGCGATTGCTGCCATGACGCCGAGGCTGGTCGTGTTTGTCATCTATGGTCAACAGCCGTCGGCATCCACGCAGTGCATGCCGGCGGGGCGCATGGTCTGCGAGTACCTGAATGCCCTCACCGATATCCCCACGCTCGTCATGGGCACTCATCCGTCGGCATTGCCGAAACGGACATTGTTGGAAGAGCCCTACACTTATGTCTGTCAGGGCGAGGGACCTCAGACGATCCTGTGCCTTTTGCACGTGCTGAAAAACAATAAGGGCGCGCTGCGGGACGTACCAGGTCTTTGGTATTTCGAGGACGGCCACCCTATGGGCAATCCGACTGCCCCACTGGTCGGCGACCTCGATACGGAGTTGTCCGGCCAAGGGTGGGAGTTGCTGGATATGAGCCGGTATCGTGCCCACAACTGGCATTGCTTCGATCATCTCGACGCACGCAGCCCCTATGCCTCGTTGCAGACGAGCTTGGGATGTCCGTTCAAGTGTTCCTTCTGTTGCATCAACGCGCCGTTTGACACTCCCATGCTCCGAACCTGGGGCCCCGACCATGTCATCCGTCTGATCGACCGGCTCGTGTTGGATTATGGCATCACGAACATCAAGATTCCTGATGAGATGTTCGTGTTGAACCGACGACATGTGTTGGACATTTGCGATCGGATCATCGAACGAGGCTACCGCCTCAATCTTTGGGCCTATGCCCGTGTGGATACGGTGCAGGACCAAGTCCTCGAAAAACTCAAAGCGGCGGGCTTCAACTGGCTGGGGCTGGGCATCGAGTCCGGCAGCCAGCATGTTCGAGACGGCGTGGAGAAAGGGCGGTTCGGAGATCGGGAGATCGCCGCGACGGTGGGGCGGATTCGGTCGCACGGCATTTATGTCGCCGCCAACTATATTTTTGGGCTGCCTGACGACACGTGGGCCAGCATGCGGGCGACGCTGGACTTGGCGCTGGAGCTGAATACGGAGTGGGCCAATTTCTATTGCGCCATGGCGTACCCGGGTTCACCCTTGTACCGCATGGCGAAGGAGAAGGGGTGGTTGTTGCCGGATGAGCCGGGTGGACCAGGATGGATCGGCTACTCGCAACATGCCTACGACTGTCTCCCGTTACCGACAGAAACCCTTCAAGCGACACAGGTCTTGGACTTTCGCGACAACGCGTTTCAGGAGTATTTCACAAGCGTGCCCTATCTGGCGATGATGCGGCGGACATTCGGCCCTGTCGCGGTTCAACATGTGCTCGACATGTGTGTCCACAAGGTTCGGCGCCGTCACCATGAGTCGGCCATTTCAGCAGCCTGAGGATTCCATGAGGAGGAGGACCGTATGATCAAAGTCGCGGATTACATCATCCATAGCCTGGCTGAGCGTGGAATCGACAAGATGTTCGTCGTGTACGGCGCGGCAAACGGTGATCTTATCGATGCCTTTACGCGGACGGCTGCGACCGAATACGTGGCTGTCATGCATGAACAGGCGGGGGGATTCGCTGCGGAAGCCTATGCCAAGGTGAAGGGAATTCCTGGCGTAGCCATTGCGACAAGTGGTCCGGGCGGAATGAACCTCCTCACCTCGATGGGGAACTGTTTTTACGATTCGATTCCCTGCGTGTTTCTGACCGGGCAAATTAACTCTCGATTCTTGCGCCCTGATCCATCCATTCGGCAGATCGGATTCCAAGAAACCGACATCGTGGCGATGGCGGCTCCCGTGACGAAGTACGCCAAGATGATCGTGAATCCGGAAGACGTGCGGTACGAATTAGAAAAGGCGCTGTGGTTGTGCCAGAGCGGCCGCCCTGGTCCGGTCTTACTCGACATCCCGCTCGATATTCAAAAAGCCACGATCGATGTGAAGCAACTGATTGGATTCGAACCGCCCGCCGCTGCTCGCTACGACATCGATATCGTGGACCGACAGATCCACAAGTTACTCGGTGACCTGCGTTCGGCGGAGCGACCGGTCATCCTGGTAGGCGGTGGTGTGCGTCTGGCTGATGGGCAGGAAGACGTGCGGGAATTGGGTCGACGACTGAAGATTCCGTGTTTCCCCACCTGGAACGCGTTGGACGTGATTACATCGGACTACGAGTACTATGGAGGTCGTGTCGGCACCTATGGTGGAGCGGGCCGCAACTTCGGAATTCAAAACAGCGATCTGCTCCTCTCGATCGGAAGTCGCATCTCAGGCCGAATCACAGGTGGGAACGTTCACAGTTTTGCGAGAGCGGCCAAGAAATATCTTGTCGAAATCGATCCGGCCATGGTGCAGCGGAAGTTTCAGCAAGTGCCCTTCGACGTCAATATTCTCTGCGATGCCAAAGTATTCATTCGAAGGCTGCTTGTGGCATTGGAGCAGTCTCGGAAGCCGGTTCCGGATCGTGCCTCCTGGAGAGAACGTGTAATGGAATGGAAACGGAAATACGATCCTGTGCGACAGGAGTTTTTTGCACAGCAAGAACGGGTGCATCCCTACGCCTTTATGCGGCGTCTCTCAGAGAAAATGGGTGTGAGCGACGTATTGGTCGGCGACTGCGGCGGCAACATCGTCGTGAGCAACCATGCGTTCGAGACCAAGTATGGCCAGAGAAATTTGACAAATAACGGCAACTCTCCCATGGGCTTTTCGTTTGCCGGCGCGATGGGGGCGTGGTTTGCCGACCCATCACGGCAAGTGGTCTGCACCATCGGCGATGGCGGGTTCAACATGAATCCCCAAGAGATGCAGACATTCGTGAACTACGGGGTCAAGGTCAAGACTTTCATCCTGAATAACCATATCTATGGGATTACAAAAGCCTATCAGGAAACAAACTTTCAAGGTCGAGCGGAGGCCTGTGGACCGAAGGGCTATCGCCCACCTGACTTCACCAAGCTGGCGCAGGCCTATGGGATTAAAACCGTGACCATCGCGAATCATGCGGAGATGGATGCCAAGATCGAGGAAGTATTGGGCCACGACGGGCCGGTGGTATGCGATGTTGATATGGATGAGTACCACACCTATGAGCCACGAATCTTCGGCTGGAAGACGCCGATTGAGGACATGTATCCCTATTTGCCACGCGACGAGTTTCGCGAGAATCTATCCATCGAACCGATCACAGGGTGGGAGACACCTGACATGCCGGATGTCGTGCGCCAATAAGAGTCGTCCACTTTGCAGAATCACACGTAATTCTGATTGCCGCGGTCTTACGCTTGGGGAAGTGCCACGGCTGAAGGTGAATAAATGCAATTAGGCATTAATATTATTTATGGCAATCATGGTCACGCCATTCACACGGAAGATACCATGGAATATGTGCGGGCAGGTTTGGAGAGCACTGGATTGAGAGTGCGATACTCCTGCGGCGAGTACTTATTGGACGGGGTGAACATTGTGATGGAGTGTCACCACCGGGGTATGAATATGTATGAAGAGCTTTCGAAGGCTCGGCGGCGTTATCCGCAGTCCAGACTCTATGTGATTGCAACAGAGATGTTGACACAGGATGGATTTAATTCGGCCAATATGGAGATGCGGGAGTCCCACCAAGTGACCACTCCGTACCATGATGGAGCCTACTGGAAGGAGAGGACTCGGGCATTCATGAACCTGGTTCCCATGGTTGATGGATTAATCCTGATTGGAGTGGAGCATGTCAATGGCTGTCTCCCCGAAGGGTATGAAAAAGTGGTTGGAGCGTATTTCCAGTTGGGAAAACCCGTGCATCTCATCCCGTTGTGTGCGCCTCCCATTTCCTCGGTTTCAGAAGGGACATGCGAGCATGGCGAGCAAGATATCGATATCCTGTTTACTGGATCGGTCACGCCGTACCGAAAGAGCATTCTCGACAGGCTGCGGACGAAAGGCTTGCGGGTCGTTGCCCTTGAGGCCCTTACGCCAGCCTATTTGAGGAGGAATTACTTAGATCGAAGTAAGTTGTCGGTCGGACTGAAGTTGTCAGAGGAAACCAACATCCTGTCTCTTCAACGTGCCTATTTTCATTTAGTGAATAAAGTGCCGCATATCTTTGAGCGTACTTCCATACCGTCTCCATTCGATCCATTCCTGAATTGTGCCGAGAGTGGCGAGGCATTTGTCGACGCATGTCTGGCGGTCGTGTCCGGAGCAAAACCATTTCCGGTCAGTTGCTTTTCGAAATTTCAACAGGCTACGAGCAGTAAGTATCAAGCTACGTTCAAGTGTCTTCGGGCTACGTTAGAACAAGACGCCAGAAGGCAGGGAACACAGTATGCCGAACATGTGCCTGAGGCTGAAATGAGTGTGGAGCGGAGCGGACTCATTGCTGCAGAGCGACCGGTCATGAATGACTCCCCCAAAAGTCACAGTGGACTGGAAGAGGTGTATTACCAGTACTGTCAGGAATCGCGGCGTCCATACTTTGGGAAAATCATGTGGGCGTCTCAAGGACTACCGCTTCGGCATGCCATTATGCAGGAAGTCGTGCGCCTCGAAGCAGTCCACACCGGGACCGATCCTTTCCATATCCTGGAAGTCGGATCATGGGCCGGCGGTTCGGCGATCACCTGGGCGGAGGCGTTGTGCAAATTCTATAAGGGTAATGGACAGGTCTTCTGTGTCGATCCATGGAAGCCGTATTTCGATATGGCCGACCGACCGGAGATGCGAGTCTATCGAGAGATGGCTGATGCATTGTCAAACGAAACGATCTACGATTTGTTCCTCCACAATATCCGAACGTCCGGTCATGAACAGCGGATCATGCCGATCCGTGGAGAGAGTACAACCATTCTACAGACTTTACCCCGCAGTCATTTCGATGTGGCGTACATCGACGGAGATCACACCTACAAGGCGGTGCTCGCTGATCTAAAGGTAGCCTGCGAGTTGGTCAAGGATGGAGGGATTCTGTGCGGTGATGATCTGGAGTTGCAGTTGGATGAGATTGATGTTGCGTACGCCAAGACACAGATTTCATCAGACTATATCGAAGACCCTCGCTCTGGGAAGAGCTACCATCCGGGAGTGACGTTGGCGGTTGGTGAGCTCTTTGGTCGGGTGTCGGTTGCCGAGGGATTCTGGGCCATCCGACGTCAGGGCGGGCGATGGGTGCAGGTCGATTTCTCTACTATTCGCTGCACGACGAATGACATTCCACGCCATCTCGTGTCGCACAATCCTCAGGAGGATCAGGCATTTCTTGAGTGGATAAAAGGTAAACGTACGTCCTCCTCGGTTTCGTCGAGGCTGGTTTCTGAGCCGGTTGTTTCCTCAAACACATCACGAGTTGTCGCGTCTTCGCGCAAAGGTCCCGAGGTGTTACTTCTTCAGTTGGAGTTTCCCAATTGGCAACAGGCTCGCACCTGGTCCTATACGGCTTCCTACGGAGTAGCGGATGGCTTGCGTGCGAATGGTGCGCAATGCACGACTATTCCGTTGATCGCTCATACCACATGCTCTCCAGAATCTTGGCTGGCTCATGCGCGGAGCATCGTGGCGGGAAAACACTTCGACCAAGTTTGGGTCTGGCTGGTCCATACACCGCTGGATCAGCAGGTGATGGATTGGATCACTGGTTTAGCTCCAGTTAGAGTCGGCGTGGTGATGGAATCACTGCTGTACGATCAGGCCGATTATGTCTGGGCACCCCATCTGCACGAACGCCGAGGACGGGTCGAGCGGGAATTATCGAGTTGCACGCATGCAGTATTGCTTGATGAGTGCGATGTGCAGCGTCTTGCCGGGCGTGTACCGGGTCAGGCGTTATGGTGGCCCCCCATGGTGCCCACACGCTTCATCAGAACTTCCGAACTGCCGCCTACGCATGCCGTCGGAGTCTTTCACGGTACTCCCTATGGACCACGAAAACAGTGGCTCTCACATCCTGCCCTTCAGGAACATCTCCGCTTTGTGCCATCTGAGGAGCCTGCCACGCGGTTCCAACGGATGTACGATCAGTTGCAGGCCGTGACGATGAGTCGGATGGAAACCATGCCTCCGCTCCTACCTTCTCAGATGGTCGAGTACATGAAGACATTGCACATGATCCGCGAAGGGGAATTCAGCGAATGGATGGCTCGGTTGCCACAATGGGCGGCAATCGTGAATTTGCCCAGTCTTGCCAAAAATTTTGGCGGGCGTGTGTTTGAAGGTATGGCCGCCGGACGCCCTGTGGTATCGCATTCGATCCTGAACCATCCGTTGAACAATGCCTTGTTTACAGATGGTGAGGAGATTCTGTACTACGATGCCACCTCTCCGGAGTCTTTGCGAGAGGTGCTTGATCGTGTACGACATGACCAGTCTCTTGTGAAGAAACTCACTCGCAAGGCGGAACACAAACTGCGAAGGTTTCATACCAGCGAATATCGACTGAAGGAAACACTCGCGTGGATCGAGTCCGGGCGGATGCCGGACTATGGCGTCGATGCACCGCATGATTTCAACCAACACCAGCCAATTATTGCATCAGAGCGCATGTGCCGAATTCAGGATGGATCGGGGAGCGCTACGGATTCCGATCGTTTTTACGTGAATCTCTTTGTCAATGCACCGGCATGGTCAACACCTGATCCAAATGCGGATGAGGCCGCACGTTGGACCAAGATCGTGGCATTTCTGGAGTTCATCCTTCGGCGGGTTCGTGAACAGAATCCTCATAAAGTGTTGCGTATCCTCGACGTGGGCTGCGGACGTGGTTGGCTCACGAGTTTGGCTTCCACGTACGGGCATTGCGAAGGGATCGAACCGGTGAGCGAAGTCGTCGCCCATGCGCGGCGGTTGTTCCCTCATCTGCGGTTCGAAGCCGGCACGGCCGATCAAGTCTTGGCCCGTCCGGATTTTGCTCCCTATGACATCGTCGTGACCTCGGAGGTTCTCGAACATGTGCCTCATGGCCAAAAAGATCTGTTTTTAGCTCAGATTGCCGCTCTGTTGACGCCGGAAGGTTATTTGGTGTTGACCACACCTCGTGGTGAAATGTGGGAGCAGTGGAAAGCCATCGCGCCACCGAATCAGCCGATTGAAGACTGGGTAACGGAGGAGGACTTGCGAGGACTGCTTCGCCGTCAAGGATTTGCTCCGCTCGGCTTGGAACGCGTGCACGTCGAAGTGCCCGGATTGCGCTATGTGCCGGCGCCGACTCCGGCCGAGCTCACATCGATGCATCTGTTGCCGATCTACCAAATCTGGGCTTGTCAGCGAGCAGGGTATGGCAGGCCTGCGACCTTCATGCGTAGCCCCAAAGTTTCGGTTATTGTGCCGACATACAATCGGCCCGACCGTTTGAAGGAAGCCCTTCAGAGTATCATTCGGCAAACGTGTCAAGACTTTGAAATCCTGGTTGTCAACGATGGGGGGAGCGATGTGGCCGCGACAGTGGCGGCCCTCAATGACGGGCGTATCATATACATTCAGCACGATCGTAATCGTGGGCTTGCCGCTTCTCGCAATACCGGATTGGCTGCGGCAACTGGCACCTACATCGCGTATCTGGATGACGACGACCGATATTTACCGGATCATGTAGAGACGCTGGTTTCAGTATTGGACCAGGGTGAGTACAAGGTTGTGTATAGCGATGCTTGGCGAGTCCAGGAACAGTTGGAGCGCAACCGCCACATTGAAATGGGCAGGGACGTACCGTATTCGTACGACTTCAATCCTGCACGTCTGTTGGTCTCCAATTATTTTCCTGTCCTCTGTGTGATGCACAGGAAGGATTGTCTTGAAAAAGTTGGTCGGTTCGACGAATCGTTGTTTGCTCATGAGGATTGGGATTTATGGATTCGCATGGCGACGGCGTTCCCATTCAAACACGTGACGCGCACTACGGCCGAATTCAGTTGGCGTACTGATGGGTCTTCCATGACCAGCGCGACGCAAGAGACCTATCAGCGCACCACGGAGATCATCTATCGCAAGTATCGGCCTCATGCGGAACAAATCGCCGGAGTGCTGGAGGCGCAACAGCAGCATCTCGAGGGGCTGCGTCGTGTAAGGGGCACGCAAACCCGTGTTTGCTCGATCATCATGCCGGTTTGTAATCGCGTGGAGCTGACGAAAGATTGTCTGACTGCATTGGCCGCGCTCGACGGGTTGCCTGACTATGAGCTGATCGTGATTGATAACGGTTCAACGGATGGAACCGCTGAATTTCTCGCGCAATTAGGCGGTGACGTTCGGATTGTGAAGAATGCCGATAATGCCGGTTTCGCCAAAGCCTGCAATCAAGGTGCGGCTCTGGCGCGAGGGAAATATCTGGTCTTTTTGAATAACGATACGATTCCACGGCCGGGCTGGCTGAACGCATTGGTGGGGGAAGCCGAGAGTGATGCATCCGTGGGCGTTGTAGGCGGTAAAGTCTTGTATCCGAACGGGACGATTCAGCATGCGGGTGTCGTCAGAGACTCTCGGCACTTGCTCCCATACCATATCTATCAGTCTTTTGCCGGCGACCACCCAGCTGTCAACCAGCGGCGCGAGTTTCAAATCGTGACGGCTGCCTGTCTCCTGATCAGGCGGGCTGTGTTCGAGGAAGTCGGCGGATTTGATGAAGGATATGTCAATGGGTACGAAGATTCAGATCTTTGTCTGAAGGTGAAAGCGCGCGGTTACCAGGTTGTCTATCAACCACGCAGTGTCATTACGCATCTTGAGAACCAAACGCCAGGGCGGAAAACACATGAAGAAGCGAACGCGGCTCGCTTCCTGGCTCGATGGGGAGACCAATGGTGGGCGGCTGACGAAGATCGACACTTCTATGCGGACGGCTACAAATTGAGACGTATCTTCCGTAACGGACTGGTGGGCGGCGATCTTCTCTCGATGGAAGGTGTTCAGGATAGAGCTTCCTGGGCGCATGTGGCAGCGGTCCAAGCTGCCGGACTAACGAACGATTGGTCGGCCGTTCGGCGGGAGCTGGCCTTAGCCAACGATTGGCCACATGACTCCTATGTGTTGTCCTGGGGGGCAATGGTGGCCGAACGGTTGCAAGAGCCGGTCTATCAGGCAAAGTTCCTCGCGCGATATCTAACGTTGGTTGATGATTCCGCCAAGCGCCTCGAACTGATTCGCATCTTGCTGGAGCACAAAAACCTACCTGACGCTGAGGAGCATCTGGCAATCCTCCTGAAGGTATCACCCAGCCACGCGGAGGGGCTCTTGCTCAAAGGCATTCTCTGCATGCAACACGAGCAGTATGAACAAGCAGAGATAGCATTTGCTGCGGCGCTTCGAGCGGGTGCCGAGCGCAGGAAGTGTTTAATGGGAATGGGCATGACCGCCATGGGCCGAGCCTATACTCAAGGAGCGTGGGAACGATTCATGGAGGTGCTGGTCGAACATCCCGATGATGCCGAAGCGATCCATTGGCTGCTTCGCGCCGGGACCGCGCAAAGTCGTTGGCAGGAGTTGAGCGAGCAGTTACGTCTCTATACGACCAGGAATCCAGGTGATCTTGCGGTACGATTCGCCTTCACCAGCGTTCTGTTACGCGGAGAGCAAATAGAAGCCGCTCGTCGAGAATATGATGACCTGCGCAAGATCGCCCCAAGTTACGACGGACTGTTTCAACTTAGCCAGGCCATCGCTGGAAGGGAAGCGGCTCTTACCATGGATGCAGCCTCGTCCTAATCCGATGGCACAGCGCGCGATTCTTATTCAACTGGCCAGACTCGGGGATCTTGTGCAGACGATCCCAGCCATCACGGCTCTCAAGGAGGCGCATGCCGAATGGACGCTTGATCTGTTGTGTCCAGCTCATTTGGCGGAGATCGGGCGAGCGCTTCATGGAATTTCCACGGTAGCGGCATGGGATGGAGAGGTGTGGAATCGACGTGCGCGTCAAGCTGAGCACGAGTTCCTACTCGAACACGTCGCCGAAGCCGATGCGGAAATTCGCGCCATCACGCAAGATCCCTATGACTATGCCTGTGTGCTCAACCAGCATTCTCGCGCGATGCTGGCTGGGGCACTCCTTGCGCGGGAGTGTATCGGAGCTATGACTGGTGAGCCGCTCGAGCAAACCTTATCACCCTGGGCAACCTATGTGAGATCCGTAGCCAGCGATCGAGGGGGCAATCGTATTCATCTGGCGGATGCATTTTGCGGGATGTGTGGTGTGCTTCCACCTAAACATCTGATGCCCATGAAACTGTGTTCCCTATCGCTTCCGTCCGATCTCGATGCGATCGGACAATCCTCTGGGCCTTGGATCGGACTACTGGTGGGAGCAGGCGCTCCGGAACGACTCGTTCCAATCACGGCTTGGACGCGCTTGATCGAAGATTGTCTGGGTGACCTCCCTGGAAGTCGTGTGCTCTTGTTGGGAAGTCGACAGGAACAGGAACGAGCCGGCTGGATTCTGACCTCGCTTCCTTCTTCACTCGTCGGGCGAGTCTGGGACACAACGGGTCGCCTTTCGTTGATGGAATTGGCACAGGCCCTCACCCGCTGCCAGATTGTGATCGGAGCCGACACGGGCCCACTTCATCTCGCAGCAGCAGTGGGGACCACGGTGATCGGCTGGTATTTTGCCAGGGCGCGCGTTCATGAGACGGGGCCGTATGGCCCGAACCATTGGGTATGGCAAGCGGAAGGAGTACGCGGTCAGGCGGGAGAGGCAAGCCAACCGGAGTACTGGCCAATTGAAGAGACCATCGGGCTGCTGTCCAATCACGCTGTTGCCTCGGTTCCAAACTGGTCGTTGTGGAACAGTTATCGAGATCAGTGGGGTGCGTACTATGTTCAGGCGGGACATGAAGCAGTTGCCTCGCCCCAACGAGAACAAATTTGGAACGATTTACATCCCACTGCGGTGTGAGGGGGGAGCGTGATGGAATATCTGAACCATAACCTTGAGAACCTTCGTCAGAGTCGCCCTGATCTTGTGGCAGCTCTGCGGGACAGTTCCGGGGGAGTTCTGGAGATCGTTCCCTCACGCGAGGGGGCTCCTTCAGCGAGGCATCGCGATCAGTGGGTCCACAGTGCCTATGATCCTAAGAAAGAAGCCAGGTCTTGGGCAGAACAGCAACTCAAGGAATGGAAGCCTGATGAGGTGATGGTCGTGCTTGGGGTCGGCCTTCTCTATCATGTGGAGGCGCTTGCCCTTTCTCTCCCTTCCGATGCTCGAATGGTCGTCGTGGTGCCGGATCTGTCTCTCTTGAAAGATGCAATGGGTGCGAGGCCGCTCGGAGCGTGGATCAACACGATTCATTGGGTGATCGGTACGCCGGAGGACATGGCCATGCAATTGACTGCACAGGCTTCCCCTTTGCGCGTTGTTACCTATGGACCGGCGGCACGCTTGCATGTCGAGGTGCATGAGCGACTGCAGACGAGTCTAGGCCGGATGATGGCCGGCAAAGCAGGCGGCCAACTGCATGTGGCGGTGGTTGGCCCGATCTACGGAGGATCGCTTCCGATTGCGCGCTATGTTGTTTCGGCATTGAATGAGTTGGGACATCGCGTCAGTTGGCTTGATCATCAGGTCCATCAGGGTAGTTACGAAGCCTTCGGATCATATCGCGAAGAACGCCATCGCCTGATGCTCCAAAGCCGATTTGCGGACGTGCTCAGCCTGAGCACGATGGCGCATATCGCGGAGGATCCACCCGATCTGGTTCTGGCCATTGCTCAAGCTCCGCTGAGTTTGGCGGTGTTGCAACACCTGCGCAAGAAGAAGTTTCTGACGGCCATGTGGTTTGTGGAAAACTATCGACATCTGACGTACTGGCAACAGTTGGCGACCGGATATGATTACTGGTTTGTCATCCAACAAGGGGACTGTCTCGACGCGTTGAAGCGGGCCGGAGCGGCTCATGCGCACTATCTGCCTATGGCCGCCGATCCCACGGTGCATCGTCCCATGACTCTGACAGCGGCTGAGCAACAAGAGTACGGGGCCGATGTCTCGTTTGTCGGCGCCGGCTATGCCAACCGTAGAACATTCTTGCCGCAGTGGCTCTCTCACGAGTGGACGATGAAGCTATGGGGGAACGAATGGGGTGGCGCCTCGGATCTATCAGGAGTGCTTCAACGCAACGGCACCAGGATCGATACCGACACCTGTATGAAAGTGTTCAATGCCACGGCCGTGAATTTGAATCTGCATTCGTGCTCCGGGACAGGCCTGGATCCTCAGCCGGACTTTGTGAACCCTCGCACCTTTGAATTGGCTGCCTGCGGCGCGTTTCAGCTCGTGGATGACAGGACACTCCTTCCCGATCTGTTTACGTCGGATGAGGTGGTGTCCTTTCAACGTACGGAAGATGTCCCTCGGCTGATTCGAACGTGGCTCACGGAGACGGAACGTCGCCATGGTTATGCCGAAGCGTCGCGTCGACGAGTGCTGCGCGATCATACCTATCGCCATCGTCTGCGAGAGCTGCTTGCTACGGTGGGCCTTTCGCAGCCTGATCGCATCGGCTCGATCTTGCGAGGGGACCGGTTCACAACCAGCCTTACGGAACGAGCCGCTCCGGTACCGGAACTGGTTTCGTTACTGAGCCGATTCCCACCGGGGCAACGAGTCGAGTTGAAGGACCTTGCGGCTGATATTCGCGCGCGAGCCTCCGGGCGCCAACTGGCTCGAGAGGAGTTGCTGGTCCTGATGATCGATAGCTATCGAGCCGAGATGAAAGATCTTGTATGACCGCATAGTTCGTAGTGGGGTTGCTCGTTGTACGTTGAGTCCGAAACAGGATAGTCGCAATTCAACGATCTGCTAGAGTTCGAGCATGAAACAAGTATTGATCTTGAACATTACCCGGATGGGCGATCTCGTCCAGATGGGCGCATTGTTGGATCGGCTCCATGAAGAATGGCCGGGAGTTGCCGTCGATCTTGTCGTGGATCGTCGGTTCGCGCCGGTCGCATCGTTGCTGAACGGCTTGCGGGAGGTGGTGGCGGTAGATTTTCATGCGTTGATCGATGAGAGCCGTGCCCTCGTCAAAGATGTGGTTGCGCTGTATCAGGATGTTGCGACATGGGCGAAGCCATTGGCGGAGCGTCGATACGATCGAGTCATCAATCTGACGTTCAACCGACCGAGCGCGCTCTTGGCCGGATTCATTGGAGCGTCCGATATTCGGGGGGCGCACAGTGCATGGGACGGCGGCATGGTCGTCGAGAATCCATGGATGGCGTATTTCTGCGACTTCCACCAGTTTCGCCGGCTCAATCGCTTCAATCTCGTTGATATCTATGCGCTTGGTGGCAGTCGACCGGGGGCATTTGCACCGCTCCGGCTGTCTCTTCCCCGTGAGGACCATACGTGGGCGCGGGAAGCCCTCACAGGGGCGACGGAGTGGATTGCGGTACAGGCGGGGGCAAGCGACGGTATGAAGGCCTGGCGTCCGCATCTCTTCGGTCTCGCGCTGGCGAATATGAGCAAACGATGGCAAGGGGGAATCCTCTTTATCGGGAGCCGTGAAGAGGAAGCGACCATCGCAGAAGTCGTACAGGTCTATCGAGAAGCCGGGGGGAAGAGTCCGGTTAAGAATATGGCCGGCCGCACAACGCTGAATCAACTCGCCGGTTTGTTAAGAGCATGCCGATTACTGCTGACCAACGATACGGGGCCGATGCATATCGGCGTGGCGGTCGGCACCTCAGTGATCGATCTTTCGGTGGGACATGTCGATTTTCAGGAAACAGGTCCCTCCGGGTCCGGTCATTGGGTGATTCAACCGGAGTTAGACTGTGCGCCCTGTGGGTTCGAGCAAGTCTGTGCCCATCATGCTTGCAAGGATCGTATCTCACCGGATCTCGTGGCCGATCTCCTCTGTCATGTACTGAAGGCGGGGCCGTGTCCCACGAAGGTGTCAGGGGCGCGCCTCTATGAGTCCGGAGTGGATCAGGATGGGTTGAGCACCTTTTACTTGACGAGAGGAACGGAGTCTCCTGTCACGGCTTGGTATGCGGCGTTCTGGCGTCGCTACTGGTATGAAGCACACACTGGATTGCGGAGCCGACGTCCTCTCCCTGATGGTCCGCCGCCCAATGCATCGGAGGTGAATATGCAGCTGCGGACTCTGAGGCCTCTTTTGGAGACAGCATGCAAAAGGGCGGATGAGATTGTACGAGTGGTTTGTCGAGCATCGATCGATATTCCGGAGTTGAAACGGCTCCAGCATGAGCAACGAACTGATCAGGAGCGGTTGCTTCGTCTGGGCATGGCCACGGAGGCCATCGCTCCTCTTGCCGCCGCGTTCGGGCGTCAAGTGCGAAACGACAACGTCCTGGGATTGGACCGTCTTGCGCAGCATCAGGCTGCTGCCTATCACACCTGGTTGCGGCGTTTGGTGGAGATCGATCGGTGCGTGGTACCCGATCGTCCTGGAAATCTGATCATGCTTGGATCGGACTGGCAAGCGGCATAAGCGGATAGCCGTAAGGGGGGAACTCATGGACATCAAATTAGACGGCGAACAATGGCAAGTCGGAGGTACTGCGACGCTCGGTGACATCCTTGCCGATCTGAGCGAGCGCGCGCATGCGCGGTCTCGAATCGTAACGACCGTCCTACTAGATAGTCGCCGGATTACGGATCGGGACATTGATCCGCACCTGCTCCAACAATCTTCCGCAAATTACCGCCATTTGATCGCGACCTCGGCAACGCAGCAGGAGATTATCGACTCTGCGCATGGGGCGATCGAGCGATATCGTAGGCTGGTCGTGGATGAAGGCACGTCCCTCGCCAATCAGTTCAGGATGGGCAGACAAGATCTGTCGGCATTCGACCTGTGGCTGGGAAAAGTCGCCGATGCCATCGAGATCATCGAGAATGGGCCAAAACAGCTCGGAATGCAGTCTCCGGGGCAGGTCATCGCAGGCTGGATCGAGGAGCTTCTGGCGGCAAGGCGTATTCATGACACGGTGAGAATGGCGGATCTGTTGGAGTATGAAATCCTTCCAAGGATTGCCGCCTGAGCTTGTGATGTTCATTTCTTCTCATTCTAGCGAGGTAGCCCTCATCTCTGCGAATTTCTGTAGAAGCTCAAGTCCCTGGGGGATCCGCCGATAAGACAGGCACGCCACGTACGGGCGTAAGGGAATACGGCTTCTACACGGATGTTGGAAGCACAGCAGCGGACGATGTTCTAGTTTCAAGGAGGAAGGGCAATGGCACTTATCGTCAACAATAACCCCGCATCCATTGCGGCGCAGCGGAACCTCTCGATTAACACCCTAAGCTTGAACCGTTCAGTGGAACGGTTGTCGTCAGGCCTTCGGGTGACGCGAGCTGCCGATGATGCCGCCGGTCTCGGACTGTCCGAGTCCTTGCGGGCGCAGATTCGCAGCATCAACCAGGCGACTCGAAACGCGTCGGATGGTATCAGCTTGACGCAGATCGCCGACGGTGCCGCAGCCACCATCGGGTCATTGTTGGCTCGGCTTCGCGAACTCTCGTCGCAGTCGGCAAGTGGTACGGTCGGCAATACGGAGCGGTCCTACATCGATCAAGAGTTCCTCGCTCTACGTTCAGAAATCGACCGGATTGCACAAGTGACCGAATTCAACGGTCAGGCGCTCACGAGCGGTTCTACGATTTCTTTCTCCGTCGCCATCGGGTTCCGCAGCGGCGCGGGGAATACGCTGGACCTGGCGCTCAACGATATCACGACCACGTCATTGGGGTTGACCTCTGTGAACGTGTCCACCTCCGCCAATGCCACGAGCGCGCTGGCGAACATCGATAATGCGATCAGCGCGATCGCGACCGCACGAGCCGAATACGGATCGATCCAGAACCGGTTCGAGGCGACCATCGCGAACCTGCAGGTCACGAGTGAAAACCTCACGGCTGCAGAATCGCGTATTCGAGATGCGGATATCGCGCTTGAAACATCCGTTTTTACCAAGAATCAGATCTTGGTACAAGCCGGTATCGCGACGTTGGCTCAGGCCAATACGCTCCCGCAACAAGCGCTGGCGTTACTCAGAGGATAATAGCGGCAACGCCGTCCACGGCCCCTCTCCTAGATCGGAGAGGGGCTCGGTGAACGGAGTGAGATAGAGGGGGTATTATGATCACCAATGTAACATCGAAGGTGGATCTCCCGGCCGCTGCTAATAACAAAAGTCAAGCCGGCGTTCCGCCCAGGACCAAACCTGCGGCAGAACACACACAAGGCGCTGACTTTGTGTTTGCCTCTCCCACGGATCGGGTAGCGCTTGAGCAAGCCGTGAGTAAAGTGAAGGAAGTCTTGCAGAACTCAGGGTCACAGTTGCAAATCGAAGTCGATCCTGATCTTGAACGAGTCATCGTCAAAATTCTCAATGGGGATTCGGGCGAAGTCATTCGACAGATTCCCCCTAAGGAAGTGATCGATCTCGCCAAGAATCTCTCGGAGTCAAAAGGGGTACTGTTCGAAGAACATGTCTAACCTGGCGCACAAGGATGTGGCATGCCGACAATAAGTTTCGGTGGGCTCGGCAACGGGATGGATTTCGGAAAGGTCGTCGATCAACTGGTCAAAGTGGCACAACTGCCGGTTGATCGACTGACCAAAAAGAAAGCCGATCTGAACAGCAAGTTCACCGACCTGACCACGGTGAGCACGAAAGTGGCGGCGTTGCAAAGCGCCGCTCAGGCATTACGGCTTTCAACCTCGTTTGATCGCACGACGGCATCCGTGACGGATTCCACAGTCTTGTCCGTATCGGCCTCGTCTTCGTCAACTTCGGGAACCTACAGCGTCCGGGTCCTTCAGCTTGCCCAAGCGCATCAAGTTGTCAGTAAGGCCGCCAAGGCCGTTGTGTCTGAAACCTCGGACATCGTCAGCGGAGGATCGGCTACGTTTACGTTCAGAGTGGGATCCGGAGCGAATCAGACCGTGACGCTCGGTGCGACGGGGACGCTGAACGACCTGCGCGAGCAGATCAACAGCTTGGGAGCCGGTGTGACGGCTTCCATCATCAATGCCGGTACTGAAGCTGCGCCTTCCTATCGCCTGGCGCTCTCGTCGCATAACACGGGCAGTGCGAATGCCATCACCATCGTGGCTGATGGGACGAATCTCGATTTCTTGAACGGCAGCGGGACCGGTGGCAGCGATACCCTTGCGGCGGCACAAAATTCACAAATGCAGATCGGTGATCAGACATTGAATCCTTTGACGATTGAACGGAGTTCGAACACCGTCTCTGATGTCATTTCCGGTGTGACCCTGACGCTGGCAAAGACCACGGGAACCGGGACCGTCCAAGTCAATCTCTCGCAAGATGTGAATGCCGTGAAGACCAATATCAAGGCAGTGGCGACGGCCTATAACGAAGTGGTGAAGTTCATCAACGAGCGCAACACGTACGATGTGACTACGAAGCAGGGGGGCATCTTTTTTAATGAAGCGGCGGCGAAAGCGACTCTGTCGCAGCTTCGCACGGCATTGTCGTCATCAGTGAGCGGAGCCACGGGATTTTCAAACGTCGGAGAAATCGGCTTCAAGACGGAACGAGACGGCACGATTACGGTCAACGAGGGACAGCTGTCCACGGCGTTGAACACGAACTATAGCGGAGTCAAGGCGTTGTTCAGTAACCAGGGCGCGGTGACCGGTCTGGCTCAGTCTCTTGTGTCCGCAGTGGATAGGCTCAATGACTTCACCGGAGGAGCTCTGGCGCTTCGAAAGAGTGGTCTTACAAGCGAGATTGATCGAGTTGGCAATGATATCGCCAGGCAAGAGGATGTGGTCAGTCGGTATGAGGAGCGACTACGCCGGCAGTTTTCCAAGCTCGACGGACTGCTACGTCAGCTTGAAGGACAAAGCGGATTTCTACAAGCTCAGTCGACACAGCGGCAACAATAAGGACGAGGGACAGACTCCATGATCATGCAGTATGCCCGTCAGTATGAGCAGACTCAGGTGGAGACATCGTCGGGTGTTCAGCTGGTCGTTCTGCTTTATGACGCAGCGATTCAGTCCATGGAGCTGGCACGACGGGAAATTCAGGCGAAAAATGTCCGGGAGAAAGCACGACACCTGGGGCGTGCGATCGCCATTGTCGGCGAACTCAACAGCGTGCTCGATCTTGAACAGGGGGGAGAGATCGCGCGATCACTGCGACGGTTGTATGACTACATGCTGATGGAGTTGGTCGAGGCCAATGCACGCAATAATGAGCGGAAATTGGATGGGCCGCTGCGTTGTCTCAGCACCCTTCGCGAAGCCTGGCGTGAGGTGGCCAGCCAACAACAGTCTCGTCTGGTCGGTGCCCGATGAGCGGGCCGGTGAGTGGAAGCCAGGCCGAGATCGTGCGTCTGACTCAGGCGGCGCGTGAGGCCGCTCAGCAGGGGCAATGGGACCAGGTCATTCAGTGCTACAGCGAACGGGGCATACTCTTGGCCTCGACCTCGGGCACAACGCTCCCACTCGGAGAACTGTTGAGAATGGATGACGAGCTGCGCGACCGCATTCATACGGCTCAAGCCGTCTTGGAAGATCTGTTGGCCGAGGCGCAGGTGACAAAGCGGCAGGTGCAAGGATTACGTCAGCGTTTTGCTGCTCAGCCATCACAGCCAGAAACTGTGTCCGTAGAAGCCTAACGAGCGTGAGTCTGGGCGGTGGCCGTCGATGCTCGATCACGGCGTGACCGTGTCTGATTTTTCACTGTTCAACCGAGGTGAGTGGGGTACGGCAGGGGGATCATGCCTCTATCCGTGTTTCAATATTTCAGCGGCCTATTGGGCCGCACGAATTGGCTTCAGAGTGAAAGGTGTCTGACTCATGGCGTCATCCATCATGCCGGTGTCCTCTAGATCTCACAGCGCAGAGCCCGACGAGCGTCGGGAATGGATCAGGATTGATGATCGAGTGTTGATGGAATATCGGCTGGCGACCGAAGGAAGACTCAGTGTGCCGGTCGAACCGAGCCGTGCGACACCGGAATCGATTGCTTCCGCCGTGAGCAAACCGACGGTGGACATGCTTGCCCGCTCCAGCGAAACAGTGGTGGATTCGGCGGTTCTCCCATGGGTCAGGAAGGTCGATTACCTGCTCGAAGTGATTTTGAATGCGCTCGCCGTCAGTCAACCGTCGAGCGTCACCATGGCGCAGCCTATGGATGTCAATTTGAGCGGGGGAGGAATCGGGTTCGTCTCATTGAGAGAATTTACGGCTGATGATCAACTGGCGATCAAGCTTATCCTTCCACCGTTCACCATGATTCGGGCGCATGTGAAGGTCATTCGAGCAGTGCCGGTAGCCGATGGCCAAGGATTTACGATTGCGACCGAGTTTGTCGACCTGACACCTGATGATCAGGAACACTTGATCCGCCACATTCTGCATGTGCAAGCCCAACGATTGCGCGCAGACCGAGGTCAGTCCAGGGACAGCCAACGAGCGATGAGGTGAAGGGCGCTGGGGTGGTTGTTGCCTGTGCGAAGACGCTTGGATCCCAGGAGTATGACGAGTTGGGATGGTTTGCCGTGACTCTTCAGAAACCGTAATCTCGATTGCCGCGAAAGACAAGAACATACCGTGAGTTTCCGTTAGGCGGCTGATGGAGCGACTGTCGTCAGCGCGGTCAACAAGGCATCGGCTATCCGTCCCAAGGCAAGTGCCGCAGGGGAGGATGGGCTCTGTTGGATCACCGGAACATATGCTCGCACGGCTTGTTCCATCGCAGGATCTTCAGGAATTTCCCCGAGCAAGCTCAAATCCCCTCCGACATATTCCTTGAGGAGTTTCTTGAGCTGCGGCACGTTCACGCGAGCACGTCCCGAGGTGCGGTTCAGGATGAGTGCTGGGTGAAAAGCGTGTAAGGTGGCCTCAGCAATCCTGCGCCCGGATTCATCCGTCTTGCCTGCGACATCCAGCACCTCTTCCACGCTGCTGTAGTCTCGATTCGCGAGACCTTCTGCCGCCACGTCTCGCATCAGAAACAGCGAGAGGACGCGGCGAATGGCCGCGAGCTTAATGAATCGATAGAGGTCCAAGACCGATGTCGGGTCCGGGGTTGCGACGGCGATGTGATGGTCGGCCATCAGGAAAAAGTCGAGCGCATGATAACTTGTTCCGGCTCCGATATCGACAAGGATGATGTCCGCATGGATATCTTGGAAATGGCGAATCAAACGCTTTTTCTGTGAATAGGGCATGTTGGCGGTTGCCAGGGTATCGCCGGTTCCGGGGATTATCCTCAAGTTGGGATGAAGCGGGAGCCGTTGGGCCAGGGTATCCAACTGTTCGACCCGATGAGAGAGAAAGTCAGTCAAAGTCATGGGAGGATTGAGGAGTCCGAGCAGGATATGCGCATCGGCTCCGCCGACATCCAGATCCGCCAGCACCACGTGTTTCCCCTTCCGTGCGAGGAGCAGGGCCAAATTGGTCGCGACGACACTTTTACCGACTCCACCTTTTCCTGACGCGACGGAGATGATCTGTGCCATTGAAACCCGTTCCTAGTGGTTTGAGGAAACTGTCACAGCCTTTTTCGGTCGCTGTCCGTGAAATCTGAACAGACCAACCTCTATTCGCACAGAGTGGAGAGGAATGACTCGGGATGATGGAGATGCGATCTGAACCGCAGCTTAAGTTTCCCAGCTGATAGGCCGATACGTCAGTCGTGATGAATAGTGACGTATCTGCTGAAACAGCGACTCAGTCCGAAACGGACGCCACGCGTGACGGAGAAATCCTCACAGTCATGGAGGTGGCACGGTTTCTTCGCGTGCCCAAGTCCACCGTCTATAAACTGGCGCGAGGCGGTGAGCTACCGGCGTCCAAAATCGGAAAGCATTGGCGCTTCCTCCGACGTGACATCCATGAGTGGATGCACAGTCGGTCCAAGCAAGCCGCATGACGAGTCGAACATCGCACGATTCGTCGGCGCATGGTCATCCGCACTCGCGGTGCACGGCAGATGTGGATGCGGACATGATCGTCGTGGATGGGGCGACCCGTAGTGTATGCATGCGAGTGAGCCGAGAACAGGAGGCGATATGCCAGCCGACCCAAAGATGAAAATTCTCATCGTGGATGACATGGTCACGATGCGCAGAATCGTGAAGAACGTTCTGAAGCAACTCGGGTTCTCCAATATCGATGAAGCTGAAAACGGACAAGATGGTCTGCAGAAACTCAAAGCCGGTAAGTATGATTTCGTCGTCTCAGATTGGAATATGCCGGTGATGACGGGGATTGAGATGCTCCGAGCCATCCGGGCGGACCAACAATTGAAAGCGATCCCTGTCCTCATGGTGACGGCCGAGGCGCAGCAGCGCAATTTGGTGGAGGCCGTACAAGCGGGAGTCAGCAATTATATCGTGAAACCGTTCACGGCTGAGACCATGCAAGAAAAACTCGCGAAGATATTCAAGTAGTACGGCGTTCGCGCGGCAGTCGGCATGGGCGGACTCGAGGGAGACACGAGTGAAAAAGCGAGGACAACAACTCTACGGCGAGCTCGGCGACTTGGCACGGTTTGTCGAAAGCGCGATGAAGGCCATTTCTGGTGTAGGCCCTCAACTCATCGCCAGCAGTCAACAATTGCCGACGGCGTCCTCGCATCTGAGCGACCTCAATAAGATGACGGAAGAAGGGGCGCTTGAGGTGATGCGACTGACGGAACTGATTCAAGATGAACATCGGCACATCGGAAAAGAACTGAGTGCGGTTGTGGAGGTCTTGCAGGGAATGGACTGCCCCAAGCTTGTCGAGCGATTGGAGCATATCAATATCCTGGTGACTCAAGAAGGGACGTATCTAACCGAAATCATGACGGCGTTGTCCTTTCAAGACTTGGTGGCACAACGAGTCAAGAAGTTGGTGTCGATTCTCGATGAAGTGCAACATAAGTTAATGGAACTCGTGGTGGTGTTCGGCCTGCAGCAGAGCGGGGAGAAAGTGATGATGGAGGGCGCAGCGAGCGATCTGTTGAAGCAACTTGAGGAGTCAAAGACTACCGCCATGAAACAGAAAGTGGCCGACGATATTCTGGCGCAATTTGGGTTCAAGTAGGGAACCACGGTGGACGGTTGTCAGGTTCCATGGTGCCTGAAGTACGTGCCTGGTTACGAGTCTGCCATCATCGAATCAGTGGAAATCTGACACTCCCACACAGCAAGCAGTAACGCCTGTCGGTCGCACATATGAGGGCGATGGCGAATGGATATCGCAACAATTCTTGGGATCGTGATCGCCCTAGGCTCCATTATCGGAGGCCAAGTGCTCGAAGGTGGGCACATAGGCTCGATCATGCAGCTGACCGCGTTCATCATCGTGATTGGAGGCACATTCGGTGCCATTTGTATACAGAATCCATTGCCGGTAGTGATCAAGGCATTCGGTGCGCTGACCATCGCAATTGCAGGGCCCCACATCGACAACAAAGGGACGATCAAACTCATCCTGGAGCTCGCGACTATTTCGCGGAAACAAGGGCTACTTGCATTGGAGGGAAAGCTCAAATCCATCACGGATCCTTTCATGAAAAAGGGGGTTCAACTCATTGTCGACGGGACGGAGCCCAAAGCCGTGATCGAGATTCTCGAAATCGAGGTCGAGCACCATGAGGAGCAGGGAGTGATTGCGGCGAAAGTCTGGGAAGCAGCCGGTGGGTATGCGCCAACCGTCGGGATCATCGGAGCCGTGCTCGGACTCATTCACGTGATGGAAAACCTAGCCGATCCGTCAAAGTTGGGCGGAGGAATCGCGGTGGCATTCGTGGCGACAGTGTATGGAGTGGGAGCGGCAAATCTCTTTTTCTTGCCACTGGCCAATAAGATCAAATTGAAGTTGAAGGAAGAAGCCGGCTCCAGAAACTTGATGATTATGGGGTTGGCGGGCCTCGCTCAGGGGGAAAATCCTCGACTCTTGCAGGAGAAGTTGGAAAGCGTGCTGCCGCATAATGAACGGACGAAGGACGCGAAGAAGTGAGGTGAAATGTTCTCGGCGGCGCGGTTCGGGATTCCGGTCGGAACAGGGAACTCAAGGCAGAGGTGTCGGACACACGTCGCACTTCGCGGGGTATGACTCTAAATGGCAAAACACAAGCATGAGGAGCATGAAAATCATGAGCGATGGCTCGTCTCCTATGCTGACTTCATCACGTTGCTGTTCGCCTTTTTTGTCGTGATGTACTCGATTTCCTCCGTCAATGTCGGAAAGTATCGGACCGTGAGCGAGTCGATCAAAGCCGCGCTGAATCCGATCGTCAGCCCGCCATCCACCCCAAGTCCGTTGACCTTGAGTACCAACAAACAGGCGCTGACGGCACCCGATGCTCCGGGGAGCAAGGATGTGGTGATCCGTAAACTGCGGAATCTTGTAAAAGGCATTAAAGCCACGCCGCAGTTGGCCCTGGTACGGATCACGGAACGGATGAACGGAGATATTGTGATCACCATCCCGGATCAGCTGCTGTTCAATAGCGGCGAAGCAGCCATCCGCAGCGATGCACTGCCGTTTCTTGAAGGGCTGAGCGCGGCCATTGTGGAACTCAATCGGTACACCAGGGTCGAGGGGCACACGGATAACGTTCCCATACGTACGGCACAATACCCTTCCAATTGGGAACTCTCTGCCACGCGTGCGGTGATGGTAGTCAGAGTGTTGGCGGAGTTGTTTGCTGTGCCATCGGAACATTTGTCTGCGGTGGGGCACGCCGATACGCGACCGCTGACCGCCAATCTTGATGTGGAGCAGCGAGCCAAGAATCGACGAGTCGAGATTGTCATTCTCGAACAAGCGCCGCCGGCACCTCAGCTTGACGCCGGGAATCATACGGGTTCAGAGGAGCCGGCAGTCGAGGAGGGGGTGTCGAGTCCTTGAACGACGCGAGAATGCCGCTGGCGGATTTTTTCAGTATCCTGCCAGTAGGCGGCGGAAAACTAATCCGTCCCTACGGAGCCAATAAAAACACAGAACGCGAGACAGGACACTCGAGCATAGGCTCAAGTCTTACAGGGAAACAGCCGACATAACACCGTCGTGTGTCAATCCAAAGGGTCTCATCACCGATGATGACGGAACCGTCTGCAAACGATACGCTTCAGGCCAACGCAGAGAATCCGAGACATCTTGCCCCAACGGGAGAGCTCTCCATTTTTGAGGTAGGAGAATTCAAGGATGCATTGATGAAGTTGATGGCCAATGAAGGGTTGGTCTCCTTAGATCTCAGCGGTGTTGATAGGGTGGATACCGCCGCAATTCAGCTGATGTTGTCGGCTCGTATGCAGGCGCGGATGCTCGTCATGGGGATTCCCCAGGATTTGCAGGACAAGCTCAAGCAGCTTGGCTTCACGGAGGAGCTAAGTGAATAGGGCTTTTCAACTGCACGGCATGGAGTTCGGTGCTTCTTCGTGCGGCACCACCATGTGGCATCGCACGGCGAGTCATTGGTCTACGGACTCCATTGTTCTCGGGTTGTCGACCATAACCGATATCCTCGATTGATGAGGCCCGTGATCGCCCAAGAAGGAGACCCTCAAGGATTGCATGTCGGCGAGGCCACTTCTGTCACGGAGCTTCTTACCCATCACCAGGCGTGGAATACGTTTGCCGACGGGGCAGTCCGCATGATTCCAGCCTTAAAGGCGCAGATGACTGCTGTGACAGCCGAAACGGAACATGCTGCGGTTGAACTACTGGTGCAGTTGCAAGCATTAGCCGCGGGTGCTGAGGGCATGACATCCACCGCACGGACTGAAATTATGTCCAAGGTCGTGATTGCCATGCAGTTTCAGGACATTACTCGGCAAAAGTTGGAACATGTGTGCCTGGCATTGGATCAATTCAAACGGCATCTTCTGATTCTGAAAGACGGCCCGCTGACAGAGGCAACGGCTCAAGAACTTGTCGGACTTGAACGCATCGAGCACAACTACACCATGGAAGCAGAGCGCCGCCTCCATCAGGCTGCGCTTCAACCCCAATATCAAGAGCCTGTGCCGATGAAGACGTCCGACAATGAAGACGATTCGGTGACACTGTTTTGATCAATCGGAGGTCCATGTCTAGAAGCACCGGAAGTCTATTGACAGTCGAAAACAACAGAAATTTGTAAGATGCTTGACCTAGAGAGGAATTATGAGTATGACAGCGCTGATCGTAGATGATTCGCCGACGATGCGCCAAATGGTTGCCTTCACACTGACCAATGCCGGCTTTACCGTTGTAGAGGCTGAGCATGGGAAAGACGCTGTGAACAAGGTGGCGACGGCGGGAAAAATGGACATCGTGGTCACCGACCTCAATATGCCGGAGATGGATGGGATTGCCCTCATTAAGGAATTACGCAAATTGAGCGCATTCAAGTTTACACCGATTCTGATGCTCACGACCGAATCGGCGATTGAGAAGAAACAGGCCGGGAAGGAAGCCGGTGCAACAGGATGGCTTGTGAAACCGTTCAATCCGGAAACACTTCTGAAGACCATTGCCAAGGTTTTGCCGGCGTAATCAACGCAGGCGAACGTCGTGCGTGCGTATCAAGTAGGAGTGCGTTGAGGGGAACAACACAAAACCCGAAACAAGTCATACACAACTCCTATCAAGGATCCAATGAGCAACGATTTTGAACAATTTCAATCGGCGTTCTTCGAGGAAGCGGCTGAACATCTCGCCGTCGTCGAAGAAGGGCTGCTGGCACTCGAACGGCATCCGGAAGACCTGGACCTTCTCAATAAGATTTTTCGTTCGGCCCATTCGATTAAAGGCACGAGCGGGATGTTCGGTTTTACCGCCGTGGCCCAATTTACTCATAAAATGGAGACGTTGCTCGATCTGCTGAGAAACGGGCAGAAAGCCGTCTCGTCGTCGATTGCCGATCTCCTGCTCCAATCGCTCGATTGCCTCAAGACCTTGATTGAGTCAGTGAAGACAGGGGCAGCCGTCGATGAGGAAACAGTCCAACGGCTCACAGTTGGATTGGCATCGGCCAGCGCGAGCGAGTCGCAGCAGCCTGTCACCGCCGAAGCCAAGCAAGAAAGTGCTCCTGTCCAGAGTTGTAGCGTGATCAATGCCAAGACCTACGTCGTTTCTTGGGTGCCTCCAGACTGGCTGTTCCAGCGAGGGTTGGATCCACTGCAAACGATGAAGGAGTTGAGAGGAATCGGCACGCTGGATAACATCACCCTCGATGTATCTCGGCTCCCGCAGCTCACTGAGATTGACCCAGAAAAATGTTATCTCGCGTGGGAGTTCCAAGTGACCACGGAACAAGGGCGAGAGGCCGTAGAGGCTGCCTTTGAATTTGTTCGCGAAGATAGCAAGTTGACGATCGAAGAGACCAGGGGGAAAGAGTTAGAAGTCAGGAGCGATGCGGTAGGTGATCTCAGTCAGACCCTCGCCTCCCATCTCTCATCTCCGACGCCGGCTAGGGATGGAGAGACGACCAAACCGCTCGGAGAGATACTACTTGAAAGCGGCGTGGTGTCTCCTGCGGCACTCGATCACGCGCTGGCGCAACAAAAGCGAGTCGGTGAAATTCTGGTGGCACAGAAAGCCGTCACCCCGCAGCAGCTGGAGCAGGCGCTGCAAAAGCAAAAACAGCATGAATCAGCGACCCATGCCAAGAAGGCCGATACGGCATCTATTCGGGTCGATACGGCCAAGATCGACAAGCTGATCAATTTGGTCGGCGAATTGGTCATTACCCAATCCATGCTGAGCGATTTAGGAACCCGCTTTGAGATGAGTCAACTGCATGTGTTGTTGGAACGGATGGCGCAGTTGGAGCGGAATACCAGGGAGATTCAGGAACGAGTGATGAGCATCCGCATGCTTCCGATCGGCACTGCGTTCAGCCGATTCCCCAGGCTGGTTCGCGATTTGGCCGCCAGCGCCGGGAAAAAAATTCAGCTGGTTCTGTCGGGAGAAGAAACCGAGTTGGACAAGACCGTCATCGAGTCCATCGGTGACCCGCTGACGCACTTGGTCCGCAACTCTGCCGATCATGGCCTTGAACAGCCTGAAGAGCGTCTGGACCAGAACAAGCAAGAGGTGGGGACAATCAGGCTGAACGCCTTCCATGAAGGAGGCAGCATTTGCATTACGGTGGAGGACGATGGGCGGGGTTTGAACCGCGAGAAGATTCTAGCCAAGGCGATCAAGCAGGGCCTCACGACGGAAAACGACAAACTGGCGGACGATCAAATTTGGCCCCTTATTTTTAAGCCAGGTTTTTCTACTGCGGAGAAGGTCACCGATGTGTCAGGTCGCGGCGTCGGCATGGATGTGGTCAAGCGGAATATCGAGGGACTCGGCGGTACGGTCAGCATCAAAACCGCATTGGGGAAAGGAACGACATTTACGCTCAAATTGCCGCTCACACTGGCCATCATCGAAGGAATGACCGTTCGAGTCGGGAAAGAAACCTACATCGTTCCGCTTCTTTCCATTCTGGAGTCGATTCAGCCGAAGGAGGGATTGGTCAAAACCGTCGTGGAGAAAGGGGAGTTGATCAACGTGCGGGGAAGGTATCTGCCGATGATTCGACTCTACGATGTGTTTTGTGTGCAGCCGGAACATACGAACCCCATGAAAGCCATTCTGTTGATTCTGGAGACGGAAGGTGAGCGCGTGGCGGTGATGGTGGATGAAATCTTAGGCCAGCAACAGGTGGTGATCAAGAGCATGGAGCAAAACTTTAGAAAAGTAGAAGGTATTGCCGGTGCGACGATCCTGGGTGATGGGACGGTCGGCTTTATTCTGGATGTCCGCGGGTTGCTTGAGATTACACGAAGAGGGGTGCCGGTAGCGGCATGATGTTCGAACAATCATAAGCATCTTGAGTGCGGAGTGTTGGCGCCACGTGCACCCGTTCTAGGAATGTGAGGGACGGTCGGTAGGCTCATATCCCGACATGGGTCGGCAAGGAGTGTTGATCTAGCGGGTGTCTGTGGAGTCAAGTTTTTCCTCGACTGTCCGCTAAGATCATGCGTGCTCAGAGCTGAGAGCGTGGCAGTCATCTTCGTGAGAATGGTCTCTTGGGCGTACCGATAAATCATGAAGGAGGGTCAGATGGCTGCAGCGACGCTTGAAACCGCGACCAAAGAACTCAATCAACAGATCGGTCTCGCCTCGGACGGTAGCCAATTTCTGACGTTCAATTTGGGAGATGAACTATACGGCGTCGACATCCTGCGTGTGCAGGAGATCAAAGGCTATACGACGGTCACGAAAATTCCCAATACCCCGTCGCATATCAAGGGTGTGTTGAACCTCCGCGGCACCATTGTTCCGATCATCGAACTCAGGACGAAGTTCGGGATGTCGACGATCGACTATACGGCCTTCACGGTGATCATCGTCGTGGTCGTGCAGGATAAAGTGATGGGCCTGGTGGTGGATTCCGTGTCGGATGTGCTGAATATCGAAAAGAAAGATATCCAGGTCCCTCCGCAGTTCGGGGCCAGAGTGGACGTAAGTTTTCTGAACGGGATCGGCAAGTCCGGAGACAAACTCGTGGCATTGTTGGACATGGATCGACTCTTGTCCGAAAGTGATATGCAAGATACAGCTTCGACGGTAAAAACTTTATAAGTATACGACATACCGAGACTTCAGCGATTGTCAGCGTGATCGATCGGGTTACGGACTGAGTGCTCTCACGGAGCGCACGGTGCCGACTCTCTCTTTGGGAGAACCTATAGCGCTCTCGTGAGAGCGAGTATCGGTCGGTTGCAATGGAGTCTCGGGCGACGACGAACCCTTTGGCTGTCCAGCCTGGAAGTCATTGTCCCGGACCTCTTTCCCTCGCAGTGATGCGTCCGGAACGTGTGTGAAGGGTCGACGTCATGTTCGAACGATATCGCCTCGAGATACCGACCTTCCGTATCCTGATCAATTCCAATACCAACGACGAAACACGAGTTCCGGGTGGAGAGGACGGCATGAGGCGAAGTCCATCCACCGCACCCATCCCTCTCTCTCGCTGCCCAATCGAGAACATCGTTGTGGGGGGCACGAGCACGGCCATTCGGCCGATCGAGTCATCTGCTCCAAGCAAACGCGTAATGAACACGTGGCTGTGATGTGTCTTCGCATCCAGTGATTCTATATACCCGGAGGGCATATGATCCGTAATAGCATGAGGCGTCGTGTGACGGAAAGTAGTGAAGAGCTGGTTGCAAAACTGCAAGCAATCGATCAGGTGCAGGCCGTGATCGAGTTCAAGATGGATGGGACCGTCATCACCGCCAACGATAATTTTTTGAAGGCGCTGGAATATACGCTGGATGAGGTCAAAGGTCAGCACCACCGGATGTTTTGCGACCAGGACTATGTGAGCAGCCCGGAGTACCAAGCTTTCTGGGAGAAGCTGAATCGGGGCGAGTACGATGCCGGTACCTATCAGCGGGTCGGCAAAGGAGGTAAGGACGTCTGGATTCAGGCGGCCTATTTCCCTCTGCTCGACAAATCCGGCAAGCCCTACAAGGTCGTAAAGTTCGCCTCCGATGTAACGGCCAAGCAAACGGAAATCTTGCATATGCAGGATGAGCTCAAGGTACGTGAAGACATCATGAACACGACGAGTATCGTGTCGGAAGCCAACCGCAAGGGCGACATCATGTCGGTCAACGAGAAGTTTCTCCAGGTGTCGAAATACCCGATAGACGAACTGATCGGTCACGGTCATAACACGACTCGTCATCCCGACATGCCGAAAGAAGTGTTCAAGCAGATGTGGGCCACCATCGGCCGCGGGCAGATTTTTCGAGGCATAGTCAAGAACCGAGCCAAGGACGGGACGCCGTACTATGTGGATGCGGTGATTGCCCCGTTTGTCGACAAGAAGACCGGGAAGCCACGCAAATATCTGGGTGTGCGGTATGACATTACTGAACAAGAGATCGCACGTCAGAATATGAAAGGCATTCTTGATGCGATCAACAAAATGTACGCGACCATCGAGTTCAAGCTCGACGGGACGATCATGACGGCAAATGAGAATTTCTTGAAACTCTCAGGCTACAGCCTCGGCGAGATGAAAGGCCAGCACCATCGGATATTCTGTGAACCGTCTTATACGAGTACGGGTGAGTACACGGCCTTCTGGCAGAAGCTCAATCGGAACGAGGCGGATATGGGGGTCTATCGACGAATCGGGAAAGGGGGTAGAGAGATCATGGTTCAGGCAGCCTACTGTCCCGTGGCGGATGAAATGGGGCGGCCTTTCAAGGTGGTGATGTTGGCCAGCGATATCACCGTACAGAAAAAAGCGCAGCAGGATCTCGAAGCCTGCATGGCTGAAGCTCAGAAGTCGTTGGGTGCAATGGCACAAGGCGATCTTACGGAGGAAATGCACGGGGCGTATCAAGGTGAAC
The DNA here is from genome assembly GCA_964430555.1 of uncultured Nitrospira sp. Lineage (GTDB taxonomy): Bacteria > Nitrospirota > Nitrospiria > Nitrospirales > Nitrospiraceae > Nitrospira_D. The sequence continues at coordinate 122,979 of CAYSFU010000001.1, read as the reverse complement.
TAGAAAAGATCAAGGTCAGCGTCAATGCCGCTATCGTCAACCTCACTCACACGATTTCCTCAGTGCGTGATGCGGTGGAGTCCGTGACGACAGGCGCCGAACAGATCACGAAGGGCAATGAAGACCTGTCACAACGCACGAGCGAACAGGCCTCGGCGCTCGAGGAAACCTCTGCGTCGATGGAAGAAATGACTGCCACAGTGAAACAGAACGCCGACAATGCCAAACAGGCCAACCAGTTGGCCATCGCGGCTCGCGACACCGCCGACAAAGGCGGTATCGTGACGAAGAAAGCCGTCGAGGCGATGGGCGAGATCAACAAGAGCAGCAAGAAAATTGCTGATATCATCACGGTGATCGATGAGATCGCGTTCCAAACCAACCTCTTGGCATTGAATGCCGCGGTCGAGGCGGCTCGAGCCGGAGAACACGGACGCGGATTTGCCGTGGTTGCGGCGGAAGTCAGAAACTTGGCGCAACGGTCGGCGACGGCGGCCAAGGAGATCAAGGGGTTGATCAATGAGTCGATTCAGCGGGTGAACGACGGGAGTGAGCTGGTGAATCAGTCGGGGAAGACGTTGGAGGAGATCGTGCATTCGGTGAAGCGGGTGGGGGATATTATTGCGGAGATCACTGCAGCGTCGCAGGAGCAGGCCAGCGGGATCGATCAGGTGAACAAGGCGATCATGTCGATGGATGAGACGACGCAACAGAATGTGGCGTTGGTGGAGCAGACTACCAGCGCCGCACAGTCGATGAAGGAGCAGGCGAAAGGCTTGCTGCAGCAGGTAGCGGTGTTTCAGGTAAAAACCGGAGAGCGCAGCGGCAGCCCAAGCGTCGCTACAAGCGGTAGCCTCACTCGTAGGTTTAGCCAGCCAGAGAGCGGGGGTAAGCGCCAGGCCAAGAAGTCGCCAAGGGCAGGTTCGTCGCCTACGGACGGACTCACACCGGTCGGTGTGGGCGCAAAGCGCGCGAAGGATCACCGTAGTCAGGGTGACGAGTTCGAGGAATTCTAGGTCAAACGGCCATCTCTCTATTTTCGCTATGTGAAGGGCTCTGCCGATTATCCTACGGCAAATTCAGCCGATGCACTCTCTATAGCGCTCCGCAAGGTGAGACCGTTGAGTGCGTCTCCTCATTCAAACTCGCGAAGAGTACCCACGCAGTCCAGACACCTCAAACAATAGAAAGGTGCGCGAGAGGTCTTCGATTGCAGGATGCAGACTCATCTCTATGAAATCACGCTGTTCGAGCCATTCAAGGTTTCATCTCAGATATCCGACAACGCAGTAGGCTATTGATGAGGTAGGGCGATCGTCCACGCGACTGCTCGAAGTCCGCTGTCGCCTGCTCGATGGAGATGAACATGTCCTATTGATACCTGGATGCGAGATGGTCATCCAGGTGCGTTTGTGTGATGCCATACGGAGTACGTGCTATGTCGTGGTGATAGTGAGAAGACCGTTGATCAAGAAAGATATTCGAGTCCACCAATTCATAGGAAGACATGATGTTGCGCTGGTGTAAGAATCAAAGCCTCATGATGAAACTCATGGCCGGATTCGGGCTCATGGGGTTTTGTATGACCGTGATGGGATTGATCGGGCTTCTGAGCATGCGGACCATCAACGACAGTACCGAGAGTCTCTATCGAGTTCAACTCACTGCAGTTCGCGAAGCGATGATCATTCAAAACAATATCTCCATGGTACGGTTCTGGCTACTGCGGGCGGTGACCGAAACAAACAAGGCGCAGCAGGATGTTGCCATCGGCAAGGTGGCGGAGTTGGTGGTGCAAAACAACGAGAGTAAAGCCCGATTCGAAAAAATGATCAGTTCGGACGAGGTGCAAAAAGCTTTTCATGCTTTTGAGAAGACCTTGGCGGAGTGTCGAGAGAGTCGGGGGAACGTGATTCAATCGATTGTGGAAGGTAAGCGGGCTGAGGCGATGATTCGCTTCGAGGGAGAAACCAAACAGGCGTATGAAGCCGTCATGAAACGTGTCGCTCACTTATCGGAGATCACCCGGCGAGAGGCTCAGCGCCAGTATGAAAGTGCGCAGGAGCTCTATGAAACAACGAAAAAGATTTTGATCGCCGTCAATGTTTTCGGCGTCGTGCTGGGGCTTGGGTTCGGCTTGGTGGTGGCTCGATTCAATACGCGGCATGTGAATGGTGTCCTTGCGGCAGCCAAGCGGATGAGCCAAGGGGATATGAAGGCTCGCGCGGAGGTGTTCGCTCAAGACGATCTTGGGTATTTAGCAAACGTGTTCAATGAAATGGGCACCACATTGGAGCGTGATGTCAATATTTCCGCTCAGTACGAAGCCACGTTCGAAGCGGTCAGTCGGGCGCAAGCGGTCATTGAATTCAATATGGATGGGACGATCATTCGAGCTAATAACAATTTCTTGAAGGCCTTCGGGTATAGCTTTGATGAGATCATAGGCCGGCATCATCGGATGTTCTGCGATTCCACTTATGTGAACAGCGCAGAGTATGCGGCGTTTTGGGCGAAGTTAAACCGAGGAGAGCCAGAAATTGCGACGTTTCGCCGCTTCACAAAAGGAGGCAAGGAAATCTGGATTCAAGCCTCGTATAACCCAATCCCCGATGCCGAAGGGAAACTTGTCAAAGTGGTCAAATTTGCCATTGATGTGACGGAGCAACGGAACAAGTCGGCGGAATTCGAAGGCAGCATCAATGCCATCGAGAAAGTGCAGGCGACGGTCGAATTTCAGCTTGACGGCACGATCATCAGGGCGAACGAAAACTTTCTGCAGTGTGTGGGGTATCGATTGGAGGAAATTCGAGGGCAGCACCACCGGATGTTCTGCGACTCGTCGTACACGAGTAGTCCCGAGTACGCTGCGTTTTGGAAGAAACTTGGTCGAGGCGAGAACGATACCGGGATCTATCGGCGGCTGGGCAAGGGCGGCAAGGAAGTCTGGATTCAAGCCTCCTACAACCCGATTTTCAATGCCAATGGGAAACCCTATAAGGTCGTGAAGTATGCCATCGACATTACCATGCAAAAAATGGCCGAAGTCGAAAAGCAAGCAGCACAGAGGGTGATGGAACAATTGGTGACGGAAACTCAAATGGTGCTGGGTCGGCTGGCTGCGAATGACTTGACCCAGGCGATGAACGGAACGTATCCGGAGGAGCTGGAGAAGATCAAAGGCAGCATCAACGCTGTCGTGCATAATTTGGTCGAAACGATCACCACGGTGCGCGAAGCGGTCGAGGCCGTGACGACCGGGGCGGAACAGATCACCAAGGGGAACGAAGATTTGTCGCACCGGACAAGCGAACAGGCTTCGGCGCTGGAAGAGACCAGTGCGTTGATCGTAGAGATGACGACGACCGTGAAGCAGAACGCCGATAATGCGAAACAGGCCAATCATCTGGCGGTTGCGGCACGGGACACGGCGGACAAGGGAGGGGCCGTGACCAGGAAGGCCGTCGATGCGATGGGGGAGATTAACAAGAGCAGCAAGAAAATCGCCGATATCATCACGGTGATCGATGAGATTGCGTTCCAAACCAATCTTCTGGCGTTGAATGCGGCGGTGGAAGCTGCCCGGGCCGGCGAACATGGGCGAGGGTTTGCCGTGGTGGCGGCGGAGGTGCGGAATCTGGCCCAACGGTCGGCAACGGCGGCCAAAGAGATCAAGGGGCTGATGAATGAATCGATTCAACGCGTGGACGACGGCAGCGACCTGGTCAATCAATCGGGCAAGACGTTGGAGGAAATCGTCACGGCAGTTAAGCGAGTGACAGACATCATCGGGGAGATCAGCGCGGCATCGCAGGAGCAGGCCAGCGGGATCGATCAGGTAAACAAGGCGATCATGTCGATGGATGAGACGACACAACAGAATGCGGCGTTGGTCGAAGAGACCACAGGCGCGGCTCAGTCGATGAAGGAGCAGGCCAAAGAACTGATGCAACAGGTGGCGGCCTTCAAGGTGTGGCCGGAGAGCGATCTGACGACGATGGCAGCGAAGCGGAGGCCGCTCCGCGTGGTGCCCAAGTCGGTGCGGAGTGTCGTGTCGAGTCTCGATGGGTGACTGGGCGGGAAGGTTTCCGGGGAGTGGCGGAAGGCAGGGCTGCGATGGCCGACAAGTGAGTCTCGGATTTGAAGAGTGTTAAGCAGAAGGGATTTGTCTGATAAGGAAAAATGTGAGTTTCTAAGTTTGACCCTATGACGGGAGAGAGGATTGCAGCATGAGTGGGTTGAAGAATCTGAAGACCAGCATGAAGCTCATGATCGCGTTTGGGGTGGTTGGTGTGATCATGATGGGGATTGGGTGGTTAGGCGTGAGCACTGCATCAACCGTCAACGACATGATTGCCGTCTTATATACAAGAGAACTCAAAGGAGTGTCTGCGATAAAGGATGTCAATCTTGCCATCACTGGTATTAGTCGGCTCACACGTGCAGCGATCATCTCAACCGATCAGAAGGAGAAAGAGAAGTTTGACAAGGATATCCGTGATCTCAAGCAGCAGTTTCACGACAAACTGTCGGAATTCCAAAAACTGATCGACAGTGAGGACACGAAAAGAATCGCCGGCGAACTTGAACAGATCTTCCCTCCGTATATGGTGATGATGGACGAAGCAGTTCAGTTGACGCGGCGGGATGATAATGTCAATGCCATCAAGAAAGTTCATGACGCCATACCCGGCGCACAACAAGTCATGGTGAGGGCAACGGAATTAGCGGTGATGAAGGAACAACAGGCCGAACGGGTCTATCAAGAGAGCGCTGCCCTGTATGCACGCTCCCGCAACATCATGGTGGGGCTTACCATCGGGGGCATAGCTGTGGGGCTGATGTTAGGGTGGATCATCTCGCAGATGATCGGACGTTCGTTAGCCAAACTCGGCGAGGTGACGTCGAAATTGGCCGGCGGTGATCTTGCGACCAGGGCCGTTGTGGAATCGGAGGATGAGATCGGTCAACTCGCTCGATCATTCAATAAGATGGGTGAGCAGTTGGAGAACACTGTCAGGAACCAGGAACAGGAGATCTCATCGAAAGTCGCCGAAGTGAAAGGCATTACCAATGCCATTGATAAGTCCTACGCTTCGATCGAGCTGAATTTGGATGGGACCGTACTTACAGCCAACGACAATTTTTTGAAGATGTTGGGCTACGGTCTGGAGGAGATCAAGGGCCGGCATCACCGGCTGTTCTGTGCCCCGGCCGCTACGAACAATGGAGAAGATACGGCCTTGTGGAAGAAACTCAATCGTGGTGAGTTCGATGCAGGGGTCTACCAGCGGCTCGGTAAGGGGGGCACAGAGCTTTGGGTGCAAGCGTCGTACAATCCGATCCGCGATGCAAGCGGCAAGATGTATAAAGTTGTGGAGTTTGCGACGGACATCACGGCGGAGAAAAATCGCAATGCGGAATTCGAAGGCAAATTGAATGCGATCAATAAAGCGCAAGCAGCCATCGAATTCAATCTGGATGGCACGATCCTGGCGGCCAACGACAACTTTTTGAAAACGGTGGGCTACAGGCTGGAGGAGATCAAGGGCCAGCATCACCGGTTACTCTGTGATCCGGCCTACGCGAGCAGCGGGGAGTACGCTGCCTTGTGGCAGAAGCTCAACCGAGGCGAGTTCGACAACGGAGTGTACAGGCGGCTCGGGAAGGGGGGGGCGGAGATCTGGCTCCAGGCCTCATACAACCCGGTGTTCAATGCCAGTGGCAAGGTTTATAAAGTCGTGAAGTTTGCGATAGATATCACGGCGCAGAAGAAGTCACAGGCCGATTTGGAGACCTGTATGGCGGAAGCCCAGCAGGTGCTGGGTGCGCTGGCGCATGGCGATCTGACCCGTCAGATGTGCGGTGAGTACCACGGAGAATTAGAGAGGATCAAGGGGAGCGTCAACACGGCCCTGACGAATCTCACGCGCACGATCACCACGGTGCGCGAGGCGGTCGAAGCTGTGACGACCGGGGCGGAACAGATCACCAAGGGGAACGAAGATTTGTCGCAACGAACGAGCGAACAGGCTTCAGCGCTTGAAGAAACATCGGCATCGATGGAGGAGATGACCAGTACGGTCAAGCAGAATGCGGATAATGCCAAGCAGGCGAATCAACTGGGGATTGCGGCGCGGGACACGGCGGACAAGGGAGGGGCCGTGACCAGGAAGGCCGTCGATGCGATGGGGGAGATTAACAAGAGCAGCAAGAAAATCGCCGATATCATCACGGTGATCGATGAGATTGCGTTCCAAACCAATCTTCTGGCGTTGAATGCGGCGGTGGAAGCTGCCCGGGCCGGCGAACATGGGCGAGGGTTTGCCGTGGTGGCGGCGGAGGTGCGGAATCTGGCCCAACGGTCGGCAACGGCGGCCAAAGAGATCAAGGGGCTGATGAATGAATCGATTCAACGCGTGGACGACGGCAGCGACCTGGTCAATCAATCGGGCAAGACGTTGGAGGAAATCGTCACGGCAGTTAAGCGAGTGACAGACATCATCGGGGAGATCAGCGCGGCATCGCAGGAGCAGGCCAGCGGGATCGATCAGGTAAACAAGGCGATCATGTCGATGGATGAGACGACACAACAGAATGCGGCGTTGGTCGAAGAGACTACCAGCGCGGCCCAGTCGATGAAGGAGCAGGCCAAGGAACTGATGGCGCAAGTGGGCAACTTCAAGATCGGGCAAGTCGAGAGCCCTCGGGAAAGACAGGAGGGAGTCGCGAAGGATCGTTCACAGATCCGTCCCCGACTTGTCCATCAGGCATCCGCATCAGCAGGACCTCGGGCGAGGAAAAACGCACAAGAGACCGTCGCCGCCGGCGCTGGGAAGGAGCGGCAGAGTTCGAAGGATGAATTCGAGGAATTTTAGAAAAATGTGTGCATGACGCGATTAAGGAAACACAGGGGACAGGTACGTGTGCCGGTCATGCCTCATCGTGCTGGTGTCACCTCTCGAGAGTTGCTTGCATAGCGGTCCCATATGGAGAAGATGTAAAGATCTGTTTGGCTCTAGCTGAATGGACTTTGACGGATCCAGCATGATCCGTTACCCTGCCGCCCGTGAGTATTTTCTCTGGGCCGAGACTGGCCGATTTCAACCGCAATCATCTTCTTCACTCGCCACGACTCTCCGCATATTTCTTCGGGCCATTGCTTGTCGGCCTTGTCGCCTTCCTAGGTTTCGCCGGTCTGTGGATTACCATGGGGGCGGTCTCTGCCATCACGCTCTTCCATGTGTCAGCACTGGCTGCAATCAGCGGTGTGTTGGCCGGCTTGTGCCGCTGGACCGTCAGATCTTCGTCGGTCGGTGCGTTTAGGCGTGTAGAAAACGTCCCTGAACACAAGCCGGACGAAGCGCTGCATCTTGCGGAACAACACGCATTGGAACTGGTGGCAAAGGGGACGGCACTCAAGGACGTACTGACGTTCATCTGCAGGACGATCGAGAGCTATACAGCACCGATGCTCTGCTCGGTGATGCGTGTGTCCGAGGACCGGACGTGTCTCCAGTTCGAGGCAGGGCCCAGCTTGCCGGAGGAGTACACACGGATGGTCGATGGTATTCCCATCGGCCCAACAGCAGGGTCTTGTGGACGCGCAGCCTATTCCGGCATTCTGACGGTTGTGGAAGATAGTGGGGTATATCCCCTATGTGAGGACTGCGCCCACGCCGTTCTACCGCATGGCTTGAGAGCCTGCTGGTCACAGCCGATTATGGGCTCGACCGGTCGTGTTCTCGGCACCTTCGTCGTCTATTCTCGGGAACCGTGTACGCCCCGACCCAGCGAGCTCAGATTGATAGAGCGGGCCGGTCATATTGCCGGGATCGCAATCGAACATGCCGAGATGACGGAAGCATTGAGGGAGAGCGAATCACGCTTCCAGGCATTCATGAACCATAGCCCGGCAGTAACATTTATCAGAGACGAGAGCGGGCATCACGTCTACGTGAATTCGAAATTCGAAGAACTGTTCGGTGTGTCCAAGGAAGATGTTCGAGGTAAGACGGTCCACGACTTCATGCCGACGGAGACTGCCGAACGGCTTCACCGGAATGATCAGCGGGTGTTCTCCACCGGACAGACGCTTGAAGTTGAAGAAACCATCCCGGATCCGAACGGCATAGTCCGACACTGGTTGGTCATCAAATTCCCATTGGATGTCTCGCGAAAGCGGCTTATCGGTGGTGTCGCGATCGACATCACCGCTCGGAAACAGATGGAAACAGTCTTGCGAGAAAGCGAGGAACGGTTTCGAGTCATCGCCGACACGGCGCCCGCCCTGATTTGGATGACGGGGAATGACAAGCAATGCACCTACGTCAACAGCCGCTGGCTGGAGTATACCGGCCGCCCCATGGAACAAGAAGTCGGTGATGGATGGGCCAGGGGGGTACATCCTCATGACCGGGATCGCTGTTGGACGCTCTACTCGGAAGCGTTCGAACGCCGTGAATCCTTTGAAATGGAATATCGCCTACGGAAGGCGGATGAACAATACGGATGGATTCAGGACCATGGTGTGCCGCGCTTCTTGCCGGATGGAACGTTTGCGGGATATCTGGGGGCCTGTATCGATATCACGGAGCGAGAACGGGTGAAGGATAACCTCCGGCGCACACAGTTTGCCATGGATCAAGCGGTAGATGCGGTGTACTGGATCGATCCACAGGCCAGGATTCTCTATACCAACGCGGCAGCCAGTGTGATGCTGGGCTATACCGCCGACGAGTTCCTGCGCATGACCGTCCAGGATCTCAATCCGGAGTTTTCATCGGAGGTATGGCCTGGGTGGTGGGCCGAGACGCGAGAGAAAGAAGTGGTGTCGCTGGAGACGGTTCATCTGACGAAAGATGGGCGACGGATCCCCGTCGATCTTCGCGTCAGTTTCCTCGCCTATGGCGGATTGGAATTTCACTGTGCCTTTGTCCGAGACATCAGTGAGCGGAAGCGGGCGGACGAAGTCTTACGTGGGACCCAAGAGCGATTCGAGCTGGCCGTTCGCGGGACCAATGATGGGATATGGGATTGGAATATCGTGACAGGGGCATTGTATTGGTCTGCTCGAAGCTTTGAATTACTGGGGCTTCAATCAGGTGAGTTGACCCCGTCGTACGACGGGTGGATGTCGATGATCCATCCCGACGATGCCGATCGGGCACATCAAGCCGTACGGCTCCATCTCGAGACTCGTGAACCCTACGATATCGAACTGCGGGTGAGGATCAAGGGGAGCAGGTACCGCTGGTTTCGAGATCAAGGTCAGGCGGTGTGGGATGCCGAAGGACGGCCGACGCGCATGGTTGGTTCCATTTCCGATGTGACCAAGCGAAGAGTCGCCGAAGAGGAGCTGCGAACCGCCCATGCACAACTTGAGCAGAGAGTCATGGAACGGACCGCACAACTTGCGCTGGCCAACCGGTCGCTCCAGAATGATATTGCCGAGCGCACACGTGCCGAGGAAGCGCTTCGCGCGAGTGAGTTGCGGTACAAGTTGCTGACGGAAGCCACATTTGACGGCATCGCCATTCATGACCATGGCGTGTTACTCGAAGTGAATCCTGGGTTGGAACGAATGTATGGATACGGACCGGGTGAACTGATCGGCCGCTCGATTCTTGATCTGGTCGCCGAGGAGTCTCGTCCTATGGTCTTAGCCAACATGTGCGCCGGTGTAACCGGACCCTACGAAGCCGTCGGACGCCGCAAGGACGGCACGACCTTTCCCGGCGAGGTGGTGGTCCGGCCATATCAATATGGTGGAAAGGAGGTTCGGCTCGTCGCAGGCCGTGATATTACCGAGCGCAAGCACTTAGAGGCGGAACGACTTCGCCATACGCAGGAACTTGAACAGCAGGTCGAAGAACGAACCGCCGAGATCGCGAAGCTGCAGGCTCAGCGAGTACGATCGGAAAAGTTGGCGGCGGTCGGCCAATTGGCTGCCGGTGTCGCTCACGAGATCAATAATCCGATTGCTGGTATCAAAAACGCGTTTCTCCTTGTGAAACAAGCCATCAACCCGGCTCATCCTCACTACGAATTCGTCGGTATGATCGATCGAGAAATTGCCCGAGTCGGGGCGATCGTTCAGAATATGTATCAGTTGTATCGAAAGGAAGCGCGCAAGCCGGAGGCGATCGACTTGCAGGTGCTCATCTGCGATCTGGAAGGCGTCTTTGCCAAACGAATGTCCCAACGAGGTGTGAGGTTTCTCGTCGACCTTCCGCCTTCGGCAATCACCTTGTATGTTTCTCAGGGCGACCTCCTCCAAGTCTTGATGAATCTCATACGGAACGCCATTGATTCGATGCGTCAAGAAGGGACGATTAGGCTGACGGTCAGTCAGGCTGACTGTCACGTCAAGATCGCCGTGACTGATACAGGAGTGGGCATTTCCCCTGATGTATTACCGCATATCTTCGACCCTTTCTTTACGACGAAAAGTGAAACTGATCAGAAGGGCATGGGGCTGGGCCTCTCCGTTTCCCAAAGTCTTGTGACGGCAATGGGAGGCACGATCGAAGTTGAAACTCAGTACAATCGCGGATCGACATTTGCCATTGTCTTGCCACGACAGACGGCTATCGTCATCCGGCAGATGCCGATGACTTCCATGAAGGAGGTGGAGCTGCATGACTCGTGAAATGCCACGGATTCTACTTGTCGATGATGAGGAAACCTTCCGCCTTTCTACCGCCAGACTGCTAGAACAAGAAGGCTATCGCTGTGATTGTGCCCAAGACTCAGCCGAAGCCGACCGACACTTGACGGGTGAGCATGATGCACTGCTGTGTGATATCCGCATGCCCGGCAATATGCAGTTCGAGTTTCTCCGAGAGGTGCGCGCCAGGTTTCCCACGCTCCCGATCGTGCTGGTGACCGGGTATCCTTCTGTGGAAACGGCCGTCGAAGCGCTGCGTCTTGCGTTTACCGATTACTTACTCAAACCGGTGGACTGGCTGGACTTGCTCCGATCGGTGCATCAAGCAGCCGAGAAATCACGCTATCTGCGCATGACCGATGTGGCTCGAGATGACGTCGATCGAATGGGGACGTCCCTCGATCACGTGCGGGAGCTTATGAATCGCTCCGGAACGATGGCAAACGAAACAGATTTGACGTGGTCACTCGAGGCATTCCTCTCGCAAAGTGTCGGGCAGATGGCGGTTCTGGCGACGGGGATTCGGGCTGTCATGGCGGGCCAGCCGGTGGACAGTCCGGTGGATGTCTGTCGCCTGATGCAATGCCCGAGGCTCACCGCGTATCGAGAGGCGCTCGAGAGTACGGTGGAAGTCCTGGAGAAGACCAAGGCTTCGTTTCAATCCAATGATTTGGAGTTTCTCCGGTACAAGATTGAACAGTTGCTGAACGCTGATCAGTAATCCTTCCTCCGACCGGACATGACCTCCCCGTCGAGAGAGACATGCTCCCGCATGGCTTCGCGTGTCGATATCGCTGCCGATTGATAGCATCAATGGCGATCAGGCTTGATCCTCCTTCCTGTCAGGGACTGCCCGCAATGGGGGCCTGGCTCAAGATTATTCATCTCCAGCCGATAGATGTACAGCAAGTCAGTGGAAAATGGTCCGGCCTCTCATAGAGGCACCGGTATGTATTGATGGATTGTTCCGTCCCAGCAACCTCTCACACCACCATAGGTAGCGCATGAATAGCCTGAAGAATCTGAGTACCAAGACCAAGCTGATGCTCAACATCGGTCTGTTTGTGGTGATTCTGATTGTCACGACGGGACTGTCGATCCAGGAAATGGGCGAGCTGGGCCAGCGCACTGAATTTATTTATAAAACAAACTTGATTCCGGTGACAATGCTCGGGGACTTGCGTGATGATGTGCAGCAAATGGCAGGTGCTGTGACATTACACATTCTGGCTCAAGATCGCGACACTAGAAAACAACGAATCGAGGAAATCGCCAAGCTTGACGCACAGATCGAACGAGTTGCCGGAACGTATGCCTCCGTGATCGTCTCTGAGCCAGAACGGAAGTATTTCGAACAGTTCAAAACGAGCTGGCCTGAGTATAAGGAGACTCGAACCAAGGTGTTACAGCTCAGCGACAACTTCAACAAAGATGCTGCATCCGAACTCCGGCACAATGAGCTGGCCCCAAAACAGCAAGCACTCTTGACGGCAATTGTGGGACTGGTCGGAGAGAATAAGCAGCAGGCACAGGACGCGTTCCAATCAGCTCAAGACTTGAGAGAGCAGTTGACGGTTACCTTGATTGCTTTCGTCGTGGGCGCGAGCATCGTGGGAATCGCCTTTGGATGGTTTGTGTCTCGTTTCATTACCACCAGTTTGTTGGAGTTGCTGGAAGCAGCCAGAAGACTCGGCAGCGGAAAACTGGATGCGCGCTCCACCATTACGACGCGGGAAGAGGTGGGACAGTTGGCGCACGCGTTCAATCAGATGGGAGAGACGCTGTCCGAGTCTCTGACCAAGCAGCAAGAGGCCCTTGAGGAGATGAATGCCCGCATCGACATTATGAATACGACGAGCATCGTATCGGAAGCCGATCAGAAAGGCGACATTCTTACCATCAATGACAAATATGTAGAGGTGTCCAAGTATTCACGAGAGGAATTGATGGGAAAGCCGCATAGCATTACCCGTCATCCGGACGTGCCCAAAGCCCTGTTCAAAGAAATGTGGAGTGTCATCGCGCAGGGCAAGATATTTCGCGGGGTCATCAAGAACCGAGCGAAAGACGGGACCCCCTACTATGTGGATGCGGTGATCAAGCCGATCATGGGGTCTGACGGAAAACCGAAAAAATATTTAGGCGTTCGGTACGACATCACGGAGTACGAGATTGCGCGGCACAATACGAAAGGGATCGTTGATGCGATCAACCAGTCGTATGGCACCGTGGAGTTGGATCTCAACGGGAACATCCTCACGGCCAATGAGTTCTTCCTGAGGACGATGGGGTACAGCCTCGTCGAACTAAAAGGCAAACACCACAGTCTTTTTGTCGAACCGTCATACAGCAGCTCGCCGGAGTATCGCGCGTTCTGGGAAAAATTGGGGCGCGGCGAGCACGATGCCAATCAGTACCGATGTGTCGCCAAGGACGGGCGAGAGGTCTGGCTGCAGGCCAGCTATAACCCTGTCAGGGACGACGCAGGACGACCGTTCAAAGTGTTCGGTCTTGCCACGGATATTACCGAACAAAAACGGGCCTTGGTGGAAGTCGAGAAAATGATCAAAGCCGCGGCGGAGGGCCAACTGTCACAGCGGATCACAACCGACATGTTTACGGGAGCGTCCCGCGAATTGGCGGACGGCGTCAATCGGTTGTTGGAGTCGATCGCGCAACCGTTGCATGAAGCGCAGCGGGTACTCCTGGCTCTGGCCGCCAATGATCTCACCAAGAGCATGACGGGCATCTATCGAGGCGAATTTGACGAGATGAAACGCGCGTTGAATTCAGCGCTCGGAAATCTCACACGGACGGTCACGGATGTGCGGAACGTGGTAGAGAATGTCTTGTCTGAGTCAGAACAAATCACCAAGGGACAAGAAAACTTGTCGCAGCGGACCATCGCGCAGGCGTCGGCTCTCGAGGAGACCAGCGCCTCAATGGAAGAGATGACGAGCACGGTCAAACAGAATGCCGACAATGCCAAGCAGGCGGATCAACTGGCCATGTCCGCGCGAGAGACTGCGGACAAGGGAGGAGCGGTGACCAAGAATGCCGTGGAGGCGATGGGCGAGATCAACAAGAGCAGCAAGAAGATCGCCGATATCATCACGGTGATCGACGAGATCGCATTCCAGACCAACCTTCTGGCCTTGAACGCGGCGGTCGAAGCGGCCCGAGCCGGCGAACATGGACGAGGATTTGCCGTGGTGGCGGCAGAGGTGCGGAATCTGGCACAACGGTCGGCGACGGCGGCGAAAGAAATCAAGGGATTGATCAATGAGTCCATTCAGCGTGTCACCGACGGCAGCGAGCTGGTGGATCAATCGGGGAAGACGTTGGAGGAAATCGTGCAGTCGGTGAAACGCGTGACGGACATTATTGCGGAGATCAGCGCGGCCTCACAGGAGCAGGCGAGCGGGATTGATCAGGTGAACAAGGCCATTCTGTCGATGGACGAGACGACGCAGCAGAACGCCGCCTTGGTCGAAGAAACCACGTCTGCTGCCCAGTCGATGAAGAACGAGGCCCAGGAGCTGATGCAACGAATTGCCGCATTCAAGGTCTGCCGAGACGGAGGAATACCGGAAACGATGAAACGAGAGGAGCCTCGAGCCGTTCCCAGAACACCGGTATCGGCCGATGTGCGCAAGCGGCCCAAGGCCTCAGTGAAAGTTGCGGCTGGAAATGGGAATGGGAATGATCAGCAAGGCGCCGGTGACGAGTTCGAAGAGTTTTAGAGGATGTGACGCGTTGTCCGACCTCAGATACGATTCACTATAAGGAGGGGAAGACGAGAGGTGAATCTCCGATAAGGCGATCGAAGGCGTCGCGTGCATCGGTGTCATGTTTTATCCTTGGGGAATCTTGAGAATAGACTTCAACCGTCGTCAGATCGCTCGTGGATGAGCCTCCGATAGGCCATCGTGAGAATCTCTCGTTCGAGAACTTCCGGCACCGCGAACACCCATCGAAAGCGGTTGCAATAGCTTTGAGCTTCTGCTGATTCAGGCCGTGATGTCATCTCACCCCCTAAGGGTTGTGTACTGGCGCTCGTCTTCCTCTCCTCATGAACTGGAAATGATCGGTTAAGAATTTCCTCCGATCGACCGACAAGAACTTGCCGGATAATCCACGATGGGTGTGCAGAGGGCCTTTGCTGCGCGCACTTGCTGCTCGTAGAAGGTTGAGGCAAGTCGTATGGAACACTCAATTACCACTGAAGAATTCCAACGTTTGCGAACACTTATCTATGATGAGAGCGGAATCTCCCTGGGCGATCAGAAACGGACGCTTCTGACCTCGCGTTTGTCGAAACGTCTGCGGGATCTCGGATTGGCCACCTTCTCCGAATACTACGACCAGGTGACGAGGGATCCGAGCCGAGAAGAATTCACCCGGATGTTGGATCTGATTTCTACCAACAAGACAGACTTCTTCAGAGAACCAAAGCATTTTGACTTTCTCCGTGAGCGCATTCTTCCTGAACTTGCCGGTGAGATGCGCATTCGTATTTGGTCATCCGCCTGTTCCACGGGTGAAGAACCTTATACCATTGCCATGACGCTCTACGAAGGGGTCTCCGATCCTCAGCAGTGGGACTTTGGAATTCTGGCGTCCGATCTTTCGACTCGCGTACTAGCCAAAGCGGCAGCAGGATTGTATGCGACAGAGTGCGTGCGCGATGTGCCGCCTGAAGTGGTCCGACGGCATTTCCTACGTGGGCGCGGCAGCAGTGATGGCCTGCTCAAGGTCAAGCCTCACCTGGCGTCGATGATCCGATTCCGCCGTGTGAATCTCATGGATGATCGGTTTCCAATCAAAAGTCCGTTGGATCTCATTTTTTGTCGGAATGTCATGATCTATTTCGATCGTCCCACTCAAGAGCGGCTTGTCAATAAGTTTTATCAGTACCTGAAGCCCGGCGGACATCTGTTCATCGGGCATTCCGAGAGCCTGCAATGGGTCGAGCATCCCTTCAAAGTTGTGGGTCCTACGATCTATCGTAAGGAGCGGTAGGCGCATGTCACAGACGGAGGCCAATACTTTTTCACATATTCGACGAATGCGAGACAGTCGGTTTCTCCATGAAATCGCCGCGATCTTGCCGGGCGAGTTCTTCGTCAGTTCGACTCCGATGATCGTGTATACCGTACTTGGTTCCTGTATTTCTGCCTGTATGCGTGATCCGGTCACTGGTGTGGGCGGAATGAATCATTTCATGTTGCCGCAACCTAAAAATGGAAAGAACGATTCCTGGGGGGAATCGACTCGATACGGTTCCTATGCGATGGAATCGTTGATCAATGAGATCTTAAAGCTGGGTGGTATGAAACGTCGGCTGGAGGTGAAGCTGTTCGGGGCCGGAAAAATCTATGAAGGGAACATCGACGTCGGGGCTCGAAACGCCGAGTGGGTCCTGGGCTTTCTGAAAACAGAGGGGCTTGCGGCGGTAAAAACGGATTTGGGGGACGTCTGTCCGCGCAAAGTCTATTATTTTACGGACTCCGGCCGTGTGCTCGTGAAAAAAATCGAACGGCTGAAGAATAAGACCATTCTGGAGCGTGAGAACAACTATGCCGCCAAGATTCAAGCGGTCGAGCAACCGGCCGAGGAGGATGTCACGCTGTTCTGAGCGGTGTGACGCGGTTCTTGTCTTGAATGCAACGGCGGCACACTGTACGAACGGCGTGATACGGGGTTCACGATGAAGAAGATTCGAGTGTTGAACGTGGATGATTCGGCGTTGATGCGCCAGGTACTTGCGTCGTTGCTTACGAAGGATCCTGAGATTGAAGTCATCGGTTCAGCCCCTGATCCCTACGTGGCTCGTGAAAAGATCAAGGCCTTAAATCCCGATGTGATCACCCTTGATGTCGAAATGCCGAGAATGGACGGCATCACGTTCCTTGAAAAACTCATGCGCGGGCACCCGATGCCGGTCGTGATGGTGAGCTCCCTGACCGAAGCAGGGTGTCAGACGACGCTTCGAGCCCTGGAACTTGGGGCGGTTGATTTTATCACTAAGCCGAAGATCGATCTTCGGGATGGTATGGATGAAGTGGCCCAGGAACTTATCTCAAAGGTTAAGGCGGCTGCCTGTGCGAACCTAAAACGCCAGACACCTGGGGATGACGCGAAGACGTCTGTTCAGTCGAGCCAGGTGTCGGTTCTCAGTGGATCGCAGGCCATGATCAAGACCACCGATACCATCATTGCGATCGGCTCATCCACCGGAGGGACGGAGGCCGTCAAAGATGTGTTGAAGAGCCTTCCTCCCACGACACCGCCGATTCTGATCACACAACACATGCCTGAACGGTTTACGAAAACCTGGGCTGATCGGATGAATGCGCTCTGCCGGATTTCCGTCAAGGAGGCGGAGGACGGAGACAGTGTGCTGCCGGGACATGCACTGGTCGCTCCCGGCGGGTACCATATGGCGTTGGAACGGAGCGGCGCTCGGTATACCGTTCGGATCAATCAGGATCCTCCGGTGAATCGCCATCGACCATCGGTGGATGTGCTGCTTGCTTCTGTGGCGCGATATGCGGGTGCCAATGCCATCGGGGTCATCTTGACCGGGATGGGGGGAGATGGGGCGAAAGAATTGCTGACGATGAAACAGGCCGGTGCGTTTACCATTGCACAGGATGAAGCCAGTTGTGTTGTGTTTGGGATGCCGAAGGAAGCGATCAAGCTTGGGGGCGTGGATAAAGTGCTTCCTCTTGGCGGTATCGCCGAGGCAATCTTGACACATGTCAGTCGTTGAGGATTGCTGAAGGAAGAGACTCTGTTCGACCGCGTGACCGGTGTGCGTTCATCGCATGGGGTCATGGCGTCGGTTCCGACAGTGTCAGTGGGCGGGAGGTGCTGATCTGATGGGTCTTGAATGAAGGAGGTTGATATGGCGATGCAGACGAAAGAGCGCCCTGTCTTGAATGGTGTCGTGCTCGAGTTGGCAGGGGATCTCACTTATGCCAATCGTGAACAATTTAAAACGGCCGTGGAAGGGATTCGGCAAAAAGGCTGTCGGCATTTGATTCTGAACATGGCCGAAGTTCGTTTCGTCGATAGTTCCGGGCTCGGATTGCTGGCGTTGGTGTCTCAGAATTTCAAGTTGAGTCAAGGCAAAGTCAGCATGTTGAAGCCGCAAAGCTATGTGCGTGAGATTATGAGTCTCGCCAATATCCA
Organism: uncultured Nitrospira sp.; assembly: GCA_964430555.1. GTDB lineage: Bacteria > Nitrospirota > Nitrospiria > Nitrospirales > Nitrospiraceae > Nitrospira_D. The sequence continues at coordinate 105,113 of CAYSFU010000001.1, read as the reverse complement.
AAAACTGATTCCCGTGTATGACAATGAGCAGGACGCACTGGCTGCGCAGCAGAAAGCCGCCTAGCAGGCTGCTGACAACGATTGGCGCCGGCATTTTTGTCGTGCCAGATCTGACAGGCCGGCGTCGAAGCCCGAAGAGCACATTGTTCACATCTCATGAATACTACGGGCTAGTAGGGGTGTAACGGGATATCCGCGAACGTCGCGCGTCCAGGTTCAGACACGAAGTATGCTTCACGAGATGTCCCTCACATCTGGCATACGATGCGTTTCAAGCATGACGTCACATCGATACGGAGTGTGTGATGCCGTCGACATCGCTTGAGCAAACAGATCAGGTGATGACGAAAACCGTGCTCATCATTGACGATGAGCCGACGGCGCGTGTTGCATTGGCGGCTCGACTCAAACGGCTTGGATATCGAGTCCTACAGGCTGATGACGGCAAGATCGGGTTGGAAATCCTCCGCCGCGAGCGCCCGGATTTGACGATCTTGGATTGGATGATGCCTGAAATGGACGGCCCGTCGTTCTGCGAAGTGGTTCGTCAGGATCCCGAACTCCTGTCGAGTCAAATTTTGATGATGACGAGTAACGATCAGCCGGAGCAGATCGCGGAAGGATTGGCTCGTGGGGCGGATGATTTTCTCAGCAAGGCCGCCAGTAAGTATGAAATCACAGCTCGTGTGCAGGCTGGGATACGTGCTGCGGGTCTGATCAGGCGTCTGGAAGACGTGACGGCGGAGATCCGTCGAAAACAGGACACACTCGAGCGCGAATTGCAGTCGGCTGCACGCTATGTCGAGTCGCTGCTTCCCGCTTCCGGGACCATTGGCCCCGGTGTGGAGATGGTTCGTGTGTATCGCCCCTCTCTTGGGTTAGGTGGAGACCTCTTTAACGTGGTCCCGTGGAGTAAGGACTTGTTGGGGCTGTATTTGCTTGATGCGTCCGGTCACGGCGTGTCACCGGCGTTGCGATCGGCCTCCTTTGCCACATTTCTTCGCCGTGAAAGCTTAGCTCGTCACGTCGGGTCGAGTGACCCTGGGGCGATTCTGACCGAAGCCAACAGGCACTTTCCACTCACGGAGGATGGACACTATTTCACGATTGTATTTGCGACGCTCGATGTACGCCGTCATATGCTGTCCTATGCAACAGCGGGGCATGGCGGGGCGTTTCTTCACCGCAAGTCCGGCGAAGTCTGTTGGATGGCGAAACCGAATCTTCCGTTGGGATTCGATCCATCGACGGTGTACGGTACGGAAGTCCTTCCAATTGAACCGAGTGATCGGTTGTACCTGCTGAGTGACGGTCTCTATGAAGTGCCTGACTCAGCGGGAAACTTGTGGGGGCAAGAGCGTCTGGAACAGATCGTTCGTACGCTTGGCCATCGGCCTCTCACGGAGGTCTTATCCCGCACGCTCAAGGAAGCGGTTCGATGGCTGGGACATGAGCAGTTTCCGGATGATGTGGCGGTCATGGCGGTGGAATTGACTGAGGCACAGACGCATGAGTGATTGTCCGAATCAAGACTCCGTCTTTAACCTCGATGAGGCACTTGCCCGTATTGATGACGATCGAGAGACATTTTTGATGCTGATCGAACTGTTTCTGGAGCATGGTCCGAAGGATTTAGGACAGATACAGACGGCCTTGGCTGCCGGAGACGCCTCCGGTGTGGCGCGATCAAGCCATCGGTTGAAGGGGGCGATCTTACAGTTCTGTGCTCCGGTCGCCCTCCGGGCCTGTAAAGAATTAGAAGAGTCTGCGAAAGCTGGAAATCTGACGCAGGGCCGGGACGTCTACGCCAGGTTGGAACAGGAAGTCCATCGCCTGCTGGCTGGTTTACGTCCGATTCTTGACCGGGGGATGGCCGCATGAACATGCCGCTGCCTCCTGATCATCTTTTGATCATCGATCCCTGTTTGGATACTCAATCCCGGATCACTCACTATGCACAGAAAAGAGGGTTCTCGGTGGTGGCTGTGTCTGATCCTGTGGCTGCGATGGCCAGGATCGGGGAGACCGTTTGGGATATCGTGATCACGGACATGTTTCTTCCTGACGGCGCCGGTTTGGCGTTAGTCAAAGAACTCAAGGTTCGCCATGAGCCATGCCCGGTGGTCGTCATGGCGCACAATGCACCGGCACCACTGATAGTGGAGGCCCTGCGTGACGGGGCTATCGACTATCTTCACAAGCCCGTTGCCGAAGAAGAGCTTGCTTCTGTACTGCAGCGTGCTCAGGACTTCCTGCCCTGTCACCCTCTGGATGTGCCGGGTGCTCGACGGTTCAACTGTGAATTGACCATTGATTCAGATCCTGCATCCATTCCCGGCGTCATTGCGTGGCTCCTCAAGATGACAGCGTCCGTCTTGCCGCCGGTCCAGCGGATCTATGTTCAGGGCGCGTTGCAAGAGTTACTCTTCAATGCTGTTGAACATGGGAATCTCGAGATCCTGGATCAAGAAAAGCAGAAGGCCCTGGTCGACGGTTGCTATGATCAGTTGTTGGCTCAACGATTGACGCAGATTCATCTCAGAGAGCGCAAGGTGACGATCCGTGTGTTTCACGAGCGGAGCGACAACTATCTGGCATACCGGATCACCGATGAGGGAAAGGGATTCCCGTGGCAAACCGTGCTGGCGCGCTCTCAGGAGATGTGCGAATCCGACGGCGCGAGCGGCCGAGGGATTGGATTGACGCGAGCCTTTTTCCCCAGTCTGGCCTACAATGAACGGGGGAATGAGGTCACGATCACGGTGCCGCTCGGTTAGGGTTCATCTTCGAGGTTTCTTAATGCGAGTGTCCTGCCGGAAAAGTAGAAACTCGAAGTATGGAATCTGTGAATGGTGAAACGTCTACAGAATCCGCAGGTATTCCACCGTGCTGTCCCCTTTACTGGCATCTCGTTTCAAAATGACTAGCGAGCTCTTGGTGGTTTCATTGACGGTGATGGTCAGACGTGCCGAGAAATAATCCGATTTCACGTCATAGTCGTTTCGAAGGGTTCGGCCTATTTCTTGAAAACTACTTACTCGATCGAGTTCCACCTTGGTCTTGAACGGTCGTGCCTGAACGATCTCCATTGCCACGGATTGGGTGACGGTCGGGTCGAGGGTCTGCAGCACGATCGGATTGGCCGTGTTGACATTCATGGCGGCATTACCCTCCATGGGAAAGACTGTAACGTAGGGCGTGATCCGCTCAATGATCTCCGGTGTAAAACCCTTGATGAGCCTTAGATCTCCCAAGCCTGGGAGAGGGCTGTTGGCGGCTCGGTACGGGGGTCTCAAGGATTGATAGTAGAGGCTCTCGGCGCCGGCCGGCTGAGGCGCGTCGTCTTGATCCACCCAATCGATGAGTGCATCAACCAGGTTGGGCGTGATTCTGAGCAACTCAAAGAGTCGTTTGACCCGGGCAATTTTCTTTTTTTGCTCCAGTTCACCGCCTGAGGTCGATGCGAGATCGTTCAGGTTTACCTTCCCCATCTCATCTTGGATCTGAGCGGTCAGGAATCCGTCGCCGATCGGATACTTCTTGATCGGCATGGCCCACATATCGGTCGGACCGTCATATTTCTGGCCGGTCATCTTTTTCCGCATCAGATCTTGCAGCAGCACGGCTCGAGTTGCTTGGACGGCGGCTCGCGTCAGCATCGTGGTTTTATAGTCGTCGCGAAAGGTCGCGGCGGCTCGGTATTCTCGCCTGGCTTCCGCGTCAAATTCGAGAATCAGAGCGGTGAGGAGAGTGAGGACCAGGAGCGCAAGCAGTATTGCAATACCGCGGTCATCAGCCCTTGGCATAGCTCAAGACCCGAACCGTCGCATCTAGATTCACGGGATTGTCGAATTTTGGACGAATCTGCAGATGGCGAACGTGGAGATCGTAGGGAGCCTGATCAATAGCCGCCAGCAAGGCCAATAACTCCGGGAGTTGGACGTTTTCCAAGCGGAGGTCAACGGCTGTTTCTTGGTAGCCCTGCGCCAACGACTGGACGTGCGGCTGCATGCCGGTGATATGTTCTCGGACTTGCGTGGTCGTCGCTGCTTCTTCGATGAATGTCAGGAGCGAGAAACGGCTCTCGGCGTGAGGCATGCGGCTCTCGATCGTACTCAAGTGATCTCGCTTGGCGAGATAGGATTGGCCGAGCAGGGCCAATTCGGTAAGGTCCTTCTGCTTGCGCATGGCCTGGCGCTCAAGACGATCGAGGTTGTCCAACAGCGGGTCGACAATCAGGACAAACAACAAGCTGAGTCCAAGAACGACTCCACCTGCGAGCACGAGCGTCCGTTCTCGTCGCGACATATGGTGCCAGCGTTCTCGGAGACTGTGGGTCATGGTTGTTGCACCGTGACGGTCATGCGAAAGACGACTTGATTGGACGCGGCGCCTACGCGGGTTTCGGTGACGGCCACCTCCGTTAAGTGGGGGCTCGCTGCGAGGGTCTGGGAGATTCGCTCCACTGCGTCGAATGAGGTAGTTTCCCCCTCCATGAGGATGGTCGCTCCATCAACCGTCAGCTCGCGAATTTTGATCATCGTTCCGGGTGGAAGTTGTTTCACGAATGTCGAGAGTGTGAAGAGGACTTTTCCGTCCGTGGCATCGACCAAGCCGAGTGCTTTGTCGAGGGCGCCGATCCGATACGTGGCTTGGTCGACCTCTTCCCCTGGCGCGACGCCTGTTCCTGTTCCAAAGACCTGCTCGTACTGACTGTGGAGCGCGGTTTTCAATCGTGTGACACGCTGATCATACAAGACATAGTGGACCGAGAAATCCACGAGTGCCAACACAGCGATGATCAGCCCCGCCATGGTCGCCAAGCGGCGATTCTGTTTCGTGGTGGCGGCATCCGGCGACGCGGCGTCGGTCACGCTCTTGAGGTCGAGCGCGAGTCCCAATGAAGAGGATTTGAATCGCCACCGTGGACGGACCATCTTCGGGTGAATGGCCAATCCAAATGCGATGGAAAACGCTCTCGGGGTATCGGCTCCAAAGCCTTGTCGAGGCCCGACCGCGTAGAGTCCCAATTGTCGGGAGAGGTGCCCCCCGATTTCTTGCATCTTCGACCCGCCCCCGCTGATCCAGCAGTGGGTCAACCGACTCCGCTCGTTTCCTTGATAGGCCTGCAGGGTAATGCGAAGTTCTTTTACGATCGGCTCCAGCAAGCCGCTCACCTGGTCTACCGCGAGGGTTCTCTTGTGACGTTCGGCATCGGAGAAGCTGCAGGCATGCCGGACGGCCAACGCGTGCGTCAGGTGGTTGCCGCCCCAGAGAATCGTTCGAAGCATGACGGGTCGGCCACCTTCTATCAGACAAAGGGTCGTTTTCGAGGCGCCGATATCGATGATTGCCAAATCGTCCGGGACGGCTGCCCCTTCCTCCTGTAGGTATTGCGTCACGGAAAACAGCGCCATGGCATCGACATTAATCGCCGAAGGCTCAATATCAGCTTGAGCTAAAAATCGAAGGTGCTCGGCCACCTTGTCTCTGGGCGCTGCCGTGACGAGCACTTCGGAGCCTTTGGTTTCACGCGGTGGTGCTTCAAACAGCCGGCCGGGAGGCAAGACGAGACTGCCGACTGCCAGATCTTCCAGCGGCATGGGGACGAGGTTCTCAACTTCAAACGGAACGACTTGCGCGAGCTTGGCCGCGTCATTGAAGGGGAACGAGAGCGTGCGAACGAACAGGTCTTGACAGGGAATCGCCGTGACCAATCGATCAGTGGCGTAGAGTCCATGGCGCCACAGGAAGCCTCGAAGCGACTGAACACGTCGAGCCGGTTCCAGATCTTCCGGACGGGAAAACGGCAAGGGGTGCTGAAAATAATCGACGGTTTCGCGCCCGCTCAGTCGGCGACGAAAACGGACGGCCTTCAACCCGGTTTGTCCGATATCCAACCCGACACATTCGTTTACAATAGCCATGTATCTAGTGCAGTGTCATCTTTCTTGTTTCGGATTTCAAGTCTGAGCGCCCACTATCCCCATGATGGGTTCCATGCAACACAAGACTTCTCGGCTACTTTACAATGCAATCCTGGCCTGTGCCAAGGTTCCAACGATCTTGATGGTGATGGGAGTTCCAGGAGGGAACGTGGGGAGCCCCAGGGTTGCCGCCTTTGATGCGAATCCGGGACCAGGGATAACCGTCACCGTGAGTGCGAGCTGACTGTTTGGGATCTGAGGTTGAAGCATGATCTGCCCTTGCCCCTCAAAGGACCCATCCATTCCCTCGCCCTTCAATTGGGTGACGTCGCAGACAAGATTTCGACAGGAAAGTCCGGCTGCGGCTCTGCTGAATGTCAGTGAGAGTGTTTTGCCGTTACCCAACGGAATCTGTTCGATCTCGAGGTCTGTGGCCTCCGCGGCCCAGGTTCCCTCACTCTTCAGACCATTGGGGGAAGACGGGTCGGAATCCATTCGATGGGAAAACTCTCCGTTGAGGGTTCCGCGAGTGACGTACCGACGAATCATTTTCGAGAGATCCACTTGGTGGACTTGTCCTTTGAGTGTCAGCGGAGCGGCCAAGGAGAAGGATGCTGCGGTGAGCGTTCCCTTGAGGACGTTGGTGCGAGCCGTCTGCTCATTCAGTTGGACGAGAAGATCGAGATCGAGGGCCCGGCTGAACGCCCGTAGGACACCCAGTTTGGCCCGCAGAATGGCTATCTCAACGGGATCGAGATTCGGTTGTGAGAGGCTCACATTCCGCCATTCCAGGCTGAGCGGGAGCCCAACAGCCCAATCTGCAATGCGAATGTCCAACCCGGTAGATTGTTTGAGGTCCGACACTATCCGGTTGTGGAGCAAGTCATAGGGGAAGGTAGCTATCAGGCAGAGGGCAAGGGTGCAGATCCCGCCGACCGTCCATGCCAGTATTGCTTTCCATGCGTCAGGCCATTTGATGGTCATGATGTTCCGATCGTGATCCATTCCCGCACCGTCCACAATGCAGTATCGGGATACTGAAACGTCACTTCCAGTAACACGGCTTTAGGCAACTTGCTGGAGCCTAGCCATTCGTCGAGCCAGATACGGTTCTGTTCATCGTAGTAGCGAATATTGAACGCGTGGACTCGGTCCGCTAATTCCATTTGATCGAGCGATTCGTTGGTATCCGTCAGCGTATAGATATTTTTCCGAACGAACCGAATCAATCGATCGCGTTCGCGGGTATAGACGACTCGAACGGTATCGCTCTCCTTGGCCGAGGTTGTCGCTGTCACAGGGAGTAATTCCTGACTCACCGCGAGGATCGCCAGTGTATCGGCCGGCTGTCCATCGTGCGTTCCATTCATTCCGACCCACGGGTACGCGATCGTCCGTTTGCTGAGCGCAATTTCTTCGGCCATCAAACGAAGAATCTTTCTGACGGTCTGTTCTCGTGTCGTGTGTTCTCTCCCTGCCTCTAGGGTCTGTGTCGTCGTCACGAGTGATGCAAAGACCATCGCGGCGATCGTACCGAGCAGCGTCACGGCAACCAGGACTTCAACGAGGGTAAAGCCTGCTTGCCCGGTTGCCTTACGAGGGGAGGCGGCTTGCGAGCACATAGGTGCTGACCTCCACAGATTCTTCTCGTGCACCGCGCGGCCACGATATCTTGATGCGCACCTCTCGAACGAACTCCAGCGGAGTCGGTGCGATGGTGCGTTTCCACCGATAGCCGACTGCTCGTGGTACCGCTTGGAGTGCGGTTTGAGATCCAAGCGGGAGAGGCGAGAACTCTCCTAAGGTTTCTCCGACGGAATATTGACCGACGAGTTCAACCTCCAGAAGCTTCTCTTGCGCCAACAGGGTTGCGGCGGTGAGTTCGGCGGCGCGGCTTTGGAGATCGAGGTCAAAGTTCCTCAGGCCAAGGAGGACAGGCAATGCGATGGCCAGCAACGCAATGGCCAGGAGGACTTCAAGTAGCGTGAATCCACGCTCGTTTTCCATAAGGCGGTTGGTCGCGGGGATCATTGCGTTCCACGAGGAGTCGGGGGTCCTCCTCGTGCCGTTCCACCAGCACCTGCTTGGGCGCTGGCTTTTAACAGGACTTTCACACGGTCAGGGATCAGGCGATTGAGTGGTAGATCGAAGCGTTCGTCACTGACCCGAATGGCCCCGGTCAAGGAATCGACCATCACTCCCAAGAGAGTATTCTTGTTGTCCATCAGATACATTGTCACCGGCTCGATTCGTCCATTGGGGAAGAAGGTCACCGCGACTCGTCCCGACATGCGTTTGTCTTGTCCGATGGAGACCTCGGTCAAGCGGACAGACTCCGGAAACGGTCGCGGTAATTTCCATGCGGGATCCAGTGGAAGACGCTCCTCTTTTCCTTCAATCACCATCATCCAGTAAAGTCCCTGGTCCAAGTCCAGATAGAGCCTAAGGGGTGTTTGATCGGTGGCCGCTTGTCCTTGAAAGGTTCGAAGCAGGCCGACGAGTTTTCTCCCGGTGGATCGCAAGTCCTCCTCAAAGCTGATGCGAGGCAATACCACGGCCAGCACTCCGCCCAGCAGAAACAAGGCGACCAGCATTTCCAGAAGCGTGAAGCCAGCTGAGGACAGCGGAGGGTGACTGATCCTGCGTGTCACGGGGGGCATGCGCCACTCGCGTGGCGCGCACGTCCTGCCCGGCTCGCTATACCAGCCGCATGACCAATGCTCGTTGACCATTGACGGCTTATTCCCTGTCCAGGTTCCAATTGGTGATGTCGGCGTTGACGCCCTCACCTCCGACCTCGCCATCGGTGCCGAGTGAGGTCACTTCGTAATCGAGTTTGTGATCTGCCCGTTGGACCGGGCTGAGATACTTGTAGGGGTTGCCCCACGGGTCTTCAGGCAGTTTGGGGAGGTATCCACCGATCTTCCATTTCTTGGGAACGACCCCGACAGACGGTTTTTCAACCAACGCCTTGAGGCCCTGTTCCGTGGTCGGATAGATGCCGTTATCCAGTTTATAGAGTTGGAGCGCCCCCTCGATATTGCGAATCTGGACTTTAGCGGCTGTGCGCTTCGCATCGTCGGTCCGTCCCATGATGCGGGGAACGACCAATGCTGCAAGGATGGCCAAAATGGCCACGACGACCATGATTTCGATGAAGGTAAAGCCGCGAGTGTCGTAGAGACGGCGGCCTGCGGTGTGCGGTGTGGTGAGTACTGGGTGAAGAGCAGACGCGCTCTGCATCCGTCTCCACGTCATGGTCTGCTGAGTTGTGGTCTGCGCTTGTTCACTCATCGAGAGCCTCCCTAGTTCTGTCTGCTCGTCGCTCATCACGGATCACTCAGCCCGATCGTTAATGAACCATCTGGCCCATTTCAAAGATGGGGAGCAGTATCGCAACGACGATGAAAAACACGATCACGCCCATCACGAGAATCATGATCGGTTCCATCAGTGAGGTCAACCGTGTAATGACTCGTTCAACTTCGCCGTCATAGATGTGGCTCACCCGGCGCAACATCTCTTCCATCTCACCGCTTTTTTCCCCGACAGCGATCATGTGCGTAACAAGGGCGGGGAATTCCCCGCTCCGCTTCAGGGGATCGGCAATGGTCTCACCCTCGCGGATATTTTGCCTGGCGGATTCGACCGTTTCCTCAAGAACTCGATTGTTCATGACCCGCTTGGAGACATCCAAGGCATCGAGTAACTGTACACCGCTCGCCAGCATCGTGGACAAGGTGCTCGTCAGTCTGGAGATGGAGACCATCCGCGCCACGTCTCCGATCAGCGGGAGTTTCAACGTCAGGCGGTCTACCACCGTACGGCCTCGTTCCGTGCGGATAAATCGGCGCACTCCGTAGATGCCGCCGAGCACCAGTCCGATCAGTCCCATCCAATAGTTCGAAAAAAACTGGCTGGTTGACATGAGGGCGACAGTCGGCCATGGCAGAGCCTGTTGTTGTTGGGCAAAGACCTGCGTAATTTTGGGAACGACGAAGGTAATGAGGAAAAAAAGGATGACGGTTCCGATGATCAACATGATGATTGGGTAGAGCATGGCGTTGGTGACTTTGGTCCGGAGCGCTTGCTGTTTTTCTAAGAACTCCGCCAGTCTGAATAAAATCTGATCGAGCGCCCCGCTCGCTTCACCGGCTCGTACCATGTGGACATAGATGGGGGAAAAATCCTTGCCGTAGGTTTCTAAGACGGCGCTCAACGCTTTCCCGCCGCGAATTTGCTCTCGGATATCGGCGAGGAGGGACTTGATGGGTTTCTTTTCGGCTTGATCAACGAGCACGCCAAGCGCATCGACAAGCGGCAATCCGGCGACGAGCAGCGTGGCAAATTGCCTGGTGAGCAGGGCCAAATCGTTGGCCGTCAACACGGCCGATCGGCCGATCGTCCGTGAGGGTGTGGCGCGACTCGTGGTCGGAGCTCGATCAGACGTCTGTCTTTGCTCGACGACGTCGGTCGGGTAGACGCCTTCTTTGCGAAGTTTCAATCGCGCGACTTTGACATTTTCAGCGTCGATGATTCCGGCCGCTGTTCCACCGTCACTCCGGTATCCCTGGTATTGATAGACGGGCATGGTCAACCGATTCCAGGAATGTCCTCAGAGGGAAGGACAGGTTGATGCTGAGACCGGACGTGGTGGGGGGAAGAGGATTTCAATCGCATCAGTCTACATCGATTTCTTGTTGGGTGATCCGCATGACTTCTTCCAACGTGGTATGGCCATGGATGACTCGTTCCGCGCCTTCTTGCTTCAAGGTGACCATGCCTTTTGCGATCGCCGTCTGTTTGATGGTCGTCGAGTCCGACTTGCCGCCGATGAGTCGTCGAATATCATCGTCCAGTACCATCAGCTCAAAGATGCCGGTACGCCCACGATAGCCGGTCTGGGAACAGGCGGCGCAGCCCGCTCCTCGATACAGTGTCACGGCGGATCCAGGCGGCAAGTCCAGCCGGTCCAGTTCGTCTTCGCTGGCCCGATAGGGGTGCTTGCAATCAGGACAAATCCGTCTCAGTAACCGTTGGGCCAACACGGCGACGACCGATGAGGCGACGAGAAAAGGCTCGATGCCCATGTCGATGAGGCGTGTGGCGGCACTTGCGGCGTCGTTCGTATGGAGAGTCGAGAAGACCAAATGCCCGGTCAGTGAGGCGTGAATGGCGATCTCCGCCGTCTCGCGGTCGCGGATTTCTCCGATCATGATCACATCGGGATCCTGCCGAAGGATTGAGCGTAGCCCGGCGGCGAACGTCAGATTGATTTTTGGGTTGACCTGCATTTGCCCGATGCCGAGCAGCTGGTATTCGACCGGGTCTTCGACGGTAATGATGTTCTTGTCCGGCGAGTTGATGTGGCTCAGTGCCGCGTACAGGGTGGTCGTCTTTCCGCTTCCGGTGGGGCCGGTGACGAGGATGATCCCGTGTGCCAGTTGGATGAGCTGGTGAATGACCGCCAGACGTTCTTTGGGAAACCCCATTTCGGAGAGATTGATGAGACGATTTTCCTTTTCCAGCAAGCGCAGCACGACCCGCTCACCATGAGAAGTAGGGAGGACGGATACGCGGAGATCGACGTCCTTGCCGGCAGTCCGAATCGCAAACCGGCCGTCCTGTGGCAGGCGTTTCTCCGCAATATTCAGGCCGGCCATGATCTTGAGGCGTGCGATAATGCTGGCTTGTAACCGTTTGGGCGGTGTGAGGACCGGGTAGAGGACGCCGTCGATACGATAACGGATCACCAACCCTCGCTCAAACGATTCAAAGTGGACGTCGCTGGCTCGCTGCCGCACGGCTTGAAACAGGACCGAGTTGACAAGTCGGATGATCGGGGCCTCGTCGGTCGCATCGAGTAGGTCTTGCGGCTCGTCGAGTTCGTGCGCCAGCTGATCCAGGCTTTCATTCGCCGCGATATCCTCCATGACTTCTTCGGCGCCTGCAGGATTCGCAATGTCGTCGTAGGCTCGGTTGAGCCTCGCGAGAAGCGCGACGCTGCTGGTCAGAATCGGTGCGATGGGTTTCCCCAAGAGCAAGCGAAGATCATCCAGGGCGGCGGTTTCCAACGGATCGGTCGATGCCGTCAGGATGGCTCCGTTTTCGTCACGCAGCGGCAAGACCCGGTATCGTCGGCAAAAGGCGATCGGGACCTTTTTGATCACGTCATGGTCGACAGGGGTGGTATCCAGATGGGGAATCCAGGTCATATCGAATTGCTGAGCCAGTGCTTCCAACACCTGTTCTTCTCGTACCATGCGCAGGTGCAGCAACACCTCTCCCAGTCGACCGCCTTTCTCCTGCTGGTAGGCGAGGGCCTCCTGAAGCTTCAACTCCGAGAGGTGAAACTTCTCCCTGAGGATTTCTCCCAAGCGTGGCTGAGTCGGACTCACAGTGAGGTGCTGGTGATCATCTGATTCGGGCACGTGTTTTCTGACCTCTTACGCTCTACCGAGATGATGAAACATTTCGTGAGGGTTGCGCGTTCGTCGTTGAGATGGTCTGGGTAACCGTTTTGCAGGCCGTTCTGCTCCGACCCGTCACATCCACGATCTATATGTGGTACCAATCGTCACGTTCGTATTTTGAGGACCTGTCAGAAAAGAACGGGAAAATGAGGTTTCTTCTCGATCTTCCCAATCTCTCATCCTAAAGATACTCCCCCTCGTCACACCCTGGCAAGGACGCAGTAAGATCCCCGTGGGAAACCGAGAGGACGTATTCCTCGAGGCAGCGGGTTTCTCACACGAGGGACTGGTTGAGGATTCATTGATTCATACCATGTGGGTACAGGTTAAGCTGGCAGGGCAGGGACACAACGAAGGTGGTTGCCGGGCCGGTGACCTGATCAGCGGAGTTCGTACGTGATGGTTGAGCGCTGGTTGTTTCGGACAAGATCGAGTTTCACGGTTTGCTCATTCTTGAGCTGCTGAAGTAGGTTCAACATAGTGCTCGGATCTCGAATATCGACTCCATTGACCCGCTGCAGTACGTCTCCGGCTTGGACTCCGATTCTTTCGTAAAAACTGGCCGGTGCAATGTAGTCCAGACGAAATCCGTTGATGGCTCCGTTGACCGTATTCGGCACGGCTCGCGCCTGTGAGAGGAGTTTGGGCAGGTCGTTCATCGCCTGTTCCACTTCGCGACGATCCACCACTTTGCGAAGCGGTGCCATCGGTGCAGCGGCCGTCTGGGAACCGGGCGCTGCGCCGGAAGAACCGGCCAGCGCGGCTTGGCCGTCTGAGATCCCCAGCTCCAACAATTCTTCGACGTTGCCCTGACGGATGACGATCCCGCTTCGACGAATCTCAACAACGTCACCAAGGTCGAGTATGGAGTCATGCAAGTGATACAACGATTGTTGTTTCGATGAAAGTTCTTCGACGATGGCAAACACGCCACGTTCATCGCCGAGTACCGTGCCGATCAAGCGAAGCCGCCCTGCCAGCCCGAGAGACGCTCGAACCACTGGGCCACCGGCGCTTCGTCGGCCAGAGGAGGTGAGACCGGTCGATCCGTTCTCAGGTGTCGGTGGAAGAAGAAAGAGGCCGCTCGAGCGAATACGTTCCATGGCCTGTGACGGAGAATAGGATGCACTTGACGGTGTTCCGCCCGAGAGTGCACGTCCGAACCCTATAGGCCGTTCCGGGATCACATAGAGGGCATCGGCCACAAACGCATTGATGGCATGCGCGATGAGTAACCCGGAGGCTCCCATGCACAGCAAGAAGCCGATGCGACGAACGTTTTGAGGAGCCACGGTTGCCACGGTATTGCCTCTCCTGCTCTTGCAGAAGATATGGTACCTGCTCTGCCGTATTTGTCGCAAGATTCTTTTAGTAACGATTTTTTTAGAGGATATGGGTAGACTGGCTGCTCGAAGCCGACAATAATTCTGCTGGTTGCTGGAGAGGAGGCCTGCGCTCGTGAAGAAAGCACTGATTACAGGGATCACCGGCCAAGATGGGTCGTACCTCTCGGAATTTCTCCTTGGCCACGGCTATGAGGTCTATGGCATCATTCGGCGGTCCAGCTCGTTCAATACAGGGCGAATCGATCCGATTTATGAGGATCCGCATGTGCCGCATCGGCGGCTTCATTTGGTCTACGGCGATTTGAATGATGCCAGTTCCCTGAATCGGATCTTGCGCACCGTCCAACCGGATGAAATTTATAACCTTGGTGCTCAGAGTCACGTCCGTGTCAGCTTCGATATTCCAGAATATACCGGGGAGATCACCGGACTCGGCACGACTCGTCTTCTGGAAGCCATTCGGGAGACAGGATTGAAGCCGAAATTCTACCAGGCGTCCTCCAGCGAGATGTTCGGCAAGGTCCTGGAGATTCCACAGAGGGAAACGACGCCGTTCTATCCCCGCAGTCCCTACGGCGCCGCAAAGGTCTACGCCTACTGGATGACCGTCAACTACCGTGAAGCCTACGATCTCTTTGCGTGCAACGGTATTTTGTTCAATCACGAATCCCCTCGACGCGGGGAAACGTTTGTGACGAGGAAAATCACCAAGGCCGCTGCTCGGATCAAGCTCGGGATCCAACAGGATCTGTTTCTAGGCAATCTCGAGGCCAAGCGCGACTGGGGCTATGCCGGGGATTATGTTGAAGCGATGTGGATGATGCTGCAAGCTGCGACGCCGGAGGACTATGTCATTGCCACGGGGGAGACGCATACGGTCAAGGACATGCTGGAACTGGCCTTCGATCGCGTGCACCTCGATTGGAAGCAACACGTCAAGATCGATGCGGCCTATTATCGACCGACAGAGGTGGATCTGCTCATCGGGGATGCCAGCAAGGCGAAGCACCAACTGGGTTGGCAACCCAAGGTACGGTTTGAAGAATTGGTTGCCATGATGGTGGATGCGGATATGGCTACCGAAACAGCGCGGATCGAGGGAATTGGTCGAACGGGGCCGCGCTGACAGACATCGGCACGGAAAGGGCACGGCATGGCATGGTGGAGTGAGCGAAGAGTCGTGGTCACGGGGGGCGCCGGGTTTCTGGGATCGTTTGTCGTGGAGCACCTTCGCGCCAACGGCTGTGAGGCAATCGTGATTCCGCGCAGTCGAGACTACGATCTGGTGCAGATGGACGCGGTGCAGCAACTCTATCACGACGCACGCCCGGATCTGGTGATCCACCTGGCGGCACGCGTGGGCGGCATCGGGGCGAACCAGGCCAACCCCGGTCGGTTCTTCTATGACAATCTGATGATGGGCGCGCAGCTGATTGAGGTGGGCCGTCAACGGGGGCTGCAGAAATTCGTGGCGCTTGGCACGATCTGCGCCTACCCCAAGTTTGCCCCCATTCCCTTCAAGGAAGACGACATCTGGAATGGCTATCCTGAAGAAACGAATGCGCCGTACGGGCTGGCCAAGAAAATGCTCTTGGCGCAGTCACAGGCGTATCGCGCACAATACGGCTTTAATTCGATCGTCCTGTTCCCGGTGAATCTGTATGGCCCGCGAGATAACTTTGACGAACAGACCTCGCACGTGATTCCGGCGCTGATACGGAAATGCGTCGCGGCACAAGAGGAGGGGCATCCGGCGATTACCCTATGGGGAGACGGCTCGCCGACCAGAGAATTTTTGTACGTCGAGGATGCCGCGGACGGGATTCTGCTGGCGGCGGAGCACTATAATGGACATCTGCCGGTCAACCTGGGGACCGGCGACGAGATCTCGATTCGCGATCTGGCGCGATTGATTGCAGCTGAGGTCGGGTTTACTGGTCATATTCAATGGGATACCACAAAACCGAATGGCCAACCTCGACGCTGCCTAGATGTCAGCCGCGCCAAGCAGCTCTTTGGCTTTCACGCCACGCATGGCTTGAGCGAGGGCGTGAAGCACACCGTCCAGTGGTTTCAGGCCAATCGGCAATCGATCCGCGAAGTGCACTTTTGATACTTCTCGCCATCAAGTGAATGGTCTCCCCGGCGATCATGTCTGCTGGTCCGGAAATGCTATAAAGTTGCCCTGCGCCCGGAGAGTGACTACCATCAGGCGAATGTCATGACCGGATCACTACACAATGAGGTGTTGCGTGAAGCGCATTGATATTATTGCGGGCGCACGTCCCAATTTCATGAAAATCGCGCCGATCATCGAGGCGCTGCAGATCGCTGAACATCGTAGAGGGCCACTTCGGTATCGATTGATCCATACCGGGCAGCATTATGATCGAGCGATGTCAGGCAGCTTTTTTGAAGAACTCGGGATTCCCGACCCCGACATCAACCTCGAGGTGGGATCAGGAACTCAAGCTGAACAAACCGCCGGGATTCTGGTCGGATATGAAAAGGTGCTGCTGAAGGAGAAGAGCGACCTCTGCCTGGTCGTCGGTGATGTCACGTCGACCATGGCCTGCTCCATCGTCGCGCGCAAACTGGATGTGCCGGTGGCGCATGTCGAAGGTGGGATTCGATCAGGTGATTGGACGATGCCTGAAGAAATCAACCGGGTGGTGACGGACTCGATCACGAACTGGTTTTTTACGACCAGTGAAACGGCGAATGAGAACCTGCGACGCGCCGGTGTCACCGATGACAGGATCTTTTTCGTCGGTAATACCATGATCGATACGCTGCTCAAGAACGAGCCGCGATTGACTCCTCCGGCCTGTTGGTCGTCGCTGAATTTGAAATCTCAACGGTACTTTGTGATTACGCTGCATCGTCCTGCGAATGTTGACGGAGAGCAGCAATTGCTCACGTTACTCGCTGCGATCGCAGAAGGCACGCAAGGCCTCCCGGTAGTTTTTCCTGTCCATCCCAGAACAGCAAAAAACCTGAGCGAAGGGGGGCGGAAGCTCCCGTCACTGCACTATATCGATCCACTGGGCTACCTCGAGTTCAATTACCTCGTCAAACATGCCAAAGGCGTAATTACCGATTCCGGTGGGATTACCGAGGAGACCACCGTGCTGGGGGTGCCCTGTCTCACTCTTCGAGATAACACCGAGCGGCCTGAAACGATCACGATCGGCACCAACGAACTCATCGGGACCGATCCGAGCAAGCTGTCCCCCGCACTCAGTCGCTTGATGGCTGGACAATGGAAGAAAGGCGCGATTCCGCCGCTCTGGGACGGCAAGGCGGCGGAACGGATTGTGGAGCATCTAGAGCGAGTCCTGAAATGATTAAATCGGAGTTTATGTGAAATAATGAGAAAACACTTCAAATCCATTTTCTCTTCCGCTATGTGGCGTATTCGAACAGTTCTTCAGGGCTGTGCTGTCTCCTAATGTCCTTAAGTATATTCGATAATCATTCCTGCCTATAACCATTCTGGTGCTGTTAAGAAGTGGTTTTAAGTTGTCACAGTTTTAGGCAACTAATATCATCATCGAACCATTCTCACTCAATTGGCGCCCGACCATCGGCACTCAGCGTAGGCAGCTATCATGCAACATATCTTGGCGGTCGAATTCCCGGGCATAGGCCTCAGCATAGGTGTCAAGTTTTTCAATATGCGATGACCCGGGTAAAGCAGAAAAACAGCATCCAGCAATGCGGGATGGCAAGACGACAAAGAACACTGTGCTTGCCGAGTATGAAGATGGAGTGCAGATGAGCATGATTTATACGAGTGGAAAGTATTTGGAAGTGACTCGGACATGGCATGCCGAGGATTCTTCTTGGAAAGCCACTCAGGTAAGTAAAATTATAGAAAGAAATCATCTTCAACCTAGAACATTTGCGGAGATTGGGTGTGGTGCCGGAGGTGTTCTTCAAGGGCTATCCAAGATGACTAGCTTCTCCGACGCGCAGTTCAGCGGGTACGACATTTCTCCACAGGCAATTGGACTGGCAAAACAATCAGAAGATGGGAAAACCAAATTCTACTGTGAGGATCTGCTTTCGGAGGGCAATGCCTCGCGTTTTGATGTGCTTATTGCAATCGACGTCTATGAACATGTTCAAGACTATATGGGATTTCTGGCTAAGTGTAAGCAAAAGGCAGCATATAAGGTCTATCATGTCCCGCTTGATCTTCACGTGTCGTCGCTGCTGAGAAATACGTTCATGAGAAGTCGATATGGAGTCGGGCATCTCCACTACTTTACTGCTGATTCCGCTATCGCCACATTAAAAGATACAGGACACGAAATCATTGATTGCTTCTACACGAATCCGGCTATGGAGCTTTTTTATGAACATCCGTCAATTCGAAAGGCTGTCGTTAATATTCCGCGATATCTATGCTCCAAACTGAGTGTGCCGTTCACAGCGCGTGTTTTTGGGGGGTACTCCCTACTGGTCCTGGCCAATTAAATAACGAAATATATAAGGGTCGTTGTTGGGCTAAGGCGACTATTTTGAATGGAGATAGGACAGAAATTTCAGAATTGATGACAACTGTTATGTATTGATGTCGTACTCCAATATGGGTTGTGATGTGATTGAGTGTGAGGTGAAATATGAAGGAGTTTGGTAAGGCGCTGAAATCTTTGTTCGTATTAACCAGTACTATTATTCTTGGGATGGGAGCTATGTCTTACTTTAGCTTTCCGGGAAATGCTGCGACGTCCAATCTCGGCCCTGTTCTTGTGCATATCGTGAATCCCATCAGTGGAGAGCCGATCCTCCCCACGATGGCTTCTCTTCCGGGAAAGCCATCCACACGCATAAACATGATCGCTTGTCGAGGTGAATATGAACCGGCGAGCTTTGTTATGCGGTCGATGGTTCGCGATCTAAAGAACATAAGAATTTCAGTCAGTGACCTTGTTGGCAGTAACGGGACCATTCCGAGTTCCCGTCTGGACGTGCGATTTGTGAAAGTATGGTTCCAGGCAGGTGGAGGGTGGAATACGGTTGGTTTGTCCCATATGGGACAAACCAAGATTCTAGTGCCGGAACTCCTTCTCAAGGACGATGGTTTAGTTCAACTTGATGAGCAGTCAAAGACCAATTTCCTCAGACTGAGATTCCCTTCAGGCCCCAAGCTGGTATCGGTGAGTGACCAGGCGGCGCTGAGTGGCCGCATCGTGAAGTCTGTTACGGAATTTCCTATTGTCGATACCCCTGAGCTCCAACCTGCCACGATTCATCGTGGTGATGCGAAACAACTTTGGTTGACCGTGCAAGTTCCCATTGATGCAAAAGATGGAATCTATAGTGGGCGATTGACCATTACTGATGACCAGGGATTGCGTGAGGCTCTCGATATCAATCTTCAGGTTCTTCCTGTGGATCTTCATGCCCCAAGGATTCAATATAGCATCTATTATCGTGGAACGCTGTCGGATGTTCCAAGCATTTCCTCGGAGCGAAAGGGACAGGAGCAATTTCTTGCCGAGTTGCGAAACATGTTGGCACATGGAGTGACGTATCCGACGGTGTATCAGCCATTAAACCGAGCCGCGCTTGGCAAAACATTAGAAATGCGTAAGCATGTCAAGTTGGATGAATCGACGTTGTTTTATTTAGGGACTGGGACTGGCAACCCACAGACATCCGGGGAGCTCGATGGGTTGAAACGCCGCTTGAGTGTGATCAAGGAGATAGCTGGTGAGCATGGTATTGAGAGGGTGTATCTGTATGGTGTGGATGAAGCGAAGGGGGAGAAGCTGGTTTCTCAAAGAAGAGCATGGCAATTGGTCAGGGATGAAGGGATTAAGGTATTTACTGCTGGTCAGGCAGAAGCTTTTCCCGTAGTTGGAGACTTGCTGGATCTGCTTGTGATGGCTGGCAAGTTACAGAGAGCACAGGCAGAGAGTGTTCATCAGATAGGACACAAGATTTTTTCCTACGCCAACCCTCCAACTGGGCCTGAAAATCCAGAGATATTTAGACGAAACTATGGGCTTGAATTATGGAGAAATAACTATGACGGGGCTATGCCCTATGCTTATCAAGATTCGATGGCATTCACGTGGAACGATTTTGACCATGCCCGTTATCGAGATCATAATTTTACTTATCCTACGGTTGATGGTGTCATTGATACAATTGCCTGGGAAGGGTTTCGAGAAGGTATTGACGATGTTCGTTACGTCACAACCTTGGAAGATATGCTGGAAACCATTCCTGAGCCGAAGGCTCCTGTAGCCGTTGAAGCCAGTCGATATCTTGAAAGTTTGCGATCAGCTCTTCCTCCCAACTTGCAAGAGGTGCGAGCAACGCTTGTCCATCACCTCCTGCAATTATCTTCTCTGAATCAGGAAGCAACATCTGTTGTGCCGCTGCAAATTGACTGATAGCCGCCCATCGTCATGTCGCTGAACGACTGCTAAAAGGTACATCACGTTGACTGGCTCACTTGATATTAAGACCGGGATCAAGACTATTTTCCCGATCCTTATGAGCTTGGCAGGTTCAGGATTTCTCGCGTTTCTCACTCAGGTGCTGCTTGGGAAGAGTCTAACGGTCGAAGAATTTGGGCTACTGAGTATGGCGATGTCGATCGTCGTCATCATGAGTGCCGTCATAGGATTCGGTATGCCAAGCGTGTGGCTACTGATTTTTGGCCAAGAAGGATGGGGTGGGTTTCCTCGGATACGGCAATCACTCAAATTTCTGGCAATTTGGGGACCGTCGGTGCTGATGATAGCCTGGGTCATACTTCTGGGATTGTATAAGGACGATTCAAAGCTGTTGGCAACAATTGGGTGGCTGCAGGCGATGGTGATCATGCAGGTTTTGGTGGAATTGCTGATTGCTAAACTGCAACTTGAAGCAAGGTACGGAGCACTTTCGGTCTGGCAAATACTTCCACATCTTGGTCGTCTGATAGTCGCTGTTGCGATCTATCTTTCTACAGCTCCAGCGCTTGATCTAGTCGTCAAAGGCTACGGTATTATTTCGGTGCTTCTCATTGCTGCATCAGGGGTTGGATTGTTTTCACTGACGCCAACGAGAATGCGGTTATCAGGACACAGAGTGGAGAACAATCCTGCTCAAGAGGTCTCACTCAATAATAAAAGTTTCAAGGCGCTCATGAAGCTTGCCTGGCCGTATGCAGGGTCAGCCGCCTTAGCCATGCTCTATGGTCGAGCTGACATCGTACTGCTCGCAGCTCTGGTGAACCCCGCTGCCGCTGGACAATTTGCCATAGCAGCAACATTTCTCCTAGTCGTGTTTCTTGTCCCTCACGCCATATATCAAAAATTTCTTTCACCAAAAATACACCGCTGGTATTACGGGGATTGGCAGAAATTTTTGTCTGTATATCGTCTGGGCTGTGCTGCCATGACCATTTGTGGTGTTGGTTGCACCATCGCGATGTACTTGTGGGGAGCGTCTCTTGTGAGTGTGTTTTTTGGAGACAAATACGATCAATCCGGCCACATCCTATCCCTTTTGTCCGTTTGCATTGCACTACGTTTTGTCTCGAGCAGTGTGGAAAGCGCATTAATCTCTGGGGAGTTTGGAAAGTACAGACTCTACTGTCAAGTTATCTCAACCTGTATCGGTGTCTCTTCTGCCTATGTGCTGATCGTTCACTACGGGATCACCGGAGCCATTTGGAGTCGGATTATAACGGAATGTACCTTGTTGATGGGGTATGTGTATGCATCCTCACGCTATGTTCTGGGTGAGAATATATGGCCGAGCTGGTCGATGAAGGTACATCAAGAGTAATTGAACGGCGAGGCAGAAGTAACGAGCATGACTCATTGGTGGCTGCTATTCATACTTAATGTGCCGCTTCTGCAGGAAGCTGTCAGAAAGTACCTGATTTACTCGGACCTCGTCTTTCTGGGCGGAGATGTCTTGGCATTGACGACGGCGATTGCTGTTGGTCTTCAAGGTCGATTGAATGTGAAGAATATTCCGATGGCTTTTGTCGTGTTGAGCGCAGTATTCCTTTGTGCCACGGCAGTCAATTATACAACCAGCGGGAACCATATAGGAGTCTACGGGGTTGGCCTGCGGGCAACGTTTCTGCCCTTGGTATACATGCTGGTCTCGGCCAGATATTTGTCCGCAGTCGAAAACGGCTATGAGCGCATATTCTCCTGCGTCAATGTTTGGATCATGATCATTGGTATCATGGCGGTCACGCAGATTGTGCTGGGCAAGAATCATCCCATCAATGCGGTTTGGGGAACATCAGCGCTGGGAGTCGGGGACTTTGCCACAACGGATAAAGGGGTTCTGATTCCGGGGATGTTTCGGCCTACTTCGATTTTTACCCATACCGGGAAGTTCGGGCAGGTTATCTTTACCCTCGTGCTCTTCAAGTGGTGTTATCTGTTGTTTTCAGGTGTCAAGCGATCGGCATGGCCGTACGCGTTGATGCTTTTTGATTTGGCCGTAATACTGGTCTCTGGTCAGAGAGCAGCTCTTATGTTTCTTGTGCTGTCCATGGGAATTGTAGTCTTGTGCACACGGCAACATGGCGCGGGTGTTTGGAAGGTTTTAGTCCTCAGCCTGCTAATCATTGGCGGACTCTCCGGGGCGTGGGTTGCCAAGCCAGATATGGCAATGGCCGTCTATGAACGTTTCGCCAGTGTCATCAATGCAATTCCTATCCGGCTAGAGGGAAATCTATGGCTTCCAATCCAGACGGTGATAGAAGACCATCTTATGTCAGGAGAGGGGCTTGGCTATTTCACTTTCGGAGCCCGTAGTTTTGGCGGCACTCTGGTCTATGAAGGAATTAAGATGGAAGGCCTGGGTGAGAGTTCCCTTATCCGACTCTCTGGAGAAGTGGGGCTTCTGGTTGCAATGACCATAATCTTGGCCTACCTGACAGTGGTTGCTCGAGCCTGGTACTTTTATCGCGAACATCGTGGGTCTCCCGCCGCTTCCGGGGCATTGTGTTTTGGTATCTGGGTGGTGTGTCTGATGCTGTGGTCAAACACCGCTGACGTATTTGCCAACTCAATCGTTACAACTCTGGGTTTCGGTTTAGGCGGGGCTACGTTGTGTAGTTTGCGAGAAAAACATGGAAGTAAGGTAGCTTCGGAAGGCGGCGATGACGACTTGCTAACTAGTTTCTCAAACAGTCAAGAAGCAAGAAACAGAAACAAGCTCTGTTTGTCGCAAGATTGATGGAAGCATCGTCCTCATATCGCATTGTAATAGGAGTGGGTGAAGGACGGTGCTCTGAATGAGAGAATCCTATGATCGTGTGGCTTTGATGAGGGGGCTTATATGAGGATGATGACTGATCGGACACTTGCTGAGGTGTTTCAGAAACTACAAAGCCTGTTCCCATTCCCCGGCTACTGTGATCGTACCATGCTGGAGGAAGTCTCGGTGATTGTCCATGAACTTCGCAAGTATCTGCCTGATTTTGATCAGAGGCGCTTGCTTGATATTGGGAGTGGCCCAATGGACAAGACCGCAATGTTTAAGCTTCTTGGGTTCCAGTGCTATGCCGCAGACGATCTTACTGATCCGTGGCATCAAAGAAATGACAACGCTGGTAGAATTAAAGAGTTTGCTGCATTGACGGGAATTGAATTTTTTCATCAGACGGCAAATGAGTATGCGATCCCATTTGAGTCAGAGTCTTTTGATGTGGTGTGTGCGCTCGGAGTTATAGAGCATCTTCACGAGTCACCTCGAGCCTTGCTCAACACGATGGGCAGGTTTGTTCGCCAAGATGGGTTGCTTGTAATCGTAATGCCGAATTCGGTGAATCTCAGGAAGAGGCTATCGGTGTTACTAGGGCAGACTAATTACCCATCCATCGATGCGTTCTATCACTCAGCTGGACAGTGGCGAGGACATGTGCGCGAATACACCTTGAGTGAGACCGCCTTCATCTGTAAATCTGCAGGTTTTGAGATTCTTACCCAGCGCACGTTCGAACACCTCGCCTGCAAAAAATTGTCAACTCCTTTACGAGAATTGTATCTGATGCTAACTTCGATCGTCCCCACATTGGGGAGCGGCCTGTTGGTGATTTGTCGGAAACCCGCCTCATGGAAGCCTCAGGTAGAGGATCCTGAGGCCTTTAGGGCTGCTATCTCTAGAGCAGTACCTGAGGCCGTTGCATAGAGTCTCCTGAATAGGACCGCAGGTTCCGGCTTCGGATGCCAGTACTCTTCGCAAAAGTAGGGAGAGATGAAACGCCACGTACTTGTTTTGTGGCGGTTCGCCGTGCTTATTCGTCAGACCTCATGAAGCATGCCTGATCAGAGCATGACTCTGTCATGTTTATCTAGTGAGGAGAAGACGGTTTCAGAGACGGTCATGACAGTATACCATCGAAGGAGCAAGCGCGTTTTGAGTGGCAGGACCATTTCTCTCAAATTGACGGAGATGCATCCCAGGGATAGGGGTTAATGAGGAGGCGAGCTCGTGTAACTCCCAGGGCGGCAAAGCGAGCTATGAGTATCGTTTGTTTGGACCGTCGTGCTGTCACAATTCCATCGATACGGATAGTGTGAGAGGAGTAGTCATCGTGCATGCCTTACTTAACTGTTCAACCCTCGTAAAAGGTGGAGCTTTGCAAGCAGCGGTGTCGTTCATTGGTACTGCCGTCAAAAGGGTAGATGATGTCAGATGGCATTTTGTGATTTCACAGAACGTATTAGAGGAACTTCAGAAGTCTGGCATAACACCTCAATCTGAGCAACTTTCAGTAATCGAGACATCACCGGCAAGAAACAATCAAAGCAGGAAGATGCTTCAATTGTTGGTGAAATCTGTTAACCCAGATCTTGTGTTCACATTCTTTGGTCCTGCTTACGCGGAGTTTGACGTCCCACATCTCTGTGGGGTTGCCGATGGGTGGGTGACTCATGGAGATCGATGGGCATGGAGAACAACGCGGAGTCCCGTCACCGCAGCAAAGTTGCTGGGAACCATACTGTACAAAGCGGTGATGTTTAAACGAGCAGATGCGTGGGTCACGGAATCCGTGACCGCCAAAAAAGGGTTAATCCGAAGACTGCGTATTCCAGAAAAAGCGATAGCTGTTGTTCCCAATAACTGTGCGGATCATTACTTGGAGTGTGAAACCGTCGCCGCAATCCCACCGATCCGTGAGGCAATAAAAGTGTTGTGCTTATCTGCCTATTATAAGCACAAGAATCTTGAGCTCATTCCAGAGGTCGCCAAAGAACTTCAGAGATGTCTCCCGAATCGCTACGTGCAGTTTGTTCTGACATTGCCTATGGAGAGTGATGGTCTAAGGAAAATTCTCTTAAAGGCCTCACTGCTCGGGGTCGACGATTGTATAGTAAACGTCGGGCCTGTTCCCATCGTACGAGGCCCAGACATATATCGGACTTGTCATATGTTGTTTCTTCCATCGGTTTTGGAAACATTTTCGGCTAATTATCCTGAGGCGATGGCAATGGGCATGCCTATTGTTACAACTGATTTAGGATTTGCTCGGGATGTATGTGGAGATGCAGGCTCGTATTTTGAGCCTATGAATGCTCGGGATGCCGCAGAAGCGATTGGCAGGCTCTGTAGGGAAGAGGAATTATGGAAGTCTTCAGTGGAAAAGGGGAAACGCGTTCTTCGCACTTTGCCGACCCAACAGATGAAGTATGAGCTTTACAAGAACTGTCTGTATGAATTGTATGCTCGAAGTCATCATCAGGCCGCAGACGTTCTTGCCAATGGCGGATCGACGGTGTGAGCTACTTGTGAAGGATTGAGGCCGCACATGATTTTTGTGGGAGACATCGCTGTTCCGAGAGGATTATGCACGGCGCCTCCAATGACTGCATACCATTTCGGCAAGAGTGCAGTCATTGCGAATCTTGAAGGCGCAATCCTTCAGGAAAGGACGGAACCGCAAGACACAAGTTTGTACAATGACCGAAGCGTCTTATCTTACCTCCAAAGAAACAATGTTCGCTTAGTATCACTTGCAAACAACCATATTCTCGACATAGCCCGCTCTCCTGGGACCACGATTCGCGCGCTACGGGCGCAAGGGATCCTCTCATGCGGTGCTGGAGATACATTAGAAGAGGCGTCACAACCAGTGCTTCTTGAAGACGCTGAAGGCGATGTCGTGTTTTTAAGTTTTGGTTGGGACATCATCGGATGTCAGATAGCATCAGTCAAGAAAGCTGGCGTAAATCCACTTACTCATGATGCCGTCCTTGCAGGTATTAAGGAAGCACAAAGGATCTACCCGGGGAAGCCGATTGTCTTGCTTATGCACTGGGATTACGAGTTAGAAATCTATCCCCAACCGATGCATCGGCAAATTGCCTTCACGGCCATAGATCACGGAGCTTCTGCGGTAGTCGGCTGCCACAGCCATTGCGTTCAGGGAATCGAACTGCATAGAGGACATCCTATCGTCTACGGGCTGGGCAATTGGTTTTTCCCCGAAGGCCAGGTATTCGGACGAAATGTCAGATTCCCTGATTTTGCATTGCTGCAACTCGCCTTTGAATGGAGTATGTCGACTGGAGGAATGAAATGCCATTGGTTTTCGTACAAGCGAATGACTGGATCAGTAGATTATGAAAGGTCAGAGGTATTGCACGAATCAACCGCCATAGTGAGACTGACCCCGTTTTCTGGTATGGAACATTGTGAGTATGTGAAATGGTTCAAGGAACACCGACGAAAGCGAATTCTCCTTCCCGTCTATGATGATCCTTGTGCGTATTTCTGGAATAAATGTCTGGACACATGGGTGAAGGGGAGACAGTGTTTGATCAACCTAGCTTCTGTTGCCCATTTGAAAGGTGGCCTGCGTTGATCAGAGGATGTGAGAATTATCTCGCTGGGGTCAGTCGGCTTCAAGTCGGGATGGTGTATTTGATGGGCCCCATCAAGAGTAGTCTTTTCCGGCTTGCGATTTTCATGGAACAGTTCGACCAATGAATGCCGAGCATGTGTATGAATCCCTTCCGATCACACTTCAGCATGTTGCATGCTCCATTGAAGGTTGGAGGCTTTCCAGTCGGAGATACAACCGCGAGTTTAGAGACATCAAGAAAATATTGAACGTGCGCGCCGCGAGTTGTCCGGTAGAGCAGGAGCAACTCAGGAGCATCCGCATTCGTGCCCATGTTCATACCGCTCTTCACAGTCCATTCTGGGAAGAGCGATTTGAGCGGTACGGTGTGAATCTTTCGGTGGAACACATAGAGCATGAGTTGAGAAAACTCCCAGTTCTGACGAAAAAAGAGGTGCAGGATCATGCGGATAAGATTCGAAATTCTGCACTCAAGAACGAAAGCCTTCTTTCGAGTCATACAAGCGGAACCACCGGCAGCGGTTTGGTGTTTTGTGAAACTTCGACTGCGGAGAAAGAACGATGGGCCGTGTGGTGGCGTTATCGAGGATGGCATGGTGTGACCCAAGCGATGTGGTGTGGGTATTTTGGTGGGCGTTCGGTTGTGCCGATACGTCAATCCAGGTCGCCCTACTGGAGAGTGAACTATCCAGGCCGACAAATTCTCTTTAGCGGATATCATCTGTCTTCTTCCACCGCAGGTGAGTATCTTTCTGCTCTTGAAGCATATTCTCCCCCGTGGCTGCATGGGTATCCTTCTCTGCTATCGCTTCTGGCGAGCTATCTATTGGAGCGAGGAAAGCCGTTGAAGAATCCTCCAAAGCTTGTGACAACTGGTGCGGAGAATCTTCTTCCACAGCAACGAGACTTAATGATGAAAGCTTTTGGTTGTCCTGTTCGCCAACATTACGGTCAGGCGGAGTCCGTCGCGAACATTTCTGAGTGTCCTGCTGGACATTTACATATTGATGAGGATTTCTCCTATGTTGAGTTACTCCCTATCGATTCTCATCCTGGTGTTTTTCGAGTGATTGGCACAAATTGGAGTAACCCTGCGTTCCCTCTGTTTCGGTATGATACCGGAGATATTGTCCGATGTTCAGAAAAGGTATCTGCTTGCGCCATGACTGGTCGGATTGTGGATTCGATCGACGGAAGAAAGGAGGATTATATTGTGCTTCCAAACGGGGCAAGATTGGGCAGGCTCGACCATATTTTTAAGGATCTAATTCATGTCCGGGAAGCCCAAATTTATCAGCCGGATCGAGAAACGATCATTCTTAAGGTTGTTAAGGGAGAAGGGTATGGTCTTGAGATGGAACGACGGCTTCTGGAGGAAGCGCGAAAACGACTTGGAAGTGAAATAACAATTCACCTGGAATATGTGTCGTCTCTTGAACGCAGTAGAACAGGGAAACTCCGTTTTGTAGTGAGTAAGGTGTCATGAAACAGATCTTGCAAAATCTTGCCTCAGGTGCGACGAGTCTCGCTGATATCCCCAGTCCAAAAGGCAGGGTGAATCACCTGCTCATTCGAACGACGAGGTCTCTTGTCTCGGTAGGGACTGAGCGCATGTTGGTTGAATTCGGTAAAGCTAATCTGCTCGACAAGGCTCGTCAGCAGCCTGAAAAGGTTCGGATGGTACTGGATAAGGTCAAAGCAGACGGAGTGCTGCCGACATTTGAGGCGGTCCGTAATAAGCTGGACCAACCATTACCGATGGGGTATTGCAACGTTGGGACTATATTGGAGGTCGGCCAAGGAGTCGCAGGTTTTTCCGTCGGGGATCGAGTGGCTTCGAACGGAAAGCATGCTGAGATCGCCTGTGTTCCAAAAAATCTCTGTGCACGGATTCCTGATTCTGTAAGTGATGAGGCGGCGGCATTCACTGTGATTGGTGCGATTGGGTTACAGGGCATCCGGCTGATTCAACCAACCCTGGGCGAAGCTGTGGTGGTTACAGGGTTGGGGTTGATCGGGCTGATGACCGTTCAGTTGTTGAAAGCGCATGGATGTCGGGTGCTTGGATTGGACTACGACGCGAGTAAGTTAGCGCTTGCTCAAAAGCTGGGGGCAGAAACAGTCGATCTCAATCAGAATGCCGATCCACTAGGAACGGCAATGGCTTTTTCCCGTGGGCGAGGTGTGGATGCGGTGATCATCACGGCTTCCACGAAGAGCAATGACCCCGTTCATCATGCGGCGCAGATGTGTCGCAAGCGAGGTCGCATTGTATTGGTGGGTGTCACAGGACTGGAACTTTCCCGCGCGGACTTCTACGAAAAGGAACTGAGTTTTCAGGTGTCCTGCTCGTATGGACCTGGACGGTATGACAGCTCATATGAGGACAATGGCCACGATTATCCTGTTGGCTACGTGCGTTGGACGGAGCAGCGTAACTTTGAGGCGGTCCTTGACATGCTGGCTGATCATCGCCTCCAGACGGACTTGCTTATATCCCATCATATTCCATTTGATCAGGCCACGACGGCCTATGAGATCATCTCGAGTCGTGCTCCGTCGCTCGGAATCATCCTGGAATACCCTGAACCGGATGCGTTTTCTCACAATCGATTGCTGAGGCGAACGATCGCCCGATCAGAGGAACCGCTCGACGGAGATCGTTCCGCGATGACACCGGCTGTCGGGTGTATTGGCGCAGGGAACTATGCCACGCAAGTTCTGTTGCCGGCTTTTAAGAAGACGGGAATCGCGTTCAGAACGGTTGCGAGCAGCACAGGTGTAAGTGCCGCCCATGCAGGGAGTAAATTTGGGTTTGCTGAAATCACCACCGACAGTCGGTGTGTGATTGAGTCTCCTGACAATAATACTGTCATCATCGCAACCAGGCATGATAGCCATGCGACTTTCACCGGCGAAGCATTGCAGGCTGGCAAGCATGTGTTTGTTGAAAAGCCGTTGGCCATGACGAGAGAAGGCCTGACGACGATTTGTCATATCTACGAAGATTGCCTCAGACTGCAGGCATCGCCACCCCTCGTGATGGTGGGATTCAATCGTCGGTTTGCTCCACAGATTCAGCGGATGAAACAGTTGCTTGCTGGAATTTCAGAACCGAAGACGTTCGCCATGACGATCAATGCGGGCCATATTCCCCGTGATCACTGGACTCAGGACCGACTGATTGGAGGAGGACGGATCATTGGTGAAGGTTGTCATTTTATTGACCTGCTTCGGTTTCTAGCTGCTTCGCCGATTGTTGGGGTCCAGGCGATGTCGGCGGGTGAGGACAACGTGACGGTCACGTTACGGTTTGCGGACGGATCGATTGGTACGGTTCATTATTTCTCCAACGGCCATAAATCATTTCCCAAAGAGCAACTTGAGGTGTTTTGCAGTGGTAAGGTGCTGAGGTTGGATAACTTCAGAAAGCTTCGTGGCTACGGCTGGTCAGGATTTCAAAAAATGGATCTATGGAGTCAGGACAAGGGACAGGTGGCATGTGTCACTGCTTTTGTGGATGCCATTCGTCGAGGCGCCTGCTCTCCAATTCCTTGGGATGAACTCGTAGAGGTGACGCATGTCACCTTCGACATCATGGATTCCCTCGCATAAGCCCCTACTTCACATGAAGCCCCTAAGCCTCTATGTCAGGACGCTTGGGTATCTCCGTCCTTCACAGGTCGCCTATTTTCTTTGCCGGAGAATCCTTCCGCAATTGCCGTCCGTAGTCACAGCGGCTGAGCCCAGTCTTCGTGCAG
Organism: uncultured Nitrospira sp.; assembly: GCA_964430555.1. Lineage (GTDB taxonomy): Bacteria > Nitrospirota > Nitrospiria > Nitrospirales > Nitrospiraceae > Nitrospira_D. The sequence goes on along the minus strand of CAYSFU010000001.1, from coordinate 74,765 downwards.
GGATTGCAATGGTGCCTGGTATCTCTGTGTCATCTTCCACCGGAGACGATTCAGAGCTTTGCTTTCTTGGGCGGTCCAAAAGGTTTGAGCAGGGGAATATGAGTTGGGGATGCAGAGACATGCCAAAGCTCTGGCGTTACAACCTGCATTATTTCGATTATCTTCATGACCCACGGCGTTCTGATGAGAATAAGTGTTTCCTCATTGCTGATTGGATTCAGCGCAATCCACCTAGGACGGAGGATGCATGGGAACCCTATACAGTTTCGCTTAGAATCGTGAACTGGATAAAGTTTTTTCTGCTGCCGAACATAGCCGGCCTCAAAGAAAGCAGTGAAAGGCCGCTGCGACGTGAGTGGCTCGAAAGCCTATATCAACAAGTCCTGTGGCTTGAGAAGAACGTCGAATACCACATCTTGGCGAATCACTATCTCAAGAATGGCGTGGCGCTGTTCTTTGCTGGCCTCTATTTCCAAGGAATTGATGCAGATCGGTGGCTTCACAAAGGCTTGAAGATTTTCCAAGAGGAACTAGCCGAACAGTTTCTTGCCGATGGGGGACACTTCGAGCGAAGCCCCATGTATCACTCTATTTGTGTAGTTGATTGCCTTGACATTTTGAATCTAACGACCAATTCGCCCGCGATGATCTCAGGCAAGATTACGGATGAGTTTATCGGCAAGGTGAGGGCTGCTCTTGATTTTTTGAACGACATTTGTTTGCCAGACGGAGGTATTCCCCTTTTCAACGATTCTGCATTCGGTATCGCTCCAACTCCGTCTCAGATCTTTGACTATGCTGAACGGGTGATCGGATACAACCGGCTGCCTCAGCCAACGAGTTCGGCGGTCACGACGCTTTCGACAAGCGGATATTATGTCTGTCGTCACGCACGCGACATGATCATCATCGACTGTGGGCCGATCGGTCCGGACTACCAGCCAGGCCATGCTCATTGCGACACCCTGAGCTATGAGCTTGCGATTGATGGACGGCGAGTGGTCGTTGATAGCGGTGTGTTCGACTATGAGCCAAGCCAGGAACGGGCCTATGTTCGAAGCACGAGAGCTCACAATACCGTCATCGTCGATGGCATGGAACAATCGGAGGTGTGGGGGGTGTTTCGAGTGGCACGACGGGCAAGGCCAATTCAAGGTCGCATCGACAAGGCGGAGAGCGGGGCGATCCTTTTTGAGGGAGCCCATGACGGATATTGCAGATTGCCCGGGACACCGGTTCACCGTAGGCGTATCTCCTATGATGAGCAGGGGAGTTGGGTTATCACGGATGAATTGATAGGAGCGGGATGTCATCACATGGAGAGTGTTGTCCACATTCACCCCGATTTCACTATCGTCAGATCGGGAGCGCAGAGTTTTCGAGTTGAACGGTGCGGGGAGATGATCGCAACCATCGAGGTGTTGAGCGACTGTGAGGCGACAGTTGAGGCCGGATGTTATTTCCCCGAGTTTGGTTTGAGCTCCAAGAACTCTGTGATAGCCTTTTCTTGTTCTGGAGAAGTTCCTCTTCAGCTGAGTTATCGAATCCGGAAAACGAGCAATCAATCCGCTGAGGCATACCGAAATGCGAATCCTCTTCCTGTCACATTATTTCCCGCCAGAGGTGAACGCGCCGGCGACAAGAACCTATGAGCATTGTCGGCAATGGGTGAAAGACGGACACAGTGTGACGGTCATCACCTGCGCACCGAATCATCCTCAAGGACGCGTGTATGAGGGGTACCGCAATCGCATCTATCAGCAGGAAACAAAAGACGGGATCACGGTGGTTCGAGTGTGGACCTTCGTGACGGCAAATGAAGGTTTCCTCAAGCGAACGCTGAATTATATTTCATACATGTGCTCTGCAGTCCTGTTCTCTCTCCTTCTGCCGAAGGCCGACGTCGTTCTCTCTACTTCTCCACAATTCTTCAATGGTCTCGCTGGGTATTTTGTCGGCAAGATGAGGAGGATTCCGTGGGTGCTGGAGATTCGTGATCTTTGGCCGGAATCGATCGTCGCCGTGGGGGCGATCAAGAATCGGACGGTCATTGCAATGTTGGAATGGGTCGAACGATTCGCCTATCGAAACGCTGACCACATTGTTCCCGTGACCGATTCATTCAAGGCATGCATGGTAGAAAAAGGTATCGCGGCAAGCAAGATTGCTGTCGTGAAGAATGGTGTGGATCTCGCTCACTATAAACCGGTTGACGGTGCGCCTGCGCTTGCCAAGGAGCTTGGACTCACGGGAAAGTTCGTCGTTTCGTATTTTGGGACCCATGGCATGGCCCATCATTTGGAGACGATCTTGGATGCAGCCTATCAATTGAGGGACTCTCTCCATATCGTCTTTTTGATGGTCGGTGACGGCGCCGAACGACAGGTGCTGGTTCGGCTGCGAGACACAATGGGGCTTGAGAATGTGATGATGCTCGAGCAGCAACCGAAAAATCGTATGCCGGAACTGTGGGCCCTTTCAGACGTCAGTCTTGTCCTCCTCAAAAAGTCTGATCTCTTTAAAACAGTGATCCCCTCGAAGATGTTTGAAAGTATGGCGATGGCGAAGCCGATGGTGTTGGGCGTAGAGGGAGAAAGCGCAGGATTGCTCCAGGACGCTCAGGCTGGTCTCTGTATTGAGCCTGAGAATGTGGATCAATTGGTTGCCGGCGTGTCGATGCTTTCCCATGATGCGGAACTGTGTCAGCGGCTCGGCAAAAACGGAAGAAGATTTGTGATGGAACATTTTGACCGTATCGTTCTAGCCAGAAAACTTGCTTCGGTGATGGAGATAGTTTGCCGCAGGTCTACTCTTCAAACTGCGGAAATGTCGATTCCTGCTCGATGACCGTATGACTGGAGTTGCAGTGATTCGGCATTGTCTGTAGAGGCTTATCCGTGCCCGCATGCATTCGGAGCAAGGTGATCGAGTGGTCGGTCTGACATTCATGATTGGTTGGGTGACGGTTATGAGTGCAGTGAGTCTCCTGCCAAGAAGCGAGGCGGTATATGGCTGAACGTTCGAACGGACATGGAATAGTGGGAAAAGTTTGCCGCGAGATCTGTGGCGGTGACATATTTGAACGCCGCTGCAGGAATGTTGACACAGTGACGACCAGAGTCGCCTATCTGCCGCCTTAGTTTTCAGCGACATAGGATCTACGCGAGTTGGCCCGCGGTTTGCTAGACAGTCATCTATTCATACGTGTCCCTAATAAGATAAACATTTGTCAACCTTTAGCAGGAGTGATGGTATGCAGATGATGCAACGCTGGTTCGGAAGAGGATTGATCTTGTCGATTGCAGTGGTGTGTGCCCTGTCGGTTCCAATCACGGCAGCTCAAGCAGGTTTGGTGACGTATTCCTTTACCGGCCATCTCGATGGCGACACGACCGGCTCATTGCTCGTTTCCGGACTGTTTAAATATGACAACACGACGGTTGGGAACGCTGGTGTCTACAATGGCACGGTCAAGGATTACTCTTTCAAAATGAGCTTTAATGGGAACGACCTCTATACCTCGTCGTTCAAAGCAGGCTCCAATGCCGTCGCAATTTATAAGAATACCTCGTTGCATGTTGGCACCGGCGACCGCTGGGAGTTGAACACCGGGGCGAGCGGCGTCACTCTTATGGATGGCACCAGCCCGTCTAATTTTCGTCTTCAATTCGACCAGATCGGAGGAGGGTTGAATCTGAATGCTCAGGGGCCTCCAAGTTTGGACAGTCTGAACGGCGGGAGCGCACGATGGCGATTACTGTTTGAGGATGTGAATGGCGTTCCAGGCGCCTATGTAGGATCGATCAGCAGTCTGACGGCCGTGCCATTGCCGACGGCGGTCTTGTTGTTCGGCGCAGGGCTGATTTCTTTGGTGGGGTTGGGAGCGGGAGGATTGAGAAATCTTCATGCATCCAAGATCTAGGTCACTCCCTCACGTCCGATAGCTAGGGGCTTGGTATCTCTCCGAAGGTACCAAGCCCGTTCTTTCTCCGAAATCAATCGACAGAGAAACAGTTCCGATAGACAATCAAGTTTCGCCCCGCTTGGTCGGATCGGCGTTGCTTGGTTGCTTCATTCCTTCTCATTAGTTGGACGAATCTTTCTTATGGCCAGCACGCGTGTTCTCTTTGTTTCATCAGTCCTGATCGTCACGTTCTTAGGCTATCTCTATGCCGACAGTCTGGTGTTTCTCTTCAGCCGTTGGTTGGGGAGTGAAGACTACAGCCATGGATTGTTTGTTCCACTTATTACGGGGGTTCTCGTCTGGCGATGCCGGCATCGGTTGTCTCAGATGCCGCGAGAGCAATCATGGTGGGGATTGGCCGTGATCAGCCTTGGTCTCCTGCTCTATGTGGTGGGCGAACTCTCTACGCTCTTTCTCGTCTTGCATGTTTCCTTATGGATCGTATTGGTCGGATTGGCGATGACTCTTGTCGGGATTCGTGGAACAAAAGCCATTGCATTTCCTCTTGGGTATCTCTTGACGGCGATCCCACTCCCCACCTTTTTTTATGCGAATCTGTCGAGTCAACTTCAATTATGGGCCTCATCTCTCGGCGTCGGCTGTCTCCAACTCGTTGGTGTGATGGCATTTCGTGAAGGCAATGTTATTGATTTGGGGCCGGTTCAGTTGCAAGTCATAGAGGCCTGTAGTGGAATTCGTTATCTATTGCCCCTGCTGTCCCTGGCACTGCTCTGCGCCTATTTTTTCAAGGATAGGATGTGGAAGCGAGTGCTCTTGGTACTCTCTGCCATCCCCATCTCAATTCTGATCAACGGTTTTCGGATCGGCATGATCGGGGTGTTGGTTGAGCACTATGGGAAAGGTGCCGCAGAGGGGTTCTCACATCTCTTTGAAGGATGGGTCATTTTCATGGTGAGTTTTGGGTTGCTGATTTTGGAAATGGCGTGGTTGGGACGGCTTGGAACAGGGGAACCGCGGAAATCTCTGCGTGAGCATTTGCAATGGCGCAATGAGGAAGTGGAGACGATTGCGAAAGATGGGATGAATGCCGCCTCTCAACGTCTCCTCTCTCCAGGACCAGCGTATCTATGCAGTGTGGCTCTGTTTGCCCCATGTACGTTGCTTGGAACGCTGCTCATGGATCGTGATGAACGTCCCCCTTCACGAGCCACCTTCGTGGATTTCCCGATGCAGATCAACGGATGGCGCGGTCAGCCCTTCCCTCTCGAGCCGCAATACATCGATGCCCTGCGATTTGACGATTATGTTCTCGCGGACTATCGATTGAGTCCTCAACAACAGGTGAGTTTCTATGCCGCATACTATCGATCGCAACGAAAAGGGCAGTCGGCGCATTCGCCTCAAAGCTGTCTGCCGGGAGGAGGATGGGAAATCGCCTCCTTGACGCAAGCAGTATTACCGGTGTCGGGGTCGACCATGCAACCGGTGAGGGTCAATCGTGCCGTTATTCAGAAGGGGGAGCAGAAACAAATCGTCTTCTATTGGTTCAAACAACGCGAGCGCAATCTCACGAGCGAATATTTGGTGAAGTTGTACTTATTGTGGGATGCCGTTATGCGACAACGGACCGACGGCGCATTGGTACGGTTGGCCGCGCTCGTCAGTCCCGGGGAATCCGAATCGACCGTCGATCAACGTCTCCAGGAATTCGCGAGCGCAGTTGGAGGAGAGCTGACGAGATTTATTCCGGACTAAACGAAGTTGTGCAGGATTGAGGGCCTCTATGCTGAATGAACTCTTTTTCAGTTTCATGACCGCCCTGTTGAGCTGCATGGCTCTGATTCCACTCTTACGCCGTGTGGCAGAGCGGTTCCAGATCATGGACCAGCCGGGCGGTCGGAAAGTTCATGAACACGCGGTACCAAGGATTGGTGGGATTGCCTTTGCCATTGGGGCCTGTGCCTCGATTGCTTGGTGGGGACCTAAGGACATCACAACTTTCTCGGTATTATTGGGATGCGGGATTATCGTGGCCTTCGGTGTCTGGGATGACCGAGTTGATCTTGGTTACCGAACCAAAATCATCGGACAGCTGTTTGCCGCGCTTGCCGTCGTGTTATGCGGAGACATCTCGTTTACCACGCTTCCTTTTCTCTCCGATGTGGAAGTGCCGACGTGGGCTGGGATGTTCGTGACTGTTATATTCCTGATCGGCGTGTCCAATGCCGTGAATCTGACCGATGGCTTAGACGGCCTGGCTGGTGGATTGTCGTTCTTGACACTCAGCGGGATCGCCTACCTGGCGTATCTTTCCAGCGACTCAACGGTTCTCGTGCTCACAGTTCCATTTCTTGGAGCGATCTTGGGGTTCCTGCGATACAACACCTATCCCGCACGTATCTTCATGGGAGACGGCGGCAGCCAACTCTTAGGGTTCATGATGGGGATGTTGGCCGTGTTACTGACGGATTCATCACGCGGGCCATTCACTCCGAGCCTTGCCTTCTTTCTTTTGGGTCTTCCGTTTTTGGATACGCTTGGAGTGACAGTGCAACGGTTAACCGAGGGACGGTCGCCATTCGTCGGAGATCGCGCGCATATTCATCATAAGTTGCTCAAAGTGGGCCTGACTCACTATGAAGCGGTGACCGTAATCTATCTGATACAGGCCGGCATGTTGGGCGTGGCCTACCTGTTGCGATGGCAGTCCGACAAACTCATCATTGCGCTCTACCTGACAGTGGCATCCTTGGTCCTGATGCTGTTTATTGCAGCGGGTCGAGACCTCTTTTCCCCTCCGGCCTCACGAGCAGGATCTGTGCTTTCGAATGCAGCCATCATTAGATTCGTCAACGGTCCTTGGCTGACGGACGTGCCGCTCAAGTTCTTGGCTGTCACCGTTCCATTGTTCCTGATTGCGTTGGTGTTTCTTCCTTCGACGGTTCCCAATGACGTGGGATATGTCTCGATCGCGCTTTTTGCAGTGGTGTTGATCGGTCTTTCATGCTCCTCACAGGTGGCTCCCTACTTTGTGCGTGGAGGGCTCTATGTCGGAACCACGTTTTTGCTCTATGTCTGTGAGGGGTCTCGCGTGGGCGCAGCCTCCGCCGTTGCAACGGCACACAACGTGTTCTTTGTCGTCGCCGCCATTATGGTGCTGCTCAGTCTTCGATTCAATCAAGAGAGTCGGTTTCAAGTCACACCGCTTGATTATTTAATGGTATTTCTTGCTGTGACGTTTCCGTTGCTGCCCGAGATTAGTGCGGGTGTCTCGCATTTAGGGATCTTGGCCGCCAAATTAGTAGTGCTCTTCTTTTCTTTCGAGTTGCTTCTTCATGCATTTTCTACTCGCGTCAGACAATTGGGACTTGTTTCGCTCTGGATTCTCTTTGGGTTGGGAATTCGGATTTTGTTGTAGCGAAGCACGTTACGTAATAACCTACAAGCATGAACGTTGGAAAACTGTATAAGAGCCATGGGCGGATTGTCGAAATGAAAGGCATCATCGGCATCGTTCTCCTTGCGGTGTTCTCGTTGGCTGGGTGTGGCGGTCCCGAAGAGCGGAAGGCGAAGTACTTCACTCGAGCCACTGAGTACATTGATGCCGCCAATTATCCCAAGGCGAGAGTGGCACTGAGAAATGTCCTGAAAATTGATCCGAAGGATGCGGACGCCTATGTCCTCTTTGCGCGAGTTGAGGAGAAGGAGAAAAATTGGCGCAATGCGGTGCAGCTGTATCAGGAAGCCGTCCGGCTGAATCCTGGTCATACCGACGCATTAATTACCTTGGGCAAATACTATTTGGAAGCGCGATTAACCGAGCATGTGGTGGAAATGGCGGAGGCAGTGCTCGCGAGAGATCCCAAGCACGCTCAGGCGCATGCACTGAAGATTGCCGCAGAGGTGGTGACGGATGCGGCCGTTCTCCCGGCGATTGCCAAAGCGGAAGCGCTGAGCAGGGACGCTCCGGTAGAGCCGGATGTCGCAATCCTTCTTGCGACGCTCTACGGCCAACGTGAGCGATATCGTGATGCGGAGGGTGCATTGCGCCGTGCCTTGGACGCTCATCCCGACAATCTGGATCTGCTGAATAATTTGAGTGCGATCTTGACCAAAGTTAAGGATATGGCGGGTGCGGAGAGGGTGATTCATCGGATGATCGAAGTCGAGCCGGAGTCGCTCGATCATCGATTGAGGCTGGCGCACTTCCATGTCACACGGGCTGCCTATGCCCAGGCGGAAGTCGTGCTTCGTGACGCGGTGGGGCATGATCCAAGCAGCGAGCAGCGCAGGCTTGTGTTGGCGGAGTTTTTCGTCGGCAGGAACGATCTCCCGGCTGCCGAGCGTGTGCTCGTAGAGGCTACGGAGCAGTTGCCGTATGCGAGTCGGCTTCAACTTGGGATTGCCGCGCTCTACCGACAGATGGGTCAGGAGGGTAACGCGCGTGATCGGTATGCCGCCTTGATCCATGAGTACAAGGAGAAACCCGCCGGGCTAGACGCCAAGGTGAAATTAGCCGAGATGGATTTTCAGGACGGCAAGCCGGTCGAGGCGGAGCGTCAAGTGCAAGAGGTCTTAAAAGAAAATCCTCGATCAACGGAAGGATTGATTCTCACAGGGCGAATGGCGTTGACCAGAAGAAGCGGGAAGGATGCGGTGCAGGCGTTTCGTACAGTCCTGCACGATCAGCCGGAGTTGGCCGCTGTGCATTATCTTCTTGGACAGGCGTATCAGCTTACCGGTGAGATCAATCTTGCGAAGGACAGTTTTGAGCGGGCCGTGGCGCTGTATCCGGAGCAAGTGGATGCCAAGCGCTCGCTGGCATTGCTGGACAGCCGAAGTGGGCGTCACCAGCAGGCTCGTGCTCGTCTCGAGGATCTCTTGAAGCAGCGTCCTCACGATGTCACCGCGCTCGACATGCTGATGACGTTGGATGTGGTGACGAAAAATTGGCAGGAGGCGGAGCGGACATTGGCACGACTTCGCCAAGTGTCGGGAGGCAAGCAGCCTGTTGCGTTGTTGGCTGAGGGGCGATTGTACGAGGCGCAGCGCCGCTTGAGCGAGGCGAGCCTGGCCTACGAGCAAGCGGTCGCACTCGCTCCCAATGAATCAGAGCCATTGTTGGCGCTTGTGCAGGTGGAAGTGGCGTTAGGGCGGGCTACTCGCTCAAAAGCCAGGCTGGAGTCCATCTTGGCTTCCAACAAGGACCATCCGTTTGCGCACGGACTCTTGGGAGAGGTCTTGTCGCATTCACAGCTGTATGAAGAGGCCTCGAGCCAGTATCGAGAAGCGACTCGAGTCAATCCGAAGTGGGTCTCTCCATGGCTCAACTGGGCCACACTGTCATTGTCTCAGCGCAAGCCGGACGTGGCGGTACAGATCGTTCAAGAGGCACTCGCGACCAACCCCGACAGCGAGGAGCTGCACATGCTGTTGGCTTCTGCGCATTCGGAGCAAGGACAATTCGATCGTGCCATCACGGCTTATGAGGCGACCCTGCGATTGAATCCACGGAACTTGCTGGTGGCGAACAACTTGGCCGTTCTGCTTGTCGATCATAAAGGGGATCCGGCCAGTTTGCAGAAAGCGTTCAGCCTCAGTCGGGAATTTGAGAAAGAGGCTCCACATCCGCTGTTCATCGATACACTCGGATGGGTTCGATTCAAGATGGGGCAACAGGAAGAAGCGATTCGCTTAATGAAAGAGGCGAGTGCAAAATCTCCTGAGTTGTCTGTCCTGAACTATCATCTTGGAATCGCATTCCTTCATTCCGGGAACCGAGCCGAGGCTCGTGCCTACCTTTCCAGAGCGCTCAAAAACTCTGATCCATTCGAAGGGCGACGAGAGGCCGAGCAGGCTCTCGCACAGCTAAGGGGGTAGAAGAAACCATGGTGTGTTTAGCGCGATCGATGCTGAGCGGGGGGCTGTTGATGGTTGTCACGATAGCGGCGATGCCTGTTCATGCCGGAGATGCGATGCCTGCTCCTCTGATCTCGCAGCTTGAACCAGGATATCGACTGGGCGCAGAGGATGTGTTGCTGGTATCGGTGTGGAAAGATGAGCAGCTGACGCGAGAAGTCGTGGTTCGTCCGGACGGTATGTTTTCGTTTCCTCTTGTCGGCGATATTCAAGCGGAGAATCAAACGGTCGACGATATTCGCGGAGAACTGGTCAAGCGACTGACGAAGTATATTCCGAATCCCAATGTCTCCGTGGCCGTTCTGAAAGTCGCCAGCTATAAGGTGTATGTCGTCGGACGAGTGAATAAACCAGGTGAATACGTGATCGGTCATTACGCCGATGTGTTGCAGGCGCTCAGTCTTGCCGGAGGGTTGACGCCGTTTGCCGGAGAAAACGATATCAAAGTGATGCGCCGAGTGAAGGGAGAACAGCAGGCCATTCCTTTCCGCTACGGAGATATTCGAAAAGGAAAAGACTTGGAGCAGAATATCCTGCTCCAGCGCGGCGACGTGGTCATGGTGCCGTAACCGATGCATGAGCGGTGTGAGGGAGGAGAGATCCGGAGATGGCAATATGGGAGAGGTCTTTGGCGGTTCATGTTGCCGTTTTGGCTTTTGGGCTATGGTGCGGCATGTCCAGGTGAAGCGGCAGAATGGTCACTTTCTCCATCGCTTGGGGTGAAGGGGGTGTACAACAGTAATTTACTGCTGACGTCGCTCCCCCATCGCGATACCTATGGGTATTGGGTGATGCCGGCGGCAGAGTTTGCGGGAAAGACCGAGCGGCTTGATGTCAGTAGCCGAGTCGCTGCGGATTTCGTCGGATATTTCGGCGGAGAGGAGCGGCATTTTGCGAACGTATTTGTTCCTTTATCGATGCGTTATCGAACGGAAAAGGATCTCTTTGGATTCAACGGAGGATTCACTCGTGACAATACGCTGCTCGGTGAATTACAAGCAACCGGGATTGTCTTGCAATTCGCCCAGCGCAATCAGTGGACGTTCAATCCGACGTGGACAAGAGCGATGACGGAAAAGTTGTCGTTCCAGTCAAGCGTACAATTGTCAGACACGGCCTATGAAACAGCCAGGTTGGTGGATCACCGGACGGTGGGTGGATCTGCTGGGCTGCAGTATCAGTGGACCGAACGGGATCAGGTTCAGCTATCAGGGTCCTACACGGATGTACGGACGACGGATTCACCATTCCCATTTCAAGCCAGCTTTCCCGGGATTAATATGAGCCTCACGCATGCGTTTGATGAATCGATGACAGGAACGGTTTATGGTGGTCCAAGGTTTCTGTCTTCCACGACGCAGATACCCGGTCTTTCCATTAGTGCCAATGAGACTGTATGGTTGGCAGGGGCGAGTATGACAAAGAGGTTTGAACGGGCTTCCGTCCAAGTTGCGGTTGCTCGGGATCTGAGCCCCAGTGGATTAGGGCTCTTGATTCAGACCAATCGAGGCGAAATCTCCGGCTCCTATGATGTGTCGGAGACCTTGGCCTGCGCATTGAACGTGGTTGGGGTCCTCACGACAGGGAAGGCAGGCACGGCTGCAGGGGGAACCTTTCCGGAAAGTCATTATGTCAGCGTGACGCCGAAGTTGACGTGGCAGTTTCTCGAATGGTGGCGTGCCGAGCTGTCATATATGTATCGACGTCGTGATACCGACGCCGCAATCAGTGCGGCTGAATCGCATGCGACAACAGTGATGGTGACTTATTCCCCTCCACACTTCTCGTTCTCTTATTAAGGCTATGGCACAATCACAAGGATCCGGACAACAAGCCGAACGAACCATGAGCGTGAGCGACTATATCACGGCGTTTCATCGGCGTCGCAAACTTATTCTCTTAACCAGTCTCGGCTTGCTGCTGCTGTCGTTACTATTGGCGTTTCTCTGGCCTCCGACATATAAGTCGACGGCCACGATCTTGATCGAGGAGCAGGAGATCCCGTCTGATCTTGTCCGATCAACCATTACCAGTTACGCCGATCAGCGAATTGAGACCATCAGGCAACAGGTGATGAGCCGGACGACGCTGTGGAAAGTGGTGGAGCAACTGAATCTGTATGAGGATCTCCGCAAGAACACTCCGGTCGAGGAGATTGTGAAGCGATTCATCAAAGACAGTGAAGTCGAGGTGATCAGCGCGGATGTCGTGGATAAGCGTACGCAGCATGCTACCAAGGCAACCATTGCCTTTACCGTGTCGTATCAAAATCGAACTCCCGAATTGGCTCAGAAAGTGGCGAATGAACTGACGAGCTTGTTTTTGGGAGAAAACCTGAAGAGCCGTGAACGACAGGCGCAGGAAGCCACGTCGTTTCTCCAGCAGGAATCAGAAAACCTGGCATATCATATTAAAGAAATCGATGAGCGAATCGCAACATTCAAGCACCGAGCAAAGGGGGCGCTTCCAGAATTGATGCCGTTGAATCAGCAATTGATGAACCAAGCTGAGCGTGAGTTGATGGATGTCGATCAGCAGATTCGAAGTCTGGAAGAGCGTAAGACCTATCTCGATGGGGAATTGGCGACAGTAAAGCCGAATACACCGATCTTATCGGTCACAGGGGAACGTATCTTAGATTCGTCCGAACGGTTGCGCGCCTTGCGCGCCGAATATGCCGGCGCCATTGCCAATTTATCTCCCGAGCATCCTGACATCATGAAGATGAAGCAGGAAATCGAAGCGTTGGAGAAAGAAGTGGGAGAGTCTTCCGATGCCGATGAAGCCTCCAAGCGTCTCACCGAGGCACGGACATCCTTGGCAGCGGATTCAGAACGATTGGGGCCTGAGCATCCTGATGTTCTCCAGACCCGTAGAAAAGTAGCAGGTCTGGAACAGGAAGTGCAGAGACTGAGGAATGTGCCACAGAAGGTCGTCAATCAACGTCCCGAGAACCCAGCCTATATCAATCTACAGGCCCAGTTGAACTCTGTGACCTCTTCATTGCAGGCACTCCGAAATACTCGCACGGATATCAAACGACGATTACAAGGGTATGCGACGCGCTTAGAGCGAGGGCCTGAGATTGAACCGGAATATCTGGTGCTGATACGAGATCGGGACACTTCCGGACAAAAGTACCAAGAAATTCGGTCCCGATTGCTGGAAGCGAAGGTTTCGGAAGGATTGGAAGTTCAGCGAAAAGGCGAACGATTCTCGCTCATTGACCCGCCCAGTCTCCCCGAGAAACCGTATAAACCAAACCGGTTTGCGATTGTTCTTCTTGGATGCCTTCTCGCGGTGGGCGGGGGCCTTGGGGTTGGAGCGGCTGCGGAATCATTTGACCATTCCATCCGGACGCCCGAGCAGCTTATGGTCCTGACGCAACAATTCCCCCTCGCGGTGATTCCGTTCATGCCGAATGAAGAAGACGTGTCCCACGTCACGCTAAAACGGCGGGTCGCGCAAACCGCGGGAGCTGGCGCGTTTGCGACGGTCCTTGTGTTGGTACATGTTTTTGTGACGCCGTTGGATGTTCTCTGGTTTGCTGCTTTGAGACGGTTTGGGGTGGAGTAACCCGGAAGGCTATTTATGGATCGTATCCGCGCTGCACTGGAGCTGTATAAGGACTTCAAGGGGTCCTCTCCTCGTAGTGAGACCTCCGCGCGAACGGCAACTCAGTCGATGCCCTCTCCAATTACGTATACGAAGACCAGATCGCTGAGCATTCCACACACGGTGTTGCATGGACATCGCGTGATGGCGGCGCACAAGAAGGGGCCGTTCGTCGATGCTTATAAAATTCTTCGCACGCAAGTCACACAGCGGCTTCGGGAAAATGGATGGAATGTCGTCGGCGTGACGAGTCCCGGGTATGGGGAGGGGAAAACTCTGACGGCCGTCAATTTGGCGGTCAGTCTCGCAATGGAAACAACGCAGACTGTGTTGCTGGTGGATTCCGATCTTCAAGACCCTACGGTACACCAAGTATTCGGTTTGAAAGATTGTCTCGGGTTGGCCGACTACTTGCTCGACGACCAACCTGTTGAAGATTTGTTGTTGCATCCTGGGATCGGACGGTTCGTCTTGTTACCGGGAGGCCGCGCAATCTCGAACTCGACGGAAATTTTGACTTCGCCGAAGATGGTTGCGTTGGTGGAGGAGCTGAAGCATCGATATCCCTCGCGAATCGTTGTTTTTGATCTCCCTCCGTTGCTCCATACGGCGGATGTCTTGGCATTCTCTCCGTACACAGATGCGCTGCTGATGGTCGTGGAGGAGGGGAAGACGACGGGTGAGGAGCTGCAGCGGGCACTATCCCTGGTCAAGAACTCACGACCAGTCCTAGGAACGGTCTTAAACAAGGCCGGACGATCGTCCTTGACCCTTGCAGACATGAAAGCCATGTTGGTCACCTAGCCTATCCTATCGTGTTGGAATGACGGATCTATGTACGAATCTTTCTATCAGCTCAAGGCTAAACCATTCGCACTGCTGCCGGACAGCAGTTTTCTGTATCAGGGCTCAGAGCATCAGGCAGCCTATAGCCTGTTGGAATATGGCATTCTGAGTGAGGCTCCGTTTATGGTGCTCACCGGGGATCCCGGTGTCGGGAAGACCTCCCTTCTCCAGAAGCTCATCGCTGAACATGGAAGCCGACATAAAATCGGATTGGTGACCAATGCGCGGTACGATATTGAGCAACTCTTGCCATGGATCCTGTTATCGCTCAGGCTCAGCACCAAACGGCTTGACCCTATCGAAGCTTACCATCTCTTTTCGGAGTTTCTGTCGCAAGAGTCAAAACGCTCACGGCGGGTTATTCTCATTATTGATGAAGCTCAAAGCTTGGGCGCCGATCTGCTTGAAGAATTGCGACTATTGTCAAACATGAACGATGGACGGACGTTAAAGTTGCAGATCATTCTTTCGGGTCAACCCGATCTCTATGCGCTGCTTCAACGGATCGATATGACGCAATTCGCACAACGAATCGTCGTTGACTATCATCTCAAACCCCTGTCGGCAATGGATACGATGAACTGTATCCGCCATCGGCTGCACGTTGCGGGCGGACAACCGACTCTGTTTACCGAGCAGGCCTGCGCGCTCGTGCATCGATTGAGCCAAGGGAATCCACGACTGATTAATCAAGTGGCTGATATTGCATTGACCTATGGATATGCTGAGCAGGCCGCGTCTATTACTGCAAAGCTAGTCGCTCAGGCCGCCATTGACCGGATTAAAGGAAGGATACTGCCGCTCGCCGCCACGGAAGAATTAGTGACCCTTGCATCTGCCTCTGACGAGCCTGAGGAATGTCGTGATTCCAGCCGAACACTTGCATTGACGCATGTTAGCGAGGGGCAGTCTGAAGCTGTCTCGACTCATTCTCCGGAAGAGGACTTTGAACGAGGAATGCTCCTAAAAGAAGAGGGACAGGTACAAGAGGCCGTGGAATTCTTTCACGCAGCCGCCAGGGACAAATCCTTGTGGTTCGAGGCTTATGCACAAGTTGGTTTTTGCTATGTCACGATGCGGGAACCTGAGGCGGCGATTCAAGCCTTTTGCACGGCTTTGGATGATTCCACGGCACAGCCGAACGAGACATGGGATGTCCTCTACTGTTTGGGGCGCAGTCTTGAATCCATTGGGAAAAGAGATCAGGCGAGAGAGGTGTATGACCGAATCAATCAATCCACTCCATCCTTCAGAGATGTCCCCAATCGATTGAAGCAACTGGCGTTGCCTCTGAAACCGTCACAAAAAGATGATGAACAACTCACAGGAACGCATTCTTGGTTTGGTGGAATGATGGACAATGTCCAACGATTTCTCATCGGCAGCCAAAAGTGAATTGCTCCCAGTCTTTGCGGAAATACTCAGAACCCATCGATGGATTTGGCGGGAGGATTCGGACTATTGAATGAGGGTATGACGGATCGAGCGCTTGAGTGCCGGGCGTCCGGTTGTTGGTCTGAAGATAAATGTGGGCTAGGGGACTAACGAAGTGGCTCGTAGCTCGTAATCGAATCCTCGCCGATGCAAGTGGATGAGTTCTCGGCGGCTGAGCTCATCGACGAGTGAGAATACTTGATTCCAGGTCAACTCAGGTACGTATGACAGCAGTTCCTCTAGCCCGATCCGCTGCCGCTCTCGGACGATCGTGAGCAATGTAGCCGAAGCCTGCTGAATCATCATCTTCCCCCTGATTGTCTTACGAATTGCAATTTCTGCCACTCTGTATCCCGTGTGAGAGATACGTGCGAGGACTCACCGAAGGCTGTCGAGTGGTACGATATGCTGTTGTTCTTCTATCATGGAGTGATCATTTGAAAAACGGTTTTTGCAGTTTCTCCATCGTTGCAGACTCAGACCGTCTTGAAACACCGGCGCAATGCAAGAGGGGGAAAAGCGACTGGTTTGCGTACAGTTCGATTCTGTTTCGTCTGGTTCGAGGAGGAGTGTCCATTGAAGGTTTCAAACATGTCATGCATTGTGTCATGCTGAGGTGAACCCCGGTGATGTCGTGCAAGGAGTTTATCGAGCGAGTGAGGAGGTTTCATATGGAGTGTGTGTTGTTCCGTCATGGTATCGCCGTAGAACCAGATGAGTGGGATGGAACAGAGGAGAATCGCCCGCTGACGGATAAGGGAAAGAAACGCACCAGACAGGCGGCTCAAGGATTGGCCGTGCTTGGCTGTCAGCCGACGCATGTGTTTGCGAGCCCCTTTGTTCGTGCCTACGATACGGCAAGACTCGTACGTACGGTGGTCTGTCCAACCCTGAAACTTGAGACCAGGGAAGAATTGTCGGTTGGAGCACAACCGGAGCACGTCGTATCGTTTTTACGCACACTTCCCTCTGATGCGGTTGTTCTGTGCATAGGGCATGAACCTCTTCTTGGTGAAGTGGCGGGCCTCTTGCTCTGTGGAAAAGTATTGCCAAATTTTCCACTTAAAAAGGCTGGAGCTGCCAGTCTCGAACTCACGGATGGTATCAAACCGGGACAAGCTCGATTGCGCTGGTGGCTACAGGCTGGGCAATTGCGGGTTCTCGGAAAACGTGCGTCCAGCGAGGAAGAGGATTAAGGGGATTCAGGAAGACAGGGCGTCGGTCCTGACCATTGGTGTCTGAATTTGGAGCATCGGAAGAATATATCCTCTCAACTCCTCTTGGATTTCTTCGGGAGATTTCCTGGCATCGACGACGTTAAATCCAAACTCCATCGCCATCTTGTCGAATTCTTCGATCAAGAGTGATTGATACTTCTTGAAACTTTCGTAGAGATCGTTCCCGAGCCTGAGATCCATGCCGGATTCCCAATAGTTCATGCCGGTGGTTTCGATGACGCGAAGTGCAAGTGTTTCGACATCGATTCTCAGATAGCAGACGAGGTCGGGGATCAACGAGAATCCAAATACATCCCGGATCCACTTGCGGTCGGCGCTGCGCACATAGTCTCGCGCGAATGCCGTATAGATATAGCGATCTGCCAAGACCACGAATCCGGAGCGGAGGGCCGGCAGAATCTGGTGTTCCAGACGATCCGCAAAATCCGTTGCATAGAGCAGACTCAGCGACCAACGATCGAGGATATTCCCGGCCTTCGCCATCTCAATCGTTTTGGACATGAGATTCGAACGAGTCCAGCCGGTTGTCACCACCCCGTACCCTTGCACCTCCAGCCATTCCTGCAGCATGTCGATATGGGTCGATCGACCGACGCCGTCGGTTCCCTCGATGGCGATCAGCTTCCCCTTCAGATCACTCGGATTTATGTACTTCAAACCGTCGCCAAAAAAGCGTACGTCGGCCATAGGTGCCTCGTCGTGGTTTGTAATCGCGGAGCGCATGTTCCACCAGTGCCCGCATTTGTTCCTGTTGCAGTGCGATGTCGTGGGTCGCATCCATGGTCAAGAGACCAAATTCTTCGACGATCTTGGCGTACTCAGCCAGGATGCGTGATTGAAACAGTCTGAAACTCTCCGTGATGTCCGGACTGAGATTCATATCCATGCCGGCTTCATAGTACTTGAATTGACCACGAGTCCCGCCTAAGAGCCTGGAAATGGCGACTTCAATCGGAACGTTGTAATAAAACGCCATGTCGGGCTTGATGGCAAAGGCGTACAGTTTTCTGACCCATTCGTGGGCCACACCGCGAACCACATCCCGCGCAAAAGCCGTGTACATGTACCGATCGGCCAACACAATCATTCCGGCTTTCAACGGGGGAAGGATCTGATGATAAAGTCGGCTGGCAAAGTCGGTGGCATGCAACAAACTGAATGTCGTCGGGGTGAGCCGTTTTGATTTTTTCCCTCGCTTGGTGGTCTCCTTCACGAGTTCGGAGGAGTTCCACTCCGTGAAGAAGACCTTGTGCCCTTTGGAATCGAGCCATTTGTGCAGTAACTGCAGTTGGGTGCTCTTCCCCGATCCATCGATACCCTCGACGATGATTAGTTTTCCGGGATACGGGTGCGGTGCGGTCTTGAGCAGGTGGGATTCTGTCATGATTTCCGGGTTTCCATCGATATCCCAGTGAACTGTACACGACGACGGAAGACCTGTTCGAAGAGATCGGCACGGTTCTTCGCGGCCCAGAGTTCCATCTCTGCGTCGCCCGTGAGGTGGACGTCGATGGTGATCAGCTTCCCAAGCCTGACTTGTAGGCGTTGGATCAGCGAGAAATGGGTTCGGTCAAGTCCATCTGCGATGCGCAACAGCGAGGCCAGGATTTTGACGGTGCGTTGTAGGCGGGGCGACAGGTTGTTGAATTCGTCGTGTTTGAGTGTCGGCAAGGCTCGTCGGTGATAGCGGGCGATCGTGGCGACCATGTCGATATCCTCAGCCGTCAACCCATCGAGGTCGCTGTGTTTGATGAGATAGTACGCGTGCTTGTGATGTTGTCGGGGATTGATATGATACCCCACGTCGTGCAGGATGGCGGCATATTCCAACCAGGTCCGTGCCTGGTCTTCAAGGTGATGCTCAGGCTTAGTCTGATCGAACAGCTGCAAGGCTAAATTGGCCACATGGAGCGAATGGCCCTCCGGAGCATGGCAGCGCCGAGCCAGACCGATCACATTCCGCCGCCGAATGTCGGGAAAATCTTGTTCAGCCTTCAACCTGTCGCGATGGCGGGCGATGAAATCGTAGATGATGCCCTCTCGAATGGCTTTGTCACAGAGCGTGATCTCCTGAAGACCGGAGAGTTCGCTCAGGCATCGCAGCACGACGGTTGTGGGCAGCAGGGTATCGACGCGTTTGGGATCCAGCCCAGGAATGGCCAAGCGGTCTTTCACCGATGAACGGGCCAACTCAGTTTCGAGGTTTCGGATATGCTTCAAGGACACGGTTGCCAGATTGTGTTGTGGCAGCGGGCGACCTGTGTGACGAAGATGGACGACCTCGCCCACATTGCCGACCATGCCCGACGTGGCAACCAGCGAGTGAAATTTCTTCACCTTAAAGGATTCGAGGACCTCACGGAGGTGAGTGGTGACGACGGCTTCGAGCGTGCGCATCATGGATTCTGATGGTGGAGTCTTTGGGAGACATTGCTCGGTGAGTCGGATCGCCCCGAGTTTGAGGCTTGCGCCGTGCATGAGGCCGTCTCGATTCCCCACGATCAGTTCCACCGATCCGCCGCCGATATCGATGACCAATGCCGGTCCGTCCGTCAGCGCAATGCTGTTCTTGACACCGAGGAAGATCAGCCGAGCCTCCTCTACCCCGCTGATGACACGTACTCTCAGCCCGATCTGCTCCATGATCATCGTTACAAACTCGCCACCGTTTTGGGCTTCGCGCACCGCGCTGGTTGCCACGGCGATAATGCGATCAAATCCCTTGTTGCGGGCGAGTGTGACCAACGTCTTGAGTACGTTCATCGCACGAATTACGGACTCGTCGGAGAGGCGTCTGGTGGCGAACACACCGTTGCCCAATCGGGTCACATCTTTGAACCGATCCAGAATTTTAAAGCTGGCATCAGGCAGAATCTCTGCCAGCACCATGTGAATGGAGTTGGTTCCGATATCGATGATGGCCAGCTTAGACATGACAAGTGTTTCTCGCAGGCGGTGGAACAACTATGGTGGTTCTGCATGGCAGCGTGCTCACCGGTGGTCTCGACTCGTTTCACGATCGCCCATAAGATGGTCAACAAGGACGCCCGGCAAAACCGCAGTGAACGAAGGGGCGGATCGTACTCTCTGTCGTACGGTGAGTTGCTGAGCGACGCGAGAACGAATCCGGCGGACTGTTTCAGCATTCTGCGAGTACGAACGCGTACGGACATTAATGAACATGAAAAGATCTGTCAAGAAGTGGTGTGTGCGCAGAGTGTGACAACTGAGAGAGAATCAACCGGCGTGATGTAGTCCTCTCCGAGAGTTTACTGGACGACCAGATGCACACTGCGATTTTTCTGTCGACATACGCTGCTGTGCTCAAAGCAGAGTGGGCGGTCTTTCCCATAGCTGGTCGTTGAGACGTCGATGGAGACACCGAGTCGTCGAAGATCGGACTTGACGTTTTTGGCCCGACGCTCGCCCAGGACGAGATTGTAAGCGGATGTGCCGATGTCGTCGCCTCGGCCCTCCAAGATGAGGTGGGTGACGCTCACTTGCTGCAGCTGCTTTACGTTGGACTCCAAAACCCGCAGCGCCTCTCCTTGAATGACTTCTTGATCAAAATCGAACCAAATATCAGCCAAGACTCCTGACTCCAGGCCGGTCCCATTTCGTGCCGTCAGTTCCGATTGCATCACGGAACTTGTCCGTGACCCGATGATGTGCTCATCACTCGGAGGGATCTCCTTCATCGCCGGTTCAGCGATCCGTTCTTCTTGCCCACGTAGATCTTGTCCGATGAGAGACCCGGATTTAGAGGAGCATCCATGTATCAGAAGAACGGGAAGGACAAAGAGACTAAAGAGTGGCGCGCTGCGTACCAGTGTCATAGGTCTGCCTCGGAGTGAAGGGCATGCCGCCCTTCACTGAAGGAGTGTGTGTGCCTTTTCATAGATCGGCCGTGTCTCGCTGAGTGGTCGCCAGTTCAAGATCGCCAATGAATCCTCAACATACGCCGGTGTTCGCATGCCGGTTAAGACGCAGGTGACTCCGGGTGTACTGCTGAGTATCCAGAACATTTTCTGGGAAAGAGAGGCGACTCGGTGTTCGGCTGGTAGGAGCGGACTAATTGCGTGCGTGATCCGTTCTGTCTGGGCTCGACTCCGAACGGTCGCCTCTCGTCTGAATGCGCGCAGCAGAGTCAGCAGCTCGGGAATATACCGTTGCCGCCAGTGCTCCCACTGTTCAGCGATCGTCCCAGAAAGCTGCCGTGAAAGCAGTTGGAGGATCTGATTCACCTGCGGAGCGATCATGTGATGCTCGATCTGTTCCCAATGTTCGAGCCCTTGAATTTGCGGCAGGACACGGCGAAGTTCTCCAGCCCAATTGAAGTAGTCACTCGGCGCCGTCTTGGTTTCCGTCGATTGGATATGGGGGGCAAGAGACGTCCGGTATTCCTGTTCCAGAGCGTCGACGGTGCTGAGTTGCCGATTCAGGTCGATCGCGGCGGCGTCCTCCACGGGGAGTTCCGCGAGCCGTATCATCGTGTTTCGTCCCACCATGGCGTTCAGCGGCCGATTCACCAGCACGGCGATGTTGTGCTGGCGCGCATAGTCAAGAACTGTGTGCGCAGACGATGGGCCGGTGTTGGCGGTTGTGGCTGGCCCGGATTCGAAGAGATTCATCGGGCATTGCAGAACCTGAAAGTGATGAGCGGAAGTCCCAACGGATTGTGCCGCCGTTTCAGCTGCTTGCACCATGCGCGAAAGGGAGGTCCCTTCTGGGTCATCAACGGACACCGCAACCGTGTTCGAGGATACACCATAATATTGGAGACGTCCAGCCGCCACCTGTGTCTCAAGGTAGGCGAAAGCTTGCTGAAGCCGAGTATAGAAATCCGCGCGCAATTTCTCCAGGTCGACTGTGCCGCGATGGCGGGCTTCCAAGAGAAAATACTCTGGGTTATGGAGTAGGCAGATGTCCAAGGTCGTAAGACCAAGACGATCCAACGACGAGGTCAGCTGGTCCGCCAAGAATTCGGGATGCATGCAATGCCAAATCCCATCTCCGTATTTCACCAGATCCGGATAGGGACGCCCCGATCGTTCCCTGGCTTCGGCACGTTGGAGATTCTGTCCCTGAATGTAACCGATTTTTGACACAATGATGATTTCATCTCGTCGAAGGTCGCCCGACGTTACCAGTTCATTCAGGACGGATCCGACCAACCGCTCGCTGTCCCCATCCGTGTAGTTCGTCGAGGTGTCGATGAGATTGCAGGATGTTCGCAACGCGTGCGTGAGCGCCTCGCGGTGTTCGACGTGTTGGGTATCGACTCGGTAGGTTCCGAAGCCTATTCGAGTGGTCGTGAAGCCTGTTGTGCCGAGCGGGGTCAATCCGAGTGCCAGATCGGCCTGTCCGCTTCGGGACAGCATGCGCGAAGCATAGGCTGCCGTACCCTGTACGGTTGCTTGTCCAGGCAGCTGGGAGCCGCTCAGCAGCCTTGGTTCATGCTGCGGATTCAAGGAGGCGGACTGATCGGTGTGTAAGGCCTCTGCTACGAGATGAGGATCCGTAATCGGCTGCCGGCAGGCGTAATCCCGGCAAATGTAGAGGGTGGGCAAACCGGAAACGGATGGCCTGTTCTTCAAGAGCGGCAGCGACGACGGTGTCGACGGCGAGCTTGTCGCGATGATGCGGTTGGGCAGATAGCAGTGGGCTACGGCTTGCCGAAGTGAACTGAGGGCTCCTTGTACGGCATCACCGATGAAGGCCAGTTCCACCGGACCTTCAGTCAAAAAGTCTACGACGGCAAGACTCTTGGCAAATGCGCGGGGATAGCGAGTCATCTGCCGACCGTAGGCGCGTATCGCGTCGGTCGCAGCTTGACGCCAGTCGTCTCGATCATAGTGAAAGGACAGTCGAGCCAAGGCGGATGCCGCGACCGCATTGGCACTCGGCGTTGCACCGTCCGTGCCCTCGCGGTGGCGAAGAATGAGAGACTCATGATGGTTCGCGGTTGTGAAAAACCCACCCTGTTCGCGATCCATAAAATCACTAAGCAGATAGTCGGCCAACCGCGCTGCGGCTTGGAGGTACGATTCAGCGGCGCCAGCTTCATAGAGATCGACCAGGCCTTCGGCCAAGTAGGCATAGTCTTCCAGATAGGCGTCGAGATGCGCCCGACCGGCCCGTGAAGTGCGGAATAAGCGTCCATCAGGTTTAGTATGGTATTGCAGCAAGTAATCGGCAGTTTGTGCGGCTTGTCGGAGGTATCGGACGTCGGCGAAGACGCGTGCGGCTTCAGCCATGGCCGAGAGCATCATCCCGTTCCACGAGGTGATGATCTTGTCGTCAAGTCCGGGAGGAACGCGCTGCCGTCTGGCTTCATAAAGCAGGGGTTTTACCCGTGCGGCGGTGTCGAGGAGGTCGTCTGGTGTGAGGTGGAGGTGTCTGGCCACATCCTCGATGGGATGGAGGCGATTGGGGATACTGGTGTGTTCCCAATTGCCTGATTCCGTAATATCGTAGAGCGCGCAGAATCGCCGCGTATCTTCGTCGTTCCGGAGTACCTCGTTGATCTGAGTCGGAGTCCAGACAAAGAATTTTCCTTCGACACCTTCGGAGTCGGCATCGGTTGAAGAATAGAATCCGCCGGAAGGCCCGGTCATCTCGCGGCAAATATAGTCGAGTACATCGGTCGCCACATGACGGTAGAGGGGTGTCTTTGTGACTTGATAGGCCTCCACATACACGCGTGCCAGCAGGGCGTTGTCGTAGAGCATTTTCTCGAAGTGAGGGACCAGCCACCGGGCGTCTGTCGAGTAGCGTGCAAAGCCGCCACCAATATGGTCGTAGATCCCACCGGCTGCCATCCCATCCAGCGTCTTCGTCACCATCTCGAGGATCTGTGGCTGTTGTGAGCGCCGATGACTCCGAAGGAGCAGTGACAATCCCATGGCAGGGGGAAACTTGGGCGCCGTTCCGAATCCGCCATGAGTCTCGTCGAAGTCGTCCCGAAACTGGGCCACCACCTCTTCCAGGGCTGATTCGTTGATCGAGACGGAAGAGGAGCGTTGCCGCGAACCTTGCAACTGGGCCGTCAGCTCTTTGGCCTGTTCCAGGACCTCCGAGGGCCGTGTGTCCCAATACTCAGCAATCTTCTTCAAGACGGAGCCGAAGCCAGGCCGTCCCCATCGGTCTTCGGGAGGAAAATACGTGCCGGCAAAAAAAGGCTGCTGCTCAGGTGTGAGGAACACGGTCATTGGCCACCCACCGTGACCATGATTCATAGCTATGGTGGCGGCCATATAGATCTCATCCAGGTCGGGGCGCTCCTCTCGGTCAACCTTGATGCAGACGAACCATCGATTCATGAGCTCCGCAATCGTCGTATTCTCGAATGATTCCCGTTCCATGACATGGCACCAGTGGCAGGCAGAGTATCCGATAGAGAGGAGAACGGGACGGTTCATGTCCTTCGCAACCTGCAGTGCCTCAGGTCCCCAGGGATACCAATCGACGGGGTTGTAGGCATGTTGCAGCAGATAGGGGCTTGTTTCGTGGATGAGCCGATTGGGTTTGCCGACGGTGGATGATGCCATAGGGCCAACCTAGCATCGGGACAAGAAGAGCGTCAACGCCACGAGATGTTGAACGTGTTCCGTAGGCGCTGCCGCCCCTCTTTGACAGTCTTGGCCCCATCCATAAAACAGCTCTTCTGATGGATCTGTCCTGTCGATGCCTCTCGATTATTCTTCCCAATAACATGGCAGCCGTGCATTTCTGCTGTTGATCGATCCACATCCATTACGATATCTATTCACTCTGGATGCGACATTGACAGGGGCGTTGCTGTCAGGATTCTCTCAGGAGACAAGCTTTTCCGTCGATGAGTATCTTTGCTTGCGCTGAAACCTGCTTGCTGTATCATCAATGACGAGGAGGCGGGTTGGTATTTTCGCGCGTCACTCGTCCCTAAGTTAGGGGCAGAGGGTGATCTCTTGCCAGATTGGGAGTCTTGTTACTGATGGCGCCAGATCCCAATCGCCTCCTTGCTGTCGTTGTGCGATGTGAGAGAACGTGGTGACTCATGCGTGACACCGATCCCTACTCCAATTATCGATTGACCGTTCGATTGGAGTTGGCGAATAAGCCCGGAATATTTGCGCAAGTCGCGGCACTGTTAGCGGAGGAACAGGCAAATCTCGGGGCGGTCGACCTGGTGTCGGCGACCAAGACGCGCATGATTCGGGACATCACCTTCGATGTCCAGAATGAGGAACACGGCGAAAAAGTTCTGGCACGATTGAATGCGTTGCCCGATGTCACCGTGCTGTCGGCGTCCGACCGGATTTTCCTTCTTCACCTTGGCGGCAAGATTCGGGTGAGAAGTAAAGTCCCGGTCAATACCCGGAACGTGCTCTCAATGGTTTATACGCCGGGGGTGGGACGGGTGTCCCAGGCCATCGCGAAGGAGAAGTCCAAAGTTTATACCTTTACAAGCAAGAGCAATAGCGTTGCGGTCGTCTCGGATGGATCGGCCGTACTTGGGCTTGGGAATCTTGGACCGGAGGCGGCGCTTCCTGTCATGGAGGGCAAGGTGATGCTCTTCAAAGAGCTGGCCGGGATCGATGCCTGGCCCATTTGTGTGAGCACGCAAGAGCCGGATGCCATCGTCCAGATCGTTCAAGGCATCGCCCCGGGGTTCGGCGGGATTAATTTGGAAGACATCAGTGCGCCGCGTTGCTTCGAAATCGAGCAGAAGCTGAAGCAAACTCTCGATATCCCCGTGATGCATGATGATCAGCATGGCACGGCTGTGGTGGTGCTTGCTGCGTTGACTAACGCGCTCCGGGTCACCGGGAAACAGCTGGATCAGGTTCGGATCGTCGTCAATGGACTTGGTGCCGCCGGTACGGCCTGTTGCCGTATTTTACTGGCGGCCGGCGCGGCGCATGTGCTGGGATGCGACAAGGAGGGCATTATCCTCTGTGGGGAAGCCGAGCACCTGCGGGCTTGCCGTACCGATCTCCGGGCGTGTGTGACGCGGGACAATCCGAAAGGCACGTTGCGCGATGCGTTGAATGGCGCCGACGTCTTTATCGGTCTGTCCGTCGGTAATGTGATGACGGTGGAGGATCTCAAGGTGATGGCTTCCGAGCGAATGGTCTTTGCGCTGGCAAACCCGGATCCGGAAGTTTCTCCTGAAGTCGGCAGTGCCAACAGTACGATCTTCGCCACGGGGCGATCAGATTATCCGAATCAGATCAATAATGCCTTGGCCTTTCCAGGGATCTTTCGGGGGGCGCTTGATGCGCAGGCCAGTGAGATCAACGAGGCTATGAAGTTGGCGGCGGCACAGGCCATTGCCCATGTGATCCCGGAAAATACGTTGAGTGAGGATTACATTATTCCGAGCATCTTCGACAAGGACGTCGTCCCCTGCGTGGCGCGAGCAGTGGCTGCTGCTGCTCGTGCGAGTGGCGTGGCCAGAAGACGGGCGAAGGAAGACGAGCCACCCTTTATCTGACTAATGGTTGTCCTGCTGCTCGTGCACGTTTTTTAGTGCCTTCAGACCGGCATAGTCTCTGTGATAGAATGCCCTCTTTGTAAGACAGAGGGGGCGATGCCGTTTTCCACCGCAAAATTTTTGAAGTTCCGAGCCGGTATGCAAAAGCGGATCGGTTCGTTGCGCGCAAAAACCGAGGAGAGTCTGGACGTTGCGGTCGAGACCATGATGGAAGAACGGGTGGATGGGTTTTTTCAGGTGGAACATGGCCTGGAGGAAGTCATCAAATCGCTGATCGAGATCGAAGAGGAATTAGAGGTGATCCGGGATATAAGCGGTGCCATGCGTTTGGAGTCCCGGTTGGAGTTTGTCGAAGATCGCTGGGATGAATGCGACAGTGAAATTCGGGAGCGCCCACGGCGGCGGCGCAAGCGGATCAGTCTGGCCGATATGTTGAAAGCTGCCAGTGGAGCGGGACCCTTGTCAGAGAACCCGAATGGGGTGAATAATGCGATGGATGCCTATGCGATCATGGGAGTCGAGTTTGGGAGCTCGCTGGCCGATGTCACGGCGTCCTTTAGGATTAAGGCCAAGCAGCTCCATCCGGATGCCAACAACGGCGATCGTAGCGCCGAACCGGAACTACGTCGAATGTTGGAAGCGTATCAATTTCTGAAGGAGTATCTGAGTCTGAGCAATACGGAACCATTCCGACCGCCGGATCGTCCCTACAGCCCCTCAGAATGATGGATCGGTGATGATGTCCACTCCACTTCAGTACATTACGAGCGCCAATGCGCTCGGCGAGTTGTGTCGACAACTCCGTGACAGTCCTCGTCTGGCCATGGATACTGAATTTGTCGGTGAAGACAGTTTTGTGCCGAAGCTCGAGCTGATTCAAGTCGCGACCGAGGATACGGCGGCGGTGATCGATTTTCCGGCAGTGTTGTCTGAAGGCGGACTCGATGAGTTCTGGGAACTGGTCTGCGATGAGCGGGTTCGGAAGGTCGTGCATGCCGGGCGACAAGATCTGGATCTCTTTGCGGTCCACGCCGGACAGATTCCGAAACCGTTTTTCGATACCCAGGTCGCGGCAGCTATGGTCGGGTTTGGCCCACAGGTCGCCTATGCCAATCTCGTTCAACGGGTGCATGGGAGGCGATTGGACAAAGCTCATACGTTTACCAATTGGAGTGCTCGTCCGTTGTCCCATGATCAATTGGCCTATGCACTGGAAGATGTGACATTTCTGTTGGCGATCCATGATCATTTGGAGGCCAAGTTGTCCGCACTCGGTCGGTTGCCGTGGGCGCATGAAGAGTTCGCACGGCTTGAAGTCGCGGTCGGTGAGGCTCGGCGCGAGCCACAAGAGCGCTATCAGCGTATACGGGGGTGGGATCAACTGAAGCCAAAAGCCGCAGCAGTCCTTCGTGAGCTCGCGGCTTGGCGTGAAGGGGAAGCGAAGCGGCGCAATGTGCCGCGAGGCCGAGTTGTCCGGGATGAGGTTCTTCTACAATTGGCACGGCATCCGCCACGGCATCCGGATGAATTACGCAAGGTCAGGGGGCTTCACGGCTCAGAGATCGACCGAAATGGAGAGTCGATTGTGGCGACGATTCAAGTCGCACTCGCACTTCCATCGACAGCCTGGCCGGTACTCAACAAAGAGCGCAAGCCCGAGCCGGAATTCAACGGCGTGGTGGAGCTGCTGCAAGCGATCGTGAAGGCGCGAGCGTTGCAGGAAGAGATCGCGCCGACTCTCTTGGCCACGACGTCCGATCTTCAAGAGTTAGTCGACGCCAAAGTCAACCGATCGACGTTGGATCTCCCGCTCCTCAAGGGGTGGCGGCGAATCTTGATCGGAGATCTCTTGCTTGAGGCGTTAGATGGGAAGCTGGCCTTTAGCGTTGACCCGATCACACGCGCGATTCGGTGGGTGCCTTCCGAGCCGACCACCGATCGCTGAGTGCTCCGATCTGTATTGGGGGAGATACCAGGCTACAAGAGTTTCTCGATTGATTCCGCCGGTCTTGCCAGAATCGCCTGGTCTCCTCTTTCAACGATCGGACGTTGGATCAGATCGGGGTACTGAACCATCAGATCAAGTAAAGCATCGTCGGAGAGCTGTTTTTTGCCGAGTCCCAGCTCCTGATAGATCTCTTCTTTGGTCCGAAGCACATCCCGAGGGGAGAGTCCGGCCTTCTTGAGTAACGTGCTGAGTTGCGATTTGGTGAACGATTGTTCGTAGTAATTGACGGCGGTGAAAGGCTTGCCGCTGTCTTTTAATCGTTGCACTGCCTGTCGGCATGTCGTGCAAGTCGGTTTGTGATAGATCGTGATGTCCGCCATAATGACTCCTTGGTAAAAAGTATCAGCCTTGACGACGTTTTTCAGTCCGTGATAGATCCCAGATGAGATGCGTCACCTCAAGTAGGTTTATCGATGCCCTGGGTTGGAACCAGTTCTGCCGGACAATTTTCCTGTGCCATGGACTCTCAACGAACCCTCAGAGACCTTCGCATCAAGCGTAAGGGACAGCCGGTGTTTGTTCAGGGACATGTGCTGAGTCGCAAAGGCCAGGAAGCCGTCTTTGAATCCTTCAACGACCGGCTCGCTGTGGTGAAGTTCAGCGACGAGGTGCTTGTGGGGTATGACCCGAGAGAGCTCCTCCTTCCGACCGAAATTGATGACCAGGGCGTTCCGTATTTTGAGATTCGGCCTTGCCGATCCTGTGACCTGTTCTTTCCTCTGACGTTTGAAGAGCGCGAATCCGACCACGAACCGGAGCGATGCCCAGACTGTCTGGTGTGACTCAGTAGAGTCCCTGGTTACCCGTCGATATTGCGATGGTCGTCGCTCGTATCCCGCAAATAGCGTATCAGCAGTATGGAATCGACACGAGCACGATGCCGGAGGATTTTTCACCATACTTGTCGGATGTTAATCGACAAAGGGCGCTATTTCCAAGGCTTTTTTCAACAGACAGTCTCCGTCAAATCCTTGTAGCACCATCGGTAACATGGCGCCATCGATGGCGCGCACCGTATGGACGCGAAACCCTTCGGGGGTTTTGTATCCTTCCAGCTTCAAGGCGTGGCAGATTTCCAGTTGTTTCCAGGCCAGATTCGACAGAATGTGATCGGGGGCCAACAGCTTCATATCGGTGACGGATCCTTCGATAGCCACTTTCGCTGGAACCCGTGTTCTGTCCTTTGGGATTTCACTGACGACGGCGAAGGCGATGAGACTTTCTTCAGCCGTGGAGGATGACTGTTGCACCACGCTGACAGTGAGGAGCAGAAGGCTCGCAATAAGGATGGCTGTTCGGGTCATCTGTATCCGAAGTCCCTTTCCGCATCTTACCGGGTTTCCACGTTGATGACTGGAGCCCGACGAGTCAGTATGCCAAGCAGGATTGTGCATTGCAAGAATGACGCGCGGCTGTGAGTGGAGTATGATAAGGAGACGACGGTGATCAGTCGAGTTAGTTATTTTTGCTGAGGGAGTGCCATGCCACATGATTTCATGCCGGGTCTCGCCGGAGTGCCGGCTGCCACCTCATCGATCAGCGATGTCGACGGGCAGCGTGGAATTCTTGAATATCGTGGGATTCGAGTGGAGACGCTCTGCTCGGATTCATCGTACCTGGAAACGGCGTACCTTCTTCTCTTTGGCCATCTCCCCTCGAAGAGTGAATTTCAGCAGTGGACGAGCGATGTCGTCCATCATCGGCGTATCAAGTTTCGCATCATCGATCTGTTGAAGTGTCTCCCTGAGTCCGGGCATCCCATGGATGCGCTGCAGGCCGCAGTGGCGGCGCTCGGGATGTTTTATCCTGGCCGTAACGTCAAGGATGTTGAGAATAACTACTGGAGCGCCGTCCGGCTTGTGGCAAAGCTGCCGACGATCGTGGCGGCGTGGGCCAGACTGCGTCATGGAGACGATCCCATTCCGCCTCGGGATGATCTCGGGTTCAGCGAAAACTTTTTGTACATGCTGACGGAGTCGGTTACGCCGCCGGTGTGGGCGGATGTGTTTGATGACTGCCTGATTCTTCATGCCGAACACACCATGAATGCCTCCACGTTTACAGGGCTTGTCACGGCGTCCACGCTCGCCGATCCCTATACCGTCGTGGCGTCGTCGATCGGCGCGCTGAAGGGGCCTCTGCATGGAGGAGCAAATGAAGAAGTGGTGATGATGCTGAAGGAGATCGGTACGGCCGAGAACGCGCGGACATATGTTGAACGTGCGTTGCAGAACAAGACAAAGTTGATGGGGTTTGGCCACCGTGTCTATAAAGTCAAAGATCCTCGGGCCACGGTTTTACAGGAACTGTGTCGACGGTTGTTTCAAGAATGTGGGAGTTCCCCACTCTACGAAGTGGCCTTGGAGGTGGAACAGACGGCGGGGGAATCACTGAACAAAAGAGGTATTTACCCGAACGTCGATTTCTACTCCGGTATCATCTACGACAAGATGGGGATCGACGTCGATCTTTTTACGCCGCTCTTTGCCATGTCGCGAGTGTCTGGCTGGCTGGCCCATTGGTTGGAGCAGTTGCGAGGGAATAAACTCTTCAGGCCGGATCAAATCTACGCCGGCGAGCATAACCGCCCCTATATTCCGCTCAGTCAGCGGTAATCCCCGTATTCTCAAGCCTCTCCAGGCTCTTGACTTTCCCGTCGGTCGATTTATCTGTTCAGTAGACAGTGTGAATCGGCGCAGCGCCAGTACAAACAACAAGCAGTCCACAAAAAGGAGGGTGCTATGACGCTCGTACGATGGGATCCATATCTCGAATTGGAAGAAGTATCGAATCGGTTGAATCGCATGTTTGCTCGTCCGTCCACGCCGCGTACCAACGGCAAAGAAACGATGGTCGTGGCTGATTGGGCGCCGTCGGTCGATATCAGTGAGACAGAAGGGGAGTATCAAATCAAGGCCGAGATCCCTGATGTGAAGAAGGAGGATGTGAAGGTCACGCTGGAAGACGGCGTGCTCACGATTCAAGGGGAGCGGAAACACGAGAAGGAGGAGAAGGGGAAGAAGTATCATCGAATTGAGCGATCGTACGGGAGCTTTGTCCGGACCTTCTCACTGCCTGACGTGATCGACGAGGAGAAGGTGAAGGCCGAATTCAAGGATGGGGTGTTGAATCTCCATCTGCCGAAGTCGGAGAAAGCGAAACCCAGAGCCATTGATGTCAAAGTGGCCTGAGTGTTTTCGGGATAGGTTGCTTCAAACAGAGGCCCGTCTTCTAGGCGGGCCTCTGTCGTGCTCTCCTCAGTACGGCAGCAAGCGACGTGAAGTCCGCAGAGGTAGAATCATTGCCGAGACGTTGAGGCCGCTCGTTGCTTGTCTTGCCATGATTTGGTAAGTAATCCATATCACATGTCTTGGTCGGGGTCTGTGCGTGTATGACGTTTCACATTAATTCGGAGGTACAACGATGATTCGTCAGAATAGAGATATATTTCGAGCACTGGTAATCGGAATGAGCCTTCTGTTTTCAGGGACGAGTATGGTGGGCCTTGTCGGGGCTCAAGTATCAGAAGAGGAAAGCAAAGTGCAGTTTCCCGATGCGCACCAACATGACGCTGCATCCATGGGCAAGCGACAGGGACAGTCACCGTCAAACAAACGAGTGACGAAAAAAACAGAGTCCGGGGCAGTGGAGAAGCGGAAAGGGCAGTCGCCTGCCAATAAACCAACGCCAAGAGATATTCCGTCGGTGGACGAGCGACAAGGACAATCGCCGAGTGAGAAAGGCATGGACCTTCAATAAGGCCAGTTTCCCGTTGCATTCGTTCACATGTCGCGAGAAGGCTCAATCGGCCTCGCGGAATGATGCTTCGGTCCTCAAACCAGGGGGGCCGCTTTCGAGGAAACAGTGAGACAAGATTCCAGGACACACGGTAGTACAGCTCGTCGTGCAGAGAGTGTCACGCCTAGGCAGGCGTGACACTCTCTGCCAGTGGGATGTTCACGCCGAGTGCACCATTTCCTCTCCAACACGACCGTGATAGCTCTATAGCCAACTGATAATCATTTGAGTGGTAAATGAGAAGGGGAAGTCCTGCGGTTTCCTGTGGGAATCTTCCCCCTCTCTTTAGACGCCCCATCGTTGAGGGTAATCGGAACAGTTGCCAATCCTGCTGTCATCATTGCTCGGTCGTCTGTCTCTTATGAACAACGTGGGTCGGAGCCGGCACAGGCGCAATTGACTAATGTCACGATGTTTGAGCTCTTGAACGGACTGGCTCCCTGTTGCTTGATCGTCTCATCGGTGTAGGACCAACTGGTCACTCCTATCACGATGTTGGAGGTGGCAGAGGTGCCTACTATTTCGTCGCCCACTGGCTGAATTCCAAAATTGTTGAGCCATGGTCCACCGCTTGAACCGCCTGTCATCAGTGACCCAATGATCGTGTTGCTCATGAGTGTGGTTGATGCGACAAATCCCTGTGAGTCAGTTCTCTGCATCAAGAGTCCTCTATCAAGTGAGGCGGGATAGCCGAGTTGAGTCACTTGCGTGCGGCCCGCACTCGTGATGCCCCACTGGTTCCACCTGTAGCCATACCATCCAGTACTCGTGCCAGGATAGGTAGGATTTGTCTGAGGAGCCAATTCGATGACAGCGATGTCATCCTTACAGACCACACCGGGAGCCGTAGGGGCACATTGAGTCGCGGCACCATTGAAATAGCCAGTTGGGACCCATACTCGCGATGCGGTCCATACGCGGTAGGGAGCTTGTCCCTGCCGATACCCTGGGACGAATTTAAAGTTCGCAAATAGTTTCTTCGTTCCGTAGTCGGTAACACAATGCGCCGCGGTTACGACCAGGCCTCGTTTGATCAGTGAGCCAGAGCAGACAAATGTGTCGGCGCCGATCGTAAAGAACAGTTTGCCAGTCGCTCGATACGGATACATCGTATTCGTCGGAGTCGGAGTTTTTGTGGGTCCTGAGGCGAGATCTGCTCGAGCTGTGCTGAAGGGATGATTGGATCGTCCAAACTGTTGAGGTTGGAATTCCAGCCCTTCCTGCGCATCCAGTGCGATCAGCGGCATGCCAAGTTCAACCGGATCAGTGGTCCCATCACCTTCAACCCCCGCTGATTCGCCGACATCGGCATCAGCGGAGGCTTGGAATT
The DNA here is from genome assembly GCA_964430555.1 of uncultured Nitrospira sp. Lineage (GTDB taxonomy): Bacteria > Nitrospirota > Nitrospiria > Nitrospirales > Nitrospiraceae > Nitrospira_D. The sequence goes on along the minus strand of CAYSFU010000001.1, from coordinate 41,174 downwards.
GATTGCCGAGATTCTGAATGAAATCCTGCTCGGCTTGTGCAGAGATGCTCATGGGGGCTTTGGGAAGGGCACGTACCTTGGCCGTAATAAAATCGACCTTCTGTTTATTCGCTGGAGTGATCTGCACCCCTAGTACGTCTCCTTTGTTGATGATTTCTTGAGCTTGTACGGACGTTGCCACAATGGTCAGGATACATGCGACGATCGTGAGCAGTCGTATGACAGAAGAGAATTCTTGCTTCATCTGTTCCTCCTTGTACGTTGTCTTTCTACGCATGTCGCTGCGTCTTGAACGACAGCTTCTCCTTTCAGTGCTTCATTCAGGGGGATCGTGCATGACGCATCGTCCCTCGCCTCTATCGCGTGCTCCTGTGAGGATCTAACTATAGCCAGGCAATTCGTATCGGAATGCAGTGGGGTGGGTAACGATGCAAGAGGTGTTGCCGTTTACAGTGAGAGCCGTTTGCGCGAATAGGCCGTCTCTCGTGGCACGCTCGATGACGCGATTGAATATCATGAATAAGAACATTGGTTCTGATTATGGCCCTGCGTAGTTTCAACAGTATAAATATTTTTGACTTGCGAAGAAAGCCTCTTGGCGTGATGCACGGAGTTGTCGAATCAGATTCAGGCGCAGGTTGGCGGGCTTCGTGGATCTCTCAAAACAGCTCATGAACAACAAAGGCTATTGGAGTAGAGATATCTTCATCATTGATGCGGGCTAGGCTGTTCGGCACAATGGTCGTATCAGTCCAATCAGATCTACGGATCAGGGGCATTCTGCTGGATTGCGCCGATGGTGAAATCAAGTAAAGTGCCGTGCCCATACGAATCCCATGATGGGTACGGTGCATCGGTCGCAATGTAGGTGTTGGAAAGGGGATCGATTCTTCATTCGACTGTTGAACTGGTTCATACACCTGGCCGGTTTGAGGAGGCGAGAATGAACACGCTCGGCTATGTGCTGGTGGCGGTAGGAATGATGCTGTCGCTTGGAGGAGTTGTGTCCGTCTTCAACTTTGATCAACCGGCTGACACATTTTCGTGGGCCTGGTGGATGATCGTCGGGGGATGGTCAATGGCGTTAACAGGAATGGGAGCAGATATACTGCAGTTGTTTAGGATCAACAAACGCGAATCAGTGTATGTGTCTCAAACCCATATGAAGCAGACTTCAACTGAAGAGAGCGAGATTACTCGGGTCTGATGCTCTGAGTGTAACCGGCAGCAGCCCTCTTTGCTCATGTTAGGAGCAATGAGGGTGTGTTGGCGGCATCAGGTATTGCCACGGACGGCCTCACCAGGTCGGCCGTTGTCTTTCTACCGAGTCACCGGATTTGCTCCAGCGAAGCGCGATATACCACAAGATCTTCTCGTTTATCGCTTGCTACCCATCCCTATCATTGCAACCTGACCATTGCTGTCAACACACATGCGATCAACGCTGCGGTTGATCACTGAGCTATGTGAGCGAATGTCATTGGTTCGAATGGGCACATCGTTTACTCGAATCACGCTTAAGAACGGCGAGCGAAAGAGACCTGGAGTAGTTGGATTGCAGGATCTTCAGCTCGCTTAGTGCGAAGCGGTGGGCCATGTCGAACAATAAACGGAGTCACTCGTTATCCCACCCTCATTCAACCGATTGAGGTGAGCGATGATACAACTGCCGGTGAATCGAATCGGATACTGAATCTAATTCGATACTAGTCTCTTCGATCTGAAAGTTGAGACCGCGAGGTTGCCCGTCTCGATCCTGTCTCCGTAAGAGCTTCATATCCTGCCATCTGGTTGATGCACAAGGTGATTCTGTCATTTGACGGGATGAAGAGATTCCCACGGCAAGATGTCGCTGATGGCATCGCATTAGAAGTTGTGGTACTTGGAATGCCATTTGCTGTGATGGGCGGAGACGCGCATGGTGTGTGTAGCGCAGTATGTGTCGGTCGTTGCAAAAAGAAACTACCTACAGTTTTTTCTTTCTTTCACGAAGGAGAGTGTTGTACATGTAACTCCCAATTTGAGCAGCTGATGCAACAGCACGAGGTGCTGGAATGCTTATGGGGATTGATTCAGCGGCCATCAGTATTTCCTGCCTTACGATCGCCGTGGAACTCTGCGAGTCTACGAGTGCTTTCGAAAGAACAGAATTCCTGTGTGAAAAATCAAAAAAAGGAGCGACCAATGCGAGGTGAGATGGTGGGGTCGAGAATTCGGAAGTGGCTCACGAACTTGAACCGGGCGCGGCGCCCAGCTGCGTCACCGCGCATGGTGCCCCAGTTTACACTCGAGCCGCTCGAGGGGCGCATTCTGCTGGCGGCGGACCTGACCGGCCTGGTCACAGCCCATACGTTGGCTGATCCCAGCGTGCCCACCAATGGCGAAACCGCGACGGTGCAGGTGAAAAATCAAGGCAATGCAGCTGCCAGCGCCACCACGCAAGTCCGCGTCTACGCCTCCACCGATGCGACCTTCAGCAGTTCGGATGTGTTGCTGGGGACGGCTAGTACGGCGGCCCTTAGCGCTGGACAGTCTCGCAATGTATCCGTCAACTTGAGCATGCCCAACACTATCGCCGCCGGGACGTACCGCTTGCTGGCGCGGGTCGATGCGAGCAATGTCATTGCTGAAGGGACGACCGGCGAGGCCAACAATACGGTGGTGGGGTCGTCCTTTGCCGTGGCCTGGCAATTCGGCACCGTGCCGGGGCGCGCGGGCAACACGATCCTTACGCTGCGCGATGCCGACGGGACCGCTGTCACCTTCAAGTTGACTGGCCCCGGCGTGGGTACGGTCCTCAAGGATGGGATCAATTGGGATTTGAAACTGACCGGCACGACGACGGCCTCGGCCGTCACGATCACGACCAGCCCCGGCATCCCCCTCACCACCCTCGGTAACGGGCGTGTCACGCTGAACGATATCCAGGCGGCTGGACCGTTGGCGTCGTTCACGGCGGCCACTACAGATGTGACCGGGACTGTGGCCATTAATGGGACCATCACCACCCTGACGATTGGCGATGTGATCGGTGGAACTGTTGCGGCGAAATCCATCACGACCTTCACCGCGCGAAACCTGACGAATGCCAAACTCTACATCGGGACCACGCTGGGGCTAGACGGCAAACTGGGTGGGACGAGTACCAATCTCGATACCTATGGGCTTGGGCGCCTGCAGACATTGGTCGTGACCGGATCAATGACCAGCAGCACCGTGCGGGTCAGTGTCAATCCGGTGGATGGGATCTTTGGAAATGGGAATGACCGGTTTGTCACGGGCACGCTGACCGGCATCAGCAGTATCAAGATTCAAGGCAGCCTCAACATCGACAGTCGCTTCATTGCGTCGACGATTCCCGCGACGTATCTGCTGGCAGGGCGAACGCTGCCGACGACCGGGGATGTTCGCTTTGTGACCAATCTGACTAATCAACCGCCCATCGCCGTCAACGATGCCTATACGGTGAAGCGGAACGGTGTTCTGTCCGAGATCGTCACTATCGTCAAAGACATTGCGCCAGGAGGCTTAACCGGAGGTCCATCTAACTTCGCGAATGTCAACGGTACGCTTTTCTTTGCGGCAAGAGACGGTGTGAATGGAGTTGAACTCTGGAAGAGCGACGGGACGGCAGCAGGGACGGTGTTGGTCAAAGATATTGTGGTCGGTGCAGGCAGTTCAAATCCCGCACAGCTCACGAATGTGAACGGCACATTGTTTTTCACGGCTAATACTGCGGCCAACGGTCGGGAACTGTGGAAGAGCAACGGGACGGCGGCAGGGACAGTTCTGGTGAAGGATATCAGGCCTGGGAGTGGGTATGGAATCTCCCATCTGTTTACAGATATTTTCATTAATATCAATGGCACGCTTTTCTTCACAGCCGACAATGGAGTCAATGGTGTAGAGCTGTGGAAGAGCAACGGCACGGCAGCGGGAACCGTCCTGGTCAAAGATATTTATCCCGGCTTGTCTTCTTCGGGGCCCACCCTGTTCACGAGCTTCAAGAATATGTTGTTCTTCACTGCTTTTAATAAAGCGACAGGCGGGTACGATTTATGGAAGAGCGATGGGACCGGACCAGGGACTCAAGTGGTTCGCCACTTCAACTCGTTCAGCAATTTCCATATCACGGAGCTTGAGGTAGTTGGCAATGCGCTGTTCTTTACGGCTGATGACGGGGTTCATGGTTTAGAACTGTGGAAGACCGACGGGACGACGGCTGGTACCATGCTGGTGAAGGACATCAATTCATTCACCGGAGTGGGGAGTACCGGTTCGGGGGTCGCCAACTTGACGAATGTTAAGGGTGTCCTATTCTTTACAGCGAATAATCGAGTGCATGGGCACGAGCTCTGGAAGAGTGATGGCACAGCGGCGGGAACGGTCCTAGTCAAAGATATGACGCCTGGGACAGGTAGTTCTACCGTCAGGGATATGACGAGCGTTGGAAGTCAACTCTTCTTCCGTAGGTTTGTATCGGGTGGAAACATGGAGCTGTGGAGAAGCAATGGGACTGAGTCTGGGACAGTCTCGTTGGGCATAGTGTTGCCTGGGATGGCCAATGGCAGCGCATTGATTACGGATGTCAACGGAGTGGCCTACTTCAGAGCGGGTGGAACAGGAAATGATTTAGGGAAGAGTGATGGCACGGTGGCCGGGACCAAGCTGGTTATGGCTGGGGTACAACCGTTGAGTCTCACTAACGCGAACGGGACGCTATTCTTCTCTGGTGTGTCAGGCACCGTTGGGCGTGAACTTTGGAAGGTTGGACAGGCCAGCGCTCTCCTCAACGGCAATGTGCTGACCAATGACCGTGATCCGGAGGGCCGTCCGCTCACGGCTGCGCTGGTGAGTGGGCCAACCAAAGGCACCCTCACACTCAACAGCAACGGGACGTTCACCTATCGGCCCAACGCCGGGGTCACCGGCACCGATAGCTTTACCTATCGAGCCAGCGACGGGTCGGCCACTTCGAACGTGGCGACGGTGACGATCTCGATAACGGCATGATTTGGGATGTGAAACGTATTGCGTGAGGCGCAAGGTGTAAAGGACAGTGGATGACCGCGTACCGCGACGCAGGTTGCTGCGTCGCGGTCGTGGAGGCGATCTTCATACATGAGCGGCGAGCACGTCACCGGCCGATTTTGCAACAGCCTGCTAGGTAATTCTGCCTCCCTTCAATACTGAATTCAAGATGCATGACCAGGTCGGTTCGCGACACGCGAATCTGAAAGATGAGGCGTCGGTGTCGGTAATGGCGGATGCCGATGCGACTCAGGATCATGCCCTCTGGACCGCTTTTGCCGAAGCTTCGACGGTTGAAGCCTTTTGCCGGGGCTGGCTGGCGCTGCAATGCCGCATGATGGGTCGTGTTCGGGCCGGGATGGTCTTGCTCGGTCCAGCCGATCGCGGCCCGTTTTCTGCTGTCTCCACTTGGCCGGACCATCGTCAGCTCACTCATCTCACGACCATTGCCGAACGGACTCTGAAGGCGCGGGAAGGCTGTGTGTCGTGCGGAGAGCCATGCAACGGCGAGACCCAGAGTGGGTCCTACGAAATCGGGTATCCCATTGCGGTGCGAGGGGCGTTGCATGGCGTGGCGGTGCTTGAGGTTTCTCCAAGCTCTGACGCACAGCTCCAGGGGATGCTGCGTCAGCTGCAGTGGGGCGCGGCGTGGTTGGAGCTGCTGTGCTCACGTGACGCGGTTTCGGAGGAGAAGGCCACGTGTAAACGGATGCAGGCGGCCCTGGATCTTGTGGCTACCTCCGTCGGTCACGAACGGTTTGATGCCTCTGCCCTCGCACTGGTGACGGCACTCGCGACGAATCTTGCGTGCGACCGCGTGAGTCTTGGGTTTGTGAAACGAGGCCGTGCGCAGGTGAAAGCCGTTTCGCACAGTGCTGAGTTCAAACAACACACCAATGTGATTCGCGGGGTGGCCGACGTGATGGACGAGGCCATCGATCAGCGGGAAACCATTGTTTATCCACCACCGGCGGAGGGCACGGTCGTAGTCATGCCGGCTCATGCGGCGTTTGCGAAGGAACAGGGGAGTGGGTCGCTGCTCTGTGTGCCGGTGGAAGCGGGCGGACAGGCAGTCGGGGCACTGCTGTTGGAACGACCTGAGGCACGGCCGTTTGATCAACAGACCGTCGATCTCTGCCGTTCCGTGGTTGCACTCATCGGTCCTGTGCTGGAACTCCATCGTCGTGAAGATCGGTGGATCGGCGCCAAACTGTGGGACGCGTTGCAGCGATCGATGCGCGACTTGATCGGTCCTCGCCACGTCGCGTTGAAGGTTGCCGCTGTGTGTGCCATCGGTTCCCTCGCATTCTGCGTGTTCGCCACGGGTGAGTATCGCGTGTCGGCGAAGACGGTGTTGGAGCCGATCGTCCAGCGAGTGGCGGCGGCTCCCTTTCCAGGATACATTCGCGAAGCGCCCGTTCGTGCCGGCGACGAAGTGCGTCTCGGTGATCTCTTATGCACGTTGGACGATCGCGAGTTGAGGCTTGAGCGCCTGAAGTCTCTGAGCAAACTCGAAGAGTATCGGAAGGAATATCTCAAGGCGATGGCCGACCGGGAAGCGGCCAAGACCGAAATTCTTACGGCGCAGATGGCTCAAGTGCAGTCGGAGATCGCGTTGCTTGATGATCAGCTCGGGCATACGCGCGTGATGGCACCGTTCGATGGAATCATCGTCAGCGGCGATCTGAGTCAGTCGTTGGGGGCTCCGGTTGAAAAAGGCAAGGTCTTGTTCGAGATCGCCCCGCTCGACGGCTACCGTGTGATATTGGAAGTCGACGAACGTGACATCGCCGAGGTGCGAGTGGGACAGCCTGGGCATTTGTTGCTCTCGGCCTTTCCGTCGGATCCGGTGGCGGTCACGGTTGCGAAGGTGACGCCGGTCTCCACGGCGAAGGACGGGCGCAACTTCTTCCGCGTGGAAGCCGCTCTTGATCAGCCGCACGACCGACTGCGTCCGGCGATGGAGGGAGCGGGAAAGATTGAGATCGATCAACGCCGACTGCTCTGGATTTGGACGCATCAGGTTGTGGATTGGATTCGACTCACCCTGTGGACATGGTTGCCGTGATCCAAGAGCAACCATGACTCGAGTTGTTCGGAGGCGTTTCATGTTCCGAGTGTCAGATTGGGGAGGAGGCCGGTCACATGAAACGTGACACTCGCAACCTGAAACGTCATGAGTGAGGCCCTGTTCAGCCCATCCTGGTACCGCGTGGCGTCCCTCACGCCTCGCCTGCGAAGGCATGCTCAGCTGCACCGACACCGCTATCGCGGACAGATTTGGTATGTGCTGCATGATCGGTCGAACGAGCGGTTCCATCGATTTTCCACGACGGCCTTCTTCTTCATCGGCCTGATGAACGGCACGCGGTCCGTTCAGGAACTCTGGGATATGTCCTGTACTCGGCTGGGAGACCAGGCGCCGACTCAGCCGGACATTGTGCAGCTGCTGAGTCAATTGCATGCCGCCGATGTGTTGCAGTGCGACATCTCACCGGACACCACGGAACTGTTGGCCCGGCACGACAAACAGCGACAGCAGAAATGGCAGCGGCGGCTGATGAGCTTTTTTGCCTGGCAGTTTCCGCTGCTCGATCCCGAACGATTTTTGCGGCACTTCGCTCCGCTCGTCCGCCCGTTCTTTTCCTGGTGGGGCGCGCTGCTCTGGTGCCTCATCGTCGGGCCGGCTGTCTTGATCGGCGCCGCGCACTGGTCGGATCTCACGAACGATCTGATCGATCGGGTGACTGCGCCGCAGAATGTCGCGCTCATCTGGCTGCTGTTTCCCGTGATCAAGGCCGTGCATGAGTTCGGGCATGCGGTCGCCGTCAAGGTGTTCGGTGGCGAGGTGCATGAAATGGGTATCATGCTGCTGGTCCTCTCGCCCGTCCCCTACGTGGATGCCTCGGCCTCGTCAGCCTTCGCCGATAAATGGCAGCGCGTCATGGTCGGGGCGGCGGGTATGGCGGTGGAACTGGTCCTGGCCTCGATCGCGATGTATGTGTGGATCAGCGCCGAACCAGGCACGGTCAAGATGCTGGCCTACAACACGATCCTGATCGCCGGGCTGTCGACCGTCATCTTCAATGCGAACCCGCTGCTCCGATTCGACGGCTATTACATGCTGGCCGATTTTCTGGAAATGCCGAATCTTCGTCAGCGGGCCAATACGTATTTGGGCTTTCTCGGCGAGCGGTATCTGTTCGGTCGTGATGATGCCCCGGTTCCCCAGACTGCCGCCGGCGAGCGTGGGTGGTTTATCGCGTATGCCGTGACGTCCTTCATCTATCGAGTCTGCGTCGTGATTGCCATTCTATTCTATCTGACGGATCAACTGTTTCTTCTAGGTGCGGTGTTTGCCGTGCTGACGGCCGGCACCTGGTTTGTCCTGCCGCTGGGGAAGGGCGTGATGTATCTATTCACGAGTCCTCGGATTCGTCGGGTGCGGGGGCGGGCTGTCGCCGTGAGCATGGCGATTGCGGCCGGACTGGTGGTGCTGTTGACGCTTGTGCCGGCGCCGTTCAGGACTAGAGCCGAGGGAGTTGTCTGGATCCCTGATGAGGCGTTTGTCCGCGCCGAGGTCGATGGGTTTGTCGAGCGGGTCGTGGCAACATCCGGTTCAACCGTTCACTCGGGCGACGTGTTGGTGATCTGTTCCGATCCTGTGATCGACCGGGATGTGAAGTGGTTTGAGGCACAGCTGTGGGAGGTCACCGCACGGATTCGCGAACACATGGTCGAGGATCTGGTGAAGGCGAAAATGCTGGAAGAAGAGCAACGCTATGTCGAAGAGCACCTTGCCCGCGCCCGTGAGCGGCAGTCCGATCTCGTGATTCGCAGTAAAGCGTCGGGCACGTTTGTGCTGCCGAGGGCCGAGGATCTTCCCGGACGATTTGTGAAACGCGGTGAGTTGCTGGCCCATGTGGTGGATCTCAAGACGATGATCGTCCGCACCCTGGTCGACCAAAACGATATCGATGTGATCCGTCATCAGTCCCAGCAGGTGCAGGTTCGCTTGGCAGAACGATTAGCCGATCCAATGTCGGCGACGATCGCCCGCTTGATTCCGGCCGCCAGCGACGAGTTGCCGAGTCCGGCTTTAGGGAGTGACGGTGGGGGGCAGGTGCCGCTCGACCCACGCGATTTGAAGGGTCAGAAAGCGATCACCAAGATGTTCCAGATCGATCTTGAGGTCTCTGCCCCGCAGGGGATGCTCAACGTGGGTGGGCGGGTCTATGTGCGGTTCGATCACGGACGAGAAGTGTTAGCCCTTCAATGGTATCGGCAAGGACGCCAGGTATTTTTGGCGCGATTCAATGTTTGATCTGGCTCGGGAAAGGACCGCGTTACACAGTGCCTATCCTGAGCGCCATGTGCCGAAGGAAGGGTGGTTCGACCGTCACGGGGCGAGGCTGTCCGCTCCGCTGCTTCGTCGTCTGCGTGTGCGGCATTGTTTGAGCACGACGATTGTCGATCAAGTGAATAACCGGGGTTTTGACCTCGCGCACCTCTCGAACGAACAGCTCACGCTACGGGCTACGCAGCTGCGCAACAACCTGCGCCGACAGGGCTTGTCGGAGGAATTGGTCTGTCGTGCCTTCGCGTTGGTTCGTGAAGTGGCGCACAGGACGCTGGATCAGCGGCACTACGACGTCCAGGTTTTTGGAGCGTGGGTGCTGCTGAATGGAGGCATTGCGGAGATGGCGACAGGGGAAGGCAAGACCCTCACCGCGACTCTGGCGGCGGCGACCGTAGCGATGGCCGGTGTGCCGGTCCATGTCATCACGGTCAATGACTATTTGACGGCCCGTGATGCCCGTGAGATGAAACCGCTCTATGACATGCTTGGGCTCAGTCTTGGGGCCATTACTCATGAGATGGATCCGGTCGCGCGGCGTGGCGCCTACAGCTGCGATGTGACGTACTGCTGCAACAAAGAATTGGCGTTCGACTATCTCCGCGATCGGCTGGTGGTCGGGCGGCAACCGAATCGCATTCAGTTGCAACTTGAGCGTCTCTATGGGGATGCCGACAAGCTTCGGCAGTTGGTCTTGCGCGGGCTCTGCTTTGGGATCGTCGATGAAGCGGACAGTGTGTTGGTAGATGAAGCTAGGGTGCCCTTGATTATCGCCGATTCCGGAGGACAGGTGCCGGCAAAAGAAATCTATGAGACCGCTCTCACGCTGGCACGAAGGTTAGAACAGGGGCTGGACTTTTCGATCGATGGGCGAGCGCGCGCTATCCGGTTGACTCCTCAAGGCAAGACCAGGTTGGCGACGCAGGCCCTGGATTTGCGCGGGGTGTGGTCGGGACCCAAGCGGAGGGAAGCGCTTGTGTGTCAAGCCCTGATGGCGTTGCATCTCTTTCACCGCGATATTCACTACTTGGTCCGCAACGACAAGGTGCACATCATCGACGAATATACGGGGCGTGTCATGGGGGACCGGTCGTGGGAACAGGGGCTGCATCAGATGATCGAATTGAAAGAGGGCTGCTCGCTCACGCCGATGCAGATGTCGTTGGCGAGGATGACGTACCAAAGGTTTTTTCGGCGGTACCTCTGGCTGTCTGGGATGACGGGGACTGCACAGGAAGTGGCCGGAGAACTCTGGAACGTCTATCAGCTGGCGACCGTCACAATTCCTACGAATCGCCCGCTACAGCGTGTGTCGATGGGTGAGCGGCTGTTTGCCACGGCCGATGAGAAGTGGGACGCGGTCGCGGATCGAATCAGTGTGTTGCGCGCACAGGGGAGGCCTGTCTTGGTCGGGACTCGTTCCGTCGCGGCTTCCGATACGCTGAGCGCGCGATTGACGAGGGCGAAGATCGATCATGTCGTGCTCAACGCCAGGCAAGATCAGGAAGAAGCAACAGTCGTGGCGGCAGCCGGCGAACCGGGGCGCGTCACCGTGGCTACCAACATGGCGGGACGCGGGACCGACATCAAGTTGATCCGTGCCGTGGCAGAAGCAGGAGGACTACATGTCCTCGCGACTGAACGGCATGAGGCGCAACGTATCGATCGGCAGCTCTATGGGCGTGCCGGCCGACAAGGAGATCCCGGGAGTTATGAAATGGTTACTTCGTTGGAAGACGAGTTGCTGACTACGCCGCAGGGGAGCCTTGTTCGATGGGTGGCGCGGCGGTTGCTTGTGCCGGGACGGCCGTTGCAGGGATGGGTGGCACGTTTGCTGGTGCGTCGTGCCCAGCGATCGGCGGAACGTCTGCATGCCCGCGTGCGGCGGGAGCTCCTGCAGCATGAAGACCATTTGGAATCCGCGCTTGCGTATTCAGGACGGGTGGAATAAGAGTCGGAACGAATAGACGATGGAGACGATCGATGTTGAATGTGCGGGCAATCCTCTCGTGACGGGGCTGTGTCGTAGGCCTTGGATGCTGAGGACTATGGTCGTTCTTGCAGCCGGCTGTCTCGGGTGGGATGGGACAGCGGAGGCCGGCGACACGATTGCCTGCATTATGAAGCCCTCCATGGAAGTGTCCATCGGGACGCCGGTGGAAGGTCTCATCAAAACCGTGCATGTCGAACGAGGGGATTGGGTGTCCAAGGGGCAGGCCATCGTCACCTTGGAGGCGAGTGTGGAGAAGGCTACGGTTGATCTGGCGAAAGCCAAGGCCGGCGCCGAGGCCACGATCAAGAGCACCCAGGCCAAAATGGCCTTCAGTGCCAGGAAGCTTGAGCGGGCGATAGACTTGTACAAATCCAACTCGATCGCCAAGCACGAATTCGATGAGGCTCAGACGGAAAAAGTCCTTGCGGAAACGGCGTATCTGGAGGCCACCGAAAAGAAACAGATCGACGAATTGGAGTGGCATCGGGCCACGGCGGCCCTGCATCTTCGCACGATCTCAAGCCCGATCAATGGTGTCGTCGTCGACCGATTGTTGTCGCCCGGCGAATTAGCCGGTAAGACGCCCATCCTCAAGCTGGCCCAGATCAATCCGCTTCGGATTGAAGTCTTTGCGCCTTTGAGCCTACTGGGCAAGTTGAAACATGGGATGAAGGGGGAGGTGAAACCGGAAGGCACCGCATCGACCTATCAGGCTGAGGTTACGGTTGTGAATCGCGTGGTGGATAGCGCGAGCGGCACCTTCGGCGTCCGTCTCGAAATGCCGAACCCTAATAACACGCTGCCGGCAGGGCTCGCCTGCGCGGTGAAGTTTCAGACAGGGCCATAGGAGTCGGAGAGACAACGTGACAGGTGTCGCACGCCATCGATCAACAATCCGAAGTGTGAAGGAGGTAATTGGCTCACCTCGTGGGCGTGGTGTCTGCCGGTGGATTCTGGGCGCTGCGTCCGTCTCGGCGATCGTGCTTTCCCTCGTGATGACAGTGCGGGCACAGGAGCGCCTGCCCGCTCCGCCGCCGGGGGAGAATCTGTCGGTGTTGAAGCTATCGTTGTCGGAGGCGATTGATCACGCTCTTGGGAAGAGTCCGAACATCCACTTGTTTCGTGAAAAGATCGAGGCGGCACGCGCGGTATCCCGTACCCAACTGGGGGCATTACTCCCCAACATCGCGGCTGCCGGCAAGTACAACCACCAAACATTTTTTCTCGGCACCATCGGTGGGAGTCCTGTTCGAACCGATCCGTTCGACATTATGGACGGTCGTGCATCCGTCACACAATCAATCTTCAGCCTGAGTCTTATCGAGCGCTGGCGGGCGTCCCGCGCCGCGCTGCAGGTGGCAGAATTGGACTCCGTGACGACGGAGAACGACACGGTGGCCAAAGTGGCTCTGGCCTATTTCGAGGTGTTGCGGAATCAGGAGACGGTTGACGCGCGAACGGCCAACGTCGGTCTCTATGAAGACTTGGTGGTCTTCATCAAGAACCGCCAAGCCGGAGGCATGGCGACCGGCTTGGATAGGGCTCGCTTGGAAACGCAACTGGAGAACGAGCGGCAACGACTCGAACTCGCCAAAGGTGAAGTGGAGCGAGCCAAACTGATGTTGCTGAATACGATCGGGATCGGCTATGACCTCACGCTTCAACTCACGGACGGGATGAAGGCCTACGACGGGGTGCTTCCCACATTGGACCGCGCATTGGAGGCGGCTGCTATCGACCGGCCGGAGCTGAAGGCCCAGCTGCAACGGATCAGGACAGCGGAATTGAGTGTGCGATCGATGAAGGGAGAGCGGCTGCCCTCGCTGTCGGCTGAGGGGAACTATGGGTTGATCGGTCGGACATTCAATAACAATACCGGAACCTACAATGTCGGTGTGCAGCTGTCCGTGCCGATTTTTGACGGAGGACAGCGCGAAGGGCGTATCGGGCAGGGCTTAAGCGAATTCAACCAAGAACAGTACAAACTCGTTTTGGTCAAAAATCAGGTTGGGATGGAAGTGAGAGATGCATTGGTGACTTTAAAGGCTGCGTTGGAGCAACAGCGAATCGCGAAGGACGGTCTCAAGGCCTCGGTGACCGAAGTGGGGTTGGCACGAGAGCGGATCCAGACGTTAAGCTCGAACACATTGGAACTCTCCAATGCCTTGTTCTCGTTGGTGCGGGCAAAAGACAACATGATTGATGCCCTCTTTCGCGTGCATGCCTCGCGCGTCAATTTGGCTCGTGCGCAAGGGCGGGTGAACGATCTCCGCTAATGACTATTAGGGTAGTCGTGGGCTTCGCTGATTACAGCTGCGGGAATCATCGTGCCTCGCTCTTGTGAAAATCGGCGGATTGCGTTTATCATGCCCCCGCAAACATAAGACATCCCTTACACATGGAGTACCGGGCATGAAACAGGACCAGAACAAACCGTCAATGTTGACTCGAATCGAACGAGATACTATGGGGGAATTGGCCGTTCCTGCCGAGGCCTATTTTGGCGTGCAGACCGCCCGAGCCATCGAGAATTTCCCGATCAGCTCGCTGAGGATGCCGCGATCGGTGATTCGGGCGATGGGGATGATCAAGCGGGCTGCCGCAGCAGTGAATCACTCTCTTGGGTTGTTGGAGAAGAAATCGGCAGAGGCGATTAAACAGGCGGCGACCGAAGTTGTCGAGGGTCGGCTGGATGCCGAGTTTCCTGTGGATATTTTCCAAACAGGGTCAGGGACATCCACAAACATGAACACGAACGAAGTGATCTCCAATCGTGCCACCGAATTGCTCGGTGGTGCGCGAGGCAGCAAGCTCGTGCATCCGAACGACCATGTCAACCTGGGCCAGTCGAGCAACGACGTGATTCCCACAGCCATTCATATTGCGGCGTCGGAGATGATGCAGCTCCAACTTCTTCCTGCATTGACTCGATTGCACAAGGCGTTGAAGAGCAAAGCGAAGGAGTTCGACGCCATCGTGAAGATCGGGCGCACGCACCTCCAAGACGCCACCCCTGTTCGTTTGGGACAAGAATTCGGTGGCTATGCGCGTCAGATCGAGCTTGGTATTCAGCGGATCAAACACGCGCAGATGGCCTTGAGCGAAGTCGCCTTGGGCGGAACGGCCGTGGGGACGGGGCTGAACTGCCATCCAAAGTTTCCTTCGAAGGTGATGGCGATCATTTCGAAAGAGACCGGCTGCTCGTTCAAGGAAGCCAAGAATCATTTTGAAGCCCAGTCGGCTCAAGACTCGCTGGTCGAGACAAGCGGGCAGTTACGGGTTGTTGCAGTGAGTCTTATGAAGATCGCCAACGATATTCGCTGGCTTGGGTCCGGTCCTCGTTGTGGACTCGGGGAAATCAATTTGCCGGAGACGCAACCAGGATCGTCCATCATGCCCGGAAAGGTCAATCCCGTCATCGCCGAGTCCGTGACGATGGTGTGCGCCCAAGTCATCGGCAACGATGTCACGGTGACGGTCGGTGGACAGGCGGCTAATTTTGAGCTGATCGTCATGATGCCGGTGATGGCCTATAACCTGCTTCAGTCTATCGAACTGCTGGCCACAGCATCGAACAACTTTTCCCTCAAGTGTATCGAAGGCATCAGAGCGAATGAAGAGCGCTGTAAGAGTCTCATCGAGGAAAGTCTAGCCATGTGTACGGCGTTGGCGCCGGAAATCGGATATGAGGCTGCGGCCAAGTTGGCCAAGGATGCGTATAAGTCCGGGAAGACCGTGCGGCAGGTGGCGAAAGAGCAGAAAGTTCTGGCGGAGAAGCGTCTTGCGGAACTGCTCGATCCGTGGCGGATGACCGAACCAGGTGGACCGGTCGGCAGTGCGGGAGGGTAATGAACGAACAGAGAGGACGAGCGGAGAAGCGTCTTGCGGAACTTTTTGATCCGTGACGGATGACCGAACCAGGTGGGCCAGTCGGCAGTATGGGAAGGTTGGATTCAGGGAGCAGGTATTGTCTTCCAGCAGCGGATCTGTATACTGAAGGACAATGAGTCAAGCCTCGCCCCGTTCTGCTCGGACGCTTGGTGTTCTCACCTTGTTGCTCGCTGGGGCATTCTCAGGCTGTGCCACCAGCGCGCATCGACAGGTTGCCTCTGATCGGGCGATGCCACCCACGATGGGAACACGAGGGATGTCGTGCTGTACCATGGCCAAAGAGATGCCACGGCAGACCGCACTGGCCAAAACGGCCGTGCGATTTGTCGGACGATCTCGGATTCAGATCGGTGGTCGAAGTTTTAATCCGGATTGTTCGGGTTTTGTTCGAGGGGTGTATGCCTCGCAGCGTGTCGATTTGTATAGTGGATTGGGAGAGCTGGACGGAGGAAACGGAGTGGGCCGCATCTACGCTCATGTGCTGAAACATGGACGTATTCATTATGGCCCGACCGTCCATCCCGGAGACATCGTGTTCTTTCATAATACGTGGGATTTCAACGGGGACGGCTTGACGAATGATCCGCTCACGCATATTGGGGTCGTCGAGAAGGTCGAACCCAATGGAACCGTCCTGTTCGTCAGTTCCTTATCACGAGGGATTGCACGCTATCGCATGAATCTCCGGTATCCCGATGCCCACAAGGCGACCGATGGCCGAGTCGTCAACGACTTCCTTCGGCGCAAGCATGTTGGCGACGGTCGTGGTACACAGTATCTGGCGGGACAGTTGTTTGCCGCGTTCGGAACACTTTCGCACTGACGTGTGGATTGCTCTCCGTTTTGTCCTGTCCTTCTGAGTGTGAACGATTCTCCTTCTTGCCATGATGTTCTCCTCTTCATCCCTCAGAGAGCGCGGTGTGGTTCCGCGTTCGGAAAGATAGGCGTGTGATGCCGACGACCGAAACAACTCGAATCGCAACTGATGTGCTGCAACTCACAATCGTTCCGATCATCGCCAAGGAACTCGGTGTTGGAAGTCCGCAAGTAGCCGCTGCCGTGGCATTACTCGACGAAGGGGCTACGGTTCCCTTTATTGCGCGGTATCGGAAAGAGGCGACGGGCAACCTTGACGATACGCAACTGCGGACTTTGGAAGACCGCCTGCGCTATTTGCGTGAACTGGAGGAGCGGCGCGCCGCCGTTCTGGCGTCCATTGAGGAGCAAGGGAAACTCACGGACACCTTACGCACGGTGATCGAGGCGGCCACGACCAAACAGACCGTCGAAGATCTGTATCTCCCCTTCAAGCCGAAGCGACGTACACGTGCGCAGATCGCTCGCGAAGCAGGACTCGAGCCGTTGGCGGATGGGCTCTTAGCCGATCCCCTGGTGATTCCTGAGCAGGAAGCGCTCAAATATGTTCGCGTTGTACCGGCTGCTGAAGGAGTGGAGGCCATCAATGTGCCGGATGTCAAAGCCGCGCTCGAAGGGGCACGAGACATTCTGATGGAACGGTTTGCGGAAACAGCCGATCTCTTGGCCGCGATACGAACACGTCTATGGAATGAGGGCATCTTGACCTCGACGGTCATGAAGGACAAAGAGACGGCGGAAGAGGAAAAGTTTCGCGACTACTATGCCTATTCGGAACCGATCAAGGTCATTCCGTCGCATCGAGCGCTTGCGCTGTTCCGAGGTCGCACGCTCGGAGTCCTCAAGCTGGAGCTGGGCTTGGGCGAGAAACTCGATGCAGTGACTCCACATCCCTGTGTTGCCATGATTGCCGCTCATGTCGGCATTGTAGATCGAGGTCGACCGGCGGATACGTGGTTGGCTGCCGTGTGTGAATGGACGTGGCGTGTAAAAATGCATCTGACGATCAGTGCTGAACTGTTGGTACAATTGCGGGAATCAGCCGAGGCTGAGGCGATCCGAATTTTCGCAAAAAATCTCCATGAGCTGTTGTTGGCGGCTCCGGCCGGACCCAAGGTCATCCTTGGTCTGGACCCTGGTATTCGCACGGGGTGTAAAGTGGCCGTCGTGGATGCAACGGGAAAATTGTTGGATACGACAACGATCTATCCTCATCAACCCCGTAACGATTGGCAAGGAGCAGTGGAGACTCTGTGTCGCCTGATTATTCGTCATAGTGTGGAGTTGGTTGCGATCGGCAACGGCACAGCAAGTCGGGAGACAGACAAGCTGGCCGGCGAGGTGATCACACTCGCCGCTGCGCAAAGGCCTGAGCTCACGTTGGCCAAAATCGTGGTGAGCGAAGCGGGAGCATCGGTTTACTCGGCGTCAGCCTTTGCCGCAGCGGAATTCCCAGAACTGGACGTCAGCTTACGAGGGGCCGTGTCCATTGCGAGACGACTGCAAGATCCGCTCGCAGAGCTGGTCAAAATCGAGCCGAAGGCCATCGGAGTCGGTCAATATCAGCATGATGTGGATCAGAAGGCGCTGGCGAGATCGCTCGATGCGACAGTCGAAGATTGCGTCAATGCCGTGGGGGTCAATGTGAATACGGCATCGGTTCCATTACTGGAACGGGTGTCAGGTCTCAATAAAGCATTGGCTCGTAACATTGTCGACTATCGCAATGCCAACGGACCATTCCTCAATCGAACGGCGATCCGCGATGTGCCTCGCCTTGGTGAGAAGACGTTTGAGCAAGCGGCAGGCTTTCTGCGCATTCCCGACGGCGACAATCCATTGGATTGTTCCGCCGTTCACCCGGAGGCCTATCCGGTCGTGGAACGAATTCTCGCTCGGTTAGGAACGGGGATTGCCCAGATGATGGGCCGTCCCGCTATCCTCAAAGAAGTGTCGGCTGCTGATTTTACGGATGAGAAGTTTGGGTTGCTCACGGTGCAAGATATTTTTAGTGAGCTGGAAAAGCCTGGCCGTGATCCTCGTCCTGAATTCAAGACGGCGACCTTTCGTGAGGGGGTTGAGTCCGTCAGCGATTTGCAGCCCGGCATGGTCTTGGAAGGTGTTGTGACAAATGTTGCAGCCTTTGGAGCCTTCGTCGACATCGGGGTACATCAAGACGGGCTGGTCCATGTATCGGCACTGGCCAATCGATTTATCAAGGATCCCCACGAGGTGGTGAAGCCGGGGCAGGTGGTCAAGGTGAAGGTGATCGATGTCGATCTCAAACGCCAGCGCATCGCATTGACCATGCGCCTTGATGATGCCGCAAGCCGTCCGACTGCGCCGCCACAGCCAGGCACTAATATGGCCGGTGGTCAGCGTGGGCGAGGGCCGTCAGGATCAAACCAGACCGTGAAATCGTCTCAGCCGCTCAGCGCCATGGCACTGGCCTTAGCCAAGGCAAAGCAGAAGTCATAGCATAGGGCTGCTTGTTCCCCAGATTTGACTGGCTGGACAAGGCGAACCAACAGGGGCACTTCCGGTCGCATGCTCGTGACACACCGGCACCCGTTTCCATAGCTCTTTCGTATTCAGGAGGCGAGAGGGCTCTTCGCCGCTACCCATACTTGATCTTCAGTGCAATGATCCCGCCTTGGAGCAGTAGCGTCACCGCATTTGCCAGAATGACCGGCAGCGAATCAATCCAGATGCCGTAGACGAGCCATAACAGCACACCCGTGCTGAATATCGTGACCATTCCCCAGGAGAGATCGCCGGTTGATCTGGACTGCCGTGCTTTTGCAATTTGTGGAATGAATGCGATGGTGGTCAGTGTTCCGGCGATCAATCCCAGCGTCGTGACTCCGTCCATATTCTAGACCGGCCACTTTTCTTCACGCCAAGCCATATCCCAGAACATCCATTCATATCGTGAGCTGAGAATGAAAGAATCTTCCATTCGCCGGAGTTCTTCTTTCCCGGCCGTCTTGGCCCAGTGATCGACCTTCTTCCTCATCCACAACTGCACTTCGGCAAACTCCGGTGAGGCGTAGAGTAACAACCAATCACGGTAGGGATGGGTTTTGGCCGGTGTGCCTTTTCGTAAGAGGTGTTGCCCGACGACGCAGTACACCCAGGCACAGGGAAGCGTTGCCACGGTGATTTCCGTTGCGGTTCCTGCTGCGGCAACGGCAAGCATGTGGCGGGTGTAGGCGTAGGTGGTCGGTGCCATGGGGACGGACAGCATTTGCTTGGAAGTCATATTCCAACGTTTGCCGTAGTTCTCGTGCAAGCTCCGTTCGACGATGAGAGTTTCTTCCGATAGCTTGTTGAAGCGAAGGGCACTTTCTGCGTCAGGTGCTTTGACGGCGGCGGCAGACAACACCCGAGCCAAATCGCCAAGAAACCGCGCATCTTGCAGGATGTAGTATTTAAATTTAGGTTCAGGCAACGTTCCATCGCCGAGTGCCATCACGAAGGGATGGGTCAATTGAGAGTCCCAGATCGAGCTGGCCAGTTTGCGGAGGTGGTTTGAGAATGACATGTGTTCTCCGGTTCAAGATGGTGTCTGTTTTGAGTCGGACCATTACCGTCAACGCTCACTCAGAAATGAGTGGCGCTAGATGCTCCTATGTTACAGATACGGCGTCCAGGGTCTGGGGAGGCGGTTCATCCCGTCCAATGCCGCGACTTTATAGCACTCGGCCAAGGTCGGATAATTGAAAACGGTATCGATAAAGTAATCGATCTTACCGTGAAAAGCCATGACGGCCTGGCCGATGTGGATCAGCTCGGTGGCGCCTTCCCCGATGGCATGCACGCCCAACAGATGTCGAGTGTGCCGATGAAACAGCAGCTTCAGCATGCCAGTTTCGTCACCGATCAACTGTCCACGGGCGATTTCTTTATAGCGAGCGATGCCGACCCCGTACGGCACGTCAGCCTGTTTGAGTTCTTCTTCGTTCCGACCGACCATGGAGATTTCAGGAATGGCATAAATACCGTAGGGGAGGAGTGCGGTATCCGTACGGTCCGAATGGCCGAAAGCATGGCGAGCTGCGTGGCGACCCTGTTGCATGGATGTCGAAGCCAGAGCTGGGAATCCGATGACGTCGCCAGCTGCGTAGATGTGAGGAAGCGAGGTCTGAAAATGCTCGTTTACGGTCAATCGCCCTCGGGCATCAGGATGGATCCCGATGGATTCCAGATGCAGGGCTGCGGTTGCTCCGACGCGGCCGATGGCATACAGGAGCGTGGTGGTCTGAAGCGGTGGATTATTCCGTAAGGAAACCTGAATCACCTGTTTCCGTTTTCGCGCGATCCCGATCACTTCTTCGTCGTGATAGAGCGTCACGCCTAGTTCTTTCATTTGGCGCTGGAGCGTCTCGATGATCTCTGTGTCGACAAATTCCAGTAGGCGCGGGCGTTTGTCGATAAGCGTGACGGGAACGCCTAAGGCGGCAAGTATTGACGCATATTCGGTTCCGATCACGCCTCCTCCGACGATGACGAGAGACTTGGGGATATGCTGTAACGTTAACAGTCCGTCCGTATCGATAATGGTATGGTCATCGAAGGGAACCTCCGAGGGGCGAGCCGGCTCGGTTCCCACGGCAATAACGAAGAAGTCGGCCGTCAGTTCTAACGCTCCACCGGGAGTATGCACCACAAGCCGATGTGGATCGTGGAAGCTGGCCGTTCCGAAATACATATCCACTCGGTTGCGAGCCATTTGTCGTTGGACGATCTGAATTTCGTGTTTGATGACGTGATTGGAGCGGAAGAGCAAGTCTTCGATCGTGATCGTCTTTTTTAGTCGGTATTCGCTTCCGTAGATGCTGCGTTGTCGAAATCCTGAGAGATAGAGGACGGCTTCACGGAGTGATTTGCTGGGAATCGTTCCGGTATTGATGCAGACGCCGCCGAGGACCATCTTGCGCTCGATGATCCCGACTTTCTTGCCGAGCTTTGCTGCCTGAACGGCAGCTTTTTGTCCTGCCGGTCCTGTGCCGATGACCAGTAAATCATAATGAGGCATGAGACCCTCTCAGCACGCGAGACGGCGATCGCGATTCAGGAACGAATGCAACCTCCGGATCAAGACGCGACATCAACCGGAACTTAGTTCATTCTAGCTCTCCGTGATCAAACGACGGGCAACCAGGAACGCCTCGTCCAGGTCCGGCAGTTGAGTGAGATCAGGGGTGATTTGGAGATAGCGAACGGTATTTGCTTTGTCGATGACCATGACGGCTCTGGTCAACAGGTGAGGCCCTTCCAAGAAGAGGCCATGGGTTTTCCCAAATTCAGCTCCACGATAGTCTGACAGAAAGGTCACGTTGGCGATCTTCGCTTCCCCGGCAAACCGCTTTTGCGCGAAGGGGGTATCGACGCTGACCGTGATCAATTCGACCATCTTATCCAGGCCCTTATTTCGCTCACTTAGAATATGGGTCTGCTGTTCGCAGACTGGTGTATCGAGCGACGGCACCACGCTGATGATACGAACCTTACCTGCCCCCTTGGTTTCTGCAATATTCACGAGAGACAAGTCGTTCTGTGTGACTTTCACCTCACGGAGCGGCTCGCCGATCTTGACGCCGTTCCCGACGAGTGTCAGCGGGTTGCCTTTAAAGAGGACTTTATTGCCGTCACCGGCGACTGCCGTATCGTTGGCTACGGGCATGTTTTTGTAGGAGAAGCCCTTGCTCATGGTCGTCTGACAACCGATAAGTCCGCATGAGAAACCGATTGCTGCAACGATGATCGTCAAAGAGTTCGTTCGCATGATGAATTCCTTTCTGAGGCTGCGAGCGGAAAGACCCTGCTCGAGCCCTGTGTTCAGGGTGAACTATGAATATACTCGATCAGCAACTGGTTCACCAGGTCCGGCCGTTCCCATTGCGGCATATGGCCGGATTGGGGGATGGCGATGAATGTTGATCCACGGATTCTTCCGTGAAGCTCTGCTCCGACCGCCACAGGAAACACGCGGTCATTCTCGCCCCAGATGATCAGGGTGGGGTGCGAGAGGGCATCGATGCGTGGGGCGAAGTCAGTTTCCCAGACAGGCAGGGTCTTTTTCATTGCCATGAGGGGTTTGATGATACCGGGGCGTCGGCGATTGCGATTGGACCGTTCAAGGACTGCCGGTGTGAGGAGGGTGTGGTCGTGGACCACTTCTTTCAGGACGGAGCTGGTGACCAGCCCACCGAAGAGCCAGTTCCCGAGCGACACCAGCCACCATGGGGTTTGTGTCTCTAGCGCACGACGAAACGAGGGGCCGGTGAGTTTGTTCAGAATATCCGATGGCAGTCCATCGATAAGGACGAGTTTGTCGACACGGGTCGGGTGGGTCAAGGCCATGCTGATCGCCAAACCGGCACCCATCGAATTACCGACGAACGTGGCCTGGGGGATCTCCAACGCATCCATGAATCCCAGACAGAAGTCCATCATCTGAGTCGGGAGGTAGGCGATATCGGGTTTATCGGACAGTCCAGAACCAGGGAGATCGAGAGTCAGAATGCGGAACTGATGAGATAAGGTCTGTTGCTGATGTTCCCATTGCCACATAGATCCGCCAAAACCATGGATCAAGATGACCGGTGGGCCAACTCCGATATCCAAGTAGGCGATTCGGCGATCGTGCACGAGAACAGTCTTGATCGGGATACGCTCGTGGGAGGGGCGTTCCAACGTTTCAAAATAAGGTGGGCTTTGCAGGGGGGTGGCGCAGGCGGTCATGATGCATGCGAAGAGACACAGGATGAGCGGCGCAAGGTGCCGGTCTTGCCGAGGATGGGCGTTCAAGTCTGTGATGAGCTTACTCCAGTTGAATGACTGTTTCGTCCGTCTTCACCGTGTCTCCCTCGACGGTTAAGATCGCGGCGACTTTCCCATCGATCGGCGCCGGCACCTGGCTTTCCATTTTCATGGCTTCAATGATGAGCAGAGGATCACCGGTCTTCACGTGATCGTCTACGGCCACGAGTACCTTCACCACTCGTCCAGGCATGGGGGGAGCCACGTCTCCCGGTTTCGACGGCTTGGGGCGTTTCAGTTGTCCCCCGGAGGTCGGCTCATGCGATTCCGGTATGCCGGCGAAGACTTCACGGATGGTTTCGAGCGATACTTCTTCAAGCTTGTCGTTGACCCGGATGTAATAAGGTTTGCGTCCGTCCATCTTGCGACCGGAACCCGAGACTTTCACATGATAGGTCTCTCCATGCACCGTCACATTGAATTCAACGGGGGCCAGGTGGAGTTCGTGCGCGGTGGTCGAGACTTTCGCAGATCCGGATTCGAGCGGTTCCGGAGTCAGATCGCCCTTCTCGCGAGCTTCAAAAAATGTTCGCGCAATACTGGGGAAAAGTGCGAATGACAGTTGGTCTTCTGTGCTCTTGGCCGAAGCGGGGAGTTCCTTTTTGAGAGCGTCCAATTCCGGTTCCAATCGGTCGGCCGGTCTCGTTCTGATCGGAGTTTCGTCGCCGATCGCGCGGGCCATCACGTCGAGATCGACTTGTCCTGGCGCCCGTCCGTACAGTCCCAAAAAGTAGTTTTTGGTTTCGACCGTAATGACCTTGTACCGTTCTCCGGTCAACACGTTGAGTGTCGCCTGCGTACCGACGATTTGGCTGGTCGGAGTGACGAGAGGCGGGTAGCCCAGCTCTTTTCGAACTCGCGGGACCTCATCCAACACTTCTTTCATTCGATCAAGCGCATTTTGTTCCGTCAACTGGGCGGCGAGATTCGACAGCATGCCTCCCGGAATTTGTGACGTGAGGATTTCAGCGTCGACGCCCGTAAAGTCGCTTTCAAACTGACGGTACTTGCGGCGAACAGAGCGGAAGTGTTCGGTAATCGGTTGGAAGGATTCCAGCTCCAACCCTGTGTCATAGGGCGTATTCTGAAGAGCGGCAACCAAGGTCTCCGTTGCCGGATGAGAGGTGCCACCCGCCAGCGGTGAGATGGAGGTATCCAACATGTCGAGTCCTCCAAGGATCGCCATCAGCGACGTCATGGAGGCCATGCCCGAGGTATAGTGTGAATGGAGGTGGAGCGGAACCTTGACCGCGGCCTTCAGCCGACGCACAAGATGATAGGCATCAAGCGGAGCCAGGAGCCCAGCCATATCTTTGATACAAATAGTATCCGTTCCGAGATCTTCCAGCTTCTTGGCCAGATCCACAAATCGGTCGATGCTGTGCACCGGGCTGACGGTGTAGGAGAT
Source organism: uncultured Nitrospira sp. (assembly GCA_964430555.1). GTDB lineage: Bacteria > Nitrospirota > Nitrospiria > Nitrospirales > Nitrospiraceae > Nitrospira_D. Next base: position 16,793 of record CAYSFU010000001.1, on the reverse strand, counting down.
ACTGGCTTCAGCATGTTTTCCGCAGGCCTTGACCTCGCTGACGGCTCGATCAAGATTTCGCACATCGTTGAGCGCATCGAAAATTCGGAAGACATCGATCCCGTTCGTCGCCGATCGTTCGATGAATCGCTCGACGACGTCGTCGGCGTAATGACGGTAGCCGACGAGGTTTTGTCCTCGCAACAGCATTTGAAGCTTGGTATTGGGCATCGCGGCGCGTAGCGCTCGGAGCCGCTCCCATGGATCTTCTTTTAAAAATCGCAGGCACGTATCGAAGGTGGCGCCGCCCCATACCTCCAACGACCAATAGCCGACGGCATCCAACTTTTGTGCGATCGGCAACATATCTTCGGTGCGCATCCGTGTCGCCAGCAGCGATTGATGGCCGTCGCGAAGCGCCACATCCGTAATCAGGATCGGCTTGCCGACCGCAGGTTGGATGGTGAACTCACGAGGCATCGGCTTGATGATCTTGGATGTCTTGATGATCGGCGCGGCCGGTCGGGATGGTTTCTGTGGAGATCTTTTCGATGGTCGTCGTCGTTGTGCCATAAGGTCTCGTGCCTGTCGTTGGGAAATCAGTAATGGATCGTCCGCTTACAGCCCTTCGTAGGCGGCAATCGCGGCGGACAGCGCTAGGACTAAATCTTCCGGCTGTTCAAACTTTGGATACGAGTATAGGTTTGGATGGGTATCCAAATACGACGTATCGAATCGTCCTGCGATAAAGTCCGGTTCCTGCATGATCGCCTCTAAGAAGGGGATGGTCGTTTTCAACCCGCGGATCATGTATTCCTCGAGCGAGCGCCTCATGCGGCTGACGGCTTCATCCCAGGTGCGTCCGCGAACGGTCAACTTGGCCAGCAGTGCATCGTAGTAGGGAGAAATGGTGTACCCCTTATAGACTGCGCCGTCGATGCGCACACCGATTCCGCCGGGCGACAAGTAGGCGGTGACGGTGCCGGTACAAGGGAGGAAGTTGTTTTGCGGATCTTCGGCATTGATCCGACACTGGATCGAATGGCCTTGGAGCGTCACATCTTTTTGCATAATGTCCAAGGGAATCTCTGCCGCGATTGAGATTTGATGCCGAACGATGTCGATCGCGGTAATCTGTTCCGTGACCGTATGTTCGACCTGCAAGCGAGGATTCATCTCAATGAAGTAGAACTTGCCGTTTTGATCGAGCAGGAACTCGACGGTTCCGGCGTTATCGTAGTTCACCGCGCGTGCGATGGCGACGGCCGCTTCTCCCATCTCGGCGCGTAGCTTCGGCGTCAGGACCAACGAGGGAGCAATTTCGATGAGCTTTTGATGGCGTCTCTGGATGGAACAGTCGCGCTCGCCTAGGTGGATGATATTGCCGTGGCGGTCTCCCAATATTTGGAACTCGATATGATGCGGCCGCTCGATATATTTTTCGATGAAGACGCTGCCGTTTCCAAACGCGGCCTGGGCCTCGCGCGCCGCGATCTCCATATTCTCACGCAATTCGTCGTCGGATCGCACGACGCGCAATCCGCGGCCCCCGCCGCCGGCGCTCGCTTTGATCATGACGGGATAGCCGGCTTGTTTGGCAAAAGCCAACCCTTCTTCGACGTTCGAGATGGCACCGTCCGTGCCGGGTACAATCGGAACGCCGACGGATTCGGCAAGATCGCGAGCCTTGACCTTGCTGCCCATCAGGGTAATGGCATGGGTGGACGGGCCGATGAATGTAAGGTTGGAAGCCTGACAGAGTTCTGCGAACTCGGCGTTCTCCGAAAGAAATCCGTAGCCTGGATGGATGGCATCTGCGCCGATTCGCGTGGCGAGGTCCACGATCTGCTTGCTGTCGAGAAACCCCTTCACCGGCCCGGGTCCTACCAGATAGGACTCATCGGCCTTCTTGACATAGATGCCGGTTGAATCCGCTTCGGAATAAATAGCGGCGGTCGCAATGTTTAATTCGCGGCAGGCACGGATGATCCGCATGGCGATTTCACCGCGATTGGCAACTAAGATTTTTTTAAACATGGCTGCGTCTGTAGGCTCTCACGTCGAAAGGAATGAACATGGAAAAACAAGCGCGTAAGCTAGCATAGGATCGAGAGGCCTGTCGAGAGACGCGGTGATAAATCAGTCGGCGCGCGTCGCCTAGGGGAATGATGAACGTCGGTATGAGCAAATTTAGTCGCCACCGATGTCCGAGTCCTATAGAATTCGCAGGATTCGTTTGTTCTCGCGAACCCTCTACCCTGGGCCTGCTCCTTTCTTGATAGGCTCGCGATAGTCGGACGTGATGGTTCCATGAAAGGCGGGTGTTCTTGATGAAACAGGATAGTGTTGAAGATACAGAATTATGGACTCGGCGACGACGAGCGATGTCGGTCGGCGGCGCTTTTCTCCTATTCTGTGGTGGAGTGATGTCCACTCCGGCTTGGAGTGAAAGCCCTGCTCCGTCGGTCCATTGGGGAAGCACGGCATTTCCGGATCAGTATACGACGGTTGTCTCGGGACTGACGCTGAATCGGTTTACCCCGATAGACGGCATAGGGAATAAGTATGATTCCACAGTGGGCAATACACTCGGCTTCAACCTTATCACGTTCAGTTGGACGAAACATTGGGACTATTCGGGAACTAGTTGGCTGTGGAAAAACTGGAGTACGAACCTCACAGCCGGGATCAGTCCCACCAGTGACGAACCGAGCCAGTACTTTCAGAATAAGGTCGTGCATCAGCTTCGCCAACTGCCGGCAGTGCCCACGGTGGACCCGAGGAAGGAAACCGATGTCATGATCGATGGGTCGATTACTCGCTGGGTATCCCTATTTGATCGGAAGGTCATTTTTGCCGGTGGAGGATTTTCCGTCGGAACCATTTATCAACAAGGGTTTTTGCGAGGCGGTATCCGTCGACTGCAGGTGACCCCGTCGGTGTGGCATTCGGAGAAGTGGGGCGATATCAATGTCCGGGCTTCCGCAATGGGGCGGATCAGCTATCAGAGTAATGGAGCGGTCCTGCACTCCGTACGAGACACGGCGGGGCTGGTGCAGCCGGCGATTGCCATCGGTCAGTATCGAACCACGGCCACGGGTGAAACGATTCCAACCTGGGAAATTGAATTCGCACTGATGTGGGATTCCGGAATCTTCGTGAATACCACAGGTCAGAGCCAGAAACAGTTCGCTTGGTCGCTGGCAGCTTCAGCCGGACCGGTACGCTTCGAAACCTGGAATGACAGTATGGGGCATCTCTCAGAACGAGACTATGGCCCTTCCTATGGCGCGGCACTGACCGTCGATGTCCTGCGAGCGTGGAACATCCTTCAAGAATTCAGAGCGATGCCGGCTACGGACCAGTCAGCATCGTGATAGAGCTATTCCAGGTTCGAGCGACTGGTTGAAGTCCTCACAATCTCTTTTCAGGAACGTAACGGCACGAGCAGGCTTGTCGTTGGTCGTCCGAGGTGGATGCCTATGAATCGAAATCCGAACGACCGTGAAAAATGCTCAGCTCAAGTTTCAGTTTGAGGCGAGTCCTATCATCATAATAAGGCTCAATGACTCATCGCTACTCATGCTCGTGTGGGGCGGCTGAGGCTGTCGGCATGGTAGCTGAAATACATCCCTCGATGAACTCGACCTTGCAATGCGAGGAGGATATCGCTCCGTTGACATGTTTGATCACATCTGCCGCCTTGACGGTATTGGGGCTGATATCTACGAGGACATGGTTCGGGACACGGTTGAAATCGACGCTGAGGACGCCGGGAATGGCTTGTAAGATTGTGTTGATCTCTGCTTCTTTCTCCCCACAGCCGGCTCCGCTCATCGTTAGGGGAAGGCGTTCTTTGATCGGTGGCGCGGCTGAGGCCGATAGGGAGATCGCAACGCCGATCATCAGGAACGCGGCGGATAGTGCATATCGAGACCAGGAGTATGGCATCAGGCACGCTCGCTTTGTGTGAAGTGCGTAATGAGAACAGACGGCTTTCAGAACCGCCACTAAGCTACACGATACGGCCTTCGCTTGTCGAGACGGCTGGAAACAGACGAAGCGTGATCTGATCGGGATGGTTCCTCTCTTTTGCCGAGACGAAGAGTGTTGTGTGGCATGGAGATGAGCGCCCTTCGTATCGTATCAACGCATCTGGACTCATTGCGTGAATCCAGCGATAATGATGCTTCTATGACTGTCCCCTCTGCCGATCAACCATCTCGTCCGTGGCCCGAAGTTGTCGGCCTCGTTCCGGCTGCCGGACAGGCCAAGCGCCTCCAACCGTTTCCTTGTAGTAAAGAATTATTCCCCGTCGGCTTTACGAAGGATCCGCAGACGGGGATGCCACGACCGAAAGTGGCGTCGCAGTATCTACTGGAAAAGTTTAAAACGGCTGGAGTGTCCAAGACGTTCATCGTGATTCGTGAAGGGAAATGGGACATTCCGCACTATTTTCAGGAGGGGGCAGGGGTAGGGATGTCGCTCGCCTATCTCGTGATTCCCGGCTCGCTTGGGCCTCCCGACACGCTTGATCGGGCGTTTGCCTTTGTCTCGCAGTATCGGATTGCGTTCGGCTTCCCCGATATTTTATTTGGGCCGCCGGATGCCTATCGGAAACTCATCGAACAGCAGGAGCAAACGGGTGCGGAGGTGGTGCTTGGGTTGCATCGCATCAAGGATCCGCGAGTCTGGGACATGGTGGACTCTGACGACGAAGGATGGGTCCGTGAGATTCTGATGAAACCCGCCTTGACGACGCTCACCTTCGGCTGGTGTTTTGCCGTGTGGACGCCTGTCTTCTCCGAGTTCCTACACCGGTTTCTGCGTGCGGATGAAACGAGACAGAATATGGGGCGGCTCGCGCATACGGCGAATGATCCAGGAGGAGATTTAGCCGTAGGCGTCGTTTTCCAGGCGGCTCTCAAGGCCGGGCTGTCGATTCAGACGGTGCGGTTCCCTCATGACGGCTATTTGGATATCGGGACACCCGAGAATCTTGCCAAAGCGGTCCGTCAACAAGCCGCTGAGTGATTGGGGTACTCTGCTCGTCGGGGTAAGACCATCCGTCTCGTTACTTGGGTTGCACCAAAAATGCTTTCGAACGGGCATTCCCGCCGCCGGCAACGATATCAATGAATGACATGCCGGGCCGAATGTCAGGCACTGTGACGTCGATCGTCGTGTCATTCACAAATGTGTGGACGATCTTGGTTGGGCCCGCCGCACTGAACACCACGCCGCGAAAACAATCGCTTGTTCCGAAGTTCTCGCCTGTGAGGGTAATGGTTTGCCCGGGCTTGGCCTCATCCGGTTCCACGCGCAGGATTTTTGGCTTTTTGCTGTTATCGCAGACAGGGTCTTTCTCCAGCTGTTGTTCGTCATGCCCTTTGATTGATTCCGCGTCGTGCAGCGTATAACCGGCACCTTCGACGACCACTCCCTCTTCGGCGAAGGCCACCGGTGGGAGAACATGGGACAGCACCAGCCACGAGAAAAACAGAAAGAAGAAACGGAAAGGGATTGCCATCAGAACCTCCCTTCGTGCGAGATGATGGAATTACTTGCCCGACATGGCTACATAGCGTTCCCCGACAATGGCTTGACCAGAAGGAGATAGCGCAAATGTGATAAAGGTTTCAACCAGAGGATTCGGCTCTTTTTTCGAGAGGAGAAGCAACGGACGTCGCAGACTGTATCGTCCGTCTCGGACCGTTTGAACCTCCGGTTCAATTTTGTCGACCGGCAGCAGGCGGACAGGCACCCCATCAGAGACGGCGGAGAGGCCGGTATTCAGTGACACATACGCGACGGCGGAGAGCGGCGGAAGCGTACCTACGACGCTCTTGATGACCGTGTCGTCCGATCCGATGACCTTTGCGGTCTTCGGAATCTTTCCGGTGATCCCGAGGAGGGATTCAAATGTCTCGCGGATATTCTGGGTGAGGGATCGGTCGATCAACAGGATTCTTGTCTCGGGGCCACCCAGTTCAGACCATTCCTTGATTGTCCCTGAAAACATGTCGGCGACCTGTTGCCTCGTCACGTCTTTGGTGAAGTTCGAGAGATGCACGAGAATCCCAATGCCGTCCCACCCGATATGTGAGGCCGCCAGTGTTGCGTCTTCTACACCCGTGACGGCAATCTGCGCCTGGCCGGTCCGGACTAAATGCGCCGGCGTTGAATCTTCATCCCATAGGATATCGACATAGGCACGGGGGTTGGCTTTTTCAAAGGCGCGCGTCAGCGCCTCAATGGTCGCTTGTTCAGGACCGTTCCCGGCGATGATCAGATTTCCGGAAGCCTGGGCCGATGCTCGGAGAGGGCAGATGAAGAGAATCAAGCCCACACACAGCTGAGTGACAAACGATCGTCTCGTCATGGATACTTCCTGCGGCTAGGGATTCTATGACCCTTGCAGCTTAATCAGGCACGGGTTGCCATGTTCACGACTCGGACGTTGTTCGATCTGCCGACGAGGAATCGGAATCGGAAGACATGTTCGGTGGCGGAACATTGCGTTGTGCATTCAACGGCGGCAATTTGGCGAATCGCTCCATCCGTTCCTGGTTCATGGCCGTGGCTTTGATCTCAGCGAATCCTGGTTTGCGAGCTCCGACCACATTGGATGAAAACGAAGAAAGAAGGCGCGTCGCCTCCCTCGCATGACAAGAGGGACATTCAGTGTCTTCGACTCTGGCATAGACGGACTGGGTGGCTTCAAATGATTTCTCGCATTGTCCGCAACGGTATTCATAGAGTGGCACAGGATCTTATCCTTTCTCTTAGCTCGATGGCATCCTTGTCTTTGCGTATTCGTCAGGGGACTGTATCCGAACGAAACATTCGAGGGATCGCCGCCTTTCGGAGTCAGTGACGATCTCTCTGCAAGATCGTGCTGCCACCCAAGGAGGTTTTCAGTCCAACCGAATGGAGCCGTTCAGATCTTGACAAATAGCCCTTGTGCAGGCGATGCTGACCGACTTACGATATTCGGATCATTGTAACAACTTACGCGGCTCAACTGCTAGCTTCAGAGGAGGGTTTCGATGCCAGTGCTGATTCGACGGTATAAGGGGAATAACGGTGTCATGCAGGAAGAGCGAATCGACGAGGATGATCGAATCGAGCGCTACATGAGGCTCTTTGAGAAAGATGATGTCAAAAAGCTGCAGACCGGCGTGAAGTGCTTCATCGAGAAAGATGAGTGGCAGCTCCTCCCGTGAACTAGGCAGGGGCAGGGGGCAGGCGTGATTCACTTGTGAACGCTCCATACCACTCACCCTTTGCCCCTCACCGACTCGCATGATCTACTGGCTGCACATTGCCCGTGCCATCGACCGTGTCACCCTCCATCGAGATCGGTGTTCGGAGGTGCCGTCGACTTCCACCTCCAGCGACTTTTGGGAAGGCGGATGGTTCGATTATCCTGATAAAGAGCGGGCAACACGAGCCATGGAACAGGCCGGTGTGAACCGGCAACGGTTGTGTCCTCTCTGCAAGCCCTAGCATGATACTGTGCTGAGTCTGAGTGCTCAGTACTGAGTTATGTCGGCCGGTTTCTCACTCAGATCTCAACACGCAGGATTCAGCATCGTTCATTCATGCCGCGACTTGCCCTCCTACTGACCACTCTCATCTGGGGTGCGACCTTTCCTGCTACAAAAGCGGCTTTGGAGCAGATTCCTCCCCTTTCGTTCGTATTGCTCAGGTTTTTAATCGGCACGCTGCTCATCCTCGTATGGGTTGTCGTCAGTCGCCGCCGACTGCATTATGATCGTGCGGTGTTAACCGCGGGTGCACTCTCGACCCTGTTTCTTTTTTTCGGGTATCTGCTCCAAACGGTCGGACTTGCCCATACCACGGCGTCCAATTCTGCTTTTCTCACCGCGCTCTATGTGATTTTCGTACCGTTGATCCTTCTGCGGGTCGATCGGCGCATGGCTGTGGCGACGGTGATTGCGGTGGTCGGGTTGTGGCTCCTCGTCAAGCCCAGCACATCCATGAATCGAGGCGACCTCATGACGCTGGGGTGCGCCGTGGCGTTTGCCTGCCATATCATTTGTCTTGAGCGATTTTCTCGCCGAGTCGATGCTCCGTCGCTCCTTGTCTGGCAGATGGTGGGAATGACGGTGTTGTTTCTACCGGCCCCATGGTGGGAAGATGTTCCCGTGAGCGCGTTTTCGCCCACACCCGTTCTTCTCACCGGTCTTGTCGTCACGGGTGTGCTGGCCACGCTGGCATTTGCCGTGCAAATATGGGTCCAACAACTCGTGCCGGCTCAGCAGGTGGCGCTTCTGTTTGCCTCCGAGCCAGTCTATGCGGCTTGGCTTTCATGGTACTTTCTCGGAGAGACGTTGGATATCCAAGGCTGGATCGGCAGTGCGCTGATTTTATTGGCGATCGTCGTTGGCGCGTTCGGCGGCTGATTGTTTCCAAAGGAACGAGGAGACTCATGGCACAAAAGTTCGGCAATGGACGATGGGTGCGCGAGGGATTCCTTGACAACCGTATCGATGGAACGGTCGTCGGACAAGTCGTGTTTGCGATCGTTGGACCAGTGGATTTTTATTTACGCGGTAATTTTAAACCTGATATCGCGGGCGAGGTGATCCGATTCAAAAACAGCCGTTTTGAAGATGATGAGATGGCGGGGCAAGTCATCGGCGATATGGCAAATCCTCAGATTGGGACCGTGAACCTTATTTCACTCGACCCGCATCCGAACCTGGAGCCACACCCGTACGTCGAGTGGTTTACGCTCAACGAGGATCATTACCGGTTTCAACTGATCGCCGGTGATGCGTGGGTGCTGTCCGATGAGGAACGAATAGGAATCGATGGGGAGAGCCAGCGGATCCGAGAGACCTTGGCCGATCAGGTCATTGATCGACCAAGGTCGAAGGAAGAATCCGATTGAGTCTAAGGAGGCGTCAGTTCTAATTGCGGCGGTGGCGCAGGAAGTTCCGTCGATTTGGCGGCGGATTCGATCTTTTTCTTGAGTACACTGCGGTCTGAATCCTGCCGGGTTTTTCCCTCGCGGACATACTCTGGAACTTCACGAATATCCCAGATCAATCCCAGCCATTCGAGCCCCTTCAAACAATAATAGGTCATGTCGATTTCCCACCAGTAAAACCCTTGTCTGGTCGAGGCTGGGTAATAATGGTGGTTGTTGTGCCAGCCTTCCCCCATGGTAATTAAGGCCAGGAAGAAGTTGTTTCGGCTATCGTCTCCGGTCTCGTATCGCTGTGAGCCATAGACATGCGACAACGAATTGATCGTGCAGGTTCCATGAAACAGCGCGACGGTCGAGATGAAATATCCCCAGATCAGCATTTGGATACCGTTGGTGCCGAGCTCAGGCGCATAGGTTTCCAGCAGCTTACCGAATCCAAACATGCTGAAGCCGGTCAAGACAGGCACGAGGACATCATAGCGATCGAGGAACCGCAGCTCCGGAAACTTGGCGAAATCAGCAATGCTCTTCAAGCGTGGGGCATAAAAAGTCTGTGACATAATCCAGCCCATGTGCGACCACCAAAATCCACCCTGACGCGGGGAGTGCACATCCTCCGGTGTATCGGAGGCGATATGGTGATGGCGATGATGGCCGGCCCACCACAGAGGACCACGCTGGGTACAGGTGCTGCCTAACAGTGCAAAGAGAAACTGGACAGTACGAGAGGTCTTGAATGTGCGATGCGAGAAGTAGCGATGGTACCACCCGGTAATCGCAAACATGCGAATGTAATAGAAGGCGATAGCCACTGCGACTGCAGTGAAGCTCCACCCGACTAAAATGGCGCAAAAACACATTAAGTGCATGAAAATAAAAGGGACGCTACGAATCCAGTCGACCTTCGGCGGTCCGTCGGATTTCGTCAGCTCAAGGCCAGCCCAGGAGTCAAACCATCGCAGAAAGGAATACCAGATCTGCTGAGCCTTGGTTGGTGGATACGCTTGCACGTCGGACATACAATTCTCCTCATAGGTCGGGGGATCGGCAAAGCCACTGTGGTGGGAGACAGGGAGCCGTGGTCCCAATTAAGCTAATTGAGCGTCCCGATTGTAGGTTGGTAGTTCATTATACAGAGAATCTGAGGAAAGTAAAACCCGATTTTTTTCGTGCGCTGCGCACGTTATCATGTTCGTGACAGGCATTCGACGACTATCCCTGTCGCCTACGTGTTTGAAATAGGGGAAATGAGACTTCTATCCCTGTTTGACAGGACTCCTTCGGCGTCACTAGAATGCCCGCACGATGAATGATCGTTTTCTGAAAGCCTGTCGCCGTGAACCGGTCGATTGCACCCCGGTCTGGTTTATGCGTCAGGCCGGACGGTATATGTCCGAATATCGGACCTTGCGCGCGAAACATTCGATCTTGGAGATGTGTAAAACTCCTGAGCTGGCGGCTCAGGTCACACTGCAACCCATTGATCGATTCTCGTTGGATGCCGCCATTATCTTTGCCGATATCTTGCTTCCGTTGGAGCCCATGGGCCTCAATCTCGAGTTCGCAGCCGGAGAAGGCCCGGTCATCCACAATCCGGTGCGCGACCGAGCAGCGGTGGATCACCTGAACGTCATTGACGGTGATGAACTGGACTACGTCGCGGAGGCTATCAGGCAAACGCGGCGCGCCCTTGATGGGCGGGTGCCGCTTATTGGGTTTGCCGGTGCGCCGTTTACGTTGGCGAGTTATGCCATCGAAGGTGGCGGGTCGCGTAATTACTTGAATACCAAGCAGATGATGTATGGTGATCCCACCGCCTGGCATCGGTTGATGGACAAGTTTGCCCGTGTGCTCACCGGGTATCTTCGTCGGCAGATCAAGGCGGGGGCGCAAGCGATTCAGCTCTTCGACAGTTGGGTCGGATGTCTTTCAGCGGGCGACTATGCAGAATATGTGATGCCGCACGTTCAGCGGATTTTCGATGGACTCAAACATGAAGGCGTGCCGATGATTCATTTCGGCACCGGCACGACGGCCATCTTGCGGCAGATGCGTGAAGCAGGGGGAGACGTCATTGGCGTAGATTGGCGGGTTCATCTGGATGACGCCTGGGCCATGGTCGGCCATGACCGGGCCGTACAGGGCAATCTTGATCCGCTTGCCCTTTTTGCTCCGCTCCACGAAATCGAGCGTCGCGTCGACGATATCCTGCGTCGAGCCGGTGGACGTCTCGGCCACATTTTCAATCTCGGTCACGGCATCCTGCCTACAACGCCGGTCGATCACGTGGCTGCAACGATCGACATGGTGCATAAACTGAGCCAACACTAGCGCGTGAACGTGTGAAGTCAGTCGTTTCTGGTGTGGCGTGCAAGTCTGTGCCGGAGATCCTGTTCGTGTAACTCGTCATGTGAAATCCGTACCCCTCGCACTTGGACAATGAGATAGGAACGACAAAAATGACGAACGACAGCAGACCTCACACGGCAGTGCTCTTGATGGCGATGGGCGGGCCTGATTGCCTGGACAATGTCGAACCATTTTTACTTGATGTCCGTGGAGGGCGGCCGACGCCTCCTGAGTTAGTCGAAGAAATTCGTGAACGGTACCGTGCCACCGGTGGAAAGTCACCGGCCGTCGGGATCACGCAGGAGGTTGCGAGGAAACTGGAACGACAGTTGAATGAGTCTGGTGGCGGCCGATACCGAGTGTACGTTGGGTTGCGGCATTGGCATCCCTTTATCAAGGATACCTATGCCGAGCTGTTGAAGGAATCGCCGGAGCAGATCATCGGAGTCTGTATGGCTCCGCAACAATCGTCGCTGAGTACGGGGGCGTACCGGAAAAAAGTTGAGGAAGCCCGGGCCGGATTAGAGGATCACACTCCCGTGACCTATGTCGGGAGTTGGAATCGGCATCCACGACTGGTTGCCGCGATCGTTGAGAACATTCGGCAGGCGCTCGGCAAATTTCCCGCGGATGTACGCCTTACGGTGCCGGTGTTGTTTACTGCCCATAGTTTGCCGGAACGGATCGTGAAGATGAAGGATCCATATCCGGATGAAGTGAAGGAGACTGTTACGGCTGTCACCCAAGCCTTAGGCGACCATCCAACGTATTTCGCCTATCAAAGCCAGGGACGCTCCAGTGAGCCATGGCTTGGACCGACGGTCGAAGCCATGCTGGAGACGGTGAAGCAAGCCGGTCACCGACATGTGCTGGTGGCTCCCATCGGATTTATCTGTGACCATGTGGAAACACTTTTCGACATCGACATCGAGCTCAGGCAGCTGGCGGTCAGCAAGGGCTTGCAACTCGAGCGTATGCCGATGTTGAACGATGCGCCTGCGATGCTCGAGACGTTACGCGACGTCTTAGCCGCGCATGAATCCTCGCTCTACACTTCGTCGTGACTCGACCACGTACAGTCGTCATTGTCGGTGGCGGTATTTCCGGGATGGCCACTGCCTTTTCGTTGCAGGAGAAGGCGACTCAAGCCGGAGTGCCTATCCACTGCACGGTGCTTGAATCCGATCTCTCATGGGGAGGAAAGATTGTCACGCATCGGGTCGGTGACATCGTCACCGAAGCCGGACCGGACTCATTCCTCTCTCAAAAACAGGCTGGTCCCGATCTCTGTACGAAGCTTGGCCTTGCCGATCAGCTTATCAATACCAATGAAACAGGCAAGAAGGCCTCCGTCCTTTCCAAGGGACGATTGCACGATCTGCCGGAAGGACTGCTCTCATTTACGCCCAAACAGCTGGGGCCATTCTTTCAGAGTGGCCTGCTGACTTGGACAGGATTGGCTCGTATGGGGCTGGAGTATGCCGTTCCGCCAGGAACCTCAACCGGCGATGAATCCTTGGCCGACTTTCTTCGACGTCGGTTCGGAGCGCAAGCGTTTGAGCGGGTGTTGGAACCGTTGATGGCAGGTATCTATGCAGGCGATGCGGAGCAGATGAGCCTACGAGCTACATTTCCACGATTTTTTGAGCTCGAACAGGAGCACGGCAGCATTGTTCGCGGCATGATGGCGGTCAAGAAAGCCGCCGCATCAACGGCGTCTTCCCAACCACGCCGGACGATGTTTGTCAGCCTCAAGAATGGGCTCGGTGAGTTGGTGACTACGCTCACAACGCGGTTGATACAGCAAGGTGTTGAGCTTCGAGTGGGCGCTCGAGTCGACGCGCTCAGAGTGCGATCGCACGAACCCGGTCGCTGGATGTACGATCTGATTCTTCATGATGGATCGGCGCTCTCGGCTGAAAGCGTGGTGTTAGCCACACCCGCGTATGTTTCAGCGGACCTGTTGCGTCCGTTGACGCCGATTGCAGGTGGGTTGCTGGATCTGATTCCCTACGCGTCCACGGCCACCATCGCGATGGCATTCCCACGGGCTCTCACGAGTGCCATCGAAGGATTTGGATTTATCATCCCGAGAACCGAGCAGCGGCATCTGATTGCCTCCACATGGACTTCGCTCAAGTGGCCCCATCGTGCTCCTGCGAATCAGTTACTGGTGCGGTGCTATGTCGGTGGTGTCGGGCGGGAAGATATTCTCCAACGAGAGGATCAGGCACTTGTCGCGGCAGTCCGAGAAGAGTTGGCCGGTATCTGCGGTATCAGCGCGGAGCCCAGTTATACCGAAGTGAATCGATGGTGGAAGGCCATGCCGCAATATACGATTGGCCATCTGGATCGATTGGCGCAACTTGATGCGGCAGTCAGCCGCTATCCCGGACTCATTCTGACCGGGGCTGCCTATCGGGGAGTTGGCATTCCAGACTGTATCCGGGATGGAGCAGTGGCGGCCGAGCGGGTGATGCAGGATCTTTTAGGCAGGTTCCGTCCCGACCGTGCGTCGTGAATGCCTTCGTCATGGCGTTCAGTGAATTAGCGGTATATCCATGTACGTGTCAATGGAAGCTCGGTCGGCCCATCGGACTCCTGTCGGCTTGCCAGCACTTGATAGATATTCATCCATCCATGATGGAAACCCATTGAGGTACCGGCAAGATAGGCCCGCCAGATTCGTAGTGTTCGTTCCCCAACAAGCTTCTGAGCGGATTCCAGTTGAGTCTCCAAGCGGTGTGACCAGTGAGCAAGGGTGCGGGCATAGTGTGGACGTAGACTTTCGACGTCGTAGACTTCAAAGTTCTGTGCCGCCATCGCCTGGATCACAACGTGCAGGTGTAAGAGCTCATTGTTTGGGAATACGTATTTATCAAAGAAGTCGTTCACACCGGAACCCACAGGGCGTCCATCGATATCAGACGACGTGAAGCCGTGATTCAGAAACAGACCACGATCGCGCAGTAAGTGGCGCACAGTGCCAAAGTAGGTCGGAAAATTGTTCACCCCGACATGTTCGAACATGCCAACGCTTGCGGCTTTGTCGAATGTGGCCTCACCGAAATGAGCAAGTGTGTCACGATAATCCAGGAGTAGGACCTCGACTCGTGCATTCAGTCCAGCGGCTCTGATTCGTTCCTTCGCGAAGATGAATTGATTCTCCGACAACGTGATGCCCGTTGCCTGTACGCCATAGGTTTTTGCGGCATGCATAATAAGCCCTCCCCAACCGCAGCCGATATCCAAAAACCGTTCTCCAGGTTGCAGGCGTAACTTCCGGCAGATGTGATCGAGTTTGGATTGTTGCGCCTCATCAAGAGTTTCTTCACCAGTCTCAAAATAGGCGCAAGAGTAGACCATGCGTTCATCAAGCCACAGTCGGTAGAACGCGTTGCCGACATCATAGTGGTACGTGATATCCGCCAGGTCCTGACCGGGCGGATGGGGGGACGAGACTGGGGCAATACGGGACGTGATCGGTGCCCCACCGGCTTCTGCCAGGTGTTCAGCACTGGCGATTGCGGTCATAATATCACCATCGATATCAATGCGCCCATTGACGAATGCTTCACCCAGCCCCCCAAGTGTCGGGTGAGTCAAGTCCAACAAGAAATCGGGGTCGCGTATCTCCATGATGACGCAAGGTTTCTGCCCAAAATTGAGATGAGAACCATCGGGAAGGATGAGGTCCAATGGTTGGCCTCCCGTGGCACGAACTTTTTCTGCGAGCCGCTGAATACCGTGACTGAGAGCTCTGCTGATGATCTGTTGGGTCATTTGAGAGAGGAGTCTGTTCTGCGGCATAGTCACCTCCTAATGAATCGGGATTTTGTCAGACGTGACGATACGAGGGAAACAGGCCCTTCCTCATGAAGACGTAAGCTAAGAACGTGCCTTTCCCATGTGTCGCGTATTCAAGCAGATATGAGCATCACGAAGAGAGGTGAGCGTGAGTCATGAGGAAAAAGGCAACACTCCACCCATAGGGTGCTGAGGAATAGTGCGTCAGCAAGCTCAATGAACCAGAGAAGCGTTACGGGAGGACGAGAGCCTGTTCGGGATAGCCTAATTCTTTGAGCGTGGCTTCCAAGGAGTCAACCATGGACGGTGGTCCGCAGAGAAAAACGCATGTATCGGGAGCTGGAGCAGGGAGGTGTTGACGCAGAATTTCTGGAGTGACGCGGCCTGCTCCTTCTGCCCAACCTGGTGGCGGTTGTTCTAGGACATGGTAGCTATGGAAGTTGGGGTGCACTCGACCGGCTTGGTCCAATTCATTTCGAAAGATGATGTCCGCCTCCGTCTTATTGACAAAGATAAGATGGAGTTCTACTGAAAGCTTTCGAGTTAGAATCCAGCGAATGATTGAGATCATCGGTGTGATGCCTGTCCCCCCTGCGACAAATCCTACATGAGTGGCCATTCCATCCACCCAATGACCGCCTGCATTCGGTCCGCTCATAAGGACGGTATCGCCGATGCGCTGATCATGGAGATACCTTGAGACCACGCCGCTTTCATAGCGTTTCACAGTGAGGTCGAAGAAGCCTGTCGATTCAGGCAGAGAAGACGGTGTGTAAGGCCGCTTGACCTGCTTGCCGTCGATCGGCGCATGGACGTAGAGAAAGTCGCCTGGTAACATGTCCAGCGTTGCATCAGAAGGGAGTTCGAATCGAAACGTTTTTGTGTCGTGGGTGTCCGTTTCGATGTGGGTCAGTGTATAGGGAGAGGGGGTCTTGGTTTTGATACGAACGATGGTTTCCATAGGTGAACGCATCATACGAGGACTTATGGGGAGGCGCAATAAAACTTTTCCTGACCGCTCCATCCCAATCTCTTGCATCTGTCGTTGACCTCGTCCCATACTTTCGTCTCATGATATCTCCTCCATCTGGTCACTCCACACCTCTCCAGAACCTTGAAGCCGACGTCGCCTTGCGGGCAATTCTGAAGGGCACCGCGACCGAAACCGGACAACAGTTTTTTGCAGCGTTGGTCCAGAACCTTACTTCGGTACTTGGTACGCACGGGGCATGGGTGACGGAGTATCTTCCCGAAACACGCCGTCTGAGGGCGATCGCTTTTTGGATGGATGGCCAGTGGATCAAGGACTATGAGATGGACATTGCCGGAACCCCCTGTGAGCGTGTGATCGATACAGCCAAACTGGTGCATTTCCCCGATCGCATTCTCGATGTATTCCCTCATAGGGAGGAATTGAGGGCTGCGGGCGCGGCCAGCTACATGGGAGTCCCCTTACAAGACACACATGGACAAGTTCTCGGCCATCTGGCTGTCATCGACCGGCGTCCGATTCCCGAGGAGCCGCGCATCCATGCGGTGTTTCAGATCTTTGCCGCGCGAGCTGCAGCGGAATTGCAGCGATTACGGGCGGAAGCTGAGGTGCGCGAACGGGAAGAAAAAGTGAGCCGGCTCCTCGGCTGCGCCATGGATGCGATCATCGAGCTGGATCACCAGTTCCACATCACACGCGTGAACCCTG